>CBDFHU010000153.1:0-20949 GCA_965247375.1 Arsenicibacter sp.
GCGCCCACCGCCACCAGCGCGCTGTGAACCACCAGCATCTGCACGGCCGAGCCGATCACGACACACAAGGCCAACGCCCCGATGCTGGTGAACACCACCACACCGTTTGTCGCGACCGCGTTTGCAACCAGGGCAAAGACGCCGAATGGGGTAAACTCCATGGCGATGCGCACCACGTGGAGCAACACGTGCGAGGTTGCGGTCAGCAATTTGGCAACCGGCTGACCAGCCTCACCCGCAGCAACCGTGCCCACACCCAACAATGCCGCGAAAAACAAAATCGCCAGCATGTCGCCTTTGGCCAGCGCGTCAAAAATGTTCACCGGCACAATGCCGATCAGCTGATCGTAAACACTCTTTACCGGACCAAGCGCATGCGGCGTTGCACCGGCCAAACTGATATGCGCGCCGGGCTGCACAATCAGCCCCACTACAATCCCCACCGACACCGCGATGATAGTGGTGATCACAAACAGCAGCAGCGCTTTGCCGCCAATAGGCCCGAGGCGCTTGGGATCAGCGAGTGACGCAACACCAGCAGCCACCGTCACCAGAATGATCGGCACCACCAGCATACGAATGAGGCGAACAAAAATTTCACCGAGGAAGGCAATCTTTGGTGCAGCAGCGGGAAGAACAATGCCCAACAACGCGCCCAGCACTAAAGCCACCAGCACGCGCTTCCAAAGTGCTACGGCAAACCAGCCACGCAGCAGTGTCATGAGCCCCCTCCCCTTAACCTCTTTAGAGGCCCCAACCCCATAACGCGACATCGGGCGGTGCCAATAATCCATCGCGGCCCAGTGTCACGCCCCCTGCGCGATCCTTCGCCAACCACAACGGACCATCAAGGTCTACGAAGTCGGCCAAGGCTGCAACGTGAAACGCTGGGGCGATCGCCAGTGAGGTACAAACCATGCAGCCCACCATCACCCCAAAGTTGCGTGCACGGGCCCCCGCCACCAAACGCAAGGCCTCGGTAAGCCCACCAGCTTTATCGAGCTTCACATTCACCATCGTATAGCGCTTAGAAAGCCGCTCTAAATCAGCACTGGTGTGGCAAGATTCATCCGCACACACCGGCACCTGAAACGATAACCCTTCCAGGCATGCATCATCACCTGCGGGAATAGGCTGTTCAACAAACGCAATGTTGAGGTCGCGCATCAAGGGCTGCAAGTCTTGCAGCAGTTTTAAATTCCAACCTTCGTTGGCATCCACCACCAGCGGTACATCGGGCGCAACCTTACGCACTTCGCGCATGCAGTCGTCGGGCTCGGTTGCATCGAGTTTCAACTTCAGCAGACGCGCACCGCGCAACATAGCGTTTGCTGCGGCGGCAGCCATGACAGGCGGACGATCCAAACTAATCGTCATGGCCGTAGGTAATGGGGCCAGCACGCGCGGCTTAAGGTCCGGCGGTCTTTTCCCAGTCAGCCTTGCATCCAAATCCCACAAGGCGCAGTCAATGGCATTGCGCGCCGCCCCATGGGGCAGCAACGACAACAATTCCTCACGCGAAGCCCCAGCGCAAACTTCTCCCAACACGCTGTTAATTTGCGCGAGCACACTGTCCGCTGTTTCGCCGTAACGCGGATAGGGCACAGCCTCGCCGCGCCCACGCGCATCGCCTTGCGTCAACTCAACAGTAACCACTTCAGCTTCGGTTTTAACGCCGCGCGAAATGCGGAACGGCGTTGCGAGCGCCCAGCGCTCTACGCCGCAGCGGAGGGTGCGAAGCATTTCAACAACTGATCAGCAATGCGGCTCACGCCTGTCACCATCGGGTCTTCGCATGGCAAGCCCAGTTCACGCTCGGCTGTTTCAAACGCGCGTTTGGCCTCATCGGCACCCACACGCGATGTGTTCAGCGCCACACCGACCGCAATCACATCTGGGTTGGTCAAACGTGCGGCTGTTAAGTTGGCTTTAATGCAGGCCCGCAAATCAGGAAGCGGACGACCCGCAATACCGCGAATATGTTCGCGGCCTACTTCATGGCACAGCACGATGGCATCAGGTTGCGAGCCATGCAGCAAGCCCAATGACACACCAGCATATGACGGGTGATACAATGAGCCCTGACCTTCGATCAGATCCCAACCACCATCATCACGCGCGGGCGAGATCACTTCGGTTGCGCCTGAAATAAAATCAGCCACCACGGCATCAATCGCAATGCCAGATTGCGCAATCAAAATGCCAGTCTGACCCGTCGCACGGAAATCAGCTTTGATCGAGCGTTTGCGCAGTTCGCGTTCCAACGCCAGCGTGGTGTACATCTTCCCCACCGAGCAATCGGTGCCGACCGTGAGCAAACGACGGCCCGCACGGCGGCGACCATTGCCGACGGGCAAGCCACGGGGCGGTTCGCGCACGTCAAACAACGCACGGCCCGCTTGCTTTGCAGCAGCAACAATATCCGCATTGCCGTTCAGGCGATCATGCAAGCCGGACGCCACATCCAAGCCTGCGCGCAACGCTTCAATCACGTGTGCAACTGCCGTCGGGCCCATCAGGCCACCCGCATTGGCGACACCGAGAATCAATGTCTTGGCACCGCGCGCAACAGCGTCTTTAAAATCGAGATGCGGCAAGCCCAGCGACAGCGTGCAGCCCTCCGCACGATACTCTCCAACGCACGTTTCCGGACGCCACACCGCCACACCGCGCGAGGTTTTCACCGTCAACGGATCAGTGGCATTCCCAAGATACAATAAATATGGAGCTGAAATTTTCATCGCTTTTGCCTTGAAACAAGCCCACGCCCAGAGCGGCGATCAGGCAGTCGCGATGATGTGATAACTCTCCTCTGGCTTTACAGAGCAAAGACGAAAGGGGGTCATAGCCCCAGGTTATATATTTACGGCAAGCTATATGATGCTGGCTATATGCTGTTGGACGCTAACGTTTTTTCTAGCGTCGTAACAAAATCACGCGCCACACGAGACAATGGGCGACTGACCAGATGCGTGCAGAACACTTGAAAGCGCGCGCCCCCCACTAAAGGGCGGAATGATAAATCGCTGCCTAGGTTTGCGCGCGCCGTGAACTCATCGACCACCGCGAAACCCGCCCCACGACGCACTAAACCCGCCGCGACATAATACGTTTGCACGGCAATGGTCGGCACGCCCGCTTGCTCTTCCACTTCGTTATTGAACAGTGTTCCGACAAACCCCGAATCTGTCAGCCGGATCAAATCGCGATTACGGAACATGTCATACGACACACGTGCAGGCGCATCGGGAAATTCGTCGGTGCGATACAGCAACACCAGCTCGCCAGATCCAATACTGATGCCATTGAGTTGCGGATGATGCGGGGCATCGTAAACAATGGCCAAATCACTGTTGCGCTCGTACAGCGCGCGCAACACATCTTCACGGTGCAACGTGCGAATTTCAAACGACACACCAGGGTGCGTATGACGGAAATTGGCAACAGCCGCAGGTGCCACATCCAAACCTAAGGACGGCAACACCGCCAAACGCAAATGGCCTTCGCCGCCGCGTTTTAAGTTCTTGGTGGATTCTTGCAGCGACTGCACATGGGCATACAGTTCGCGCGCTTCGTGAAACAGCACGTGCGCTTCTTCGGTCGCAACCAAGCGCCCTTTAACAACGCGGAACAATGGGAACCCAATGCGGCTTTCCGCATGGCGCAGCACTTTGCTGACCGACGGCTGCGAAACGTTCAACGCACGCGCTGCAGCCGAGACTGAGCCGGACTGATACACTGCGTGAAACACTTCGATGTGGCGCAGATTCATCATGCCACCGCCCCCTATAACCCCCGCCGCATGTTGCTTCGGTACGTCATCGTGTACCGCGCCAATCTTATGTATTTGCAATATGGTATCGGGCACAGATGCTATCCGCAAGTCACCCATACCCAAAGGCTATAGGGCATGGAAGGCTCTGAAAGGTTGGTCTGATTGACGGTGTGGTGTACGCCACGCCAGTCTGCCAGCATCAAGACCTGGGGATGCGTAATGGGGTGGCGGATGCGGCATGGAATTCTAGCAAAGCTGCTTGCCGCGGGCACAATTTTCTTTGCGTTCGTCACAGCACCCTATGCCAATGCAACCGAACGTTATGACGTTCTGATTCGTGGCGGCATGGTAATTGATGGTACCGGCACGCCAGCGCGCCGCGCCGATGTTGCAATCAAAGACGACAAAATTGTTGTGGTCGGCGACGTTGCTGCAGATGCAACCGCAGCAACAACCGTCAACGCCACCAACAAAATCGTCTCGCCCGCGTTTATTGATCCACACAGCCACGCCGCCCCCGGCATTGAAACACCGGAACTCGCGGCTGCATTGCCAATCCTCTACCAAGGCATCGGCACTGTTTTTATCAACCCCGACGGCAAAGGCCCTGCTGATTTGGCCCCGCAGTTTGCAGCGATCAACAAACTGCGCCCTGGTGTGAATGTGATTCCGCAAATCGGGCACAACGCCGTGCGTGAGGCCGTGATTGGCCTTGAGAACCGTGCCCCGACGCCTGCTGAACTGCGCAAGATGGAAGCGCTGGTGAAAACGGCGATGGACTTAGGTGCGTTTGGGCTTTCGAGCGGACCATTCTATGTGCCGGGTCGTTATTCCAAAACCAGCGAGATTGTTGCGCTGGCCAAAGTCGCAGCGCGTTATCCAGGCGCTTTTCACTCAAGTCACATTCGCGATGAAGCCAGCTACGATATGGGCGTGCTGGCAGCCATTGATGAGTTGATCGAGGTCTCGCGCCAATCGGGCATCATTGGCGTTGTCACGCACATCAAACTGCTGGGCCCTAGCGTGTGGGGAAAATCTGCCGAGGCTATTCAGATGATCGAGGCCGCGCGCGCCGAAGGCTTGTCGATCTGGGCCGATCAGTATCCCTACACGGCATCGGGTTCGAACTTGCGCTCAGCGCTTGTGCCGGAATGGGCACAAGAAGGTGGGGCGAAAGCGACTGCCGAGCGTCTGCGTGATCCGGTACAACGCGCAAAAATTCGCCAAGGAATGGTCCGAAACTTGGAACTGCGTGGCGGTGCTGCGACACTGATGATCCGCGATTACCCGGCTGATCATTCGTTAGAAGGTCAGCGTTTGGATGCAATTGCCGCCGCCCGCAAACAGCATCCGCTAGATACCGCCATTGATATGCTGATTGCAGGTGGTGCCAAAACCGTCTCGTTCAATATGAGCGACGACGATGTTGACACCCTGATGCGTCAGTCTTGGACGATGACCAGCACCGATGGCGCACTTGTGAAATTTGGCGAAGGTTCTGAACACCCGCGTGCGTATGGGTCGTTCCCGCGCAAAATTCATACATATGTACAAGAGCGTCACGTCATCAGCATGGAGCAAGCCATTCATGCTGCTACAGGTTTAACCGCACAAGTGTTCAGCATCGCTGATCGCGGCGTGTTGCGCGCGAAAGCCTTCGCCGATGTGTTGGTGTTCGATCCAGCAACCTTCCGCGATACCGCCACCTACGATGAACCACACGCCTATGCCGAGGGCGTGGACTACATGTTCCTAAATGGCAAAGCGGCCATCGCCAACGGCAAGGTCACGCCGGAACGTGTGGGCCGCCTAATCCTGCACCAGCGTTAGCGCGCCTTTCTTTTCATTTTTGATCGCTTTTTAGAGAAGCTTTACCTGCGAAAGGGACCACTATGTCCGAAGCACACACCACACCCAGCCGTCGTTCGGCGTTTAAATCCGTCTTCATCGTCTCAAGTGGCAACTTCCTCGAGATGTATGACTTCATGGTGTTTGGCTATTACGCCAAAGCCATTGGCCAAACATTCTTCCCGACTCAAAGCGAAGCTGCGTCGCTGTTATTGGCGCTGATGACCTTCGGTGCAGGTTTCCTCATGCGCCCGGTTGGCGCTGTCGTGCTGGGCGCGTACATTGATCGTAATGGTCGGCGGAATGGCTTGCTCCTCACACTCGCCCTCATGGGTGTCGGCACGCTTGCCATTGCATTGATGCCCAGCTACGCGCAAATCGGCGTGCTCGCACCTATTCTCATCCTCATTAGCCGATTGATCCAAGGTCTCTCGGCCGGTGTCGAAGTGGGTGGTGTATCGGTGTACTTATCCGAAATCGCAACACCTGGTCGCCGTGGATTTTATGTGGCTTGGCAATCAGCCAGCCAACAAGTGGCGGTAATGTTCGCGGCCTTCGTCGGTATGATGCTGAATAGTTGGCTGTCACCCGCGGAAGTCGCCGCCGATGGCTGGCGCATTCCATTCGTGATTGGTTCGCTGATGATCCCATTCCTGTTCATCATCCGCCGCCTTTTGGAAGAGTCGCCTGCCTTTGATACCAAAGCGCCGCCACCAACGTTCGGCTCGCTGTTCCGCAGCATGGCAGAGAATGCACGCATCGTTTTAGCGGGCATGTTCACCGCCGTGATGACGACAGTATTTTTCTACACCATCACCGCGTATACGCCGACTTACGGGAATAGTGTTTTAAACTTGGGCGCTGCAGGTGCAATGCTGGTAACGCTCTGTGTCGGCACGACCAACTTTGTAATGCTGCCCTTGATGGGTGGATTGTCCGACAGAATTGGGCGGCGGCCACTGCTGATTGGCGCGGCTGCTGTGGCAATTGTGACTGGATATCCATCGTTGTTGTGGTTGGTCTCTGAACCGTCCTTGACGCGTCTGCTGATTGTCGAACTTTGGCTGGCACTGGTCTATTCCGCCTATAACGGCGCGATGATTGTGCATTTGACCGAAATAATGCCAAAGCGTGTGCGCACAGCCGGGTTCTCGATTGCTTATAGTTGTGCCACTGCGATCTTCGGTGGCTTCACGCCTGCATTGGCCACGTGGCTGATTGCTGAAACAGGTGACCGTGCAATCCCTGGCTTATGGCTCAGTATTGCAGCTGTGATCAGCTTGGCTGCCGTACTGCTGACGCCGCGCCATTGGAATGAGAATAAATAATGCGCCAAAGCACATATATAAGTCGTCTTTTATTATCGTCCGCTTTGGCGTTGGCATGCGCGTTACCTGCCATCGCCCAAGATGCGCGCACGTACGATGGCCCCATTCCACCGCGTGATCAGAAAGTGGAACTGGCCCTTAAGATTAAAGACGATTTTACGGTTGTGGCCGTCGGCGATCTGATTCAAATGGCCCCCTTTGCGGATCGGGCGAACCCGGACACGGCGCATTTGGTAAACCTGATGCGCAGCGCGGACGTGACCCTGGCCAATAACGAAAACATTGTTGTCGACTTCGACACGTACCGTGGCCCGAATGCGCGGCAATTAGCACCTGACGTTGTTGCAGATGATTGGGCGCGCATGGGAATCGACATGGTCACCAAAGCCAACAACCACACCTGGGATGTGGGCGAGGATGGCTTGTGGGCCAACTTCAAAGAGCTGAAACGTGTTCGCATTGTGCATGTCGGTGTCGACCGCAATGAATCAGAAGCGCGCATGACCCGCAGCTTCTCCACACCCAAAGGCAGCGTGGGGTTAATGGGGATGGATGCGAAGGGTGAAAGCACCAGCCGGATGTCCGGTGTTGCGCGTGACGAACCGATAATAGTAACGCCCGCACAGTTAGAACAAGTGCGTGCGATGCGCGATGCCATTGTGGCGCGGCGAGGTGAAACCAATAGCCCGATTGCTGTGCCTGAGAATCTGGCCAACGAAGTGACGGTATTCAGCACCGTATTTCAGCGCCAAAACGCGACCGATGGCCTCGGTAAAGAACATGCCTTTAATGCAAACCAGCGCCGCCAAAAAGCAGATGGCGGCAAAGTCACATCTCGCTCCAGCGAATTGAAACTGGTCACGTACAATGGTGTTACGGCACCACAACTGGCGCAATTGCGTGCCATCGCAGGTAACACAGGAACTGGCGACACGTTAGAAGCCTTCGGCACACGCTTTAAAGTGATGCCGGGCGTGGGCGAATTTGATTACGAGATGGACCCGCAGTCGCTCCGCAACATTTTGCGCGAAGTTCGGACAGGTAAGCAGTTCAACGACCTTCTGGCTGTGACGATCCACTGGCATCAGAACCGTTTTGCGTTCCAGCGTTACTCAAACGACCACTACCCGCCCGCCTTCCAAACAGCGTTTGCCCACGCCGCCATTGATCAGGGGGCGGATTTGTTCTTTGCGCATGGCGTTCATACGTTGAAAGGCGTGGAAATCTACAAGGGCAAACCAATCTTCTACGGCCTCTCAAATTTTGTGTATCAATCGCAACTCATGCGTCCCTGGCGTGATGAAGCAGAACAGCCGCAATCTGCATTGGATGGGCCTGTTGTTGGCGACGGCGAGTTGGCCGAGAAATACTTTGGCCGTCTTCAGCAGCGCCAGAACCAAGTGGCCCTGCTGACCGAAACCAAATACGAAAAAGGCAGGCTCGCTGAAGTGCGGCTACATCCGGTCGACTTAGGCGATGTAAATATTCCCGGCTCGCAGTACGGCACCCCACGCCGCCCAACACCGGATGTCGCGCGCCAGATCTTGGAAGACGTGATCGAATACTCACGGCCCTTCAAAACCGACATTCGCATCGAAAAAGGCGTCGGTGTTATTCGCCTGCCAGCGCAGCGTGGTGAGTAAGGGCGCTGTCCCCATTCTTCATATAATCCCAAATTCTGCCTGCTCTGCTCCTGCAAATGCAGGGGAAAAATTACGCAGAATCCGACTTATTCACAAAAACAGGCACGACTGTTTTTAACTTGTTTCACGTGAAACAATTTGCGCACTTTTGAAAACAAAAGGGCAGCATCATACAGATGCCGCCCCTTGCATTTCGTCGCGTCGCTTCGTTCTAGAACTTCACAGAACCCTTCACACCAACAGTGCGCAAGTCACGCACTTGAATCACAAGCGCCCGAGCTGGTTCCGAAGTGTGTAAAGGACGAGTCCACTAACACACCGTCAATAGCGCTGTAGTAAGCGTCATCGTTGAAGAGGTTCGTCACGAAGCCTTCCAACGAATAGGTGTCATTGCGCACACCGAGCGTTAAGTTGACGTTAGAAGCCGTCGGCGTTTTGACGTTGTTAGCCAAGTTCGTGTAGGTGCCCGACTTGATGGTCGAGTCAACACGGATCACACCATCCAGGTTGCTGGCTTCAACCAGCGGCGTGACATACTGCAACGATGCTGTACCCGAATACTTCGACGTGTACGGCGTCGTTTTACCTTTGAAGTTGGTAATCCCCGTCAGTGTCGTGGTAGCAGCGTTCACCGCGGCTTGCGTCACCGCATCTGTTACCGCAGCGCCTAAATCAAGTGTCAGCCCTGGAGCCAGCGTGAAGCCCAAGCCAGCCTCGATCCCCTTGATATTCACGCTGCCGGTGTTGCTGGATGCCCCCAGCTGCTGCACGGCCCCGAGGTTGTCGAGATAGAAGAAGGATTGTGAGTTAATCTGGTCACGCCATTCCATATAGAACGCCAGCGATTTCGTAGCGCATCTTGTTATCAAATTGGAGGCCTTTAAAACCAACTTCGTAGTTGGTCAGTTTTTCAGGATCGACCACCACTTGCAGTTTGTTCGCTGTCACGAGGGCTGCGACTTGATTTACGCCCGTGGCTGGCTGGTGTCAGGAAGCCAGTGTTGAACACACCCGGATTTATGCCTTTGGAGTACGAGGCGTACATCATGTTATCCGGATCCCATTTGTATTGGGCGATGGCGCGCGGCATGAAGTTTTTATAAGTGCCGTGTACAACTTCCTTACCACCAGCATAGAACCCCGTGGGAACACCGAAGCCAGGTGATGTAACGGTAATGCCAGCTGGCGCCGCATAGGTGATGTTCTTATCAACCTGATAACGCCCATCGAAGTTCAGACTGAATTGATCGGTGACATCGTAACTCAGACCAAAGAACGCGCCCTTCGTCTTCGTGACGAAAGCTCCACCCGTTGTCACGGTCAGCGGCGCGATGATAGAGCCGCCGTTACCGCCTAAAGCACTTTGGGTACGTGAATAAAGGTAGCTCGCACCAACGGTGGCATGGAACGGACCATCATTGCCGTAGGTGGCACGCACTTCTTGCGAATAATCCTTCGAGATGCCTTCGACCAAGAACGCGAAGTTATAGCCGGTGTTCGAACCGAAGAACGTCGAATTGGTCGAGCCCAGGTTATCCAAGTCAGCCAATTCGCTGTAACGGCCTTTGTTGTAAGCGCTTAAGGAGGACAACGTGATGCTGTCGCTGACATCGTAGTCAGCCGCGAGATGGAAGTGAAAATCGCGTGCCTTCAAGCCGTTCCCATCAAGCGGGCCATTTTCAGGGCTGACAACACGTCCCGCTGGATTACGTAACGACGCCAACAAAGCTGGTGTCACAACTGCGGTTTGCGCTGGCGTGACCGCCGAGAGCTTTGGCGTTGTGCCGCAGAAGTACGGATTGGCGTTGTTGTTCAGGCGGCAATTCGATTGATTAACTGCAATGATCGCGCCTGAGTTATCGCGCACTTCGTATGCCGAGATAATGCCGGTCGCGGGGGGCACCGTCGCTCTTGTCGGTCAAAAGCCCAAACGCTTTAACCGTGAAATCATCGTTGGGTTTCGCCACCAACAACAACGAACCGGTCTTGGTCGACTGATTGCCAAGCGTGGTTCCCGGTACAGCCGCATTGTCATACGAACCGTGTTTACCGTTAGCACGACCTGTAATGCGGAAGCCCAAGGCATCACCAGCCAATGGACCACTTAATTCTAAGCTCGTGTCATAATTCGCATGGGTTGCGGCCATCCCCGACACTTGGCCTGTGAACTCTTCCGACGGCATCTTGTTGACGATATTAATAGCGCCGGCGAATGTCTGACGACCGAAATAGGCCGACTGCGGGCCCTTTAGAACTTCCACGCGTTCTGGGGATGTAATGGTTTGAATGGCCGAAGCATTCGTAACCGGCGCACCATCGATGAAGATGGATGAGGTTTGCAACTGCGTGCCCGACGGCGAGATGCCGCGCATCACAACCGCTTGGAACGAACGGTCAGCACGGCCCCCCGCCTGAAGCTTGGTTCACCACGTTGGTGCCAGGCGTGTTTTGTGCCAAATCCTGGAAGCTGACAATGTTGCGCGCCGCAATATCTTCGCCGGTGAATGCATTGATCGCGATCGGCGTATCCAGCAAACGCTCCTCGACCTTACGCGCCGTCACCGTAATTTCTTCGATTTGCGCCAAAGCAGGTGCAGTCATCGCCGCCACGGCAATTGCGGTCGAGCATACCAATTTCGTTCGTAACATTTGTTTCCCCTGTGATCTCATCAAGTGTGATCTGAAGCAGGAGCGCTGCGCACTCCTTACCTCGCGGCATGCTCGCCCCCAGGCGATCTCAAACATGCCGCGATCACCTTCAGAGAATCGTCAAAAGGCATCAAATGAGTAATTTTCATCTCTTGATTAGCGCACTACATATTTAGGTTGATGTGGTTTTGAGCGCAGGAAACTGCAAATGCAGATTGCCCAGCATAATCAGCGCTTAGATGATATGTGGCCAAGCAATACGGGGCGCTTTTAGCGCGTGATAACGCGATAAACAGTGATGACCTTTTATAACGAATGAAAATTCTCGTTGCTGATCTGCAACATGATGATGTTTGCGCAGCATAATGAGATGCTGATGATGAGCTTCATCAACATATGTAAGGTATACTTTGCGCTTCGGATAAAGCGCGGCTTCGTTACGACGCGCGCTTAAGGACTAAGCGTGCGACCACGCAATGTAATCGTTGCTTGCACAACAGCCTCACCCGCGTTCGGCCCTACAAAAATGTCGTATGATCCGTCATCGATGCGCCACGCATGCGCTGCTTCGTCCCAGCTTGCGAGCAAACGTGGATCAACAGTAATACTGACTTTTTTGGTTTCCCCCGGCTTCAATGTCGCTTGCGCCCAACCCAGTAAGCGTTGCTGTTGACGCTTGGGACCCTTACGCAAATATACTTGCGCTGTTCTGTTCCGACACGGCGGCCTGTGTTTTTGATCGTTAGCGTTACAACAGCATCGTCACCGCCCGTTGCGACAACATCGCCGTAGCGATATGAGGTATACGAGAGCCCATATCCAAACGGATATAACGGCACTTCGCCTTTTTCAGCGAACCAGCGATACCCCACGGACGATCCTTCGGTGTAATCAATTGCGAATGGCGGATCTTGCGCACCAATCACCGGGGACGTGCCTTCACGCACGAGGCCGCGACCTGGCGGCGTTTGGCGCGGCCATTGATCGAGACGGTTTGCAAACGTGATCGGCAAACGTCCCGATGGATTGACGTCACCAAATATAATACGCGCAAGCGCCTCGGCACCGCGGCCACCGGGGTACCAGGCCGCTAGAATAGCCGGCACTTTATCGGCCCACGGCATCAGCACCGCGCCACCAGTGGTAAGCACAAGAACCGTTTAGGGTTTGCCGCAGTTACAGCTGCAATGAGTTTTTCTTGCGCCTCACTAAGGTGCAAATCAACATCCCGCGTTTCAGTGGTCCATTGTTCAACGAAGAGGATGACAACATCCGCTGCTGATGCTGTTTTTGCAGCCACCGTGATATCTGCACCTTTATCAAAAACAACTTCAGTTTTCTTAGCACGCGCCGCAATAGCCTGCACGGGAACAGAAGGGTGATAGTAAGGCGTCGGCACCCAGCCTGATCCTTCCGGTCGTGGCACGCGATATGAACCAGCAGGCGCGACTTGCGATGACCCGCCGCCGGACAATACACCGACATTCACATAAGGCCCGATCACCGCGATACGTTTTATGCTGTCTTTCAACGGCAGCAAGTTGCCGCTGTTTTTCAGCAGCACGATGCCCGCTTCAGAAGCGGATTGAGCTACAGCGTTATCGGCTTGCGTATTCAAGGGGCCGACATCCGGCGCCTGATCCATCAAGCCATTGGCAAACATACCGTGTAGAATTCGCGTAACCATCTCGGTCAAGCGGACCTGCGAAACCTCGCCAGAGGCCAATGCTGCACGCAGAGGCCCATCGAAGTAAACTTCCTTATCCGCTTCCTGCCCCGACTGCTGATCCAGGCCCGCATTGGCGGCATTCACCGAGTGCACAGCCCCCCAATCTGACATCACCCAACCCTTTAAAGGCCCAATCTTTCTTCAATACATCATTTAGCAGATATGAGCTTTCGCACGTATATGGCCCATTCAGCTTGTTGTACGAGCACATCACAGAGCCAGGGTTGCCCTTTTCCAATGTAATTTGAAACGCAAGCAAATCAGACTCGCGCAGCGCCGCCTCACTGATCCGCGCATCTGAGACATACCGACCCGTTTCTTGCGAATTTAAAACAAAGTGTTTTGCCGTTGAAACAACGTGCTGACTTTGGATGCCTTTGATAGAAGAACCCGCCAGCACGCCTGCGAGTAAGGGGTCTTCGCCCAAGTATTCAAAGTTGCGGCCATTATAAGGGTCACGGACTAAATTCACGCCACCGGCCAGAAGAATGTTGAATCCTTTTTGACGGGTTTGTTTACCGATCATCTGACCAGCCGCAAACATCAGTTCAGGATTCCACGTTGCTGCTAACGCCAACCCAGACGGCAATGCGGTTGCATCGTCAACCTGTCGCCCCGCATTGGCAACACCTAGGCTTGCATCCGTTTCACGTAAAGCTGGCACGCCCAAACGCGGCACACCTGGAAAATATCCTGCAGACAGCACGACATCATCTGGCATCGGCTTCATGCGCATCGGCATATGGCCATGCACCAATGACATTTTTTCTTCGAACGTCATCTGCGCCACAACCATCGCCGCGCGTTGATCAGGCGATAGCTTTGCATCAGACCACGGGTGCGGACTTTGCGCTTGCGTATTCCCGCACACCAGTAACGTCGCAACAACAGCTAAGCCTGATAACGTCTTCATGCATCCCCCCGACGCCTAACAAACCGCGCAACGCTATGAATATTTGACAGCGCTGTCAATTTTATGACGCAGAGAGGCAGCTGACTTAAGCGTTGGGAAAATACGGCTTAGGCGCGGGGCGGTACGCCCGTAGACCCGCGGATAATCAGCTCAAAATCGAGCAATGTGCCTTTCATCTGGCGCGCTGCTTTATCGGTTTGGATAAGCATGCCTGCAGCTTCAAAGGCCATCTTCATAGTCGGTTGCCGAATAGTGGTTAGCTGAGGCCACACGACTTGGGCAATGGGCGCATCATCGAAACCAACAACAGAAAGATGTTGTGGAATCTTCAGCCCCAGGCGCTGGGCCACCGCCATTACACCAAAGGCCATATCATCGTTACTGGCAAAAATAGCAGTGGGGCGATCTTTCTGCTGAAGCAGCTGCTCAGCTGCAGCCATGCCCGATGACACTGTGTAATCACCGGGCTGCACCCATTGCGATTTGATTTTTAAGCCTGCAGCTTGCATCGCCTTTTGGAACCCATCATAGCGCCACCCGCCGGAAGCATGGGCTGCGCGGCCTTTGATAAATCCGATTTTCTTATGGCCAAGTCGCACAAGATGCGCAGTCATCTCGTAAGCGGCTTTTCGGTCATCCATAAAGACATAAGGACCGCGTTTTAACTGACCAGACGGAGCTATACGTACGCAAGGTACGCAACGCTGATCCAGAATTTCTAAGGCTTCTTCCCGATCACACACGGGCGGAAACAAGATAACGCCATCCATTTTGACGGCGGTCAGCAGCGTTTCCATCTGCTGCCGAAAGGCTTTCTTGTCACCTGCGATTTGCTCGATCACAACGTGATAACCAGCATCACGGCAATGTGTCATGGCACCGCGTAGCGCTTCCGCCACATAGCTTGGGCTTGGATGTTCACAGAACAACCCGATCAAAAAGCTACGTGACCCGGCCAGCGCACGGGCCGCAATATTAGGACGATACTTTAACGCTTCAACCGCGCGCATGACACGTTCACGCATTTGCGGTCGCACATGGGCTTCGCCATTCATCACGCGCGGAGACTGTCTTAATAGAAACGCGCGCTAGCGCCGCGACATCGTTAATGGTGTGCGAACTCAAATCCAAACTCCGACTCTTGCACCCGATATACGGGCATTAAATGCTTGTGCCATATCTCGCCCCACAGCGTTAGGGGACACTATGTAAATAAGCTGCAGAAAACATAGTTTTTCATCATGGCGATGCGAACATAAGCTAGCGCCATTATATTGACAGCGCTGTCTTTTTAACTGATCCTTGAACCCAAGTTACACGCTATGCTTGCGCCATTAAATCTGCAGAGGGGGGCCGCGGATGAAGTTGCAGCAATTACGCCACTTTCTTGCGGTCGTCGATTTTCAGACCATGCACGCCGCGTCGCGCAAGCTTGGTTTAAGTCAGCCAACGCTGACGCGCAGCATTCAAGCCCTTGAACGCAGCCTGAACGTCACGTTGTTGCAGCGCAATGCCAAACGATTGGTCATTACACCCACAGGTGAGCGCTTTTATCACCACGCACGCGTACTATTAAATGACTGCGCTCACGCCCAAGATGAAGCCGCCCTACGGCAAGCAGGTTTGCCAAGTGAGGTGCGCATTGGCATTGGTGGCATGTTCGCCGCATATTTATGTGATGCTGCGTTAGCGCAGGTTCCTTCTCGCTTTCCGCATATCCGGCTGAAGGTAACCGAACTGCTGTTTGAAGACATGCTTGAGCAGCTACAGGACGGTCTGCTGGATATGGTTTTCTCAAACCTGCCGCGCGTCCGCACAAAATCAAATATCGCATCCGAACCTTTAATCGAGCTGCACCATGCCGTGTTTGTCAGAGCCGATCATCCCTTGGCAGCAACGCCGCGTATTACGCTTAGCGATACCCTGAACGAGCATTGGCTAGTAATCGACCAAGCTCATGCCGTTGCCAATTTTGAATCTGGGTTTGCGCGCGCTGACATGGCCATTCCGGCTCGCGTTCTAAAAACGAATTCGCTCTCATTAATGAGATCGCTGATGAATGAAGGTCGCTACATCTGCTGCATGCCTGAAACTTTTTTCAAGACCGAACTGCAGGAAGGCTTAATCGCGCGCCTAGACGTTCCACAGTTTTCATTTCAACGCCGTGGCGGGCTGGTCTATCGGATGGATGCTTACCGCTCACCATCTATTACTCAGGTCATGGATCTGATCCGGTCGGCATGTGATGAGACAAAAACGCTGAACACCTATTCACCGGAATATTATCCGATCACAGCGACACCTATCGCCGCACATCTTTAGCCAGTCGCCAGATGGAACTGCAGCAACTTCGGCATTTTGTCGCTGTTATGGAGAATAGAACGCTCCAGGAAGCGGCACATGTTCTAGGCTTAACCCAATCAGCCGTGACCCGCAGCATACAGACTTTGGAACGTGATTTAGGGATTGAACTTTTCAATCGCGATTCACGGAGAACATTACCAACGCAGGCTGGACAAGAGTTTTTTCAGCATGCCAAGAAAATCCTTAGCAGCCTCGTTCAAGCCAAAGAGGATGCATTACGTACGTATCGGGAACATTCTGGTGAAGTGCGATTGGGACTGAGCGGATTTTCTGCGAACACTCACATCAACAGAGCAATTGCAAATATTTCAGCACGCTTTCCCGCTCTAAACTTAAGAGTATGCGATGGGGATTTCAGCCATTTAGTCTCGCAGCTTCAGGCTGAAAAATTGGATGTGATTTATGCCAGCACGGCGCCCAGTGACCGGGATAAAGACATTGTCTTTAAACCGCTGCATCGTATTCAAAGTGGCCTTTTTGTGCGGGCCAGCCATCCGCTCGCGAATAAGAAAAATATTAAACTACGTGATACGGTTAATAGCCGCTGGCTGATTGATTCAAATGAGTGCCAGTACACATTTTGAACGGGTTTTTAGCCGCGCTGGCTTAAAAATGCCGCAGCAATTAGATCGCACGAATTCATCAGCTCTTATTCGATCGCTTGTTATGAAGGCGAATTACATTACCTGGATTGATCACGATTTTTTTGTTCAAGATATTCAGGATGGTTTTATTAAATCGCTGCCTATTCCCGAATTTGAGCATGAGCGCGAGGCAGGCCTGTTCTGGCAGGCCAGCGCGTTATTATCACCTGCAACGCTGCAATTGATTGAAACGATCATGAGCGCATTCCAACACGCTGTTTAGTAACACGTGACTTAATAATATTGGGATTTAATAAAACTGCGCTTTTACGCTGGCTTGCGTGCAAAAATGCCAAATCCCGTAATCACGGCATAGCATACAGCCGGCACCATCAATGCAGCTTGCAAGCTCCATACATCAGCGGCGTAGCCGGTTAATGGTGGCACAACAGCGCCCCCGACGATTGCAACACAGATAATACCAGAACCATCCGCCGCGCGCGCCCCCAAGCCCTCACTCGCCAGTGAGAAGATCGTTGGAAACATAATGGAGTTACACAACCCGACTGCCAACAACGCGTATCCGGCAAATGAGCCTGTCGCGAATACCGCAAACATCAACAGTACAATGGCGCCCGTTGCGACACCCGCCAGCACCAGACCTGGGGACACGAGCCTTAGTATATATGAGCCGATAAAACGGCCAACCATCGCTCCGCCCCAATAGAGGGCGACATGCTCACCAGCGGTGCGTTGGTCCAAACCTAAAATTTGTGTTTGCATGAGGTAATTGACGATGACGGAGCCAATCGCCACTCTCCGCACCGACATAGACAAAAATGCACAATGTGCCGAATGCAAAACGCGGCTGCCTTAAAAGGTCAAACGACTTCAGTAATGATATTTGTGCTGAAGGCGCTTCAACAAGGCGCTTGCGGCGCAGCCAAACGATAACAGCGATACAGGCTAATGCAACGGCTAAGCCTAGATAGGCTTGCACAACTGTTTGCGTTTCAGCGGTACGATACGCGGCCAAAGCTGCAGTGTCCAAAGTGGCGGGGTCGACAGGGGCAAGCGAGCCTAAGATCAGGATGGAACCGACATAAGGAAAAACCGTGGTTCCGAGTGAATTGAAAGCTTGAGCAAAGGTCAATCTGCTGTGCGCTGTTTGAGACGGGCCGAGCATTGAGATCAGGGGATTAGCGACCACCTGAACAATGGTAATGCCCGACGCCAACACAAACAGTGCGACCAGAAACATCGCAAACACACCCGAAGCAGACGCGGGCACGAACAACAAACAGCCGAACATCATCATGATCAGGCCTAGTGCAGCCGACGACATATAACCGATGCGTTTGACGATATTGGCCGCGGGGATAGAGATCGTAAGATATGCCGCGAAAAATACTGATTGGATCAGCATGACTTCCGCATATGTCAGGGTAAAGAGCTCTTTCATCTTGGGGATGAGCACATCATTCAAGCTTGTGATGCCGCCAAAAATGAAGAAGAGCCCAAACACAAAGATGCGCAAATCTGGCGCATCCTGCGTTGAATACGCGGGCTCCAAGTCACGCGTGTGTGCTGCATGCGATGCCATAGACTTAATCCCCCATATAACCACGCATATATTCACTGAACGCGGCGACGCCATAAACACGACACTATAAACACATGGCGATTTATTTCGACCAAGCGTATTCAGCATGAATGATTTTTATAAATCGATGCCTTTTATTCATGAGCCATGCGCATAAAAAATATTTCGCCCACCGAACACTTTATCTTCGTCGTATTGCTGCGATGATGAAATTAGCGCCGAGATGTGCGCGACTGATTTCACGCTGTATGAAGGGGCGAGTGTTATGAGTTTTTCTTTGCGAAAATTGTCGATACTGAGTGTGAGCGCGTTGATGTGTGGCCTTGCCGGCGCAGCGCATGCTGCTGACACAACGCCAGCTTGCGCAGATCAGCCACCGGGGCCGAATTTAGCCCCCACGGCTTACACCTCCATCGAAGTGTTGGATGATAAGCGCGTGCAGTTCCGATTGTGCGCACCACGCGCCACCAATGCAAAAGTTTCAAGCAGCGATATCGAAGCGGCATCTGACACATTCGCAGGTAAGCTTGCGGGGTTTCCGATGCAAAAAGACAATTTGGGTTATTGGATCGCAACATCACCTACACCTGTTGCACCCGGCGTTTACAGCTATCACTTTGAAATCGACGGCGTGAAGGTGACCGATCCGCAAGGAACAGAATTCACGCAAGAGTACCGCGGCGTGCGCTCGATCCTAGAAGTGAAGGGCCCTGAAGTCGCTGCGCAATCATATGACGCTAATGTAGCGCACGGGGCAGTAGCGGTGATTGAGTATCCGTCGACAACATTGGGCTATACACGCCGCGCCCATGTGTACACACCGCCAGGGTATGAAAAAGGCGGCAACAAGCGTTACCCGGTTCTCTACCTCGTGCATGGCGCTGGTGACAGCGACGACAGTTGGACCTCAAAAGGACACGCGCAATACATCATCGATAACCTGATTGCCGCAAAGAAAGCCGAAGAGATGATTGTGGTTATGCCGTATGGCCACACGCCTGTCGGCAACCAGATTGTACGCCCGGGTATCGAGTTGTTCCGCAACACAGACTTTGGCGACGACTTGGTGAAGGATCTTATTCCTTACATTGACCGCAATTACCGCACCGAAGCCAAAGCCGCCAGCCGCGCCATGGCGGGCCTGTCTATGGGCGGCTCGCACACCTTAAGCTTTGGCTTGCCAAACCCCGACGTCTTCGGCGGCGGCGTTGGCGTATTCAGCATGGGGTTCTTCCAGGAGGAACAGTATGGAAAGTATGTCGAGATCAACGACAAAGGTTTAAAGAAACGCGCCGAGACCAAAGCGCCAGTGTTCTATGGCATGGGACGGACCGACTTTTTGTACCAATCGGCCGCCCCAACCCGCAAAATGCTTGATGCCTATAAAATCAAATACACGTATCGCGAAAGCGGTGGCGGCCACACCTGGGGCAATTGGCGGGCATATCTGACTGAATTTGCGCCCATGCTGTTCCATTAAACTTATTCTTATATCTGCGGCCACTCAGAATGGCTGAGTGGCCGCTTTTGTGAACATGACCGGCTTTCACCGATGAGTTAAGTTTTGCTATCTTCAGCATCTTACTTGACCTTTCCGTGTACGCCTTATGTCTGAAAATCTGCCGCTCTGGGCGCCGTCGCCCTTACGTATTCAAAACGCAAACATCTCTGCGCTCATGACGGCCCTAAGCCGTGAATATGGCTTAGCGTTTGCTGATTACTTTGCATTCCAACGCTGGACGCTAGCAGAGCCTGAAAAATTCTGGCTGCATGTATGGGATGCCTGCGGTGTCTATGGCGATTCAGGCGAAATCGCACTGGAACACGGCAATAAAATGCCCGGAGCAAAGTGGTTTCCACAGGCTAAGTTAAATTACGCCGAAAACTTGCTACGTCCGCGCCCGATGAATGCCGAGGTCATAGTATTTATGCGCGAAGATGGCCAACGCGATGTGTGGACGTATCAACGCACCATTGAAGCAGTCTCCCGACTGGCATCAGCTTTACGCAGTTTGGGTGTTGAACAAGGTGACCATGTTGCAGCGTATATGCCCAACTGTCCCGAGACTGTGATCGCCATGCTGGCCGCAACGTCACTCGGCGCTGCGTTTTCATCAGCATCGCCTGATTTTGGTGTGGGCGGTGCTGTAGACCGCTTTGGTCAAATCGCACCCAAAATTTTGTTCACAGTGGATGGCTACGTTTATGGCGGCAAAACATTCAATGTGTTGGAAAAAGCCCAAGCGATCGCCAGCCAAATTCACTCCCTAAAACAAATTATCATCACGCCATTTTTGGATGGGCAGTTGTCTCCCGTCACCATACCAAAAGCCGTATGGTGGAGTGGTGCAGTTGCCGATTTTGCGCCGGGAAAGATTGAATACACGCGAGTACCATTTGATCACCCACTTTTTATTCTTTTCTCCTCAGGCACCACAGGCGTACCAAAATGCATCGTGCATGGCCACGGCGGTACGCTGCTGCAACACCTGAAGGAGCACCGCTACCACGGC
>CBDFHU010000154.1:0-57863 GCA_965247375.1 Arsenicibacter sp.
AGTACACCGTTTGAGGCTGTGCCGCCCTTATCTTTGAATACCTGTCCGGTCAGCGTAAGCGGTGGTAAACAATCCGGAACCGAAATCCGGACGGTATCCGACAGGTTGGTAAAGCTTGTGTTTTGCAGAACAAACCGGTAGTCCCCGGCTTCAGCAGATTTGATACGTAGCCCTGCGCGTTGATGGCGGCTGAGGCACTGGCTGGCTGACTCAGTACCCGCCACGCTGTTCCGTCAGGAGCGGCTGTGAGTGTGGCGGAGACAGGGGCCTGCGTACCGGAACAGACCAGTACCTGGTCAGCACCTGCCTGCGGACGTACCGGTGCATTGACTGTAATCGTAATGGTATCCGAACAGACATTGCCGCTTACATCGCTGATGTCGGCCGGTGGCCGTCGGGGCTGGTAGAGACCCATTCAATTTTAACCGTACCGTTTACATCCGGACCGTCCCAGGGCGGCCGGAACTGAATCTGCTTGATGTTTACGTTCATCCAGTCGGTTTGCGACAGATCGATTTCGTAGGTATGAAACTGGTCGTCGTTTTGAATAGTAAAGTCTTTGAACCGGTTACCGAGTCCCTTAAAGTCGCTGTCTTCAACGGTTCGCCAGAAGAACCGGAACTTGTCGTGCTGGGTTTTAAACGCCGCCCTGATATACAGTTTGGGGTTGTCTTTACCCTGCCAGAACGCGGCCGGTGATTTAATCTGATTCCGTTGCTTATCATCGAGCTGTACGTTCAGGTAGCCGTTGATCGGCCAGCCGGTATCGTGTACATCAAAATAATGCCAGCCTTTCCGACCGTTGTTAAAGCGGTAGTTCGGGCCGGTTGCCGGCCGTGGCTGTGAATAAATGTAGGACCTGATGTCGTTAATGTGTCCCACCACCAGTTCATAGTCAAATTCCGTAACCGAGTTATGGTCGAGCTGTTCAAACGGGGTGGCTGCTACATAAGACGTTTCGCTGTAAAACTCATCGCCGACATATTCACGGCCGAAATAACCTTTCCGCCAGAAATAGTTTTTAGGCGTGTAGAGCCCCGCCCCGAAGCCGTTGGCGTCGGTAGCAGCCATCCAGGGCTCACTCACGTGGAAGTTAGCGAAATCCATCGGCGGAGTTACGTGTTCCATTTGCCCGAACGTAAACGGACTGTTGCCCGAATAGCCCCAGATGTGGTTGTAGGGTCCGTTCAGGTACATGCAGGGGAACTCGTGATCGCGGGCCTGGTACTGCGTTTTGTCAGCGCGGAACATCGTCATTTTCACGTGCACTTTCACCACATTACCTTGTAAGCGTACCCAATGCTCGATATAGGCTTCGCCCGGATAGTTTTTAAGGTGGAAATGTTTCGGAATCGTTTTTACATACAGCAGGTTGTCCCGCTTTTCAAAGGCAATAACTTCGGAAGGATTGTGAAAGACATCGCCGGCCTGGATCGGGTTATAGCCTAGCCCGGCGGCCCATCCCTGGTCAAATTCAACGCCCGGCGGTGTAAATGGTACCGGACCATCATAAATACCAATCTGAATCTGGCGGCCAAGGTCAAAGTTATTGACCATATTCGGACCGGTTGCCGAGGCCAGATGCGTAATGGCACCACCGTACCGCGAGTCAACGCCGACGCGGATAACCCCGTTATTCAGCACTTCCAGACCACTGAGCTTATTCTTCTGCAATTGCCCATCCTGGGGCAGCACCTGGCCTGCGTGCCCGGTCATCCCGTCAGCAATCGACGATAACACAAACTGGTATTTACCGGGAGTTGTCATGCCGCTGATCTGTCCGGTCTGTGCGTTGATGGTCGCACTGGCCGGATTTGTCGTTACCGGACACCAGAAGTTGTTGGCAGGAGCATTCGGTAGTTTGTAGGATGGCGTCTGAATGGTAATATCCTGGCCCGCATCAGGCTTCGTACAGGGAGCTTGTGCCAGAAGTAAAGCGGATGGGATCAGGGTGAAAACAAAAAGTCTAGCCCAGAACCAACCAGTACACCAATATCGAAAAGAGAACATACTGAGTTGACTTTTGTCGTTATACGACTCTCAGTAACAAAATGTATGCCAGTTGGGGGGATAGATGTATAATTGATTACAAGTGTCTGATTTTCAGGTATTTATTTTGTGATATGGACGTAGGAAAGCCTGTAAAACAAGTCGTTTTACAGGCTTATATGATCAGTAATAAAGGCTGGTTACCGGCCCATCGCGTTCAGTGTGGCGTCTGAAACCGCACCGGATGTAATCAGGACCTTATACCGGAACGTCACGGATTTACCGGCCGGCAGGGTGTAGTTCATTGCAGCTTCCTTGCCGTTGGTAAACACACTTGGCGCGAGCGGATTGGCTGCATACAGCCCGTAGCCCCGGGCATGCCAGTAAGTAGGATACCCCACGTTTTTCGGATTATCAAAGATCGCAATGGATACCTTCTCGCCGTTAAGGTCGCCGGTCAGGTTCATCCATTTGGCGCGCTTGCCCCAGACATCTTCGCCTTCCACGCCTTCGCTGCTATGATAATGCCCGACTACACCGCTGTTGTCCATCTGGGCTACCTTCGTTGCAATGCCATTGGCATCGGTAAACACTTCGGGTTTATTCGACGGGTGTTCCAGCTGCCGTGCTAACCGGATCGCGACCATGCCTTCCTTGTTATCCTTGAAAACAACATCTTTGTCCAGCGCCTTCAGCGTCGTGCTGCGGTCAATCGAACGCTCATTGCCTTTACCGCGAAAGATAAACGTTGTTTCTTCCTTCAGCATCGGCTTGCCGTCCTTGTCGAGCCAGTCGGCCGTAACGGTCAGCTCGGCCTGGTCGTTGCCGCTCTTCATCGACTTTACACCCGTGTGGACAATCGTCCCGAACGGGCCGCCGTGGCCCTTTACATCGTTGGAGTTATTCCAGAAATCGTGGCCGTTCACATCGCCGTAGTTGAACCACATGCCCACATGATGCGGGTGGTCAACGCGCTCGCCCGGCCGCGGGTCCATGGGCCAGCCCCGGGTAATGAAATTTCCGCCTGCCGTCCTGATCGGATACAGTACCGGCTTCTTCAGAACATCAGGACCTGGATAGATGTAGGCCGTAAACGGTTTATCATCCACGGTTACTTCGATCTTTTTCTGGGCTTCGTTCGGCGTGATCTGAATCCGCGCTTTCTTTTGTGCCATAGCCATTGTGCTGGCTACCAGGCAGAGTAATAAGGCTTTTTTCATGTTAACCGGAATGTCGTTACTACGACTGCCCTATACTTTTACTACTTTACCGTCGGCCAGAATTTCCTGCTTAATGTTGTCGTATGTCACGCGTTTGCCGGTCTGGAAAGCGATGGTCGACATGATGCTCGCTACCGAGTGGTTGAAACCTGCCTTAGCCGGTGCATTCGGCTCTTTGCGACTCCGGACACACTCCATCCAGTTGCGCATGTGGCGTGAGGTCATCGGATCGGCACCGGTGTTCGCCGAGGTAACCATTTTCTCGCCGGTTGTCGGCAGGGTTTGCTCAGTCAGCAGGTTAGCCTTCATGCCCATCTCTTTCGCATAGCGCTCTTCCAGACCACCTTCCGGCGTAATCTTGTTGGTATCGAGGTTGATCATACCACCGTTCGAGTAGTACAATTCCTTCGTGCCACCGGCTTCATTAGTCATCCGTGAGTGATACAATACCTGGAAGCCTTTCGATTTGTCGTCGTCCGGGCCGTAATCGAATACGGCAGTGAATGTATCAGGGTTTACCCGGCCGTCTTTCCAGAGATAAATACCACCGTTGGCCACTACACTGCGCGGATGCTCGTAGCCGCTGAACCAGTGTACGGTATCAATCTGGTGCGACATCCACTGGCCCGGTATCCCTGATGAATACGGATAGAACAGGCGGAACTCTAAGTATTTGCGCGGATCCCAGTCAACCATCGGACGGTTCATCAGGAAGCGTTTCCAGTCGGTGTCTTCTTTCCGGATTTCCGACACCAGTTTCGGACGGCGCCAGCGGCCCGGCTGGTTTACATCCCAGGTCATTTCGACCATGATGATATCACCGAACTTACCGGATTTGATAAAATCGTTGGCGGCCCAGTAGTTCGGCGTACTCCGGCGCTGTGAACCAACCTGTACGATTTTCTTTGATTTTTCAACGGCTTTCAGCGCCTTGCGGGCATCTTCCAGCGATTCGGCAAATGGTTTCTCCACATACACATCGCGGCCGGCGTCAACAGCTTCGGCGCAGTGCAGGGCGTGCTGGAAGTCGGCCGTAGAGATAATTACAGCGTCAACGTCCTTGCGGTCGTATAATTCTTCGTTGTTGCGGCACTGCACGAAATTGTCGCTGGCCCAGCCTTTTCCTTTCAGGAATGAGGCGGCTTCTTCGCGGCGGCGGCTCCAGATGTCGGATACGGCAACAAATTCAAAATTCAGGTCTTTGCTATGGCTGGCAAAACTTGGAGCCAAGGCACTGCGGAAACGGTCTGAGAAACCAACTACGCCTACTCGTACGCGTTCGTTCGCTCCCAGAATGCGGGCGTAGCTACTGGCAGAGAAGCTCATGCCTAAGCCTGCCAGTGCCGATTTTTTAATAAAATCTCTGCGGTTTTCCATGGTTAATCGTTTTAACGAATGAATGAAATTAAAGGGTTGGTTAACAGGTAATCAAAATGAACAATGAGTAATGAACAATGCGCTAAACATTCATTCTATATTACTGATGATCCATTTATTCAGACTATAAGGTCCGGATCTTAATGTTGCGGAAAAACACCCGGTCGCCGTGATCCTGAAGCAGGATATGGCCTTTAGGGGCTTCGCCGAACGGGCCGTGTGAATTATACGATGCGGCAGCATACTTACTCATGCCGACGAGTTTGCGGAATGCCTCGCTGCCCCGCTCATACTCAACCGTTTTGTGGCCGTTCAGCCAATGCTCAACATGCGTGCCCTTCACAATGACACGGCCCTGATTCCACTCGCCGATGGGCTTTACTACTTTATCTTTTACGGCCGGAATCAGATCATAGAGCGAGCCGATTGTCCGGTTACCGTCGCGGCCCATTTTGGCGTCCGGGTGTTTGGCATCGTCGAGTACCTGAAACTCGAGGCCGTAGGCCGAGCCCGACGGTTTCGGTGAGTATTCCGGCACGAAGTATTTTACCCCGCTGTTGGCACCTTCGGTTAGTTTAAACTCAAACATCAGGTCGAAGTTGGTAAACTCATCGTTCGTCACGATATCGCCCGCGTTCTGCGATTCGCGGCCGTCCTTGCCTGCAATCGTCAGTGAGCCGTTTTCAACAGTCCAGCCGGCTTCGGGGAATTTGTCTTTGTAAGCCCCGCGCCAGCCGTTTGTGGTTTTACCGTCGAACAGCAACCGCCAGCCTTCTTTTTTTTCTTTTGTCGTCAATGTATTCGGTGCCTGAGGCGTCTCTGCTGCCACTAGCACCGCCAGCATCACGCCGGTAAAGATGAAAGACTTCATGATGTAAAGAGTGAAAGGGCGGAAGAGTGAAAGAGTGGTCAGTAGAAAGCAAAACGCTCTTTATCTCTTTCACCGTTAAAGTGGGTGATTCAATGTTTTTGTGATGTATTCCTTGTTGATTTCGGCACACTGGAGCGGTGTTTTGTCTTTTTCGGGCACACCATCGAGTTCAACAACGCCCCAGCCCTTGAACTTGATGTCGTCCAGGGCTTTGAAAACAGCCGGTACGTTGACGTTGCCGCGACCCAGCTCGACAAATTTGTAGGCTTTCGGGTTGTCAGGTTTATCCGGTAGGGGCGACATCGTGTCTTTCAGGTGCAGTGAGTGGATCATGTCCTTGTATTGCTTCACCGCTTTTTCCGGCTCGCCGCCACCTTGTTTGTAGTGCGCAATATCGAGCAGCAGCTTCACGTACTTCGGATTCATGTTCTGCACAATGATATCCACCTCTTCCGGCGTTTCACCCCATTGGTTCATGTGGTTGTGATACACCGCCTGAACGCCCATATCGGCCGTTTGCTTACCGATTTCATTCATAACCTGCGTGAGCTTTTTGAGCTCGTCAGGGGTAGGGGCCACGCCGCCTTTGCGAAGGCTGTTGGTCATCTGGAAGGCTGAGCCACCCAGTGCTTTCACAAAGCTGGCATGGGCCACGTGCATATCGATGGTGCTCTGCAATTTGGCCGGATCTACCTCCACGTTGCCGCTTGAGAACATGGCCAGCGTCAGTTTGTGTTCGTCCAGCAGGGCTTTGAGTTCCGAGGGCTTGTTACGGTAGGGCCCAAACGTATTGGCCCTTAACTGGATGCCTTTGTAGCCCAGTGAGGCCAGGTCTTTGATGGCCAGATCGTCTTTCCCGCCCCAGGTAATGGCAGAATACGCAATTTTAAGGTCGCTTTTTTTGATCGAACCGGCTAATAAATCCGCACTGATGGAGGCGGTCAGGGCAGCTCCACCAACGAGTTGAAGAAACCGGCGTCTGTTTACAGAATCCTGCATAACTATGTCTTGAATTAAACACAACCGCCGTTGACGGACATCAGCGTACGGGTGTCAGCGAGTAAAATGCTTAGATTGGTTTGTCTGAAAAAGAAGCACAAACTGCATTCATACTCAGTTTGTCAGCAAAATGCCGGAAAAAGAAACAACCCGGAAACCACTGGTTTCCGGGTTGTAAATACATAGTATTATAATACAAAATGGTTAGTAGCCCGGGTTTTGGGCGAACACTGATTTCCCGTCTGCTCCTTTCGCACTGCGGTCAATCTGCGTTTGCGGAATCGGACGCAGGTTATGTGTCGCTTTGATATTGGTTGCCGCCTGCGGATTGTATTTCTGTACGCGCTCTACCAACAGTCCCCAACGCTTCAAATCCATCCAGCGGGTTTGCTCTCCGGCCAGCTCACGTCCGCGTTCTTCAATGATTTGCTCAAAGTTCATGTCTGCATCTTTGATAAGCATCGCATCTTTTTTGCCCGGCCATCCTGCCCGATAGCGAACCTGATTAAAGGCCGCAGTTGCTTCGGCCTTATTTCCTGACTGCAGATACGCTTCGGCCTGCATCAGTAAGACATCGGCCAGACGGAACACGAAGTAATCGCGGCTGCCGGCTTCGTAGGTCAAATCAGGGCGTTTGGTATCAAAGAACTTGGTCAATGTAGGGAATAGCGCCTCATTATACATACTCGGTACTAACACCTGATACTTTTTGGCTGCCCGTTGTGCCGGTGTCCACTCTACGCCCGGAATATAGATCGCTGTATCACCGGCAGCAAAGGTTAACTTGGCTTTAGAGTTGTCGAATGACGAGTTCAGGTTTGTGCCCGGGTTGTTTGACAGCCAGGTATCTCTGAACGTCTTTTTGTAACGGGAGTCATTGACGCGGTCAGCAAAAAGGGTATTCAGCAGATACGCCGTAGGCCGCAGGCGCTTGAAGGGACGTCCATAGAATACGTCACGCTTCATACCTGGCTGAACGTCGTACTGCATCCCGAAAAACAAGTGCAGGTTATTACCGCCGTTCACCGCCCCTGTATTATTCGTCAGGTTGGTAAGTGGATCAGTTGTATACTGAACGGCAAAAACAACCTCGCTGTTCTCCTGATTGTTTTCATCGAATACACTGGCAAAATCATCCAATAACTTAAAGCCATAAGCTGTCGTCACTGTTTTGCACAAGGCTGCGGCTTTGGTAAAATCGTCAGCGGCTTTTGACGAAGAATACGCTTTTGCTAAATAAACCTTTGCTAACAGTGTTTCGGCCGCTGGTTTTGTCGCTCTGCCATAGTCAGTTGCTTTTGCTTTTGCTTCCAGCGCAGGGATAGCATCCTCCAGGTCTTTAATGATCGCCGCAAACATTTCGGCATCCGTTGCTCTTTTGGTCTCCTTAGTGGGGGCCAGCGTTTCGGTCAGCCGCAGATCTACACCACCAAACTGCTGGTGTAAGATGTAGTAATAATGAGCTCTCAAAAACTTGGCTTCTGCTACCCGCTGTTTTTTAACAGCATCCGCAACCGTGGCAGCCGGTGCTCTCTCAATAATGGCATTGCAGGTATTGATGCCCCTATACAGTTCATCCCATGTATTAATGATATAATCAACCGTTGGGTTAAGCTGGGTATCGTAGAAGTGAAAACCTTTATAGCCACCATCAGCGCCTGTGGCATAAATATCTGTACCATACTCAGTTAAGGTAAGCCCTTGCTGAGTTGCATAGTAATATCTAAGCGAAGAATAAGCCGATTTTACGGCATCTTCAAACCCTTTCGGGGTATTTATGTAATCATTACCGATGCCGGAGATGACCTTTTCTTCCAAAATATCTTTACATGACTGAGACGTCGTCAACAGCAACGCCACAGCACCAAAGATTTTAATTGGCTTTAATATATTGTTAAGTTTCATTGTCTTTACGTTTTTTTTAAGTCTTCGTTTAGCCTTACAATTAGAATCTGATGTTCAAACCAACTGTTGTAACTGAGGTAGCAGGAACAACGTTTTCGCTAACCGTTGTTGTACCGTTACCCGACGAAGTAATGCTTGCTTCAGGATCAATGCCATTGTACTTGCTGCGGTATGTAGACCAGATTTTCGGCTGCTGGATACTCACATACAAGCGCAGCGATTCCATTTTCAGTTTATTGGCAAAAGCCTGCGGAACAGTATAACCGAAGTTGACATTTCTTAGCTTGACGAATGTGCCGTCAAAGTAAATCAACGTTGTATTGTACTGCGGGAACTCCTGCGTACTGAATGGACGAGGGAACTCGTTGGTTGGGTTGTTCGGGGTCCAGTAATCTACTTTGATCTGCTGATAACGACCAGCCAGCTGGTTTCTGTTTTGGTGGAAACCACTGACAATCATATTGCCGAAACGACCGAACAGGAAGGCTGACAAGTCAAATCCTTTATAAGAGAACCGCGTTGTAAATCCGGCGCTGAAGTTCGGAATATCCGACCCGAGCAATACCCGGTCTGCAGCCGTGATAGTACCATCGCCATTGGTATCCTGTACCTTCACCTGACCTACACCGGCTCCAAGCGGGTTGGATTTATCGCCCGGATAGAATTTAGCCGCTTCTTCTTTCTCTGATAATTGCCAGATACCTACTTTTTTGTAATCGTAGTAGGAGTTAAGCGGCTGCCCGATAAACCAGCGGTTTCCTACGTCATCCACCTTACCATTGTAAAGAGAGATGATCGCTTCCGTATTTTTAGTGAATGTAAAGTCTGTTGTCCATTTGAAACCGCTCGGCGTGTTTACATTGACGGTAGTAAACCCTAATTCAATACCCTTATTACGCGTTTGGCCTACGTTACGGGTTACAGCACCGAATCCGATAGAGCCCGGCAACTGGTCAGACAGCAACAAATCGGTTGTATTTGTTTCATAGAGTTCTAACGAACCTTGAATACGTCCCCGCCAGAAACTGAAGTCTACCCCGATATTAGCCGTAGCAGACGTTTCCCATTTTAAGTCCGGGTTTCCGATGGTATTCGGACGATACCCAAAGGCAGCGGTAGTTCCCCAGGCGTAGGCTGTTCTGGTCAGCAACCCTTGTGTCTGATAAGGGGCCACCCCCTGGTTACCTACTTTCCCCCAGCCAGCTCTCAGTTTTAACAAGTCAATCCAGGAAACGCCTTTCAGAAATGCTTCATTGCTGATATTCCAGCCTAAAGCAATGCCCGGGAAGTTACCGTATTTCGTATTCTCTCCGAAACGGCTTGACCCGTCACGGCGAATTGTGGCTGTCAATAAATATTTGTCATCATAATCGTAGTTGACGCGAGCCATATACGAGTTGATGGTCCATTGAGACAAGGTACTACCCACGCCTAAAACCGAGCCTGCATTACCTAAATTGTAAAACTGCTGTGTTTCTGCCGGAACGCCCTGTACATCAGTTGAGTATCGTTCAAAATTGTCTCTCTGGATAGATTGCAGTACTGTGGCGCCGAAATTATGCTTCTGAGCGAAGGTTTTATTGTACGTTACGATATTTTCAAGTGTCCAGTTGAAACCGAAATCGTTTCGTGAAGAGGCCTGCGGATCACCGAATTTACGGGCATTGGTCGCCGCGCCGATAAAACGTCCCCATCTTGAAATGGTAAAGTCAGGTCCGAAATTAACCCGGTACTTCAAGCCATCCAGGATTTTGAATTCGGCATAAAGGCTGTTGAAGATCCGGTATTTTTTGGTGTTATCTACCTGAGCTCCCGGAACGATCTCCGCCAACGGGTTCGTCAGCAAAGCATCATTTGTCGGCGAGAATTTAATAGAACCATCGTCGTTATAAGGCGTTGCTAACGGGTTTTGCTGGATTGTAAAACCATACGGATTCAGGTTCTCGCCATTTCTGATACTGTACATAGTATAAGAAGAAAGCCCTACTTTCAGCCACCTGTTGATATTGTGGTCGATATTGGCTCTCAACGACATACGGGTATAGTCCAACCCATCCGAAATGCCTTTATCCTGGAAATAACCGCCTGAGATATAGAACTGTGTTTTGTCATTACCACCCTGTACACCCAGAGAGTGGTTTTGCATAAACCCGTTTTTTAAAATCAAATCCTGCCAATCTGTATTGGTGCCGGCTGCAAGTCCCTTCGCGACCGACGGGTCACCACCCAGAACCGCTACTTTAGCGTCAGCGGCTGCATCAGCAACACCCGTCGGGACAGGGTTACCGTTGGCGTCCTTATAGCCGTTGGTAGCACGATAGGCTTCCCGTACATATTCCGCAAATTCCGGTCCGCTGAACAAGTGGATTTTGTCAAGTGGTTTCGAAACACCCGCATACGTATCAAACGTAACCGTTGTTTTTCCTTTGACAGCCCCTCTCTTTGTGGTTACCAGCACTACCCCGTTGGCCCCTCTGGCCCCGTAGATAGCCGTCGCGGTAGCATCTTTAAGTACTTCCATCGACGCTACATCGCTTGGGTTGAGGTCTTCATAACCAGCCGATAACGGAATTCCGTCAACTACATAAAGCGGGTCGTTGCCGGCATTGAATGAACGACGGCCACGAATCAAAATCTTAGGAACCGAACCTGGTCTGGAGCCGGACTGTGAAACGTCAACCCCGGCTACGCGCCCTTGCATGGCCTGACCTATACTGGTGATAGGCATTTCCTGCAATTGCTTGGCGCTTACCTGCGAAATTGCCCCTGTCATCTGGCTTTTCTTCTGCGTACCGTAACCAACAACGACTACTTCGTTCAGGGCACGGGTATCCGTTTCCAGTTTGGCATCAACAGAAGCGCGGTTGCCCAACGTAATTTCCTGCGAAATAAAGCCGACGGACGAAATGACAATGACAACATTGCCGGCCGGTACAGTCAGGCGGTAAGTACCTGATGCGTCCGTAGTTGTACCGCGTGTTGTCCCCTTTACGGACACGTTCACACCCGGTAGCGGCGCATTATCGTCGGTAGAGGTGACCTTGCCCGTGATCGTGCGTTCCTGCAACGGGCTTTGGGTTGTCGTGGAATTAAGCCGGGGCATTGCTGCCAGAACCGGCGCGGTCAGCAGCAGACCGGCTGCCATGCACATGGCTGTCAGGCGCAGAGAATGCGCACCCGACCGATGCTCAGATCGGAAAGCGTGTTTCATGAGAGATATAAGAAAAGAATTAGGTTGGTAAACAGTTTATTATAGTTAATCAAGTTTTGCTACGGCGTGCCCTGAACGAGTGATTGTCACTTTACCTTCATTGACGACAATTGTTTCGCCGGGCTTAAGGGAAAACGATTCTTTTTTAGTTGGCAGAAAAGCATCCAGTTGACCGGTAACCAGGGTAACCCTTGTGTCGGAATCACAATCGGAAACCCTGAACGTTGTACTACACGACGAAAGGGTCAGTGTAGACAGATGCACGCGGAATTGCTGGTCCGGCGCTTTAAAGGCGCAGCGGGCAATCTCAAAATCGGCTTCGCCCGTTAACCAGACCGCTTTCGGATTCTCTTCGGTCCATTGATGGGCATACCGCAGCTGGCTGTTGGGGTGTAGTTGTACCCGTGAGCCATCGGGAAGACGGACAGTCTGGTTCTCAGTTACCTGCGTACGAATCGTCAGTAAAGGCGGGTTCCACTGAATCCAGAAAGCCCACCCGACAAAAAGAACAATGCCAATCAGCGCGGCAACGGTACGGATGAAGTACCACCAGGCAATGACATTCTGAATATTGGGTTGTAGTGTTTTTACATCATCGATCTCCTGAAGTGATACCCGGATGCGTCGCCAGAGTGTTGAAATATCATCGGTTACAAGCTGATCGTCAGAAAGCGGTGCCGAAAAGGTCAGGATCAGCTGACGGGCTTCTTCAACAGTCTGGTAGCACTCAGGATGCCTCACTAACCAGGTATTCCAGAAGCTGACTACTTCTGTGTCCGAAGGATGCTTTACCCAACGAACGAACAGGTCGTCGAGGGCTAGCTCTTCGGCAGAATAAGTAGCGTATGGCTTCATGCACTAATAGATCAGAGGTTAGATATAGTGAGAAAGCACAAACCTGTACGAAATCTACTTATTTTTAGACCTTTCCAAGATAGCGAAATTAACGCCAAAACGTGGCTTTTTTACGTTTTGATGATTTTTTTAGCCTTTTTCTCTTTTTTTTTGATCAGAAAGGCAAAAAAAAAGTAGTCTACTAACCTGTAGACTACCTAAATATAAAAAATGGGTCAGAGTGATTACTTTTTCTCCGGCTGTAGAATAAACTGAATGAAGTTATTGCCGAAATACTGATTAGCGGCGGCTTTGGTACTCTCTGGTGTAACTTTATTTAATTGTTCGGTTTCGTGCAGAATTTCCGATAAGTCGTCACCGTTAATGTATTGATTAGTCAGATAACCCAGCCAGAAATTATTTTCTTTTAACTGAACTTCAGTTTCACGCATACTCTCGGCTTTAAACTTGGCGATGTCCTTAGGATCGGCTCCGTTTTTCTTCAGTTCATTAATCAGTTCCAGCGTTTTATTGATCAGCTTATCAACGTTTTCCGGTGCACAGCCAAAGCCGATCCGGAAGCTGTAGCGCTGAACCGGAAACTTGCTGTATGAACCGCTGGCGCTTACCCCGTAGACCCCGCTTTCTTCTTCCCGTAGTTTTTCAAGCAGTTTAATCTCCAGTACTTCGCTCAGGGCGTCAACTTGTGTGGCATTTTCGGGGGTCCAGGTAAAATTACCGCTGTACACAAGCTGAACAGTGCTCTTGGGGTCAATGCCCTTGTAGACGGTTTTGCTGATCTTACCTTCCGGTGCCCGGATTCCTAAATCCCTGAAGGATTCATGGGTACCGCCGGTTGGTAAACCACCGATGTACTTTTCAATCAGTGGCCGGATCGTCTTTTCGTCGAAGCTGCCGACGAAGAAAAAGGTAAAATCACTGGCATCGGCAAAGCGTTCCCGATAAATTTTAAGAGCTTTGTCGAGGTCAATCTGATCGAGATCTTCAGGTTTTAGCGGATAGCGGCGCGGGTTATAGTTGCCCAGCGTAACCTGTACCGTATCCTGAAATACCTTGTTAGGGGTTGGCGTTGCCAGCTGATTGGCCAGCAAGCCACGTTGATTCGATAAAAAGCCTTTGACTACATCCGGGTCTTTGCGGGGCTGCGTAAAGTAGCTGTACAATAACTCAAGGGCTGTCGGCAGATCTTTAGGGGATGCGGAGCCGCTCATGCCTTCGTTGAGCTCACTGATGTACGGATAAACACTTAATGATTTGCCGGCCAGAAACTTACCCAGCTGAATCTGACTGAATTCGCCGGTACCGCCCTGCGGGATCAGGGTAGAGGCAAACCGGGCATTCTGGAAATCTTTCAGATCGTAGAGGGATGTTCCGCCTTTGCTGACAGCCGAGAACAAAATCTGATCGTTTTTAAAATCAGTCGGTTTCAGCACCACTTTAATGCCGTTTTTGAGCGTCCATTCCGTTACACCAATCTCCGTAAATTTTTTCTCACCGGTTACCGGAGAGGGTACAGGTGTTTTCGCCAGCAGGGGTTTATTGACGGTCTGATCAACATAGGCAGTCAGGCCCTGACCGGTGCTGTTGATGTACGAAAGTACCTGATCGGTTGTCGGCAGTTTTTCTTTGTCTTTCTCAGGCGCCATCACAATTACGGCACGGTTAGTATCAGCAATGAACTGATTAACAAGGGTATTTACTTCCGGCAGGGTAATACCGTTCAGGTTTTTCCGGACAAATTCGTAATAATAGGCAATACCGGTCGACGGGTCGCCGTCGAGAAAATGCTGGACGTACTGTCCGACGAGTGCTGAGGAGCGGGTTTTGTCCTGTTCCTTATAGGCTTGTTCAACCCCGTTTAACAGTTCCTGCTTCGCGCGGGCTAACTCGGTAGCGGTAAAGCCGAATTTCTTTACCCGTGCGTTTTCGTTCAGAACAGCTTTGATAGCCCGTTCAACACCGGTGGCATCTTTGGGAACGGCAACAGAGGTAAAGGCATCGAGGTTAGCCAGAAAGCCACCGTAATTGCTGAATCCGAATACAAACGGAGGATCGGCCTGTTGGGTCAGTTCTTCTGTCCGGTTACCCAGCATGGCATTAAACAGGCTCCGTTTCAGGCTCTCGCGCAGGTCGTTGAGTGTACGCTCCCTGATTTCCGGCCGCTTGGTAATGACCTGTACAACCGTATTTGGTTGCTCCGGATCGGTCAGGATAACCACTTTTGAATCCGGATGAGGGGCAATTGTATATTCAGTTCGTGGTTTGGGAGACGCGACGGCCGGGATACGGCTGAATTTTTCTTTAATAATGCTTTCAACCTTCGCTACGTCAAAATCACCGACGGCGATTACTGCCATCAGATCCGGCCGGTACCAGTCTTTGTAGAACTGCTCTAATACCTCCGGCTTAAAGTTCTTGATAATATCTTCCTTGCCAATCGGTAACCGGTTGGCATATTGCGAGTTATTTAGAATGAGCGGAAAGTATTTATCGCGCATACGCTGCTGTGCACCGCGCCGGAGCCGCCATTCTTCCAGGATGACACCCCGTTCCTTATCTATTTCAACGGGGTCGAGGGTAATGTTATGGGCCCAGTCTTCCAGAATCTGAAACGCGCGTTCAAACAGCCGGACTGAATCCGTAGGGACGGGGAGCTGATAAACCGTTTCGTCGAAGCTGGTATAGGCATTCAGGTCTGCCCCGAACTTGACGCCTGACGACTGAAGAAAACTGACCAGTTCGTTTTTAGGAAAATTTTTAGTGCCGTTAAACGCCATGTGCTCCATAAAGTGGGCCAGCCCCTGCTGAGCATCTGTTTCGAGCACTGAACCGGCTTTGATCACGAGCCGTAGTTCGGCTCTGTTTTTGGGTTCTGCATTTTTCCGGATGTAATAAGTAAGGCCGTTGGCTAGTTTGCCGGTTTTGACCTGCGGATCAAACGGAATAGATTTCGTCAGGTCAGCCGAAACGGCTGGTAAGGCAGCGGCAGGTTTTTTCGGAACAGATTGTGCGTGCGCAAAAACAGCAGTACAACCCAGACAAACTGATAAGAATAGTGCTTTCATTGAGCGGATGGGAAAAGATACGTAGGATAACGTATGCTGTAAAGGTAATGTTTGACCGGATATAAAAAAGATAAGGCTCTCTGATCTTCGCAGAGAGCCTTATACTGACTATTCCTAAACCCTTAACCTTTTCTACATGAAAAACTAACTTTTACCCATTTCCGTTCCGGAACGTATCTGATTTTTAGGATTAACCTATTATAAATCAGCCGCTTCCTGAATTTGAGTCTCTGTTGACCACAGGTAATTAATTACCCGTTTGGTAAAGTCGGCTTGCTTAATCCAGCGTACCGTTTCGGTGTCTGCCGGTTGCTTAGCCAGTACTTTTGTTACTTGTGACGCAGCCTCATTGAATTTGTCACGGTCAGCAGCACTGACGGATAAAACTGAGACTGGATTATTATTATATAACGAGACAACCCGCATAAAGTTTTGCCAATCATTTCCCTGGCTGAAAACCTGCGCTTTCTGTTCTACATAAGCGGCAAATTGTTTTTCAGTTCCATTGACGAGCATTGCGCTTGCCGGCGTTTTGGAAGCCGGGCTATCATCAGTGATGGTGGTAGCCGCGCTTGCCTTGGTGATCATCAATCCTAATCCAAGAATCAGTGATGCAAAGATAACACGCGATTTCATTGTTTTGTTCTATTTTGTTTTTGTTTTGAGAACGCACAAAGGTCTATAGAAGTTTAAAGATTACAAAATCTAAGAACCATGAAATCGGAATAAAATAAAAGTATAAAGCCTTGTTTAGTGTTTGTTTTTCTGAATTAGTGTTTGTTTTGTTCTTTAAATCAGAATTATATTTTGTTTAAAAATGACTAATCAATGCAAAATTTTTTTTTGAAAAAAGTGAAAGTTCTTTAAAAAATTATATCATTGGTTGAAATTATTCATCGTGTTTTGTATGCCCATAGTACAAAACGCAAGTGCCGCATCTCCGGCTTTGTCTAAATACAGCGGCAATTCGGCCAATTCGGCTTCGGGAAACTGGCCGAGAACGAAATCTGCCTGACGGCCACGGGCAAAATCATTCCCTATCCCAAACCGCAGGCGGGCATATTGCTGGGTACCCAGTACTTCGTCAATGTGTTTAAGGCCGTTGTGCCCGCCCGGAGAACCTTTAGGTTTCATGCGTAATTTACCGAACGGTAAATCTTTATCATCGGTGATAACCAACAGATTTTCAACCGGAATATTTTCCTGACGCATGTATGACTGAACCGCTTTCCCACTTAGGTTCATGTAGGTAGTTGGCTTTATAAAAAAAAGTTGCTTGCCTTTATAAGACCACTTAGCGGTGTAGGCGAGGCGGTTCAGGGTGAAACTGAAACCATTTTGCGCCGCTAAACGGTCGAGAACCATAAAGCCGGCATTATGGCGGGTAAGTGCATATTCAGCACCGATATTACCAAGGCCAACAAGTAAAAATTTCATCTTTGTCTGTTTATCTGCCGCGAAAAAAAGCAAAAATCGCAATCCTTGCTTTGAAAAAACTAACCGTAAACCGCAAACCACAAACCCGTAACTGCTATTTTTGACCTATGAACCAACAACGCCTTATCTTAAGCAGCCCTTTACTGGAGATTGTTATCAGCCGGTTGTGCCAGGAGTTGATCGAGACACATCAGACGTTTGATAATACAGTTATTCTGGGCATGCAGCCCCGGGGAATTTATTTCGCTGAACGCGTAAGCCGTGAGTTGAGCCGGATTCTGGGTAAAACTATTCAGGTTGGCCGCCTTGATGCCACGTTTTACCGCGATGACTTCCGCCGGCGGGATTCGCCCTTACGGCCGAATACAACACAGGTGCCTTTCCTGATTGAAAATAAAAATGTCATTCTGATTGACGATGTGCTGGCTACAGGCCGCATGGTTCGTGCCGCGCTGGATGCCATGACGGCCTTTGGAAGACCCCGTAAAGTGGAGCTGCTGGTACTGATTGACCGGCGGTATAACCGCGACCTGCCGATTAAGCCGGACTATACCGGTATGCGCGTAAATACGCTGGAGTCGCAGCGGGTATTAGTTGAATGGACAGAGCAGGGGAATGAAGCCGACCGGATCTGGCTGATCGGATAAACAACGGCCTTTTATTTAGTAAAATGGTGGTGGGTAGTTGCTGATTGTTACTGGTGGTTGCTGATTGTCAGAAAACCAACTCAGCAGGCAGAAACAATCAGCAACGTAAAAACTAGTCGCGTTCGTTACCGCTTGGTCCTTTCATGATACCGCGCTCCGAGTTGCGGACAAAGTTCACAATCTCGTCCCGCTCATCAGAAGGCGGCAGTTCCAGTTCAATTGCGCTCAGGGCTTCCGCATTGTTTAACCCCCGCAGATAGATGTAGCGGTAGATTTCCTGAATCTGGTTGATCTGATCGTTTGTGTAGCCACGGCGGCGCAAACCAACCGAGTTGATACCGGCGTAGGTGAGCGGCTCACGGGCGGCCTTCGTAAACGGAGGTACGTCCTTGCGAACCAGCGAACCGCCTGAGATAAAGGCGTGTGTTCCGATCTGTGCAAACTGGTGAACCGCACTGAAGGCACTGATAATGCCCCAGTCGCCCAGCGTAACGTGGCCGGCCATCTGTACGGTATTCCCGATGATGCAGTTGCTGCCAATGCGGCAATCATGGGCAACGTGAGCGTAAGCCATGATCAGACAGTGTGAGCCAATCTCAGTTTTCCAGTGTTCTTCGGTGCCCCGGCTAATGGTTGCATACTCCCGTAAGGTCGTATTGTCACCAATGATGGTCAGGGTATATTCACCTTTGTATTTCAAATCCTGAGGGATAGCAGAAACAACAGCACCTGGAAAAATTTTACAATTCTTACCGATACGTGCGCCTTCGTTGATCACGGCATGAGAACCGATCCAGGTTCCTTCGCCAATTTCCACGTCCTTGTGAATAATGGCAAAAGGCTCGATGATAGCGTTGGGTGCTACTTTAGCCTCCGGATGGACGTATGCTAATGGTTGAATCATGTTTCTTAGTGGTCAGCAATCAGCGGATCAGCGTGTGGAGTAGACACGGTCTGATGGACACTGATCACCAGGTTACTTTTTCTTTACCAGACTGGCAATCATATCGGCTTCGCAGACAAGTTGTCCTGCTACGTAACCCCGTCCCTGCATTTTTACGATGCCGCGTTTCATCGGTGACGTAAATTCGCAGCGGAAGATAACGGTATCTCCCGGAAGAACATTGCGGCGGAACCGGCAATTTTCGATACCGATCAGATAGGGCCAGTAGTTTTCAGGATCCGGAACCTGGCTCAGTACCAGGATGCCGCCTGTCTGTGCCATGGCTTCAAGCTGCATCACGCCCGGCATTACCGGGTTGCCGGGAAAGTGGCCCATGAAAAACTGCTCGTTCATGGTTACGTTTTTGATACCCACCACGCTTGTCTGATCCAGTGCGATGATTTTGTCAATCATCTGGAACGGATAGCGGTGTGCCAGCAGGCCGGAAATTTTGCTGATGTCCATCACCGGCGGCTGCTTCGGATCGTACTGCGGAACCTGATTTTGTGCCGTTTTCTGAATCTGTTTTTTAATTTTTTTAGCAAACGCCACGTTTGCCGCATGGCCCGGGCGGGCTGCCAGAATCTGTCCTTTAATCGGACGGCCAACCAGCGCCAGATCACCGACCATGTCCAGCAGCTTGTGACGGGCCATTTCGTTCGGATAGTGCAGCTCCAGGTTATTCAGGATCCCTTCTTTGCGGTTAACGCCCACCTTCGGTTTGTTGAGCAGGGTCGCCAGATAATCCAGCTCGCCTTCTTCCACCTCACGGTCAACGATAACAATGGCATTGGTCAGATCGCCGCCTTTGATCAGGTTCTGCTTATACAAGGCTTCCAGTTCATGCAGGAACACGAAGGTACGGCAGCTGGCGATTTCGTCGGCAAACTGGGTAATATCATTGAGTGTTGCATGCTGGCTGCTGATAACCCGCGAGTTATAGTCAACCATTACCGTCAGCCGGTAATCATTCAACGGCAATGCTGCAATCTCAATATTTTTTTCGGGATTTTGGTAGTGAATGGCCTCCGTAACTTCGAAGTAGTTCCGGTTTGCATTCTGTTCTTCGATACCTGCTGCCAGTAAAGCCTCTACAAACTTAATAGAGCTGCCATCCATAATCGGAGGTTCGGGGCCATCCAGCTGAATCAGGGCATTGTCGATCTGCAAACCAACCAGCGCCGCCAGTGTGTGTTCGACGGTATGAATGCGGGCGCCGCTTTGCTCGATCGTTGTTCCGCGCGACAAATCAACGACGTTGTCTACGTCTGCATCAACGATGGGCTGACCCGGTAAGTCTGTCCGCTGAAACTTATATCCATGGTTCGTTGGCGCAGGGAGAAAAGTCATCGTGGCAGATACCCCCGTATGTAGACCTACGCCCGACACCGAAACGGATTTCTGGATTGTTTGCTGTTTGATATTCATAGCTTAATGATTCGTATCTGATCAAGGGTTATGGCGGTATCAGATACCTAATTTCCAATCTTTTTTTCTAAACTGATCAGCCTTCGTTCTAAATCAGGCAAGCGGCGGTAAACCACAATGGCCCGCATACTTTCTTTCAGGTCGAAGGCCGGTGAACTGTTTAGCGATAAACCTTCTTCTGTCACCGGTTTCATAACACCCGACTGGGCTCCTACTTTCGTTTTGCTGGCAATCGAAATGTGGCCGATAATACCAACCTGACCCGCAATGACGCATTGGTCACCGATTTTTGTTGATCCCGAAACGCCGGTTTGGGCCGCAATAACAGTGTGTCTGCCAACCTCAACGTTGTGCGCAATCTGAACAAGGTTGTCAAGTTTAGCACCCTGACGGATAATAGTTGATCCCATCGTTGCACAGTCGATAGTGGTATTCGCCCCAACGCTGACAAAATCCTCCAGAATAACATTACCTAACTGCGGAATAGTCTTGTAACTGCCGTCCGGCTGCGGCGCGAAGCCGAAACCATCACTGCCGATAACGGCATTCGGATGAATGGTGCAGTGACTGCCAACCACGCAGTTATCGAGAATCCGGGCGCCGGGATGAATAATCGACGAGTCGCCGATAGTCACGTTATCGCCAATGTAGGCATTGGGATAGATTTTGACGTTGTTCCCGATTTTACAGTTGCGGCCGATGTAAGAAAAGGCACCCCTGTAGACAGATTCCCCGGTCTGGCTGTTTTCACCGATAAACGAAGGTTGTTCGACACCGGAGCGGCTGTATGTAATAAAACGGTGATATTCTTCCAGTAACCTTGTAAATGCAGAATAGGAGTTTTCTACAAAGATTAACGAAGCAGATACCGGTTTTTTAGGCTCAAAGGTACGGTCAACTATGACTGCTGATGACTGAGTCGTATATAAAAAAGGCTCGTATTTTAGATTGGATAAGAACGAAATACTTCCGGGAGTGCCCTCTTCAATCTTTGCTAATGTATTGATTGATAAAGAATCATCACCCTGAACGTTTCCATCCAGCAGTGCTGCAATCTGCCTGACTGTAAACTCCATGCTTTTAGAGTAGCGCTTACTAACCGTTATTTGTGAACGGTTTTTTTGCCGCTAAGGTAGATAACAAATAGGATTATTCGGATGATTATTCGAATAATTTAAAAAAATGTTGACCATGTACAAACCCAGAGCTACTCTGTACGGAAGCCAGCCGGAATTCACTAACTGTCAGCGGGTAAATCCGGCCGGCTGCTCAACCAGCGGAGTATTGGATAAGTCTCTGGCCCAGCAAATGTAATGACGGCGCACAATATTAGTTAATGCCTTGATTGTGGGCAGATCAGAGGCATCGGCGATGTCAATAATCTGACCGCTTTTGAGCTTGATATCAATGGTATCACCCGAAGGCAGGTAACCGGCGTTGGTCGCCTGACCCTGCACCATAAAATACGAAAGCTCTTCGTCGGTAAGGCCCTGATTGCGGAGCTGTGCCTCAATTTCAGCAAATAATTCGGGGGCAAGCGGCTCTTTGGCCAATACGATTTTAAAAAGGTGCCGGTTGACCAGCATTGTACAGATGGTCGATAGAATCCGGTCGCTGTGCGTGGTCCAGGCTTTCAGGCAAAACCAGACATCGTGATCGTCAAGCTGCGTAAATGCCTGGAGGTAGTCAGGGTTTTGGCGGAACTCGTTCAGGGAAATATCGTGCGTCAGAAAGAGCAGAAAAGCAGGGGAGGCCACCAGGTCGGTAGCGCCCTGCCGGATCAGGAAGCGGGCCCGCCGGAAAACCTGAATCAGCATCGATTCAGCACAGATCGACGTTTTATGTAGATACACCTGCCAGTACATGATCCGGCGGGAGTTCAGAAAGTTTTCGATACTGAGAATGCCTTTCGCTTCTACCACCAGCTGATCATCGACCAGGTCGAGCATTTTAATGATCCGGTCGGCTCCGATGGTGCCTTCAGCCACACCGGTATAAAAGCAGTCACGGTTGAGGTAGTCCATGCGGTCCATATCGAGCTGACTCGAAATGAGCTGATGAAAAAACGGCCGTTCGTAGGTACCGTCAAACATCCGGATTGCGAGAGCAAGGCCACCGTCCAGCTGCCGGTTCAGCGCCTGCATTAATAACAGGGAAACGGCCTCATGCGGTACATCACTGAGCAGACAGGATTCCAGCACATGCGAAAACGGGCCCGTGACCAATGTCAATGTTAATAAGATAGCTGCCTGGGCCGCCGTACACTCCTCATCCGAAATCGGATGACCTTTGCTGCGAAGTGTCTGAATGGCTTCGCCCATCAGGTGCATGGCACCCAGAGCGTGGTGAAACCGGGTGTGCAAAGCGCCGGGATACACGTATTCCGATAAACCCAGCTGCTTGATGCGGCGCAACCGCTGAAAGTAAGGATGCTCCACCAGATCAAACAGCAGTTTATTGGGTATGGTAATAAACCCATAGACAGGGTCGTTCAGTATTTTTCGTTTTATAATGGCTGACATCAGGTAAATCGGCTGCGTGACGATGGTCAGTTGTGATTGCGCAGGTTCGCGGTAAAGGAAACAGAAAAATAGCGTGCTTTCGTTTCTGATACTGAGAAACGTACTGTTAACTAACTCCCGGAAAGCCGGACCGGTTAACTAATTTTCAGAAATTCTGGTTATCCTGTCCGGAAAAATTGTAAATTTGCAGGGCTATTACGGTTAAAACTATAGCAATGGGCTTGTAACTCAGTCGGTTAGAGTGCCTGACTCATAATCAGTAAGTCCCAGGTTCGAGTCCTGGCTGGCCCACATAAAGCAATCCCCGCTGAATAAATCCGGCGGGGATTTTGTTTTATTTGCTCCTCTAAACCTTACTGCCACATGAAACTGCATACAATTGATACCGGCCTCTTCAAACTGGATGGCGGTGCGATGTTTGGTGTTGTGCCTAAATCGATCTGGAACCGCCTGAACCCTGCCGATGAGCGAAACCTGTGCACCTGGGCGATGCGTTGTCTGCTCATTGAAGAGGGCAACCGGCTGATGCTGGTTGACACCGGCATGGGTACTAAACAGGACGCTAAGTTTTTCAGCTATTACGACCCACACGGCGACGCTACCCTGCTGTCATCGATCCGGGCGGCCGGTTACGATGCCGCCGATATTACCGATGTGTTGCTGACCCATCTCCATTTTGACCACGTTGGCGGGGCAACCATCCGCGACGGTGAGGCCATCCGGCCGGCGTTTGCCAATGCAGCGTATTGGGTGCATGCGGCCCACTGGCAATGGGCTACCCATCCGAATCCGAGGGAGCGGGCGTCGTTCCTGAAGGAAAACCTGATGCCGCTGCAGGAAAGCGGACAGCTCCGGTTTCTCGATGAAACGCCGGTCATTCTGGCCGGTATTAAAACAATGTTTGTTGACGGGCATACCGAAAAAATGACGCTTCCGCTGATTGAGGCGGGCGGTAAAAAAATCCTGTTCTGCGCGGACCTGATCCCGTCATCGGCCCATATTCCGCTGCCTTATGTAATGGGCTACGATGTGCGCCCGTTGCTGACAATGGAAGAAAAGGCACAGGTATTGGCAAAGGCCGCCGACGAACACTGGATTCTGGTTTTTGAACACGATCCGGTTACTGAAGCCGCTACGGTTGAACGGACTGAAAAAGGCGTCCGGCTAAAAGACAGCGGCCGCCTGGCAGATTTTATCTGAGCCTTAAGTTCCTGAAAAACTAAATGCCTGGCTTCATCGTTGCTGCTAGTATATACACCTTTTATACACAAACAGACGTTATTAAGTCTTGCCCATCAATATGAATACAGGCTTGGTTTTATCAGGAGGAGGCGCGCGCGGGTTTGCACATCTGGGCGTTATCAAGGCCCTTCAGGAACAGGGAATAACCGTAAACCGTATTTCGGGGACAAGTGCCGGAGCCATTGCCGGAGCATTGCTGGCGGCCGGTTATCCGCCTGATGAAGGCCTCCGGATTGTCGAAAGCGCCCGGTATCTTCAGACATTTGCGGCCTGCCTGGAACCGCATGGGCTTATTGCGGATTGACACGGCGTTTCCGATCTACCAGAAGTATTTTCCGCATGATTCGTTTGAAGGGCTCAATATACCGCTGCATGTTGTGGCGGTTGACCTGAATCAGGGCGAAGTTACGGAGTTTAACAGCGGAGAGCTAATCAGGCCTATACTGGCTTCGTGTTGTCTGCCCGGTATTTTTGAGCCTATGCTGCTGAACCGGAAACAGTATATCGACGGCGGTATTCTCAATAATATGCCTGTCGAAGCGCTTGAGAATAAAGTCGATTACATTATCGGATCTCATTGCAATCCGGTACAGTGGCAGAAACCCGTGACCTCTATTCGCGGGGTGGTGGAACGTAGTCTGGTACTGGCCGTGCAAAGCAAAACAAAAGACCGTTTTGCCAGATGCAACGTCCTGATTGAGCCGCCGGACCTTGCAAAATTTGATGTCTTCGATGTTGCGGCGGGCGCGTGACATGTTCCGTATTGGTTACACATATACGCATTCTAGTGAAGAACAGATCAGCAAAATGCTTGCTGCGCCGTCCCGTCAGCTGGTGTAAATATTATTTTTTATCAGACTCATTGCCTCTCAGCTTTTTATGGCCGGGAGGCTTTTTTTATGTCCGTTCCGGACGGGGAAAACTACGATAAACGCCCCGAACTGTTTGTTTTAAGTATACCTGTATTTTACTTATTGAAAGTAGAATATAAATAATCTTATATTTACTAAATATAAATAAATATTTACTTGTATGTATACAACAGTGCACATATTGGTATAAATGCAAATATTCTATGTATTTATATTTTTTAAATTTATATAACTATTCGAATGTTGAGCCATCTGTCAGCGTGTATACTCTTCTGTCTTTTTTGTTTAAATAAAATTGTTTTACTAAGTATATTTAATATAATATTTTGTGAACTAGTTAAATTGTAGAATAATATACTATTAATTTAATTTTAATAAGCTGATTGTTTTTCTGGGGTGTACTTCTAAATTTGTAGAAAATTATCTACGTTTTCTTAATCTAATTTTATCTTCATCTATGAGAAAATTTCTACTGGTAAGCTTACTGTTCGTATGCTGCCTCTGGGTTCCGTCGTGGGCGCAGGATAGGAAAATTTCGGGAAAGGTGGTTTCGTCGGAAGACGGCTCGCCGATGCCCGGGGTGTCAGTCGTGCTGAAGGGAACGACCAAGGGAACCAACACCGATGTAAAAGGAGAATACACCCTGATGGTGCCAACCGGCGGCGGAAAGCTGATCTTCAGTTTTGTCGGGTCGGCTACACAGGAGGTGGAAGTTGGCAACCGGGCGACCTTGGATGTAAAACTGGACAACGACTCAAAACAGTTGTCGGAAGTAGTTGTGACGGCGGTTGGTATCCAGCGGGATAAAAAAGCGCTGGCCTATGCGGTTACCAACCTCAAAGGCGGTGAGCTGCAGCAGCGTTCGGAACCGGATCCGCTGCGGGCGTTATCCGGTAAAGTGCCGGGTGTGAACATTACGGCCGGTAATGGTGCGCCGGGTGCCGGTACACGGATTACGATCCGGGGTAATAACTCATTCACCGGCAATAACCAGCCCTTGTTCGTCGTAGACGGTATTCCGTTTGATAACTCTGTAAACGCCACGCAGGGCTACAACCAGAATACGGTAGCCACGAACCGGGCGTATGACATGGATCCGAACAACATTGAGACCATGACCGTCCTGAAAGGGGCGGCAGCCTCGGCGCTTTACGGTTCACGGGCGGCAAACGGCGTTATCGTGATCACGACTAAATCGGGCAGCAAGTCAGCGCGGAAAGGACTTGAGGTGAATTACAACTCATCATATTCAGTCGAAAAGATTTCGTCAATTCCTGATTATCAGAATACCTATACACAGGGTTCTAACCAGACCTACAATGGTGGCTTCATCGGCAACTGGGGAACGGTATTCCCGGCCGAAGTTGACCGGATCAATGCCCAACTGGGTTTCGAACGCTACTCAAAAGTAGTTGACCCTGATTTCCCGGCCGGTACCATTCCTAATCCGCTTGTCGATCAGACTGTTTCTTACGGGTATGCGCGGTATCCGTCGGCATTCCCTGAGCTGGTGCAGTCAAACGGCCGTGGTGTCGCTGTGCCGCTGGTTCCTCATGACATCATCGGCGGGTTTTTCCGCACCGGTAAAGTGATGGAAAACGGCATTCAGATCAACTCTACCGGCGATAAAACATCCCTGAATGCATCTGTATCCCGGACGAAAAACGACGGTATCATTCCGAACTCGTTCACAGAACGGACAACGCTGAGCTTTGGTGGTAATGCGACGCTGTCGAACAAACTGAACGTGGCCGGTAGTGTTGCCTATACCAATACCAACCAGCAAAGTCCTCAGTCGGGTGCCGGTTATTATGCTGACTACGGCGGGCTGGCATCGGCCGGTTCGATCTATAGCCGCCTCTTTTACCTGCCCCGGAACTATGACCTGATGGGCTATCCGTTTGAGAACCCGGTCGACGGCTCAAACGTATTCTACCGGGCGCTGGATAACCCGCTCTGGACGGCAAAATACAACCTGTATAATTCGAGTGTAAACCGTGCGTATGGCAACCTGACGCTGAACTACGACGTTACGCCATGGTTAAACCTGACAGCACGGGGTGGTATTAACACCTATTCAGAAACGCGCAAGAACGTAATCCGGCCTGGGGGCACATTCGTTCCGCTTGGTCAGGTAACGCGGCAGGATCTGACCAATACCGAAATCGATTTTACATTCCTGGCAACAGCTCAGCATGAATTCTCGGATAAAATCAGTACCAAACTGTTAGTTGGTTTCAACCCGAACCAGCGTAGCTATACTGAATCAGCCGTTAGCGGCGCTCCGGTGATCGATCCGGCAGTACTGACAATTGGCGGAACGCTGAACCAGACGGCCGGTGATTATAAAAGTCAGCGCCGTTTGTACGGTATCTTCAGCGAATTTACGTTTGGCTATAACAACATCGCCTTCCTGACGGCTTCGGTTCGCAATGACCATTCATCAACACTGCCGAAGGCAAATAACAGCTATTTCTATCCCGCGATTGCCGGCTCATTTGTGTTTACCGACGCATTGAACCTGCCTAAAAATATTCTGAACTTCGGTAAGCTGCGGGCAAACTATGCGAAAGTAGGTAAAGATGCGAGCCCTTATCAGGTATCTACTGCCTACAACCTGGGCCGTACGTTTTATAACGGAACCGCTTATTCGACAGCCAGCCTGCCTAGTCAGCTGAATAACGCCAACCTGAAGCCTGAATTTACTGCCGAGGTTGAATTAGGAGCTGAACTTCAGTTTTTCAATAACCGGATTGGCCTTGATATTGCCCATTTTGACCGTGTGTCTACTGACCTGATTGTAACGCGTGAGTTACCGCGTACAACCGGTTTCGCGACGGAAGTAACAAATGCCGGCAAGATTTCCAACAAAGGCTGGGAAGCTGGTTTAACCCTGGTACCGGTTAAAACGGCCAGCGGATTTACCTGGACCTCGTTTGCTGCCTTTACGCGTATCCGTTCACGGGTAGAAGATGCAGGTCCCGGCGGTGAAATCTTTATTGGTGGTACCGGTTTGACGTCTTTGGGTACTATCTTCCGGAACGGCCTGCCATACGGTCAGATCATTGGTTCGGTAAATGCCCGCGATGACCAGGGTAACCTGCTGATCAACCCGAGTACCGGTCTGCCAATCCGTGCGGCTAAATCGGCGATAATCGGCGATCCGAATACGAAATACACAATCGGCTGGACCAACACATTCACGTACAAAAACTTTAATCTGAATGTTCTGATTGACTACAAGGCGGGTGGCAGCCTGTTCTCCAGTACCGCCGCTTCTCTCTTACTTAGAGGCATGTTGAAGAACTCTGAAGACCGGGAAGGTATGCGGGTTATCCCAGGTGTTTTAGGCGATCCGGCAACCTACAAGCCACTTGTTGGTGACGATGGTAAGCCAATCAAGAACACCATCGCTATGTCGGCCTTCCAGTACCACTTCTCGGATGGTTACGGTGCCTATGGTGCAGATGAGGTTAATATCTACGATGCCTCAGTTGTTCGTCTGCGCGAGGTTTCTCTGGCCTACAGTGTGCCTAAAACCTTCCTGAGAAAATACGCGAAGATATTCGGCAGTCTGAGCCTTTCAGTATCCGGCCGTAACCTGTGGTTTAAGGCACCAAACATGCTCAAAGGGCTGAACTTCGACCCGGAGGTACTGTCTAACTTCGCCGACTCAAACATTCAGGGCTTTGACCTGGGCGCTGCGCCGTCTACACGTCGCTTCGGTATCAACCTGAACGCATCATTCTGATTTATGGGCAGTGTGAAACAGATCGTGAACGCGCAGCTGCCATCATAACTTAAACTCATTGAGATATACATGACAAACTATAAGAACGTGTTCAGAGCGTTGATGCTCACCGGACTCATCAGTGTAGTCAGTTCCTGTAAATTTACCGAACTCGACATCAATAAAGACCCGAACCGCCCGTCATCCGGCTCACTGGCCCTGCTGATGCCGGTCGCTGAAAATGCCGCGATCAACGCATACGGCGCGGTGAACAGCAGTGCGATGGGTTTCGCCGGCCTGTGGGGGGTATCTGATTCCTATAACCTCAGCAACACCAGCTTCCAGGGTACGTGGAACTCCGCTTACCAAAGCCTGCAAAACCTTCGAGGAAATGCTGCGGGCTACCGAAGACGGCAAAAACCCGCGCTATCGGGGCATTGCGATGGTCCTGAAAGCTTATTCAATGGGTAACTACGTGGATATGTTCGGGGATATGCCGTACACGGAAGCCTGGCAAGGTAACGCGGCTACGCCAAACAAGTCGCCGAAGTTCGACAAGGACTCGGATATCTACGAAGCCCTCATTAAACTTTGTGATCAGGCGGTTGTTGAGCTGGCTAAAGCCCAGCCGGTGGCAGTCGCCAATGACTACATGGGTGCCGGCAACGCCACCACATGGACACGGATTGCTAAAACCGTTAAGCTGCGGCTGTTACTGAATGCCCGTAAAGGCCGCGCGAACGGTAATGCCGAACTAAAAGCGGCGTTTGATGCAGGCGGCTACATTACCAGTGCGGCACAAAACTGGACCTACCTGTATTCAACACAGGTTTCACCGGCTGACAACCGTCATCCCTGGTATTACACTTATGCCGGCGGCGGCGACCCGAATTACATCAACCATCAGCTGATGGGTGAAATGATTCTGAATAAAGACCCTCGCCTGCCTTTTTTATTTCTACCGGCAGACCTCGCGGGTACTGGATCCGAACAACTCGACAGACCGGGGAACCATCCCGTTCGGCGGTTCATACCTACCCCTGCGTGATGCTTTCCTGTCGGAATATAAAACCGTATTTAACATCACAGGTGCTGTTCCGACAACTGACCTGCAGTATCTGGCCGGGTTCTTCGGCCGCGACCGCGCTGACGTATCCGGTGCACCGGCTGACGGGGCGCTACGGGCTACTCCCGGGGCTTATCCGGCTGGTGGCGTCTACTCTGATAAGAGCACAGCAGCGGTAGCCCTTACCGGCCAGGCTGCACTTAACTATGGCGGTAACGGCCAGTGGCCGATTATCAACAGCTGGAATACAAAGTTCTGGCAGGTTGAAGCCATTCTGGACGGAACCGGCGTTACCGGTGATGCACGGGCACTGTTCGAAGCAGCTATGCGTGAGCACATTGCAGTTGTTGTAGCACAGGGCCTGAAATCAGATCCGAGTAAAGCAAAATCACCGGCAACTACGGAAGTCGATGCCTAATGTAAAGGCATGGTTGGACCTGTATGATGCCGCGCCGTCGAACCAGGCGAAGCTGAACGTGGTAGCGAAACAAATCTGGTTTGCTTCGTGGGGGCAGGGAATGGAAATCTGGAACCTGCAGCGCCGGACCGGCTACCCGATTCAGGGCCAGTTCAAGCAGTTCTCCGTTGGTATCCAGGCTCCGATTTCGAAGCCTCCCCGCCAGTATGCCCTTCGTCTGCCGTACCCGCAGTCAGAAGGTGCACTCAACCCGAACGCATCAAAATACATCACCGATGTTGTATTTGACCGCGATCCGTTATTCTGGGACAAAGTAAAAGTTAAGTGGGAATTCTAAGTCAACCTGTACCGGCCGGCTCCGGTTGCAGGAAACCGGCCGGTACTAAACTAAGACAGTAATGAAAAAACTCGTTATATACTGTTTATCAGCGGCGATTGCGCTGTTAATGGGCTGCCGCGATGAATCATTAGATCCGAATAAGGCCTGGGAACCGGCTGTTCATGGTTTCGGTGTATTTGATGGTATTTCGGAGGGAACGGCCGGCGGTACGGCAAAACCTAACATTGCTGCGAATGCCATTAACTTTCCGGTTACGGGTCAGAGCGCCGCTAAGATTCCGTTTAAAATCCGCTGGGTGTCGCTGGATAACAAGCTGACAGTAAGCAAAATTGTGATGAAGGTAGACATGGTGGAGTCGTATTACGATCCGGATGGTAACCCGAAGACAGTTTCACTCGGGGGCGGAGGCAAGGTGTTCAAGACCATTGATGCACCTACCGCAAACCGTCAGTGGAATAGCTTTACGTTGTCGCCCGATGAAGTATACAACCTTTTTAAGGATGCGACGGTAAAATATGACAAGGTAAACGCCGTAAAAGTGTTTGAAAATCCGGCACGTCCCCGGCCGGCTACTGCCCGGTTGCGTCCTGCCGAGTTGATTAACGGCAAAACGGTAAACGCCGATGCTTTCGTCATTACCTGGGAGCTGACAACAACCAGCGGCTTGGTCTTTAAGGTATGGAACGAAGACAGTATCTGTCTTGACCCGACGCCGGTATCGCAGGCAAATGCGAACTGCCGGCTGAACTTTACTGTGAAATAATATCATAGTGGAACAAAGGTTAAGCAGCAGCGGGATTCCCGCTGCTGCTTTTTTGTATATTTGATTACATGAGAACGATCCGTAACGTATGGTGTCCGGCAATCTGGTTTCTGCTGTGGAGCTACGGGCTTCGGGCGCAGATACCTGCCTATCACCAGCACATTGAGCCCATCATCAGCCGGAACTGTGCGCAGCCGTGCCACCATGCGGGCGGGGTGGGGCCGTTCCCGCTCATGACTTACGAAGACGTCTCGAAACGCGGGAAATTCATTGCGAAAGTAACAGAGATCCGCTACATGCCACCTTTCCCTGCTGATCGCTCATTTCAGCATTACGCCAACGAACGCGGATTAACGGATCAGGAAATTCTGACCATCCGGCAATGGGTAACCAACGGCATGCCCCGTGGCACCCCCCCCAATCCCGTACGGGCGACCCCACGTGGTCGCCCTGATAAGCCAATGCCTGAGTCCCGGCAAACCATGCGGTTCCGGATGCCCCGTCCATACGCCATCAAAGGTGATGGCCGCGAAGACTTCCGGTACTTTCATGTGCCGATGAACCTGAAAGAAGACATCTGGGTAGAAGCCATTGAGTTTGTGCCCGGCAACCGCAAACGGCTTCACCACAGCCGCCTGATGATCGACTCGACCGGTACGATGCAAGGCATTTGACGGCATTGCCGAAGATGATCCCAAACTGCGGGTTTTCCAGCAGACACCACTGGCCGATGCCTTTCTCTACGGCTGGGTACCGGGCAACGACCGCGTGACCTTTCCCGCCGGCACGGCCAAGCACATCAAAGCGGGTAGCGATCTGATCCTGAACATTCACTACGCCCCGTCTCCGGCCGATGAAACAGATCAGTCGGAAGTAATTCTGCATCTGGCGCCTAAACCTGCGGCCCATGTCGTACAGACCCTGACTCTGACCGAAAATAACATTTCCAACCAACCCTTTTTATTACCTGCCAACACAAAGCCAACCTTCTTTGTGAAATACGGGCCGTTTCAAGCAGGATATTCAGCTGATTTCGGTGATGCCACACATGCACCTGCTTGGGAAAACGTTCCGTGCCTTTGCCATTACGCCCGACGGTGAAGCCATTAACCTGATTAAGATTGACGACTGGGATTATAAATGGCAGCTGACCTACCAGTTTAAGGAACTGCTTACGGTACCCGGGGGCTCAGTGATCATTGCAGAAGGTCTGTACGATAATACGGCCCAAAATCCCCTCAACCCGAACAACCCCGTCCGCGGCCGTTGGCTATGGCTGGAACTCCACCGACGAAATGATGAATCTGGTCTTTTACTATATTGTAAAGAGCGAAAGAACGAAAGAGTGAAAGAGCGATCTGCTGTGGCTGCAGTTAGCTAGTCGATGAGGCAGCCGATGGCTTCTGTTTTTTGGCGTAATGACTTTCCGGTTATGGAGAATTGACTCCAGTGCGTCGCGGAGGTAGTGTACTGTGGGCTGAGGCCGGTGCCTGCCGAGTGTGTAATACCAGTTGTCAATTGCTCCCTGATAATAAACCTGTCCGTTGTTATCCACCACGGCAACCTCCGGTGTGATCTGTGCGTTAACTGATGAGCTGTTTTCTTGTCCGGATCAGGCTGGCTCCGGTACGGTAACTTATAGGTCTCCTGAAATGCCGCGATGGTGGAAGGGGTATCGGTTGGCAACGGATAAACCGCCAGAAAAGAGATTCCTCCGGGAGAGTAAGCGCGTTGTAGTTCAGCCAGCCGTTTGGTGTATTGCTGACTGATCGGACACTCTGTATTCAAAACACATAAACTGTAATTTTGGGAGGTGAAAAACTCAGCAGACTCCACAGACTAATAAGCACAAATCCCGGAAGCAGGGTAGAGCGCATGGTTACGACAGGCAGATTTGAGAAGTAATTTACGGAGATTAAACCTAAAATACACGGACTGATCTAAACGTTTAGACTGGGTAAACAAATGTTCCACGAACTAATGAATAAGCGATTATATTGGCTATTGACCGCGCTGCTGCTCATGGCAGTAACGGTAAATGCGCAGGTAGAGTAGTTAACCAACCGCCCGAGAGTTGATGATATAAATGACCCACTGGTTAAGATCCGGGCGAATTGAACTCACGGATAAATACACAATAATCTACATGACTTTTCTGGAGGAGAAGAAATTCCTGGCTTGAAGCTACCGCCTGGGTTGAGTGATGATAAAAGAACAATCAATTTTCAGCCAGAAGCCCGGCTATATGCCGATCAGGGAGCAAGATCTTATAAATTTATTAGAGCTGAGAATATACCGACAGCCAGAAGCCGGAGTGTTCTGGAGGGAGAACGTGTTGATTTTGCTGTCTACTTCGAGCGGCTCGCTCCCGGCATCACAACCTTTGACCTATTTGAATGCAGTGACCGGCGTCTGGCAAACACTATATGTTTTAATTTCTGGGGCGTTCATGTCATTAACCCTCGGAAGAAGCCGCCGGTAAGCAAACCGAAACCGGCAACCCCCGCCCCTGCAAAACCGCCTGTACAGGCCAGACCGGCACCGGTAACACCACCATCTGCGGATACGGTTGTTGCTGCCCCGATACTGGCGCTGAAGGGAACGGTACTGGATCAGAAAACCAGAAAACCGGTTGTTGCCACGATTACTTATCGTCTGATTTCGGGCGCCGAGAGTACCGGTGGAGAAGCGGATTCTGTGCGCAGTCAGGCGGGGAACGGTCAGTTTTCGATTAATGCCGAAGCCCTGTCTGTCTATGCGGTAACGGTATCTGCCAAAGGGTATTTTGGCCAGACGGATACGGTTACGGTGCTCAAATCCGATAAGGTATATGACGTTAGTCTGGTGCCGATTGAGGCCGGGGCCAAAATCACCCTGAAAAAAATTTACTTCAACGCCTCGAAATATGACCTGAAAACAGAGTCGTTTCCGGAACTGGACCGGTTGGTGAAGGTAATGCGGGAGAATCCGGCTATGAGTATTCGTCTGGAAGGGCATACCGATATCCTGGGCGATTTCGATGCCAATGTGGAGCTATCGCGCAACCGCGTGAATGAGGTAAAACGCTACCTGATTCAGAAGGGCATTACGGCCGACCGTATTGAAACCATCGGCTATGGCCCGTCGCGGCCAATCAATACGAATAAAAGCCTGAAAGAACGTCCGGAAAACCGCCGTGTCGAAATGGTGGTTATCAAGGTGTGAAAGAAGATATTGACATAACCAGCCTGTTTGCCCGGATTGAGGAAGCCATCCGGCCGTTTCCGAAAGCAGCTATGTTTGAGCTGGCCGAACGGGGCTATCACACGGTTTTTGAGCAGTTGATTTCCTGTATCATTTCGATCCGGACACTGGATGAAACCACCATTCCGGTTTCGCTCCGGTTGTTTGCTGTCGCCCGTACGCCGGAGCAACTGCTGACACTGGATGCGGAAACACTCACGCAGTTGTTGTCGGGGAGTACGTATCCCGACCAGAAAGCGTATACCATGCTGGGCATCGCCCGGCGGATTGTAGACGAATCCAGTGGTCAGGTTCCCGCCGATTATGCTACGCTGATCTCCTTTAAAGGCGTAGGGCCGAAGTGCGCGAACCTAACACTGGGTGTCGCTACGGGGCAGGCCGCCATCAGCGTGGATGTGCACGTACACCGGGTCGTAAACCGATGGGGTTATGTACATACCAGACAGCCCGAACAAACGTTAACCATACTGGAAGACCGTATCCCGCGTGACCGGTGGATAGATGTAAACAGGTTGCTTATGCCGTTTGGTAAGTATATTTGTACGGGGCCGCTGCCGCATTGCTCAACCTGTCCGGTGTTTGCTGAGTGCGGGCGTGTCGGTGTCCTGAAGTATCAGTAGCCTGCGGAGACTGATGCGGTTCTAACCTGCTTCCTGTAATGCTTATAAAAACTCTATGAACTTCTTATCCCGTCAAGTGAGTGCCTGGGTTGGTCTGTGGATCATCCTGCTGGTTGCGTCGTGTACGCCTAAAGACCCGAATCCGGCCAATACCTATCTGGTCAGCAGTGAGAAAATTACCCAGCTGACCAAAGAACAGATTATTACGCAGCTTACGCAGTCTGGTCTGGCGGCCGGAGTTCCGGTCAGTGTATTTATTCAGAACGGCTGTACGGTTTACCGGCTGACGTACCACACGAAAAATACGGATGGTATGGCCATTGATGCATCGGGTCTGGTGCTGGTGCCCGATCGCTCAGGGGCGCTGTCGATGATGAGTGTGCAGCACGGAACAATTCTCACCAACAGCCAGGCTCCGTCTGTATTTACAGCAGGGTCGGAGGCCACATTGGTGGGGCCGTTTGCGGCTGCACTGGGCTACATTGTCGTGTATCCTGATTATCTGGGATACGGCGCCAGTCAGCAGACAGAACACCCGTATGAACACCGCGAAAGCCTCGGGGCAACCAGTCTGGATATGCTGATGGCGGCTAAAGAGTTTGTAGCCACCAATAACGTGAGCTGGAACAACAAACTGTATATAGCCGGCTATTCGGAAGGCGGTTTTGCGACCATGGCACTTCAGCAAAAACTAGAGCAACTGAGCAATAGCCCGTTTCAGCTGAAGGCATCGAGCTGCGGCGCCGGGGCGTATGACAAGACGAATTTTACGAAGTATCTGGTCAATAATACCACAGCGGGAGCGCCTTCAGCCAACAGTCTGTATATCTGGGTGTTGACAACCTATAACCGGTTATACAATCTGAAACGACCGATGACTGATTTCTTCAAAGAGCCTTATGCTACCCAGATTCAGGCTCAGGGACGTCTGGCATCTGTCGGCGTAAGTCTGAATACAATTATTACGGACAGTTTTAAAAAGGGGCTTAATGACGGCACAGATACCGGTTTCCTGAATGCCCTGAAAGACAACGATGTCTATAATTTCGTGCCGAAAACACCGACGCTGCTGACGCATGGTACGAGTGATCAGCTGGTGTTTTACCTGAATTCCGAGAATGCTTACAATGCCATGAAGGCTAAGGGAGCAACTAACGTTACGCTCACACCGTTGCCGGGCAAAGGCCATGATACGGCCTTGCCGGACTTCCTCCTGGCGACCATTCAGTTTTTTAGCGCGAATCCGTAGCGTGCCGGACAATCGTACACAAAAAAAGGCTGCTTTTCGGGGTAGCCTTTTTTTGTGTACATATTAAGAAAAGCCTGAAAACGTTATGGACAAAAAAGAATATCTTGCTCCGTAATTCATCCACGATCTATTAGTCGCACCGTATGTCAGTCAACTTTACGATCCCGCACCGGGTTGCCGTTGTTTTTGTGTTTTGCCTGCTGTGGGCGGGCGTGTTAAAAGGTCAGAACGAAACGGCTAAAATCATTGAGCCTACCGTTAGGCCAGGCAGAGCCGACCTGTCCGACTTCAGTAAAAATCCCTTCCCGAATGATTCGACCGCCGAAGCTGTTGTCCTGTACGAGCGGGGAGATGTTCATTTCTCCTTTGCCGGAAACGACATTCAGATTGTCCTGGAATATCATACACGCATTAAAGTCCGACGGAAGGCGGGGTATGACCGGGCAACCGTTGAAATTCCGTTGCTGAAGGACAAAAGCGGTGCTTCGGAATTTGTAAGCAATATCGAAGGGTATACCTATAATGAATCGGGTGGTACCATTCAGACGGATAAGCTGACCAGGGAGGGTATTTTTACTGAAAAGGTGTCGGGAGAAGTGTCGGTCCAGAAATTTACTTTACCTAATGTGCGGGAGGGATCGGTTATTGAATATCGCTACCGGCTTACTACTCCCTTTTCCGTAAATCATAATCCGCGGACCTGGAAATTTCAGCAGCGGATTCCGGTGGCCTGGAGTGAATACCGGATTAGTGTCCATGAATATTTCTACTATAAGATGATCATGGGCGGGTATCTGCGCCTGGCGATCAATGAGAAAAATCCGAACCGGGAGGATTATCGCTTTGTCGTACAGAACGCGCCGGCCTTCCGCGACGAGGCGTTTATTACTACCCCGAATGACTATATCTCGAAAATTGATTTTGAGCTGGCTAGCTATGCTATCCCGGGATCGTTCCCGCATAAAATTTCGGTGAGCTGGGGTGATATGGATAAGACCTTGCTGGCTGAGAACCTGTTTGCCGGTCAGATGAACAATCAGAGCAGTTTTCTGAAGGATGCCGCCCGCGCTATCATGAAAACGAATCCGGATACGTTATCACGCCTGCGGGCTGCCTGCCGTTTTATCAGTTCGCAGGTAACCTGGGATAAATCCAACAGCTTTTACTCGTATAATATCAAAAAGGCATTTGATGAGCACAAGGGCGACGCCGGCGATATCAACCTGATGCTGATTGCGCTGCTGCGTCAGCTGGATTTGCCGGCGAATCCGGTTATTCTGAGTACGCGCTCACACGGGCATGTTATGGAAGAATATGCGTTGCTGCGGCAGTTCAACTATGTGGTTGCCCATGTGATGGTCAACGGCAAAGACATGTTGCTCGACGCGACTGATCCGCTCCTGAAAACGGGCATGCTGCCCTTCGAATGCCTTAACGGTCATGGTCGTCTGGTTGTCGGCCGGGAGAGCCGGTTCCTGCCCATTATTCCGGCAGAGCGGGAAACTGAAGTGGCCGGCGGTACCTTTACCATCAGCGCCGACGGCGAGGTGAAAGGTACACTCAAAAAGACGCACAACGGCTATAGCGGCCTGAAGCACCGCCGGCAATATGTTGCCGGCGGGGAGGCAAAATACCTTGAAAGTATCCGCAAAAGCCGTCCGGCCTGGCAGATTACCCGGGCGACGTTTAACAATGTTACTGAGGTTGAAAACGGATTTGAGATTGAGTATACACTTGAAATACCGGATGCCTGCCAGCGGGCCGGTGACCGGATGTATATCAAACCGATGCTGACCGAAGCACGCTTTACGAATCCGTTTAAAGAGCCGGAGCGGTTATTTCCGGTCGATATGGGTGTGCCGATGGACGAGACCTACTACACTACGTTTACATTACCGGATGGCTATGTGGTTGAGGAAGCACCGAAGCCGCTAATCATGTCTTTGCCGGAAAACGAGGGCCGGTTTACCTATCAGGTTGCGGTCGACGGGAACCGGTTTACCGTGACTTCCCGCATGCTTCTGCGTAAAGCCCGTTTTTACGCTGAACAATACCCGCAGCTACGCGAATTCTTTGATAAGGTGGTTGCCAAGCAGGCCGAACTGCTTGTCATTAAACGCAGTGGTGCGGTTGCCGAGAAGAAATAACACCTGATTATGACTAAAATCCAGTTGCATGGCCTGCTGCTTGTGGTAGGCCTGCTGTCTGCCGTTACCCCTGCCCGAAGTCAGGACGAATACAAGGCATCGGCTATTCCGGACCCGCTGAAACCAAATGCGCATGCCGTGATCCGGCGCTCCGAAACCGTGTACACCGTAAAATCACTGGGCGAGGCCATCGAGCGGACGCATACCATCATCACAATTCTGGATAAGGAAGGCGACGAACAGGCCACGTTGCGGGTGCCTTACGACAAGCTATCGAAGATCAATGAGATAGAAGGGGCGCTGTATGATGCGGGTGGTAAAGTGATCAAGAAGCTGAAACGGAGCGACATTATTGATTACAGCGCGATGGACGATGTAACGCTTTACAGCGATAACCGGATGAAAATCGCTCAGTTCCCGAAGCAAATCAGCTACCCGTATACGGTTGAGTTTACCATCGAGCAGACAAGCCGGAACCTGATGTTTTACCCGCAGTGGGCTCCGCAGGCCGATGAACACCTGTCGGTGGAACGGGCTTCGTTTCAGGTCTACATGCCGAAAGGACAGGCCCTGCGCTATAAAGAGTATAATCTCAGCAATCCGGCCCTGATCACCGATCAGGGTGAGCAAACGGTGTATCACTGGACTGTGTCGAATCTGTTGCCGGTTGAAGAAGAACCGTTTTCCCCAGAAGCACAGGAATTTCTGCCCATGGTATTAACCGCAGCGACTGACCTGGATGTGCAGGGATATACGGGCCGGTTGCAGACGTGGGATGACATTGGCCGGTTCTATTCCCGCCTTAATAAAGACCGTGATGCCATTCCGGATGACCTGCGGCAGCAAATTATACAGCTAACCGCCGGTGAGCAAACAACGGCCGGTAAAGTGGCGAAGGTGTATTCGTTTTTACAGAGCCAGACGCGTTATGTCAGTGTTCAGCTGGGAATCGGCGGTTGGCAGACGATTGAAGCCGCCAAAGTGGCCGCCAGTAAGTATGGCGATTGTAAGGCATTGTCAAATTATGCGAAGGCGATGCTGAAAGCGATCAATATTCCGGCGTATGAGGTCATTATCCGGGCCGGAAAATCGGCTGCCGACATTCGCACAGATTTCCCAAGCTTTCAGTTCAACCATGTGATTCTGTGCGTACCCGACGGCCGCGATACGCTTTGGCTGGAATGTACGAGCCAGCATAATCCGCCTGGTTACATGGGAACATTTACCGGTGGCCGACATGCGTTGCTTATCTTGCCCGACGGGGGGAGGCTGGTACAGACTCCGGCCTACAAAGCCCCTGATAATGTACAGCACCGGCAAATCCGGGTAACGCTTACCGAAGACGGCGAGGCCAGAGCAAACGTAACGAGCACCTATACGGGCATTCAGCAGGAGTCGTATACTGATGCCATGAACTACATGAGCCAGCCCGATCAGCGCAGCTGGGTCATCAAAAACATACCGATACCGGCCTTTGAGCTGGAAAATTATGCCTTCAGGGCAGAATGCAAACGCATTCCGGTGGTTACGGAGACGCTTGCGCTACAGGTCAGGCGGTGGGGGACTCCGGGCGGAACACGGATGTTTGTTCCGCTTAATCTGATGTCACAACTGCCGCCGGTAACGCCGGTGGATAAGCCGAGAAAGTTTGCGCTGGTACTGGGTCGTGAATATGACTTTGAGGATGCGGATACGATTACATACCAGCTGCCGAAAGGCTATGTACCGGAATTTATGCTGGAACCACTGACGATCGAATCGAAGTTCGGGCGGTATGCGGTCTCGGCAGTTGTAAAAGGTGAAACGCTGGTGTATATCCGTAAGGTAACCATGCACAGCGGCCGCTATCCGGCCGCTGCCTACACCGAATGGGTCGACTTCCGGAAGAAAATTGCAAAGGCCGATCGGGTACAAATGGTGTTTATTAAGAAATAATAACCGCAGAATCAGAATCTTTAGATAAACCAATGGTTAACTGGCTTGTCAAAGAAGGCGTAAACACTACTTTCGTGGTGTCGATACGGTAAAATTCGACATAGACGCATGAAACGATTCATTTTGCTGGCAGTAGCCATGCTGCCGTTGCTCTTAAGCCAATGTGGCGTAAATAAACAGGTTTCGCAGGCCAAAGCGCTTGGCGACTGCCGGTACTCCATAGTGTCGGCTGATTCTATTTTTGTGGCCGGTTATGACGTGCGCCAGTTCCGCAATCCGGAAGAACTGAATCCGCTGAAATACCCGCGGATCGCCAGCGGGATTCTGACGCGTAGCGTGCCGCTGGATGCGCGGATCAATCTGGACGTGCTGAATCCGACCAACAGGCTGGCAGCTATAAATCAGCTGGAGTACAAAATTATTCTGGCGGGTACCGAGCTGTTCAGCGGATTCCTGAATCAGCGGATCGAAGTAAAACCGGGCGGTGGCCGTACGCGTGTGCCGGTTCGGGTAAACGCCAATGCCTACCAACTGTTGACCGATCCGAAAACGCGTGATGCCTTCACGGAGTTTCTGGGCAATCTGGCCGGATCAGCCAATACGAAACCGACTAAACTGACGATCAAAATCAAGCCAACGCTTGACCTGGCGGGTAAGCAGGTAAACTACCCGGGTTATATCACCATTGATCAGGAAGTAACCAACAAGATTTTACTGGGCCAGTAAGCTGTACTACCGGTCTGAAAAGCCTGTGCTCCCGCGAGTGCAGGCTTTTTTATTAACACAATGTTAAGTATGTTATTGAATGGAAAACAATAAAAATTTCTGATAATCAGGTATTTGATTTTTCAGGTGTATTTTTCAATGTTAAGTTTTTATTGATTTCTTAACATTGGCTTAACATTGCGTTGACTTTTTAGTAATATTGTACAGACACTGACACAGGCGGTGGCAGCAGAAAAACAATATAAAACAGAGAAAAAGACATGAAAAAAGTACTCGCTCTAACTGGTTGCATGGTATTATTGATGGCAGGCGCGTATGCCACTCCGCGGCATACACCCGTGAAAAAAGCGGAGCCGAAAGAAGCAAAGGCAGTGCTCGAAAGGCAATTGTCAACGTATATTTCGTGTCCTGAAGAGTTACAGCAGACAAATCGTAACGGTGTGGTCGTGATTCAGTTCAATGTGAGCGACGCAGGCCGTATTTCAAAACTGGTGGTTCACTCAGGCAATGAGTCGGTAAACGCCAATTTGATCAAGCAGCTTACAGGGCGTAAGGTCAACCTTCCCGATGCAGATCCGGAGCATACATACACGGCTCGCCTGCATTTTAACGTAGAAAAATAAACATGAATGTTGCCAGGCAAAAGGAGTAAGATCAGTTGTTCGGAAAAAACGCTGGTCTTACTCCTTACTTTTTTACATAATCTGGTGGCCGACAAACTGCGCGCCGTTATCCAGAATCAATCCGCCCCGACGATACCCCAGTCCACACGCTTCACCCGCAAAGAAAACCCCTGCCTGATACGTATTGCCGGCTTCGTCTTTATTCAGCTCGGTATAGGCCTGATAAATCTTCGGATAGTCGCCGTACTCACCCTCAACGGCAAGGCGCTGACTGCCATCCGCTTCCAGAATTCTGACATTTGCACCTTCCCGCCCGAATAGAACCTTTTCAACCATCGGCTTGCCGGTCAACGGCGTTGTGCTGGTTTCGAGCAGCAGCGGATGATTCGGAAACAGCTCCCACAGGACCTTCAGGATATATTTTGTCTGAAACAGCAGCGTATAGGCCGGATTCAGCACAATCACCTTCCGGCGACGAACCGCTTCGGTCAGGATCGTGGTCAGATCCGGTTCTTCTTCGGCGATGAACTCCCAGGGAACAAGCTTGAACCAATAATCATAGCGTACAAACTGTCCGCTAAAGCCATCCTGCCGGAATACACCGTCGTTTGCCGAAAACTCAACCTCGTCGATATACGCAAACGCTACATCGAAACCGGCTTCACGGGCGGCTTCGCCCAATACGGCCACGTTCGCATCATCCTCGGGCGTATCGCGCATGGCCGATAGTAACAGGCTCGGGTCCATATCCGGATTTTGCTGCCGCAGATACCTGAACTGGCTAACCAGTGTTTCATACACGGCGTTGAATTGCTGCTTTTCATCCAGCTTGTTGGCTTTCAGGTGCGCATACTGCACAACGGCAGTCTCCGGAATACAGGTAGCCGTATCAGCGTTGAACTCAAGCAGTTTGATGGGTTGGTAACCGATACCGCCTGCCAGATCAAATCGTCCGTAGAGGTGAATGTGCCGGTCGTCGTCCCAGGTATACCGGATCAGGTCAATCAGGTTGGCCGGAATGCCCGCTTCCTGAAACCGGTTATGATCAATGATGTGCTGCCCGGCCTGAACGTACATAGTAAAAAGCTGGTTGGCCGCGTCGTAGTAAGCGTCGGCTTCCTGCGGCGACACAACAACCTGCTCATTGACCAGGTAGGGCAATGTATCCGTACCCAGCATCCAGTCCCAGCCGATGGTATGCACTTGCTGGTCCGGGCCGGTAGCCATTTTTCGTGTTAAAATCATGTCGGTGTAACTAAAATTAAGAAGAGAAACCGCGGCTCATCCGGCTGAAAAAACCACTGCGTCCACCTGACGGGCGGCTGCTCGTAACCCGTGAGGTACGTACATTTTCGCGGATGCGGCTGCTTTGCTCATAGACACGGGGACTGGTATAAAAACCGGAACTATACCGGCGCTCATCATCGCGGTATTGCGGGGCAGTTGACCGGCCGATCATATAGCCCAGCCCGCCCCAAAGCAAAGCATTGGCCAGACCATTGCTATGGTGCGTGTGATACGACGACGGATTGTTGAAATACGTGCGTGTCGACGGATCGCTCTGAACCAGACGACGGGCGGCTTCAACGCTCAGCGTATCGCGGTGACCGTCGTGGTAATTAACGATAGCACCGGCTTTCGAGGGGTCAACCTGCACTTCGTCGGTAATTCTGAAATTACCCGGTGAGTTTTCGGTAATGTAGGTCAGAACGCCCTTACCGAAACGTCCTGATGATTCCGATGATTCATAACTATTCTCACGGTTATCGTCGCGGTTGTTGCCGCAGCTTTGCAGCATAACCGTGCTGCTCAGCAGAGCAAGACTCAGGGTTGTTCCGATCGAAATGTCTTTAATCTGGCGAATAATCGCCTTGCGGCGTAGAGGTGTCATAGTGTTTAAGAAAACTTTATGCTGCTAAACTACCGGAAGTAAGCAGGGGTTGCAAGAAATTAGGGATGAACAGACCCCGGGATTGCCGGACGGTCAAAAAACGGGCTTGATTATCAGGGCTGAAGTTAGCACAAAAACAAAACCCTTCCACTGCTGAAACAGGGAAGGGCCATTTTTTATAGAGAGAGAATAAATGCCGGGTTGTCTTAAAATACCCGGTTGCGGTTGCCGAACAGAAACGTTAAACCGGCCGAAACACTGACAAAACTGATGGGCTTCATGCTGGAGTAGGTTGCGGTCTGTTCGCGGTCAAAACCGGTTGAACTCGACGTTGTCATTTCGCTGAAGGTAACTTTCGAGTGGCTGTAGTCGGTGTTTACCTGGACGGCAAAGCTCGTGCCCAGCCGATAGCGGATGGTCAGACCGGTACCATATGCCGTTGCTTTCGAGAGTGCGGAGTTAGTCCGGACCGCAATCGGTATATCGGCAAAACTGCCTTCCATTGATGTTGCCGGGCAGGTAGCCATCATCTGACCGGCCAGCGCCCGCACATCAATCGTAAAAAGCCCCGCCGGAATGCTCACATAAGGACCGGCCATTACGGTACTCAGCGACCACTGACCGGCTTTCGCCGACCATGAGGTGCCATCGGCCTTATAAACCAGATCCAGCATACCCGAAGCATCCATTTGATTACGGGTGCGTTCATACCGTACCATTAAGCCCACCGGTCCTACGACGCGATAGCCTGCGGATGCATTGCTCGAAAAGCCCTTAAGCGCCATGCCCGCTAAATCGTTTTGGGATGATTTATTGCTGAAGTTTCCTGTTGGCAAGCTCACCCCTCCGTTCACGTTCAAAAAACCGTTTTTGCTTTGATGGTTCAAAATGAACGCTTTCTGCGCATACAACTGACCGCCAATCAGCAAACCAATACCAATAAGTACAATCCGTTTCATACCTGATTCTGTCTTTACATCTCTGAGTTAAGGCTGCTCAGCTGAATCAGTACAAATACAATGCCACATTTAAAAAACCTTTCGTAATCAGGGTGGTTTATATAGCCTGGAGGGTTAGTTACCAACTGTTTTTTTACCGGTTGCTGAGTTGCTGATTGTTCTGTGTTAGTATTGATTACGAAAAGAACTGCAAATCAGTAACTAATAGCAATCAGGTATGAACTAACCGTCCTTTAAATCATCAACGTTATGCCAAATTCATCAGCCCTTTCCGATGGCGCTCAGCAGGCTAATATGGTCTCCAACGAGAACGCCGAATCAATGTACGGTGCCGACCAGGCCGAAACCAATATGGTAAAACTGGTCGATGGACGCTTACAGCCGATTGGGGATACCCACGACGACGTGCAGGACGAGCAACTCCGCAATCGCTATAGCAGCGATGAAGAACGCGCACTACAAAGCTTTGACGAAAATTCTGACGATACAACATACGAACGCTCGGCAGCCGCCCTGCGGGTTGGTAACGGATTCGAACAGACCGAAAACGACTCTGACGAGCCGCGTATCGCAGAAGCAGGCATTACGGATAATCCTGAAGCAACCGGAACCGTTCAGGCCGGAGATGATCAGGATGTTACACCAACCGCCGGTTTCTGGACCGTAACCAGCACTATGCCCGTATGGGGCGATATGGTGCCGCCGTCACCGTCGCCATCTGTGCCAGACCCGAATAACCCGGTGCCACCTGCGCCAGAAACGCCGCAGCCGCCGGTCCCGCACGAGCCGCAGCCGGAACTGCCCACGCCGAACCCGATGCCGAATACAGAGCCTGAAATTCAGGACCCGACGCAGCCAGGCCGGTCGCATGAGGTAAATGCCGTGGCAGCAGACAGCAGCGATGTGACCTTTACATCAACGTATTTCGGGATTGAACTACCCGGTAAGGCAATTCCGAAAAATAATCCGCCGGTAGATCACGACGAAATCGAACCAATCAAGGTAAAGCCCGGCGAAGCACTGACGGGTAGCACGATGATTCCCGGCATGGAAGACGAGGGTATGGAAGAAGATCCGGCTACCGGTGACTCGTCGCACCCGTATGAGGTGGACGCGCACGTACCGACCGACTACCAGTCGAGTGAACGCCCGCAGGAAGCTGCACAACTTCAGTCACAGCCGCGTGAAATGCTGGACGAAGCCTCGGTAAAAAAGGCCGACATGGACGAAGATCCGGACGTTTCACCGGCTGACGGCAAATCGACCGACAATCTTGACCGGAATTATAATGATCCGGAAGTAGCCCGCGAAATGGCGACATAGTCTTATCCGGTAAATAATCAGTAAACAGGGTTGAAACCCTGCGCTAAAGAGCTTAAATTTTGGCCCGGAAGCGTAGGCTTTCAACCCTGTTTTCTTTTGTAGTAAATTAAATCCGGTAAACCGATGAAACGACTTTCTTTCCTTATCTCAGGGGTAATGGCAGGTGCTGTTTTGATTGCAGCGACAACGGCCACAAAACCCGGCAAATGGACGACGCTTTTTGATGGCAAAGAAATTAAAGGCTGGCACAGCTATCACAAGGATAAAGTAGTAGGCTGGTCAATAGAAGACGGCGCCCTGACGCCGGACGGTACCGGTGGCGACCTGGTAACCGATAAGGAATACGGAAACTTCGATCTGGAGTTTGAGTTTAAGATTCCGCCGAAAAGCAACAGCGGGGTGGTATACAAAGTGATTGACGATGCACAGATTAAGTCAACCTATATGTCAGGACCGGAGTTTCAGGTGATTGATGATAAGGGGTATCCGCTCGGCAATGGGGCCAAACTAAAAGGCAGTCAGCTGACCGGTGCCAATTACGACATTTACGAACCCGCCGATCTGAATGCCGTAAAACCTGCCGGTGAGTGGAACAAAGGCCGGATTGTGGTAGAAAACAGCCATGTGCAGCATTTCGTGAACGGCAAGAAAGTGGTTGATTATGAATACGGTACCGATAAATGGAAGGCTGATGTAGCAAAGAGTAAGTTTGCCAGCTGGCCATATGCTACGGCTCATGCCAAGGGTAAAATCGCCCTGCAAAATCACAGCCCGGACGAGAAGGTCTGGTACCGCAACATCCGCATCCGCGAATTATAGTCCTGTAAGACGGAATGCCATTCCGTTCGATTGATAGAGACGGTAAGGGTGTAAAGCGAATCTGTAAAACGGAATGCCGTTCCGTGAATGCCAGCATAGAACGGAATATCATTCCGTTTTACCTTTTTCCAAGGTAAATCCGGTGTGGCGTCTGCTTTTTCCGGAAAGCTCCTTGCCTTATGAAATCCTTACTGGTTTCCTGTCTGCTGCTAGCAAGTACCATTACTGTTGCAGTAGCTCAAAAGAACGCTGCGGAATCGGTTCAGGCCGTTCAGCAGTTTGTGCATAACCTGAATCCGGAACAACGTCAGCTGGCGCTGTTTCCGTTCGACGACCAGGAACGTTACAACTGGTTCTATGTCCCTCGTGACCGCAAAGGCCTGCCCCTCAAAAAAATGACACCTGAGCAGCGGACAGCTGCTATGCACGCCCTGCAAACACTCCTCAGCAATACGGGGTATCAGAAAATAACGGCTATTATTGATCTGGAAAACGTCCTGCGGGTTGTCGAAAACCGCCCGCCGAACGACACGTACCGCGATCCCGAAAACTACTACTTTACCGTCTTTGGTGATCCGGACCAGACAAAAGCGCCATGGAGCTTCCGGATCGACGGGCACCACATTGCCCTTCAGTTTCAGTTACTGAACGGGAAAATCATCGGGTTCACACCGGCGTTCATGGGTAGCAATCCCGGCATTGTGCGGGCGGAGGTGCCGCAGAAAGGCAAGTTTATCCTGCAACAGGAGGCTGAAACGGCTTATAAGCTGCTGAACAGCCTGACCGAAGAGCAACTTAAAAAGGCCGTTATTTCAGACCGGTGTCCTGGTGATATTGTTACGACCAATACGCGGAAAGCCAGTATTGAGAAAAAAGAAGGTATTCCGTACGCAGAGCTGACCGGTGCACAACAAAAGACATTTCTGCAACTGCTCGGCACGTATCTGGAAAATTACCACGTGACGTTGAAAAACCAGCAGCTGGATAAACTGAAACAGGCCGGTCTGGATCAGCTGGTGTTTGCTTGGGCGGGTGACCGTGAGCCGGGCTTCGGGCCGGGTAAGGGGCAATACTACCGGATTCACGGCCCGACCATTCTGATCGAATATGATAACAGCCAGAATCAGGCGAATCACATCCATTCAGTCGTCAGGGACTTAACCAATGATTTTGGCGAGGATATGCTGCGGCTCCACTACGAACAGCAGCATAAGTAAGCAGCCAACAGGGACTTAGCGCACTGCCGGTACGTACGAAACCTAAAACACTGCTGATGCAATACGTAAAATAGTTTACCTTTGCGCATTAATCAGAAAAATTTGCCTACTAATGCCATATCTTTTCACGTCCGAGTCAGTCTCTGAAGGACACCCTGATAAAGTAGCCGACCAAATCTCCGATGCACTAATTGACCATTTCATGGCTTTTGACCCATCAAGCAAGGTTGCTTGCGAAACGCTGGTAACAACCGGACAGGTTGTATTGGCAGGTGAGGTTAAAACCAATACATACCTGGATGTGCAGAAAATCGCCCGCGATGTAATCCGTAAAATCGGCTATACCAAGAGCGAGTACATGTTCGAAGCCAACTCATGCGGTATCCTGTCGGCTATCCATGATCAGTCGGCCGACATCAACCAGGGCGTTGACCGTCAGGTAACAACAGAAGATTTTGAAACATTAGCCAACGCACAGGGTGCCGGTGACCAGGGAATGATGTTTGGTTTTGCCACGCGTGAGACCGACAACTACATGCCGCTGGCACTTGATCTGGCGCATAAAATCCTGCAGGAACTGTCGTACATCCGTAATCACGACAGCAATATCATGTCTTATCTGCGCCCGGATGCCAAGTCGCAGGTGACGATTGAATATAGCGACGATCACCGGCCGATCCGGATTGATACGGTGGTTGTATCGACGCAGCACGACGACTTCGCCGACGACGCGACGATGCTGGAGCGTATCCGCGAAGACGTGATTAACATCGTTATTCCGCGCGTTAAAGTAAAGCTGAAGGCAGAATTGCAGGAGCTTTTCAACGACGATATCACGTATTACATCAACCCGACCGGCAAGTTCGTAATCGGTGGTCCGCACGGCGATACGGGGCTGACCGGCCGGAAAATCATCGTGGATACCTACGGTGGTAAAGGCGCGCACGGTGGTGGTGCGTTCTCGGGTAAAGATCCGTCGAAAGTAGACCGTTCAGCTGCCTACGCAACCCGCCACATCGCCAAGAACATGGTAGCAGCCGGTCTGTGCGATCAGGTGCTGGTGCAGGTGTCCTATGCGATTGGTGTGGCTAAGCCATGCGGTTTGTTCATCGACACGTATGGTACCGCTAAAGTTGATCTGACTGACGGCGAAATCGCACGGAAGATCGAGAAGATTTTCGACATGCGTCCGTATGCCATCGAAAAACGCCTGAAACTGCGTAACCCGATTTATTCAGAAACGGCTGCTTATGGTCACATGGGCCGTCAGAACCAGATTGTGAAGAAGTCATTCACACGGAATGATGAAACGAAGGTACTCGAAGTCGAATTGTTTACCTGGGAAAAGCTTGATTACGTTGACGCGATCAAAGAAGCGTTCAATATTTAATAACGTTTAAGCTGACCTTCCAGGAAGCTTTCTGACTTCCTGGAAGGTCAGCTTAAACCTCAGTAGCTGATATAAAACAGGAAGGCCGCCTTAATCACTTAAGGCGGCCTTCTTTATTCAGGATCAGGAATAATCAGAGATCATCTATTTCTTCAGTCTCTTCCACCTCCATGCGCTCACGCGCTTCGGCAATGGCAGGACTCGAAAAGTCATTCCGTTTCTCTTTGGTGCGGACAAGTTTGTCTTTCAGCACTTCAACAACGCGGTCAGTTGCGCTTTCAAACGACTTGTCGCGTTCTGTTACAAAGATATCTTTACCGGGGATGTGTAACCGGACTTCGATGATTTTATCTTTTACTTTGTTGGTTTCTGAACCTTCTAATTTCAAAAACACTTCGCCGCCCGTAATGCGGTCATGGAAGGTTTCTAATTTATTCAGTTTTTTCTGAATGAACTCGAGCAGCTTCTGGTCGGCTGCGAAATGAACAGCATGAATTTGCAGTCTCATATCCACGATTGTTAAAGTGAAACATAAACCGTTGGACTACCTAAGTTTGGTAAAAAGAATACATGAGTCAATAGCACCCGGAAATTATCCAACTACGTTTCACGCTATTAATTCTAAAAAAAGAGATAACTGTTTCTCAGTATACGATTTGGTAGCGGGCGTGAAACATTGAAAAGTACAAATTCTTCTAAAAGTATAATTTCATGTGTGCTAATTTTGGGCCATATGACCGAAATAGATAGTTTTTTAATTCTTATTGTATGTACTGCTTCCTTATTAGCCGGTTTTATTGATGCAGTTGTTGGCGGAGGAGGACTGGTGCAGATTCCTGTTCTGTTCATTTTATTCCCGCAGTTTCCGGTGCCGCGTGTGGTCGGGACTAATCGTTTTTCGTCGTTTATGGGCACAGCCGTAGCGGCCAGTCAATACATCCGGAAGGTAGCAGTTCCGTGGCGGGCTGTGACATGGGCGGCGGTCGGGGCGGCCGTCATGTCGTATACCGGTGCGCAGCTTTCCAGCCTGATTAGTGCGGCCGTACTGAAACCGGTAATGCTGGTGCTCATGACCGGCATTGCGGTGTATACCTATCAAAATAAAAACCTCGGCCAGCAGGAACGACTGCGGGTGTCGCCGGAGCGGTTGCCGTATTACAGTCTGCTGGTTGGCATGGTCATCGGGTTTTACAACGGTTTTGTCGGGCCGGGAACGGGCAGCCTGCTCGTGTTCGGCTTTGTCAGCATCATCGGCTTTGACTTTCTGCGGTCATCAGCCACGGCGAAGATCATCAATGTCGTTGCCGACGTTTCGTCGCTGAGTTTTTTTATCATGAATCACCACATCGCCTATGAACTTGCCTTACCGATGATGGCCTGTAACATGCTGGGTTCGTATATCGGTAGCCGGACCGCCATTTTCCGCGGCAGTTCGTTTATCCGTATTCTGTTTCTTGTCGTCGTTTTTGGTCTGATTTTCCGGTTCGGCTATGAGATTATCGACGGGTGGCTGCGGTGAGCAAACAATAACTGCTGTTGAAAGCATTACTTGTTTATCAATTGAAAAACATTCTGTCAATAAAATTGATAAAAAAGCCTGTTAATGGTCTTTATTGTATAACTTGTTGTAATAAAGTCTGTTAACTACACTATACTAGTTTTGACGTTTACAGGAGAAAAGGCAGTTTATATATTGCTGGGCGTGTGCCTGTTCATGGAAGCAGGTGCTCAGTCAACACCTTCGCAGGTTATTTCCGGATATGTTAACGAAAAAGAAACCGGAAAACCGGTTCCGGGAACGACTGTTTTTATTCAGGAACGCCGGCAAGGGGTTACTACCGACAGAGAAGGGTTTTACTCAATAACATTGCCGGCCGGTACGTATACCTTGTCAGCTTCGCATATAGGGTATTTGCGGTTTCAGCAAAAAATAACGCTTCCGCCAAGTCTGTTTCTGAATAACATCAGCCTGAGTCAGGACACACAGTTGCTGGAAGAAGTAACCGTTCGTACGGAAGCGCCGGATCAGCAGGTGAAGCAGGTTGCGTTGGGGGTAACCCAACTGCCGATCCGTAACCTGGTTAAAATGCCGGCACTGCTGGGGGAAGTTGATGTTGTAAAGAGCCTGCTGATGTTACCGGGAGTTACGACTGTTGGTGAAGGGGCAACCGGTATAAATGTCAGGGGAGGAAGTATTGATCAGAATCTGGTGCTGCTGGATGACATGCCGATCTATAATTCATCGCACCTTATGGGCTTTTTCTCCGTATTTAATCCTGACGCGGTACGTGATGTAACGCTTCAGAAAGGTAGTTTGCCGGCCCGTTACGGTGGCCGGACGTCGGCGGTACTGGATGTTCGTACCAAAGAGCCTGATGCCGAAAAACTACGACTCAGCGGAGGGGTTGGGGTTATCTCAAACCGACTGGGTATTGAAGGACCGGCCGGCACTCGTAAGTTAACGTTTCTGGCAGATGCCCGGTTAGCTGTTAACAGCTTTCTATTCCGGCTTGCACCCTTTAACATCCGTGATACGAAAGCCCGTTTTTATGATGTGACGACAAAGGTTAAATACCTGCCTGATGAACGGAATACGTTTTATGCATCAGTATACGCTAGTAACGATAACCTGCTGTTTTCGTCGGACTCATTATTATCTGTCGATGTTGCGGCCACCCGGACGGGATTTGATTACCAGACAACGAACGGGTCACTAAAGTGGCTACATACCATCAATAAGCGCGTGAATTTTAGCCTGACGGGCGTTTTATCGCGTTACAGGTCAGCTACAAGCGTTCCTGATTCGGGAAATGCCTTTCGGCTACAGGCAGAGATTTTGTCTAAAACCGGTAAAGCGGAACTTGTATATCAGGCCAGGCAGCATCGGATATCGGCCGGTTTGCAGGCTACGTATTACCGCTTATTACCTAATACGCTGATACCAGGATCTGTATCAAATCTCAATCCTGTCCGCCTTGCTTCCGAACAGGGACTTGAAGCAGCTGTGTTTGCGGAAGATGAAATTACACTGACAGCAACGATGGCGGTGGTTGCCGGAATCCGGTATTCGCAGTTCCTGTATCTGGGTCCGGCAGAAATCAGAACCTATCTGCCCGATAAACCCCGCCGGCCTGAATATATACAGGAGCGGTATGCAACAGATGCCGGCCGGATTGCCGGTCAATATGGCGGGCCGGAGCCCAGGCTGGCATTCCGGTGGTCGCCGAAACCAGACCGTTCGCTGAAGGTTGCGTATACGAAAAGTCGTCAATACCTGCAATTGGTTACAAATACCACCGCCGCCTTGCCTACATCACGCTGGAAACTGAGTGATACTTACATAAAGCCACAACTAGCTGATCAGGTATCGGGTGGGTATTTTCATAATGCCGGCGAAAATACCTGGGAAATCTCCGCAGAGATTTATTACCGCTGGAACCGTAATGCTATTGATTACCGGGATGGTGCAAAACTCTTGTTAAATGAAACCCCCGAAACAGAACTGTTGCAGGGACGGGGTCGCGCTTACGGGCTGGAGGTAATGGTGAAAAAAAGCAAAGGCTTTTTAACGGGTTGGGCGAGCTACGCCTATACCCGTACGGAATTATTGATTAATGGTTCGCTGCCGGTTGATCAGGTGAATAACGGATTCTGGTACCCCGCTAATTATGATAAACCTCATTCCGTAAATCTGCTGGGTATATATCGTCCGTCAAGAACGTTTACCTGCTCGGCTAATTTTACGTACAGCACCGGCCGCCCGATGACAGTGCCCTATGCCAAAGGCCAGTTATACGGTGTTCCTTTCCCGATTTATCTCGACCGGAACCAGCAACGTATTCCTGATTACCACCGGCTGGATGTATCCTTTACGTGGGAGAAGAATCCGGCAAAGAAAACAAACTGGTGGTATAGCTGGAATTTCGCCTTATACAACCTATATGCGCGTAAAAATGCATTTTCTGTGTTTTATAAATTCAATAGTTACGCCGAAAGTACAGCCAATAAACTATCGATATTTGGTTCCGTGATCCCGTCACTGACGTATAACTTTAAGTTGTAACAGTAACCGCCTATGAAAGTTGTAACGGCTCTTCTGCTCATCATATTGATTTGCGTACAGTGTGTAACACCCTTTTATCCGGATGTGCAGCGGCTGAAACCGGGACTGGTGATTGACGGGCTGGTGACCGATCAGCCGGGACGTAATCGTGTTGCGCTGTCGTTTACCGCTGAGTATACGCAGTACTCCCTTAATCTGCTTGTTCGCGGGGCAACAGTTGTGGTTAAGGACAACGATGGTACAGAAATTACGTTCAGAGAAACGGCCCCCGGCTACTATGAACCTCAGAATAGCAGCTGGCGGGGCGAAACCGGTAAAAACTATACCTTGTACATTGCGCTGTCGGATGGCAGACGGTTTCAGTCAACGGGCGAAACGCTTCTGCCGGCCACGCCTATTGATACCGTCTATACGGAATACACAGAAAAAATTAAACCAGGTACACTGGCCTACGACAAAGGCTTTGATGTCTACATAGATGTGAAAGACCCGGCTGCGACAAAAAACTACTATCGCTGGACCTGGGTTCACTACGCGCCCATTGTTTACTGCGATGTGGTGACGGTACCAGCTTGTCCGGGTTGCCAGAGCAGCAGTGATTTCAGCCGTAACTGCTGCGAAACCTATTGCTGGGATATTATCCGCTATTTTTCGCCCATCAATATTGCCAGTGACCAGGCTGTTAACGGAAACCGGATTAGCCGGCAGCCGGTGTTACGGGCTCCCCATGCCAGTACGACTATTTACTACGTTGAAATTGAGCAATTTTCGCTGACTGAGCAAGCGTATCAATACCTCAATACGTTGAATGATCTGATTAAGAATACCGGCGGCTTGTTTGATGCTGCTCCTGCTACAATCAGAGGCAACATCAAGGCCGTTGATCATGAAAATGAACAGGTTTTCGGCTTGTTTTCGGCGTCGTCAATGGTAGTGCGGCCATTGCTGATTGACCGCAGTACAGTGTCAGCCTTACCCAACGTAGTTTATCAGCCCCCTCCCTTACCGCCGCCCGGAGCTTGTATACCCTGTCGGGAGAGTGCATTCCGTACCACAAAACCGCCTAGATGGTGGCGTTTTTAGCGTTTGGTCTGATGCTCCGGTTTGGCTGTGAGATTGTTGATGGTTGGCTGCGGTGAGCCTTACCGGGCATGCAACAGGTTCAGGGCTGTCAATTGTTCGGGAAGGTCGCCCAACCCTCCTGATTGCCAGATAATCATTCCTTTTGGATCGATCAGAACGCATTTGGGAAACCCTTTGACATGATAGCGGTCTTCGAATTTTAAGGATGGGCCGGAAAGTACCTGTGGCCAGGTTAAGCTGTTTTTATTGATAAATGTTTTTAAGCGCTCCTTGTTATCGTGGCAGGCAACGCTGATAAATTCGATTTTAGTGCGGTCAGTTTGCTGGTATAACTGCCTTAACTTAGGCATTGCTTCAACACACCCCTGACACCAGGTGCCCCAGAAGTCGATGAAAAGGTATTTGCCTTTGCCGGCATTTGTTGACACCCGCCTGCCATTGCGTACATCCGTTGCTTCAAAAGGATAGAAAGGTAATCCCACCTGAAGGAAATGATCTTTGGCGGCATCGACAGGCTCTAAAGTAAGCACCCCTTTGTTGAGGTCGACACCTGAAAACCGGTAGGTTTTATGGCCGAGCTGCACATACTCGCCCTGATCAATCACCTGTTTAGGCTCAACCTTGTCGGTTTCAACCGGTGACGTCCGGACGACGAGCTTAGATTCCTTAAAATCAGTTCTGGTGAAAAAGGAAGATACCAGTAGTGTGTAGTCATGATCACCTGTATTGATGTGTGCTGCTGCGTATAAAGGAAGGGAATACCATAACTCATCATTGATTTGCTTGATCACTAACGGCGCCGTTGCATTCGTCACCTTGCCGCCTTTAAGCTGTTGGTAATGAATTGCCTGTGATTCCTTAGGGTTGAAGACAAAATCAAGTGGTTTCCGCTTTTCCGGATAAACCGGTGTTTCATCACCAAAATCGAGGTTATTATTCGTATCGACGAGGACGGCTTTTTTCTGACGGACGGGGTCATATCCGGTGACTACATAAACATAACACTTGATTGGTTTGGCAGAGTAACTCACGGGATTAAACGAAACGTTCCATGTTTTGCCCAAACTCCGGAAATCCTTTTCGTTAACGAGACCTGCCTTTTGGTTTTGATAAAGTAGCTGAAACAAATCGAGGTCAATGCGGCACAGGCTCGTCTTTTGCCAGCGTACAGGTTTGTTCTTAACCCGTAGTATGCATTTGCCCCAAACCGGATCATCATAATCTACCGGACTGAGGTAGCCATAAGCAGGATAGAAGGGGCCGTACCCGGTTTTAACTGTAACCGGGATTTGAATAACCTGTGCTGTTTTTGGCGGGGCAATAAAGGCTGCACAAGTCAGTACGATGAGCAACAAACGAATTTTCATAAGGCACTGAATATAGTCTTTCCTGCCGTAAGGTAACGCCGTTTTGCTGATTCGGCCAAGAGCCGGGCATTATAAAATCCCGGTCTGTATTTACCGTCGCTCCACAAATAACTGAATCGGCTGTTTCGGCCGGAGCGTAATCAATGGCTGCAAACCGACTGGTTTTGCAGGCGGACCTTTAAGCGTGAAGCGGCGGGCAAACAGGGCCAGCAGAATCTGCATCTCCATCAGCGCGAACTGATTGCCGATGCACAGCCGTGGGCCGGCACCGAACGGGATGTAGGCAAACGGATGGCGTTCTTTGTCGCGGCCGGGCGCGAACCGGTCCGGATCGAAGCGGTCCGGGTTGGGCCATAGCGTCGGATCGCGGTGCAGCAGATACGGGCTGACCAGTACCGAGGTCCCGGCCGGAATGGTACAACCCTGAATGCGGTCATCCTGCAAGGCTAACCGGCTCATAATCCACGCCGGCGGATACAACCGCATCGACTCCTGCACAATCTGACCCGTATAGGGCAGCGCCCGCAGATTATCAACTGTTAATGGTTGAGTACCGTCCAGAACCTGATCAACTTCTTCGTGTAGTTTTTGCAGCACCTCAGGATGTTGGGAGAGCAGATACAACGTCCAGCCCATGGATACGGCAGTGGTTTCGTGACCGGCCATAAATAAGGTTACGCATTCGTCACGGAGCTGGAGGTCCGACATGCCTTCGCCGGTGTCTTCGTCCTTGGCATTGAGCAGCATATCCAGCAGATCGTCGTGGCGCTCGTCTGTCTGCCGCCGTTTGTTGATAAATCCGTAAATAAGCTGATTAACCAGGCGGGTGGCTTTTTTGAATTTCAGGTTATCGGGCGTAGGCACCCACAGCGGAAAACGTACCGGAATAATCAGCAGTTTATTGGCCAGGTAGTTGACCATTTCCAGCGAATACGACAAATCCTGATTCAACTGCCCTTCGGCATCGGCGCCGAACAGCGTCTTGCAGACAATCCGCATGGTGGTGTCCATGAGCGACTGGGAGATATTAACCGGCTTACCCGTTAGCCGGGCCTGTAGCTGATCGACCCAGTAATGCCCCTCCTGAATCATGGTCTCGGCCAGAATCGCCAGTTTCCGGCGGTGAAACGCGGGTTGCGCCAGCCGCCGCTGTCGCAGCCAGAAATCACCGTCGCTGGTCAGCAGGCCCTCTCCCAGAAAGAGTTTAAGGACCTGAAAGGCCGGCGAACGCCCGTAGTTCCGGTGATTTTCCTGCAACACCTGTTTGGCATCTTCCGGCCGGAACACCAGTTGCTGAATCCGTCCGCCGACACTCAGCCGGACAATGTGCGGACCATCTGGCTGATCGTACAACCGGCTATATGTTTGTAATGCGTTCAGCGGACCACGTACAAAATCCAGTGAATTGCCGAGTAGCGGCAGGCCGGGATGCGCAGGAATCGGATGGCTGGCAGCAGATGTAACAGGCGTTTCCATAACTAACAGAACAAAGGCCGAAGGTACGCATTTTGCATGGCAGATGCCACCGGCCCGCTACCGGACGGGAGGTTGCCAGAGGTGAACAGCCGGCGAGTTTTTCACCAGAAAGATGTACTGAAAATAATCAGTCGTAACGGTCGGAGCCAGGGTATAGGGTTCGATTTTGGTACCGGTCAGCCCTCCGGTTTTCACAAGACGTAAGGTCTGGCGGTAAGGCGAATCAGGCGCATCAAGTTTAAATAACGTAATGGAAGCGGGGTTATTCACCGAGGCCAGATCATCGAAATGATCCACCTTAAACACCTTGCCGTCAGCATTGAGTGCGCCGACTTCGCAAAGCAACTGATTGCCTTGCCGCAAAAAAAACGGCAGGTGGTCGCGGTGTACCAGCATTTTACTGTCTTTAAACATGGTAGCCATGGTAATTACCGCCTGTCCGGCCTTTGCCAGGATGCCGGAGAACGTGTTCTGTTTGCCGGTGCCAGCCTGTAAAATGTGCGCATACCCCCACAACCCGTACAGTTTTTCGTGTTCGAGTTGCATCTGTTCCGAATAAAACAAGGTCATGCGGGCAGCCACCTGATCGCGGTTTAGTTTATCCGTCGCACAGTTGATTAGTTCGAAGAAGAGCGAGACGGGCAAAACGTTGTCGCCCAACAGTTGCCGGTAATAGTCCGGATTCGCAGCCAGATCGCGCCGGATGCCGGCCGTCAGTGGCAATAGTTTGCCAAGTGAAAGGCTATCACCGGTCAGCAGGTTCCGCAGACTATCCAGCACCGGCCGGTTTGTCGGAGCCGTTAACGATTGCTTTCCGATGTGCTTCAATAGT
>CBDFHU010000155.1:0-14386 GCA_965247375.1 Arsenicibacter sp.
ATCTGCCGGTCAGTTACGATGCCCGCAACAACGGCCGTGCGACAAAAGGAGCCGCGCTGGCGACAAAAGCCCGGTTTGCGCTCTACAACGAGAAATGGGATGTGGCGGCCTCGGCGGCAAAGGCCGTTATGGATCTCAACTACCACAAGCTGCATACCAATTTCGGGGAGTTGTTTTCGTATAAGGGGCAGGCTTCGACCGAGATCATTTTTGCGTTTCAGTACCTGAAAGGCACACAAACACATGCCACGCCGCAGAACCTGCTGTCACGGAATGCGCAGGGGGCATCCAACAAGGTGCCGGGACAGTGCATGGTCGATTCCTACGAATGTACCGACGGTCTGTCGATTGACAAATCGCCGTTGTACAACCCCAAAGATCCGTTTAAAAACCGTGACCCGCGCCTCGACTTTACAATGGCCGTACCCGGATCGAACTACTTTAATTTTAAGTTCGAAACGCACAAAGACAGTGTGAAGACCTGGAATTACAACACCACACCGGCCACACGGATTGATAACCAGGATGCTATTCACGCCTTCGCGACCTACACCGGCTATTGCTGGCGGAAATACACCGACATGACCGACAAGGACGACCGCAGTAATTCCGAAATTAATGCGATTCTGATCCGGTATGCGGAAGTGTTGCTCATTTATGCGGAGGCTAAAATTGAAGCCAATCAGATTGACCAGTCGGTCTACGATGCCATCAACGCCGTGCGGCAGCGGCCGGGGGTAAATATGCCGGCGCTTAAAACCGGTCAGTCGCAGGCGGCGATGCGGTCGGCGGTCCGGAAAGAACGGAAATATGAACTGGCCAATGAAGGCTTGCGGCTGTTTGACATCCGCCGCTGGAAAATTGCCGATAAACTGATCGCCGGCAACTTTCTGGGCCGGATACCGAAAGGCTTGCTGGCAACGGCGCCAAGAATCGACGAAAACGGGACACCGGATTACAGCGTAGTACCGAACCGCGCCGACATGCGGGTGGTCGAAGTGCGGGTGTTCAATACGAACCGCGATTACCTGTGGCCGATTCCGAACATTGAAACGGTAACGAATAAGGCGCTGACGCAAAATCCAGGCTATTAAGTATCAGGTAGATCGGTATAAAGCGGCGGGCTGGTGCTTACCTTGTAAACGTAAACGGGCGACCACGTGGGGTCGCCCCTACATGTGTAATCACGTGGGGCCACCCCAATATGTGTAATTTTATGTACTCGACACGACGCGAATTTATAAAACTGTCAGGCCTGAGTGGGCTTGCTCTGACAACCGGCTTATCTGCACTGTCTATCCATACGTCAGCCGCCCCGGCACCCGCCGATTATGATCTGATCATTGTCGGCGGTACGCCCGGGGGTATCATGGCGGCAGTGGCAGCGGCACGGTTGGGTAAAAAATCCCTGATTCTGGAGCGGACGGCCTATATGGGCGGGCTACCGGCCAACGGGTTGGGGGCTACTGATATTGCCACCCGTGGTGCGACCGGCGGGCTGTTTCTGGAGTTCGTACAGCGTATCAAAAAACATTATGTAGACAAATATGGTGCGGACTCGCAGCAGGTAAAAGATTGCTCGGATGGGTATCACTTTGAACCCTCTGTAGCGACAAAGGTCTTCGAGGACTTGCTCCGCGAGTATCCGGCTATTACGGTGCTGACCATGCGTCAGTTTGATTTTGAACCGGAGAACCTCACGATTCAGCAGAACCGGATTCAGGGTATTCGGGTCATTAACCGCAAAACAGGGCAGCCCGAAACGTATCAGGGGCGCATGTTCGTGGACGCCACCTATGAAGGTGACCTGATTGCGGCGGCGGGTGTGCCCTTTATGATTGGCCGGGAAGGCAAGTCGGAATACGACGAAGTCGGTGCCGGCCGGGTCTATAAGCACTGGGGCGGGAAGGAGGGCCCCGGCTCAACGTTTGAGGCCGATAATGCGGTACAGTCCTACAATTACCGCCTGTGTGTGACCAACGACCCGAAAATCCGGACGAAGATTCAGAAACCGGCCCGCTACAACCGCGAGGAATACCTGTCGCTGGTGGGTGATGTGACAACCGGTATTCATACGGGTGTTGATGTCCTGAAACTAACCGATGCGCAAAAGGCTGAAAACGAACGCTTGGCCAAAGCCGGTCTGCCGCCGGTTGTGCCGGGGATGCCGAAAGGGATTGCCTGGCTCACCAATATGGTGAAACTGCCGAACGGCAAAAACGACGGCAACAACCAGCACCTTGCCTTTATTTCGACGGATTTGCCGGAAGAAAACTGGCCCTATCCGACCTCCGGCTGGGAATGGCGCGACCGGTATGCCCAACGGTTGCGCGAGTATACCGAAGGTTTGTTTTACTTCGCCCAGAATGATCCGGCCCTACCAGAGTGGTTCCGGAAAGCCTGCTCGGAGTGGGGCTGGGCCAAAGACGAGTACACCGACAATGGCAATTTCCCGCGTCAGCTGTACGTACGGGAAGGTCGCCGGATGAAAGGTAAATACATTTTCAAGGCCCATGATGCGCGGCCGACGCAGCCGGGCGGCCGTCCGCCGGTGCATACCGACAGCATTACGGCGAGTCACTATGCACTGGACTCGCATGCGGTCCGGAAGCGGGAAAAAGGCCGGATTCACCTCGATGGTTTCCTGAGTTATCCGTCAGCGGTGTACACCGTGCCGTATGGCGTTATCGTGCCCGATTCGCCAATTGAAAACCTGCTGGCTCCGGTGCCCGCCTCTGCAACACACATCGGCTTTTCGACCCTGCGGATGGAACCGTGCTGGATGGCTCTCGGGCAGGCGGCGGGTACGGCCGGTGCGCTCTGTATTCAGCAAAACAAAACGGTGCACTCGCTGCCGGTGAAAGACCTGCAAAAATCACTCTTACAGCAAAAGGCGATCCTCATTTATCCGCCAAAGCTGTCCCCGACGGACCCGACGTTCGAAACCGCTCAGTGGGAAGCCCTGAATGGTAAGTAAATAGTTTGGCGGACCTTCCAGGAAGTTTTGAACCGCAGCCGCGGACGGTCGCCAGGCGGCCCTGTTCCTGGAAGGTCCGCCAAACGCCCGAAAATCCCTCTTAAAAACCCGTATGCGTATCCTGAAAACCCTTTTCCTGAGTTTGCTGGCGTCGGTCGCCGTGGCGCAGCAGCAAGTTGATATCTGTGTCTACGGCGGTACCTCCGGCGGGGTAATTGCCGCTTATACCGCCCGGAAGATGGGCAAAACTGTACTGCTCATCGAGCCCGGCAATCATCTCGGTGGCATGACTTCCGGCGGTCTCGGCCTGACCGATATCGGCAACAAATACGCCATTACCGGCCTTGCCCGGGATTATTACCGGCGCATCGGCCAGCATTACGGCAAGTTTGAGCAATGGATTTTTGAGCCGCACGTGGCTGAGGACCTTTTCAAGGACTATGTAAAGCGCGGGAACGTGTCGGTACTGTACAAACACCGGCTGGCAGGCGTGAAGAAAAAAGACGGTCTGATTCAGGAAATCGTGCTGGAACAGTCGGATGCCCCTGCGAAAAAGCAGACCATCCGCGCCAAAATGTTTATCGACTGTACCTACGAGGGGGATCTGATGGCCAAAGCCGGGGTGTCGTATTTCGTGGGCCGTGAAGACAATTCGGTGTACAAGGAAACACTGAGTGGTGTACAACTGATGAATGGTCACCAGTTGCCCGACGGCCTGGACCCGTATAAAGTGCCCGGCAAACCGGAGTCCGGTTTGTTGTGGGGCATCAGCACCGCCAAACTGGCACCGAACGGTACCGGCGACAAATCGGTACAGGCCTATAACTACCGCATCTGCCTGTCGTCGGACCCCGCCAACCAAGTGCCGATTACCCGGCCGGCCGGCTATGACTCCACAAAATACGACCTGCTGGCGCGGCTCATGGCGGCACAACCCCAGAAAAAGACGCTCAACGACTACTTTATCTGGAGCGGTATGCCCAATAAGAAAACAGACATCAACAACCGCAACGGCTTTTCGACGGACATGATCGGCATGAATTACCGTTACCCCGACGCCGGCTATGCCGAACGGGAACGGATTATCCGCGATCATGAGCTGTATACCAAAGGTTTACTGTATTTCGTCGGTCATGACCCGCGCGTGCCGGAAGACCTGCGCAAGGAAATGCGGAAGTGGGGTTACCCCAAAGACGAATACACCGATACCGGCAATTGGAGCTCACAACTGTATGTGCGGGAAGCCCGCCGGATGATCGGGGCGTATGTGATGACGCAGGCCAATTGCCAGGCGAAGGAAGTTGTCACGGATGGCGTCGGGCTGGCGGCGTATACGATGGACTCCCACAACTGCCAGCGGCTGGTGATTGAAAAAGACGGCAAACTGATCGTTAAAAACGAAGGCAACGTTGAGGTTGGCGGATTCGGGCCGTATCCGATTTCGTACCGGTCGCTGATTCCGAAAGAAACCGAATGCCGCAATTTGCTGGTGCCGGTCTGTCTGTCGGCCAGCCACATCGCCTATGGGTCGATCCGGATGGAGCCGGTGTTTATGGTATTGGGCCAGTCAACGGCGCTGGCGGCGGCTATGGCCATCGACGCCAAAACGGATATACATCATGTCGATATCGCCCGCCTGCAACGCGAACTGAAAATGAACCCGCTTGCCGACGGCTCAACCCCTGAAATTCTGGTCGATAACGAAGACAAAGAGGGCATTACGGCCTCGGGCGACTGGAAGACCGACAAGAGCAAGGCGGGTTACGGGGCGTCGTATCTGGTCTATGAAGCGCAGAACGGGACACCATCGGTGCGGTTTACGCCGACAATTACGCGGCCGGGAAAATATCAGGTGTTCACCTATTTCCCGCGTCTGGCCAAAAGCGCTACCGAGCTGGGGATCACGGTTTCAGACGGCAAGGCGACGAAGGAAATAAAGGTTAAACCGGCTGATATTGTGGTAGTTGGCCAGACATCCGGCGAATGGGTAGCCTTGGGCGAATACGACTTCAGCCAGGGCAAAAACGGTTTTGTCGAGATCGGTGCCAGGCAGCCAGACGGGCCTGTGGTAGCCGATGCCGTCCTGTTTGTACCGGTACAGAAGTAGAGAAGGTTTTTTTCGGTGTGCTATTTTTCCGAACTTTGAGGAATAGTTCAACGTTGGCCATTGAGAGAGCCACGATTGGCTGCTAAAGCAGATAGTACATTGAAAACAAAAGGATTACGGACCAATAAAGTCAATATCGTTACGCTGGGCTGTTCAAAAAACCTGGTTGATTCCGAAGTTTTATACACGCAGCTCAGAGGAAATGGCTACGATGTGACGCATGAGTCGAAAAAAGACGATGCCAATATCGTGGTCATCAACACCTGCGGATTTATTGACAACGCCAAAGAAGAATCGGTTAATACCATTTTGCGCTATGCCGATGCCAAAGAAGCTGGTATCGTGGATAAAGTGTATGTGACAGGTTGTTTGTCGCACCGGTACAAGGACGAACTGTCGGTCGAAATCCCGTCGGTAGATGCCTGGTTCGGTACGAATGAACTGCCCCGGCTGCTGAAAACGCTGAAAGCCGACTACAAACACGAACTGGTGGGCGAGCGGTTGCTGACGACACCGGCGCACTATGCTTACCTGAAAATCGCGGAGGGTTGCGACCGGCCGTGTTCGTTCTGTGCCATTCCGCTGATGCGTGGTCACCACGTGTCGCGGCCAATTGAGGAGCTGCTGACCGAAGCCCGGTCACTGGCCCGCCGTGGTACGAAGGAGCTGATTCTGATTGCGCAGGACCTGACCTATTACGGCCTTGATATTTACAAAAAGCGTAACCTGGCCGACCTGATGAACCAGTTAGCCGATGTCGAAGGCATCGACTGGATTCGGTTGCAGTACGCCTATCCGTCGGGCTTCCCGATGGAGGTGCTCGATGTGATGCGGGAGCGGCCGAATATCTGTAAATACCTGGACATGCCGCTTCAGACCGGCTCAACCGAATTGCTGAAGTTGATGCGCCGGGGCATTACCCGTGAAAAAACGGAAGAGCTGGTGCACACGATCCGTGAAAAAGTACCGGGCATTGCCCTGCGGACAACCCTGATTGTAGGGCATCCGGGCGAAACCGAAGCCATGTTCGAAGAAACGTATGACTTCGTGGAGCGGATGCGGTTCGACCGGCTGGGTGTGTTTACGTATTCGCACGAAGAAAATACGCACTCGTTTTCGATGCCCGACGACATACCGGACGACATTAAGCAGGAACGTGCGGATGCCATCATGGAAGTACAGCAGGGCGTTTCTTACGAACTGAACCAGAAACGTGTCGGCAATACGTACAAGGTGCTCTTCGACCGGAAGGAAGGTGGGTATTTCATCGGCCGGACCGAGTTCGACTCGCCGGAAGTTGATAACGAAGTGCTGGTAAAGGCCACGCAGTTTGTCCGTCAGGGCGATTTTGCTAATGTCCGCATCACCGAAGCCCACGAATTTGATCTGTACGGAGAGATTGTATAATGATCAGTGGCGATGAAACTGACTAAGAAACAAATTCAGGAAATTCAGCGGTATTTTCAGGATAAGCCTGTTCTGAAAGCTTACCTTTTCGGGTCGTTTGCCCGTGGGGATGCTGATGAGCAAAGTGATGTGGATATACTTGTTGAGCTTGACTATTCTACACATATCGGCTTAGGGTTTGTAGGCATGAAGCTGGATCTGGAGGATCAGTTGCATCGACCGGTAGATTTAGTATCATCAGAGGGAGTGTCCGGTAGGATTCTTCCTTATATACAAGCCGATAAGACATTAATTTATGAAAGGCCGTATAGGTGATTCGCAACGGTTGGGTCATATTCTTGATGCTATTACTGAGCTGGAATCATATATTACTGAGCAGGAATTCAGTGACTTTTGTGCTAGCTCAATGATGCGCTTGCCTGTATCAAACAGCTTGAAATTATAGGAGAAGCATGTAATTGTCTGACAGCTCACCTGAGAGATGAATATACAAATGTCGAGTGGCGGAAAGTGATCGGACTCAGGCATTTGTTAGTTCATGAATATTTTGGCGTAGATACGGTCTTAATATGGAGTATCTTACAAACAGATGTACCTGTACTAAAAGAACAGATTCTGGATATTGCACAGGATATTGAATCGAGACTATAATTCCGTTAACAAAGCATTAACAGCATGACTTGGCGCCAGGGTGAACCTTGGCGCTTTTTCGTGTGTTGTGGTAATTCGTAAACCTTACTCCTTCATGGACTGTCAGTACCTGCCACTTGACACTACAGGTCAGTTTTCGACTTTTTTTGTAGATTACATTACTCAGAATTCGGCGCTGGCGCCATTTTACAACCGGTTCCCGTCGATTGATGCTTTCGGGCCGCAAATCCAGCAGAAAAAAGCTTTTCCGGCCAGTCACCGGCAAACACTGGTGAGTGTACTCGAACAGCAATATGCCGGTATTCAGCAGAAGCCGGATTTTTCGGTGCTGAAGGATCCGAACACATTTACGGTAACGTCCGGGCATCAGCTCAATATCTTTACGGGGCCGCTGTATGTAGTGTATAAGCTGGTTACGATTATTAATCTGGCGAAAAGACTGAAGGAGACCTATCCGGATTACAACTTCGTACCGGTTTACTGGATGGCTACCGAAGACCATGATTTTGACGAAATCAACCATTTTAGCCTGTTCGGCCGCAAACATACTTGGCAGACAACCCAGAAGGGAGCTGTTGGCCGAATGAATCCGGCGGAACTGGCCGAACTCTTCAAGACCATTCCCGAAAAGCTGTTCCTGTTCGAAGAAGCGTATCTGAAGCACGACACGCTGGCCGATGCTGCCCGGTATTACATGAACGAGCTCTTTGGCAGCGAGGGCCTGATTTGTCTGGACGCCGACGATGCTGACCTGAAAAAGCTCTTTACGCCGGTGCTGCACGAAGAATTGTTTCAGCAGACATCGGCCGGACTGGTGCAGCACACCACGCAGGAACTGGAAGACCTTGGTTACAGCTCCGTTATTTCGCCCCGCGACATCAACCTGTTTTATCTCGATGATCAGCTGCGGGAGCGTATTGAGCGGAAAGAAAACGGCTCGTTCAGCGTCGTAAATACCAAACTGGCGTTCACCGCCGAAGAGATGGACACGCTGGTGGCAGAGCATCCGGAGAAGCTGAGCCCGAATGTGGTGTTGCGGCCGGTATACCAGGAAACCATCCTGCCCAATCTCGCCTACATCGGCGGCCCATCGGAGGTGCCGTACTGGATGCAGCTGAAGTCGGTATTTGATCATTATGACCTGCCGTTCCCGATCCTGATGCCCCGGAATTTTGCGTTGTATGTACCACGCGTAAGTGCTAAGCGCATTGCCCGGCTAGGTATCACGCCCGAGGATCTGTTCCGGAATACCTTTGAACTCAAGCGTGATTTTGTAGAACAACACGCCCACAATGCCCTGAAATTCGGCAAAGAGAGTAAGCTGGTGAATCAGGCACTGGAGATGATGCTGCAAAAGGCCATGCTCGTAGATCCGACGCTGGAAAAGGCTGTTTTGGCCGAAACCAAACGGTTTGCCAACGCGGTCACCAATTTAGAAAAGAAAATGCGCCGCGCCGAAGAACGGAATCAGGCGGTGGGCGTAAGCCAGTTGCTGGCCGTGAAAAACGAGCTGTTCCCTGGCGACGGCCTTCAGGAACGGAGCGAAAATTACCTGACGTTTTATCTGAACGACAAGGACTTCCTGAAAAAACTCCTGCAACATTTCGATCCGTTCGACTTCCGGATGCAGATTTGCCTGGAAAGCTAAGCCCCGATGCAGGATTCCGGACACGATAAAGCATCCTTGCGGAAAACGTATCTGGCCCTACGCAAGGCACTGCCCCGCGACACAGCAGATACCTGGAGTATGCAGATTGCCGGGACAGTCAAAGCGCAGTTTCCGGCATGGCAGCAGACCTTTGCGGAGCCGGTGCGGGTGCACTGTTTTTTGCCGATTCTCCGTCGCAACGAAGTCGATACATGGCCTGTGATCCGCTGGCTCTGGCAGCAGCCGTCGGTGGATGTTGTAGTGCCGGTAACCGATTTTGCGGGTGGCGGCATGGTACATGTAGCCTTGCGTGCCGATACGCCACTATTTACCAACAGCTATGGTATTCCCGAGCCTGACCCCGGGCAGGGGGCGCAATTCCGGCCCGAAGACATGGATATGGTGCTGGTACCGCTGTTGGTTGCCGATCAGCAGGGCCATCGGGTGGGCTACGGCGGCGGCTTCTACGACCGTTTTCTGGCGCAGTGCCGCCCCGACTGCCTGAAGACCGGGCTATCCTTCTTTGATCCCGTTGAGCTGATTAAGGACACTTTTGCCGGAGATATTCCGCTGGATTGTTGTATTATCCGTGATCATATCTGGTATTTTAAGACTATGTAGTGTTAACCGGCAGCTAGAAAAAAGCACTATAAAGTTACCCGGAAAAGGTATATTTGACGGGTATAATAACACCCCATATGGTAAGTGCTGACAGGCTCGTCATCGAAAAGCTGAACCGGTTAATTGATGATAATCTGAATAATCCGGCTTTTTCGGTTGATACAATCTGTCAGATGCTTGGCGTAAGCCGTTCACAGCTACACCGGATTGTCAAGGAGCAAACGCAGCTATCCACTTCCCTGTATATCCGGAAATACCGGCTTGGAAAGGCTGCCGGGTTATTGCTCGGCACCGATCTGCGTATTTCCGAAATCAGCGACCTGGTTGGCATTCAGAACCCTCAGAATTTCAGTACCTACTTTATTGACGAATATAAGGTAAGCCCTACGGAGTACCGGAAGCAGTATCAGAAAGCCGTACAACCTGCCGGATCCCCCCCGCCATCACAATCAGCAAACCCCGCTATCGGGACTGAGGCTCTTCTGCCGCTACTACCGGCTACGGCAAAAAAGAAGCAATGGCGTCCGGTTCTCCTTGCGGCATCGCTGTTGCTGTTAACTGGCCTGGGCCTGTACGGGTGGTTTAACCGGCGTCCGGTCAGTAGACCGGATACCTCAGAACGGTCAGTCGCTATGCTGCCTTTTATCCGTTTGGGGATGGCAAATGATGACCCGACCAGCGAAGCCATCATGAACGAAATCCATACATCGCTGCTGGGTTTCAGAAACCTGAAGGTGATTTCACGCTCATCGTCGGAGAAGTACCGGGATTCGCAGAAAAGCACCTGGCAGATCGGCGATGAGCTTCAGGTAGCCACCATATTGCGGGGTAGTGTACTGAAAACAGCTGATCAGCTACAGGTTAAAGTAGAAATTATTGATGCGAAAGAAGATATCCGGTTATGGGCGCATACCTATCAGGCAACCTACAAAAACCTGTTTACCCTGACGGAGCAGATTGTCCGTGATGTGATCCGTGAATTAAAACTGACGACTATCCCGTCGGCCTCCGAAAAATTAGCCCATGTCCGGACCCATAACCTTACTGCCTACAATCTGTTTGTACAGGGAAAACAGCTGTTGGTGAGCCGGCTGGAACCGGATCTGACGGAGGCGCGGAACCGGTTTGATCAGGCGCTTCGCCTTGACTCAACCTTTGCTGAAGCCTATGCCCAGAAAGCAATTGCCTGTCACCTGTTGATCGGGTCTGCGAAAACTGATAACGCGACACTGAACCGGCTGACGGAAGAAAATGCGCTTAAGGCCATTCAGCTCGATCCGGCTAACAGCGCGGCCTATTCGGTGTTAGGCAGTCTGTATTATTCAACTTACCAGTGGCAGGCCTCGGCCAATGCTTACCGGATTGCCCTGCAATATAACCCGAATGATGCCCAGACCTGTCACTGGTTCAGGCTGCTGATGCGCACCACCGGTCAGCTCGATGAGGCTGTCCGGTACAGTAGCCGGGCCATTGCGCTTGACCCGCTTCACCCGGTCATGATGAGCGCGTATATTTCAAACTGCGCCCTGTCGGGTCGCTTCGACTCGGCCCGTGCCGGGATTGAGGCGGGGCGCGGGCTGTTCGACAAATCGTTTGCCTTTCAGCTCGGTGTCGCTTACTATTGGCTGGCGCGTGAAGAGTATACCAGGGCAGCAGCCTCTTTCCGGCAGATGCTGGTGCTGAATCCGGACGACCGCGGGCAGATACCGCTTTTGCTGTATTGCGGGGCCCGGAGCGGTGACCGGCAGGAGGCCATTCAGTTTCTGCGCGGACTGACCACTGCAACGCCCCGGTCCGACTATGAACGGGCGGTCGTGTATGCCGGGCTTAACCAGACCGACAGCAGCCTGTATTACCTTAACAAAGCGGCCGGCGGCGGGTATTTCTATCGTGATACAAAGGTCATGCCGCCCTTCCGTCAGTACCACACACAGCCTGCGTTTAAGGCGGTGCTGCGCCGGTTTAATCTACCGGAAAACTAACCCCGTCTTCCAGCAACAATAGACGAAGTTTTTCTGCCTTCTGCAACAATAGACGAAGTTTCTGACACAATAACAGAGCCCTTTTTACCGGTTTCGCCTCACCTTGTGGCCGCAAAATAACCCTTGCCGTTACGATGAGCTGTGCCTGCCTGCCACAAACGTCTGCCCGTATCCGCCTTTCTTTTTCCGGCTATATGCTGTTGATGCTGGCTGCCTGTCAGCCGGGGGACACTTCCGGTCTGGAAGAGCGGCAGACGGCCAATATGCAGCTGACTAAAGCGCTGCATAAATACGTGAACGATCAGGACTGGCAGGCGGCTGGTCAGCTATGTGCTGACCGGCTGCGTTATCGGGGCCGTGCAACACAGTTTGCGGACACGGAAGAATCCAGGGCCCGCTTTCTGGACCGTTACCGGCACATGCCCCGTGCCGAAGGCCGTAGTGCGCTGGAAATCCGGCAGCTTTATCCGGCAGGTAAATACCATGTGATTGTTGAAGGCCTTACCCGGGGTGATCCGCCCGATACCACACGGCCGGTCTGCCTGATTTACACCATCGAACATAACCGGATTACCCGGCTCTATGCCTATTGATTATCCTTGCTTTTCCTTTAATCAATGCTTTCCGAAACAATACACACAAACCCTATGCATTCTTTTATCCTGTTTTCTTTACGACTTAGCAATGCCTGCATGGCGTTATTAGTGATTCTGTTATTGGCCTGCATGTCAACGGCTCAGGCCCAAACTACGCAGACGTTTACATTCACCAATCCGGGTAGCATTGTTACGTGGACAGTTCCCGGCGGTGTCTCTCAGATAACGATTGAAGCCAGAGGAGCCGAGGGAAGAGAAGGCGACAATTCGTTTTATGCACCCGGTAAGGGGGCTATTATTACAGGTACTTTCCCGGTTACTCCCGGTCAGCAGTTAAGTATTCTGGTTGGTGGCAGAGGCGCTTCCGCGCTGGGGTATGGTATAGGCGGGGGCGGTTCGTTTGTTGTCAATGGTAGTACAAATCAGCTCCTGATCGTTGCCGGTGGCGGGGGCGGCGGGGGCGGCGGGGCCGGTAACCAGCAGAACTATGATGCTGAGACGAAACATGGTCAGGCAGGTAATAACGGAGGAAAGGGCACCGGGGGCGGCGGCGGATCTGGTGGCACCAGCGGCGGCGGCGGGCAGGCAGGTTCAGGTAATCCCAGTTTTCAGGTCGGTGGCGGGGGAGGCTATACCGGAGATGGCGGGGGCGGGAGCCCGGCAGGGAAATCGTTCACGAATGGCGGAGCCGGTGCCGGCGGTTTTGGGGGCGGGGGCTACGGGATAACCTATTACAATTACAGTAGCATTGGCAGTGGTACGTCAGGTGCCGGCGGGGGCGGGTATTCAGGTGGGGGTGGGGGCGGCTTTGATCCGGCTAACGGAGGTGGTGTCGGCGGGGGCGGAGGGTCTTACAATGCGGGTATTGCCCCCGTCAGCCTGACGGGGGCCACTGCCGGTAATTCGGGTGATGGCTTAGTTAAAATCACATACGGAGGCTGTACTGTTTTCGTGGCATCATTAAGTAGCAATGGCCCTCTTAGCTGTACGCAAACCGCTGTCCGGCTCACTGCTTCGGGTGGAACAACCGGGGCTACCTACACCCTTTAGCGGCTCCGGACTCAGCCAGACTGGTACCAGCGCAACCGCAATCGTAAGCCAACCCGGAGATTACTCCGTCACGGTGAGCAACACAGACGGCTGTAGTTCTACGGCTATGTCTACCGTGGTGAGCACTACTGCCCCACCTGCCAACGCCAGCCTGACCGGTGGTGCACTGACCTGCGCTCAGACCAGCGTCACGCTGACGGCCGGTGCAACAGGAGGTACAAGCTATACAATCACGAATGGAGTAAACCGGCAGGCTAATACAACGGGCATATTCGTGGTCAGTCAGGCAGGGAACTATACCGCCACGATCAGCAACGCCGGCGGCTGCACCGCTACAGCCACGGCCACGGTGACGCCTTCGCCCAGCCAGGCCGTCGGCATCACCAGCCAGCCGGTAACCGGTTCGGCCGTCTGCCCGGGCAGTACTGTCAGCGTGCCGGTGAGTGTAACCGGCACCGTTGTCGGATATCAGTGGTACAAAGGCGAGCCGTCCGGTGAGCCGGTACTGGTTAATGGCCAGGCCTCAGCCACGCTCACCCTGTCCAATGCCGGGCCTGCTGATACCGGCAGTTATTCGGTGGTGGTGACAAGTAGCTGCAATGCTGTCACCAGTACAGCCTTTAGTCTGACAATAAGTCCGTTACCTGCCAATGCCAGCCTGACCGATGCTGTGATTGGCTGCACCAGCGCAACACTGACGGCCTCAGCCACCGGCGGAAGTACCTATTCGCTGACCAATGGAACGAATAGCCAATCCAATACCACCGGTCTGTTTGTAGTCAGTCAATTGAGTACTTACTCCATGACGGTTGTCAATACCAGCGGCTGTTCGGCTACGGCTACTTACGTCCTCCGGGACTTCAAAACTACCGCTGCCGGCTCAATTCAACGTCTGACAGTTGATGAGTCAGCATGTCCGGTACAGCTGGCTGGACGGGCTACCGGAACAGGTTTTGTATTCACCAATACCGGTGGATATGTCTTTAGTAACGTATATCGAACCCCGGGTACCTATGATGTGATGGGAGTTCTGGTGAAACAATCCGGCTTATACACGTTCACAGTCATCAATACCAGTGAATGCGGCAACAGTGTGCCCGTCACCCGGACGGTAATGGTAAACCGGAGCTGCCCTTAATGCTGCCGGTAAATATCATGTAGGGCTTACGCAGCGCTATGCCTGTTGATAATCCTTTAAGCAGTTTATTTATGAACACACATTTATTCCGGTGCATTCAGCCTGTTCTCACCCGTTTGCCTGCCCGGATCTTAAAGCCTGTGCTGCTGTGTATCTGCCTGCGTACTACCCGTAGTATTACCGGTCCGTACGCAGGCACGACCCGGAAG
>CBDFHU010000156.1:0-22204 GCA_965247375.1 Arsenicibacter sp.
CGAAAACTACGGCGGCATCGGTTTCATGTTCATCGCGCAAAGCGCGGAACACGACAACATGACCTACCAGTTCGACCTGTATATGGCGATGAAGGGCCAGCCTCCGCAAAAGCCGACCTCGATCAAGCCGCGCATTTTCAGCACCGACGCCAACTACAAATGGACGGAACAGTACGGCCAGAAACCCGCCGAGCTGCCGCAAGTCGCCAAGGACTTCATCAAGGAACACACCTCCGGCTCCAACCTCGCCGACCGCATGGAACTGATGATGCAGGAAATGATGATCAACCTGTATGTCACGCACAAGCACATCAAGCGCGGCCAGATGTCGCGCACCGTGGTCGACAACCACGCGATCGTCACCTCCGCGATCGAATTCCTGCAGGTGCTGACCGATTACCGCCCGACCGGCTATTCCCCCGTCTACCTCGGCAACGAGATCGTCAATTTCGTGCGCAAGCACGGCGACGAGGAAATGGTGAAGGCCGCCGGCAAGCTTGAAAAGCTGTTCACGCAGAAAGTCACCGACCGCAAGCTCGTCGATGCGCTGGATTTCGCGACCGATGTGCTGAAAGGCGCATTCCCCGAAAAATACGAAGCGCAAAAAGAATCCATCCGTTTCTTCCGCGAAGAAGTGCTGCTGAACGGTGCCGTGCCGAAACACCTGAAGCGCAGCTTCGGCGTGCCTGCGAACGATGCAGCGCCCGCTGCGGCATCTGCAGCGGCGAAAAAACAAAAGCCGCCGCGCCCCTAATATTCCGGAGTGACCACCCATGAAAATCACTGTACTGGGCAGCGGCTCCGCCTATGGCGTTCCCTATGCCGGTGGCGGCTGGGGCGCCTGCGACCCGAAGCAGCCGCGCAACAAGCGCACGACCCCTTCCATCTTCATCGATGACGGCACGACCTCCGTCCTCGTCGATATGGGGCCGGATGTGAAGGAACAGCTGGCGCGCCACAACATTTCCAAATGGGACGCGACGTTCTTCACGCACCCCCATGCCGACCATATCGCGGGCATGTTCCACCTGCCCATCCTGATGTCGCACCGCGACGGCAAGCACCTGCCGATGTATGTCGACCGCGCGACGCGCAAGGATATCGAAAAAGTCTGGTGGTACATGTTCGACCCCGCGATCAAGCTTGAATACACCGGCGGCGCGCGCCCCTACTGGATCGAAATGATCCCGCCCGAAAAAATGAAGATCGGCACGCTCGACATCCAGACCTTCTGGCAGATGCATGGACGCATCCAGTCGGTCGGCATGAAGCTTGGCAAATTCGCCTACTCGACCGACGTGAATGATTTTCCGCCGGAAAGCGAAGAGCACCTGTATGGCCTCGATGTCTGGATGGTCGATTGCAACTGCCTGACCGGCACGGACAAGTCGCATTCCTATGTCGAAAAATCCGTCGCCTGGGCGCAGAAATTCGGCGTGAAAAAAACCTATCTCACGCACCTCGATTACACGATCGATTACGACTCGGTATCGAAAATGCTGCCGCCAAACGTGGAACTGGCCTATGACGGCCTGATCATCGAAATTTAAGCCTGAAACTCATTGGATTCATGCGCCTTTTTTAAGTGGGAACAATTGCCCGCCGTTGTTCTTTTGTTATCTGACAACAACAGCAAAAACGCGCGAGGGTCACCATGCAAGTTCAGCAGCAGCACAAGGTCTATTCCCCCCACTGGTTCGAGGCGCTGCATGCGCGTGATCCCGGATTTTCGTATGATCTGAAAGTGCGCCTGATGATCAGCCGCACGCCCGATATCTGCACCGTTTGCAACGGCCACAGCCACCGCGACTATGCCATCATGGCCGAAAACTGCCTCTCCCCGGTCCGCCTGTGCAATACCTGCCGCGCCATTTACCGTGGTGCTTTTGGCGATAACGCTGTGGTGCCGTTCCTCAGCGGTCAGGCTTAACGCCGAGCGGTTTTGGCACTGTCACGTCATGCAGCCAGATGGCTTGTTTCTTAAATCCTATCCAGACCATTACCTGCATCAGCGGATGCGCAACAAGGTTGTGAAACGCCCAGGCATGTTTCGCCCAGCGCAGTCGCCGTCCCTCCATCGCCGCCGGATGCAGCAGCATCAGGATTTCAAAGGCATCGAAATCGTGCGCCAACAGCGGCTTGCCGCCGTCGTGAAACACCGTCACACGCCCCTGCTCTATTCCGGCAATGTCGATGCGTTCGATATCCGCAAGCCGCAAGATAATGTTTCCGGCCTTGATGAATTCGCGTTTCATGGTTTTGCCGCCTTTAAAAATCGGGTCGGGTCGCGCAAGGATGGCGGCCTGCCGCCTGCCACCGTCCATTCATAGGCATCGCGCGTGCCAGCGTCATGGAATTCAAGGTGCAGCATCGACATCGGCCTGCCTTTGTCGGTTTTCAGCACCTGTTTCACCTGCCCCAATGTTTCACCGCGTTGAACCGTGTCACCCACCTGTTTTTCGCCAGATGAAATTTCGCCATAAAGCACCACGCCCGATGAGCCCTCGACCAGCACAGCATCCGTATCATGCCACCAGTCGGAGCCTGCTTTCGGGCCGGTGAAGGGGATAATGGCAACGATCATCCCCGCTTCAACCGCCTGCACCGGCGTCCCTTCTGCGCAATAAAGGTCGACGCCTTCATGCACATGATGCGCACGCGCGACGCCGAATGCGCCGGGATGTGGCGGCAGCGGCAAGCCCGTCTCGCCCGGTTTCATCGCCTGGAAAGACATGCTGTCCGCGCTCGGTACAAGCACGAGGTTGACGGGCGGGTGCCAGTTCATGCTCATCCCTCCACGCTGCCGCCTGTTTTATGGTCGAGGTCGAAGTTGCGCTCGATCACGTCGATCACACGTTTCGCATCCACATCCTTGCGATAGACGATATTCGGGCCGTGGTTGTCGAGCATGACAGCCCAGATGCCGTCCTCGATCTCGCGCAAGCCGTTAGAGGTGTTTTTGCCGCACTGGTGGCTGCCACATTCAAAAAACTTCTGCGAACGCACCGGGATGTCATCGGGCGCATCGGCTTTCAATTCGCAGTGGAAATGCACGATGTTATCGAGACCGGGATGGTCCTTGAAAATTATCCGCTGGCTCTGCCCCCCGACGGAAGGCTTGCCGCCATAGGCGATAACTTCATCATCGCCCTTCGGTTCGATCAGCACCATGCCGTTTTTTTTCAGCTCGTTAAAGTTTGACCAGCGGCGTGATGTGACGATCTTGCCGTCCGGCCCGCGCGCGGCGAAATGCCCCGCCGTCACGCGCCCGCGCTTGGTATTGACAGGTTTGTATGCGCCGCGCGCGATGCAATGGTCGACCACGTCGCGCAGGTTGTCGCTGATGGCATTCGATTTCCATTCAACGCCGGGCGCACCCTCCACCACGGTCGAGCGCGTGAAGGTTGCCGCCGCGCGGTTGAGCGCCATTTCGACAAGACCTTCCAGGGCCTCGACACGTTCGGCCGTCACGTAATAACGCGCCTCTTCCGGCGTCACCACCATGTTCATGCGGTTCACGACATCATTCACAAGCACAAGGTTGATGTGCGAGCCCTTCATCAGCTTCAGGCCCGCCAGGTACATTTCGTCTTCCGTCGCGCCTGTTGTTGTTTTAAAGGCGACAAGGAACAAATCCTTGCGGTCGCGGCGGATGGTGGAGACAATTTTGTCCGACGGCGTCAGCATCATTGCCTGGTCGCCCTCGCCGGTTTTCATGCGCTTGGCCTTGCGCGTCGGCGCAACATCGCCGATCTGTCCGGTGTAATCGCAGATCGCGGGATTCCAGAAAATGATTTTTGCCGTCTTGTTGGCAACAAGCTCACCCGCGAGGCGCGCCATATCATCGTTCGTTTCATATTCGGAGGATGGATCCGCCATGCGCGTCAGCGTCATTTGCGTTTCATGCCCAAGGCGCGTGCAGATACCCGCCAACTCCCGCGCGGTCGAACCATAGGCCGGCGCGGCCAAGGCCAAGTGGTTACGCACATGCACAATCGTGCCGCCACCGATCACATGCACCGTCGCCCGCGGGTTGTATTTCGCAACACCCTTCCCGCCCAGCTTTTCAAGCCGCGCCGCTTCCGCCGCAAGACGGGCTGTGATGGGGCGCTGCCCATTCTCGACCTTCTTGTAAGTATCACGCTGCAAGCTCAACTGCCCCGCCGCCTCTTCATGCGACCACCCCATACGGTTGCGCCAGGCCCTGAGAGCGGAAGCTGTCATCGTTTCTTCGATCATCGCCATATGATTCTCCTATATCCGGGTATTTTTTACCCCATAAGGGTATTAAATACCCGCATATAGGCATAGGCGCAAGACTTTTTATAAATCAAATTATTCAATAAGATACAGGGCACCCACCGCGAACGTCATACGTTTTCGGGTGCGACTGGATGAAAAATGTTTGAGAAAGGGCAGTGAAAGCCCATTGAGAAGATTGGTTGCGGGGGCAGGATTTGAACCTGCGGCCTTCAGGTTATGAGCCGAAACCTTGCTTCTTTAAGTACCTGATATTTCACAACGAAAAATCAGGTTTCTTATATTGGGTAAGTACTGGGTAAGTCAAGAAAAACGTCAATAATAACAATGCGAGAAGTTGCGGCCTTCAGGTGAGTACCCTAAAGGTCTAAGCTTTCAAGCATAAACATCAGAACCTGAAGGACGCCGAACAGCGTGGTCGGAATTTTTTATCGCTCATGAAAGAGGATAGTATCTCAACTAACCCAGTAGCCCCGCTGTTGCTCGTGCAGGCTTGGCTCATCATGCGAAATAAGCCTGCCGACACCGCTCGCTGAGTGAACGGCTTGATAACATTCATGGTGAGGATAGGCCGAGATTAGAATTATTAAGTCTTTTCTTTGTCGGAGTCTGGGGAGCGAGATTTGATATAATTTCACCAAGCCGATTGGCCAGGGCAATAATTTTTTCTGGAGGTTCGGCGAAAGTGACACGAGTGACAAGGTTCGTTGCCGGGTCAAGACCCATCCAGTCTGCATAGGCGAAGCCGATACCGCCGACGCCGAATGTTCTTTTAATATCCTCACTATCTTTAAATACAAAAGTTTGTTTTTCCAAATCTTGTCCAAGCATCGTACGTGGGGTGTACTCGTAGGAGCGGCCTATAAGTCCGCTATAATCGAGCAGGTGGAAGAACCCCGCCTGCGGCTCGGTAATCACCTTGATCCCCTCTATGCCTTTTTCCAATTTGGCGCGAGCATCTTTCCTAGAAATCTTGTTTGCCCGTGCAACGATGCGGATCATACGGTCTTTGTCGCCTTCATCCAGCCCCGAGGTAGCACCGAAGCCGTCTATAAGAGCCTTCATCAACTGGCCGTTAAATCGGTGTTCCGCGTTCATGCGTTGGAGGTGCATGCTACGCTGCGCGACAAATGGCTCGTTATCATTGTAAAAGGCATGCACTGCGTGAAAAGCGACATCTGTGGAGCTGTACGAAGTGGATAGCTGCATGTCACGAAGTTTTGCCGTGAATTTCGAGATAATAACCCCCGCCCTGAGATTTACCAGTCCCGCCTTGGAGGGACCGGTTATTGTAAAAGTGTCGTCAGCAGGCGTTCCCCAAGCCGTGTCTTTTAACTGGCCAAAACCCACGCCCTTCGTGACGCCGTCATATTCCAGACCATCATAGACGAGGTCGTCAATCACCCTGATGCGGGAAGCCGGACCCTCCCATAAATTTACGCTGAAGCGCTCCTTATCGCTAGCTCCGCGCTTCTCCATTTCATCCAATCGCCGGTTGTCTGTTTTGTCGTCTTCCTTCCGCTGACGATGGCTATGTTCAAACAATACCTGCATGATGGCAGCCGTTTCATCATGGCCGCGGATGCGTCCAAGCGGGTTGTTCGGGTTACTATCATAGTAAGCGACAATCCGCTTGCCTTGTGTGCCCAGCTCCGTCAAAAGCGCATCCAGCTTTTTCGCGTCAACGCCGCCACGTTTTGCTGGATCTGACGACAGCATGTCACGTTCAATGAAGGCGAGCTCAAAGCCCCATTCCCTGGCGCTTTTGAAAAAGAAACCATAGGTTGGGGACCGGCATTACAATGACCGGTTTGAATGTTTCCCCGGTTTCCCCCGCACGCTCTTTTAAGTCTTTGGCGAGGAGACGAATGATGAGCTCATACGCCTCCGTCGTGCCTCCGCCTGTAACCAGAAGGTTGTTGGCCGCAAAAAAACTTTTCTTTAAAAAACCTCTTTTTTCAAAATACTCGCTCACCTCTTTCAGGAGAGGATAGCGCGTATCTCCAGCAGCGTTCGGCAAATAGTAGTGATTAAGATTTTTTGCCGCATTTTTAAATGCGTACCTTGCGACGCTCGCAAGAGCGCGGGCGGGATCGCCTTTGGAGAAATCAAGTATTGGTTCTGTCACGGCTATTTTTCCTGTTCAACGAATTATAATCGGCTGAATAAATATTAAGGCTCTGTCGCGCCTTGAGTAGGCTTCGCGCTTCAATGATGGATAAAGGGCCTGAGAGTTATTTCAAAATAACTACGCATCCGTATATTTCCTCTTCATAGCATTATGCAGCCGATCGCTTGCGGCAATAATGATGGGTAAAGAGCCCCGTACGCACAATGTGCAGGTCTCCTTTTTCCTGAATGGTTTTGGATTTTGGCGCGTTTCATAGAGTTCGACCTTACGAAAAGACTTTCAAAAGGCCGTTTCAGTCACGTTGTACCGGCAGGCAAGAAACGAGCGGAAATCGCTCTGCCGTAGTACGTGACGTAAATGTAAGGTATATGAACGGAAATATTATGTCAAGTAGATCGAGTAATATAACGCCAACCCGCTATAGGCAGAGGCTCGCCTTACCCACAGAAATCGATTTTTTACCAAGTAGACGCGTTAGATTTCGAGACTAGCATGGCAAATTATCTCATTGAGTTATAAAGATCTTTTCTCGCCTTCGTTAGAGTGTGTAAGTAAATGTGTAAGAAATCAAGCCTGATTTTTTGGACTATCTCGCAAGTTCCAACATCACCTCATTGCGCCGTAAAAATGGCAGCGTCCAAGGGGGATTAAAGAAGGCATAGGCCGTCAAGCCAAGATCAAAATGCCGAAAGCCCGCTTCTGGGTCTATTTCGGTAAGGTTTGATAACTCTCCCGATTCCATTTACGCACGCATAATTACAGATTTAAACTATTGGAAGCCGATTTTGCTTTTGGTGCTTCAGTCGGCAATTCAGGCGGCTTCCCTCCTAAGCTTATTAACCTATCACGGAACTGAATCAGCGTCTCGCGGTCCAACTGAGAAAACGGGATTGCAAAATCGACTACGACCATGATGCGCAGGATGTAATCGTAATAGGCATCATAGATACCGTTGTTTGAAATTCGCAAAGTACTATCGTTAACCGCAGTGAAAGTTACTTTTCTGTTAAATTCTTCTTTGACTGGCATGGGAAAATCCTCATAATATTTTTAATTTGTGACGCCAAATTTGAGTTTTTTTCTGAGGTCATCTAAAGGCAATGCCGTAACAAGAACGCTTTCCCCACCATACTCAGGCTTCAATAGTAAGGTAAACAATCTGCTCTGATCGTTTGATCACTGCTTCACAAGTGCGCTTTAGTCCTACTTTGGCTTGAAATCGCTGATATTGGCGATGTTATTCGCGCCCAGTTCACGCAGGTACGCCACGTTTTCGTCGCTCTTCAGCTCTTCAGGAACCCAAGAGGCCAGTTTTTCAACCGGCACTGCGCGGCTAAAATATTTGGCTGTGATGTCAACCAATTTGAGGACTTTTTGTGCGTGGGAATCGGGCACCACTTCGCCGATTGCATAGGTTGCGTATTCATCGTCGATTTCTTGAATTTTGCGCCACAGCCCGTCCATTTCTTCAGGGCTCATAGATGCTTTTACCTTTTCGCTAAGCTCTGGGTCATCCAGGCTTGCATGCATGGCTGCTTTAAAGAATTGGTCAGCTAAACTGGTGACACCGAATAGTTTTGAATTAGTCATTTTTTATATCCTTAGTTATGCCTTAACACAAAAATTTAAGAGTAAGTTGGCTTCTCTAAGCTCTTTTTCGATGTCTGCCTTTGTCCATTCCGACATGGTTTTTCTCCTCAATGAATTACAAGCGCCTTTTCTTCACTCGCTGTTCTGAGGTTTTCAAGAGGATCTGGCCCATGAACAACCTCGAACAATGACGTTCGTGGTTGTTTTGGGAGTGCGGGGGGAAAACAGGCGAGAAACAATTCCACTCGTGGAAAACCGCTCTGTTCAGGCTAGTTGCACTCGGCTTACGCATTATCCTAAACAAGGGGGTGTATTATGTCAATAAAAAATAGTTTAAAGTTAAAATGTGATTGATTTTATTGGTATTTATACTAGGTCACTCCCTTTATGTGCCGTGAGTATGAGGATTGAGCCGTTGGCTTTGCGAAAAGCTCTTTGTGTTTCTCCCTTCCGGCTATGCGGGGTTTCGGGGCGGACATGAAGTACTATTTGTCGCGGCACGATCCCAAGTCGCTTGAATACTCCAAGATGCCCAAGGGCCCTCTGACAGAGGCAGAAAAAAACAGTACGCGAGATGATCAAGGAAGGCCTGAATGTACAGCTGCTGGAATAGTGGACTCGCGCCCTATGCCGTCGCAGTATACTGGATGGGTATTGTGCAACCTGCGGCTTTAAAATAAGGGGAATTATAAAATGAAGCGTCTTGTTGTCCTTCTCGGACTGGTCCTGCTGCCGTGCGCGGTTTTTGCACAGAGTGAAATTCAGGACTTACAAGTTATCGAGGGCAGCACGGGCATTGCTGTTCCGGTTGATCCGTTAGCGGCACCGCTGTTGCCGGATTTGCCGCTCGAGCAGGCGGTGACGGAGGCTGTAACGCCGCGCTTCGTGATGGAGCATCGTTCGGCGCTCAATGAAAAGAAGGTTACGGTGCGCGGCACGGTCGTCTACGTGCTCCTGGGCGACAAGGCCTGCCCGCCAGATCGCGGCATGTGCGCGCAGCCGCGCGTGACGCTGGCCGACAGCGGCGATGCCGCGCGGGATGCAGGTTATGACCTTACGGTGCTGCTACCCGAGGGCGATACCGCCGTGTATGAGATCGGCCAGGTGGCCGAGCTTACGGGTACCGTTTCTGCCAGCGCCGCAGGTGCTGTCATGCGCCGGGAGTGAATGGTCTTTTACCGAGAGGCAAGATTTGCTTTCTGTAACTATCTAGCCCATTAGCGCTTCGGTTTCGGCGTATGCGGACGCTTTTTTCCTGTTGGCAGCGCCGTATCGGCGGCAGACAGAATATCCACGATTTCCTTAGGCATTGGCGGCGGCGTGATGCCCATGTTGCGGTCGCCTTCATTCGATCTGAGCCACTCATAGGCTTCTGCTGGGAAAGGTTTCGCTCCAGGCGGGCAGAAACCGTTCTCTTTACTCTTCGGTGAGATGCTATAGACAAGCACTGTACGCCCATCGACCTCGACTGCCTGCGGAACAACGCCATTCACGCCGAGCATGCGGCTGATCTGGTCGTGCTTGATGTCGAAATTAGCATAAAGCTCGGGATAGTCGCGCAGGCCGGGTGTCAGCGGGATGGCGTCGATTAAAGCGGCAAGCTTTTTCCCTTCCGCTGTGTCGGTCCGCGCGGTCACAATGTATTCGCCGCCTTCGCGGTTCGATAGATGAAAAGCAGGCGAGGGTAGAGCGTCAACAGTCTTGCCAGCATCCCAGATGCTGTTTTTTCCTTCGCGGCGAATAGAAAGCAACAACGTTGCCTTATCGCCACCACCGCTGCTGTAACTGTAGGTCGCACTTATACGAACATCTTCTCCTGCGGGCAGACCGAGAAGGATTTCTGTTTTTGTTTTCCCGGCTGCGGCCTCGATTGCGCGGCATGCCGCCTTTATTTTGCGCTCCCATTCTCTGGTACGTGCGCGGTATTCCTCGACGATTTCAAGACTGCGGCCAGCGGCAAGATAGGTGACATGATCGTTCTTTGCGTAGGAAAAAGCCTTGCGAAGCTCGGTTTCCGAGGGCGCGACGTAATCGGTGGGTGTCGCAACTCCCTGCTTTTTTATAGAAACAATCGGCGCATTGCCGAGCCAGCCACCTGCAAACAGGCGATTATCAATATTCTGTGACTCTTTGTCGGTCAGGAGAACAGCATCTGCTGGTACGAAATGCCTGCCTTTGTAATCCACTGGGGCATACAGGAAATATGCAGGTATTTTTTCAGGCGAGGAGAATATCTTCGGATACTCCTCATATGCGCCGGGAAGGGTTTGCGGGCCTTTGAACACTTGTACAGCGGGACTTTTGAGACCGGTCAGGGTAAGAACATGAGGCGCGTCCTTCTCAAGTCGCGCGAGCAAGCCCTTATACATCCCATCCCAGCTGTCGCCAATGTCCCTGAGACTTCCCTTTTGCAGCACCGGGACGGTTTGAAGTTCTTTGGCGAGTTCCCGTTCTAAACGCAGCGCGGCTTCAAGACTGCGCCCAGCCAATGCGTAAACCACAGTACCGTTGCGTTCTGGCTTCATGATATTTTTCTTTCAAAAAGAGAGGCGATTTCTGCTCTGTGAGTTGCGTCAGCTGGGTGATATCTGACGAAGTACATTTATTTTGACGGGTTTTTTCATTTCAGATTTTTACTAGAAATTTGTTATAGAGCATGCTCCCTTTTTTTTCTGCTAGCCGCTCTGCAAGATTAATACTTGATACCTGAGGGGAAACATCGTTGCGATAGAGGAAGGCATCTCTCAGTTCACTGACTTTTAAGCCGACGACATCTGCTATCCCTTCCTTTATTTCCGCTAGAGCGTTTTTCTCATCACGGTCAACATATCGGATACCCACTTTTGCAAACGCATTTTTTATGCGTCGCGGCATGGCATCACCAATTATCATCGAACGACCGAATTCCTTGTTAATGATTATGTGGATGTCTGTTGTGTCTGTTCCATTTTTTGCCAGTGCTGTGACGGTTGTTGTGGCAATTGCCTGACTATCGTCGTTCTCAGCAATCAAAATCGGACTATCATGACTACCCACACTCCCCCCAATTAATGGACGCAAATCTCCAATTAATGGGCGCAAATTTCTTTCGAAAAGATTTTCAATATTGAAAGCCCGAGTGTTGGGATTATTAAGTGATTTTATGAAATCGTCGTGTTGAACTAGATTCTTTTTACCGAAATCAAGATCAACACCCTTATGAGCATAGACTGCTGTATCCCGCACCTCTGCGATTGCTCCATTTACAACTATCGGCTTAAAAACTTTCGACATCTCAATTTCCCTTATCATTCGTAAAGAATTATAGATTATTTTTTTCGAGCAATCTTACGACAGTCGTGTTTTTAGCCACATAGACGTACGCTTAATAAGGCCGTAGCCGTTATTCTTGGCCGACGCGTAAACAAGGCTGGCCAGTTCTCCCCTGGGAAGGGTGTAGTTTTCCGATCGCGTTTCCTGCAGATCCTTGGGAATAGGCTTACTGGCATGGTTGAAAAGTGTTTTTAGCGGCGCAACCTTATGCGTTGTGCCTTTGCTGCTGCTCATATAGCCCAGCAAGATATGGGGATCCCGCAAAAGATCTTCTTCGAAATCGCGTGATGCGCGAGCATTGTTTTGTTCAGTCATGGCCAATCACCTTCACAGCATTGCAGGATTTTCAATGTTCTGGCCAGGAAGCGCCGAACGTAAAACAACCCTGAATTAAAATCACTCATGGTTGTTTTGGGAATGCTGAAGGAAGGTGACAGGCGAGAAACAATTCCACTCGTGGAAAACCACTCTGTCTGAAGAAGCATTCGGCTTGTAACGAAATTTATTCGTTAAAAAACATTATGTCAATATGAAATCTGGTTTTCGCAGTTAAAAGCGAGGTACTTAGTGCCTAATCACTTGAATAATAAACGGGATTTAGCAATACCTTTGCTGGTATCAGGCCAGAAGATGTTATTCCCTTTATGATCGCTCAACTTGCGGGAGCCGTTTGCGCGACGGTGTTTTTTGGGTGGCTGGTTAGAGCAAAATAATTCACGCTTTAGTGGAAAAAATTGCTCGATTAGCGGGCCGTTTTTTAGTCCAAAAGTGTGTAAGAAGTGTGTAAGTGCTATCCATCTGAATTATAAGGCCGAATTGTATGCACTAGTTTTTGGAACTAACGCCACCTGAAGCCCTTGAAAAATAACACTGAAAATACAATGAGAAATGGCGGACAGGGAGGGATTCGAACCCTCGATAGGCTTACACCTATACTAGTTTTCGAGACTAGCATGGCAAATTATCCTATTGAGTGATAACGATCTTTTTCCGTCTTTCACAGAGTGTGTAAGAAAGTGTGTAAGAGAGCAAGTCAAATTATTTGCTTACGCTCTGGCGATACTCAATATCGGCCTCGGTAAAATATACTCGCGCTGTCAAGGGGTATCCGGCAGCTTATCGGATCGTTTTGGAAATATGGTGGTTTATGTCGTAACGCCATTCATACAAGTGATGCGGACGAGAAAGTGATCATGTTTTGCTACTCTTAATCTCAATCATTACCTCATTACGCCGCAGCAGCGGCAGCGTCCACGGCGGATTGAAGAAAGCATAGGTTGGGCCGGAGATTGCTTTTAATTGGCGCTCTTCCAGAAATTGCTCCAGTGCTCGCGTATGTTTTTGAAGGTTCTCTTCACTGCCCGTGCCGGAAAAGCGAATAGCTGCAAAACGTTTATTTCCTATCTCCTTGAGCTTCACCGCATCATTTTTAGGTTTAGGCAAAGTCGCCAGTGTATAGCTTCCCGGCATTACAAAGCTGACTTTCCAATGACTGCCATCGATCTGCTGTGTTACCGGTGCCGTCATAGAAATTTTTTCGCTCGCTTGCTGAATAACAGGTGCGGTCATCGCCACTTTTTTGGCGGCGATGTTATTGCCGAAAATGTAATCAGCAATCATGCGAAACCCTTCCTGGATAGCGGCTTCACGCTCGCCGGATACCTCCACTTCCGCCACAATCATCGGGTCATAGTCGCGGATCTCGATACTGCCGTGTGTTTCGAGAACTGTATATTTTGCCTGTTCGACATTACTCACAATCGGCCCCCATAAGGTTGCGCCAATTAAAATAGCGCCTGCGATTATCCAAAACATTTTCTTCCTCATTTTTATCCCGTTCATGTTTAGCGATTCAGTTTTCGCAAGACAAACCCTTCCAGCGTATTGATCGCCATATTGTCGGCACGGTGCTTTAACAGCGAAACGTGCGTATCCGCCAGTTTTGGCAGGAGTGAAGCATCTAGGGCCTGCAATTCATCCGGGATCATTGTATGAGGTATGACCGTGATGCCCATGCCCGCCTTTACAGCGGCAACCGTTCCCGCATAGCTGGGGCTGGAAAAAACCAGACGCCAGGAGCGGCCCGCGGCTTCCAGTGTTTTAATGGCAGAGGCGCGGTAGACACATGGTTGCGGAGATAGCACCAGTGGCACCGGCTTCCTTGCGTCAATCAGACTGGCGTCACCGACCCACCGCAGCGGTTCTGACCATACATCCTGCCCGTTTGGAAAGTCTTCGGGTCGGTTCATTTTCACGAGTACCAGATCGAATTCTTTTTTCTTGAATCGCTCAAAGAGGTTAAGCGTTAAGTCGCACTCGATATTCAGCAGAATACGGGGGTGTATGCGTGAAAAATCAGCAAGCACTTCCGACAGGTATACGCTGGCGAAATTTTCAGGCAGGCCAAAACGCACTTCGCCTTCAAGCTCGGGCTTTTTAAACCTGTCCACGGCTTCGCGGTGCAGGGCGAATATCTGGCGTGCGTAGCCAAGAAAAACCTCACCTTCCGGCGTAAGCACAAATGCCTTTCCACGCATGAGCAAAGGTTTGCCCAGCAGTTTTTCCAGTTTCGTCATTTGCTGGCTAATGGCGGACTGCGTGCGGCCGACGCGTTCGGCCGCCTTGGTAAAGCTGCCCGTCTCGGCGACGGCAATGAAGCATTGCAAAGTGATGGTGTCGATACTCATTAGAATTCCTAATGAATCATATAAGAATTACGAGGTTTTCTTATGATAGCAGTTCTAATATTTTCAATCAATAAGCTAAGAAACTCTAATAAAAACGGAAAAACAATGTCTATTCAACAGCTTGAATCTCTTTTTCAAATGGACTCCCTTGCCAAAACGATGATCGCGCTGGTCACTTTCATCAGCCTGTGTGTGGGCAGTTTTGCCTATCGTTACATGAAGGGGGATCGGCTATACCGTGGTTTCTTTACCCAGCTGACACTGCTGATCTGCGCTGTCGCGGTGATGGTCAGCGCAGATAACCTGCTGCTGTTGCTGGGATCCTGGTGCATCAGCAACCTGCTTTTGGTGCGGCTGATGATTCACAAAAGCGGATGGAAAGCCGCAAAATCTGCCGGTGCCCTGGCGGCAAAAAACTACTGCATCGGCGTGGTGAGCATCGCCATGGCATTTGTGCTGCTCTACCATGCGAGCGGTGAGACAAGTATAGCGGCGCTGGTGCATCAACCCAGCTCTTCGCCGCTTATCTTGCCGGCGCTTATGCTCCTGCTGATCGGCGCGATGACGCAATCCGCCATCTGGCCCTTTCACAGTTGGCTTACCAGCTCGCTCAATTCGCCGACGCCCGTTTCCGCCATCATGCACGCCGGACTGGTCAATGGCGGTGGTTTCTTACTCGTCCGTTTCGCGCCTCTCTATCTTGAACACGCAGGCTTGCTTACCACAATCTTCGTCATTGGCCTTGTAACCGCATTGATAGGCACACTGTGGAAGCTGATACAAAGCGACGTCAAGCGGATGCTTGCCTGTTCCACTATGGGGCAAATGGGATTCATGTTCTTACAATGCGGCCTTGGTTTGTTTCCCGCTGCGGTGGCGCATCTGGTTTGGCATGGCATGTTCAAGGCCTACCTGTTTCTTGCCAGCGGCGGCGCAGCACAGGAAAGACGTTTTGACCTCGGCTATCCACCTAAGCCCGCAATTTTCTTTTGGGCATTAATCTGCGGTGCGGTAGGAAGTTTCGCATTTTCCTGTGCGAGCGGAAAATCATGGCTTGTGGGTGATACAACGCAAGTGTTGATGGTCGTAGCGTTCCTTGCGGCCAGCCAGTTCGCGCTGCCGGTGCTGCGGGAAAAGACGCTTCAAAGCCTTCCTCTCGCTCTGTTCGCGACGGCGGCGGCAGGCTTGGCTTATGGCGGAAGCGTGCATCTTATCACCTGGGCAGTAGAGCCGATGCATCTCGCGCATCCACAACCATTAAACGGGTTTCACATCATAGGAATGATCGCGCTGGTACTGGCATGGCTGTCTATTCTCTTCATCAGAAATCCCCAGAAAAGAGACGATGTGCCGGTATGGATGATGAAAAGCTATGTGGTCGCGCTCAATGCCAGCCAACCGCATCCCGCCACGGTCACCACGCATCGCTATCACTACCAAAATCAATAGAGGAAAGAACGTGAGAACAGCACTTAAACAAAAGACGGAGCCGGAAATGATGCAAAAAATCATCCAGGCCCCAGACCTGGCAAAAGCCAGCTTCGCAAAAATCGCCCCTTTCTGGCCGCTTAAAAATCTTATCGCCGTAAATCCCCTGCAGGGTCTGGAGGATTTGCCGATTGAAGACGCTCTCCATCTCGGCGCCGCCTATTTTCAGCAAAAAGATTTGCCGCAAGCGATGGAGGCAGTAAACCGCGAAACGATCAAATGGCTGCAAGCCTTCTTTGATGATGGGCAGTCAACGATCCCCATGCCACTAAGAAAAAATGGGTTATACACATCATGGCGCAAGCTGGCACTCTACGACGTGCGGCTACATAGTGCAGATAAGCAGAAGATCGACTGGCTGCGGGGGCTGCCGGAGAACGCAGAGCAGGCCATGGCTGCATGCCTGCTGCACTTGAGCATAGCAAAGGAAGAGCGGGAAACATTTCTGACGCTGCTGCTTACGACGCTACCCGGCTGGGCAGCCTATGTGAAATATCGTACAGAATGGGCGGGGGTGGATGCCAATCACCCGCATCCGGTGACGCAGCCGGATTATTTAGCGCTGCGCCTTATTATCACCAGCCTGCTGTGGCCGGAGGCGAAAATACTACTTGAGTGGCATAAACAGGCGCTTGCAAAATCACGCAACAATTTTTTGGAGGGCATTCAGAAGTCGGAAACCGCTTACCGTTTGCCGCTACTTGAAAAGCTGGCGGCGCAGTCGTTGCAAAAACCACGCACGCCCGAGGCGCAACTGGTATTTTGTATTGATGTGCGTTCTGAGCCATTCCGGAGAAGTCTGGAGGCAGCTGGTGATTATCAGACGCTTGGGTTTGCTGGATTTTTTGGCATACCTATTAAGATTACGGATGGCGTGACCGGAGATTCATACGCCTCATGCCCCGTGCTACTTTCACCGAAGCATGATGTCGCTGAAGCGCCTTGCGGCTACCAAACGCGCGACCATGACCGGAATGGTTATGCGCGTATCACCGGCTTCAAAAGATTGTATCAGTCTATCAAATATACTTTTACGACGCCCTTTGCCCTGGTGGAGGGGCTGGGGATAGCAAGCGGCATGTGGATGGCTTTGAGATGCTGGTCGCCACGCCTTTCCTCCAGGCTTAAATCTTTCGCAATCAATAAAATCCGCATGCCTCAAGCTGTTGAACCTTCCTTGGATAACATTACACTTGCCGAACAATGCGCCTACGCGGAGAGCGCCCTTCGGATGATGGGCCTCACCAGCCACTTTGCATCCATCGTTGTCTTCTGCGGGCATGGAAGCGTGACACAAAATAATGCCTATGCGACAGCGCTTGATTGCGGCGCATGCGGCGGGCGTCACGGCGCCAGCAATGCCCGCATCTTGGCAGCTATCCTCAATAGGTCGGAGGTAAAAGAAAACCTTGCAAAGAAAGGAATTTCAATTCCTGAAGTTACACGTTTTATAGCAGCTGAGCATAACACCACTACGGATGAAGTGATGCTTTATGATGAGGCGCCTGCGAAACTTAAGATAGACCTCGATACAGCGAGGAGATTCAATAGCAAAATGCGTCTTGAACAGATGCAAATATTTGATGGTGACAAACACAAAGCCTGGCTACGTTCGCAGGATTGGGCCCAAGTAAGACCGGAATGGGGACTGGCGCGTAATGCAGCGTTTATAGTAGCGCCACGCGATATCACGGCTTCGCTTAACCTTGAGGGCCGATGCTTCCTGCACTCTTATGATTATACACAAGACCCGGAGGGTAACTCCCTCAGGGTGATACTAACCGCGCCGATGGTCGTCGCCGAGTGGATCAACACGCAGTACTTGTTCTCGACCCTAGACAATGTGGCTTATGGAGGTGGTAGCAAGATCACCAAGAATATCACCGGAAAAATCGGCATCATGCAGGGTAACGCCAGCGACCTGATGACCGGGCTGCCACTACAATCGGTATATGCGAGCGATGCGCAGGCCTATCACGAACCGCAGCGGTTGATGTGCGTGGTGTATGCGCCGCGCACGATGCTTGATGATATCATCCGTGCGCAGCCGGTGCTGCAAAAACTATTCGGGAATGGCTGGGTGCAGCTGGCCTGCATCGAACCTGAAACTCGCAAAACCTACTTTCTAGAGCGTGATCTGTCATGGAAGAAAACGCACTAAAATTGCGGTCTGCTTATGCTGGTAGCTGCTTTATCTTGACCACCAAACATGCGAAATCTATCGCCATTGCTCCACCAATATGGAAGAAACTGGGCGCGAGCACGCTTGAATATGTGGTGGATACAGACCAGCTTGGCACCTTTTCAGGAGAGATTGAGCGATCTGGTAATGCTATTGAATGCGCGCGACGTAAATGCGAATGGTCATTAGGAGCGCTAGGAGAAAAGGTAGAGTTTGCGCTTGCAAGCGAGGGCAGCTTCGGTCCGCATCCCTTTATTCCATTTCTTCCCTGCGATCATGAGATTTTATACTTCATCGATCGCAGGCATGGATTTCATCTGCACTTATCGTATTTAAGTGAGAACACCAACTACCGCTCAGAAGCGGTAGATTCTTATGAAGACCTAATGAAGCTGGCTGAAGAGGCACAATTTCCCTCCCATGCATTAATATTGCGTCCTAATGGCAGAGAAACCAAAGCTCCAATTTTTAAAGGTATTGATTCCAAGCACGCGCTGGAGGAAGCATATCAAGAGTGTCGCAAGCGCAGTACCGATGGAAAGGTATGGATAGAAACCGATATGCGTGCACAGTTTAATCCCTCACGCATGGGCGTTATCGGCGAGCTTGCTGTGACACTTGCTGAGCGCTTGGCTACTCATTGCCCCAAATGCAGGACTCCTGGGTGGGGCAGAATACGGTCAGTGATGGGATTGGAATGTCGATCGTGTGGCTTAGAAACGGATTTGGTAAAAGAAGAAATTTACGGCTGCACTAAGTGTGACTATGAAGAAAAGACCGGACGGAAAGATCGTCTCATCGAGGCAGAGCCTGCGAATTGTAGTAATTGCAATCCGTAAAAAAGCCTGACACGAAAAAGTGTGTAAGAAGTGTGCAGGAGTTATCTTGTTGGTTTTAAAGACCGAAATGTACTGACTAGTTTTTGGAACTAGTGACACCAAAAGCCCCTGAAAAATAACGCTGAAAATACAATAGATAATGGCGGACAGGGCGAGATTCGAACTCGCGATAGGTTTGCACCTATTCTAGTTTTCGAGTCTAACTTAGGCTGTCGTATGTCACTGTAGTCTAGAAATCAGTGTGCTAGAAAGTGTGCTAAGTAGATGGCACTTTATAGCGCATTTCTAAAAGAATGACCTCGTTTTTTCACTGTCGAAGCCCCACACCCCTCACTTTATCAAATGCTCATCCTCGGACAACTACATTTCGGCTCGGAAGGCGCGACATATGGCGTTTACCCGCTCAATATGCTTCTGATTGGGGCTCTTGTTGATCCTGCCGCCAATCACCTGTTCATTCAAGCATTGGCGCAACAACTCAACTGAAGAAACATTTCGTGACCCGTTTACAGCTCGCCCCATCGCCGCACAGACGGCTTTCTTTTCTTTAGTATGAGGTCTGTATCTATTTTTTCCATATTTTACGCTATTATCTCTCGTAACATGGCTTGTACTAAACTCCTGTTCGCAGGCGGCGATCAGGATCGATATCCGCTCTTGCTTGCCCTTTCCTGCGAGCTGCTGTTGTAAAGTTGACCGGGGCTGAGTAGCGCAAGCCGACAAAGCTAGGGACAAGAGTAATATCGTAAATTTTGTCTTCATCTGTTTTCTCCGGAGAGTCGGGTTTTGTTAATTACTTAGAACGCGTCTTCTTTGGTGACTTCATCTGTTGTAAATCTCTTGTAAAGAGCTGGCACCACAAACAGCGTGAGCATTGTCGATACAATCAGGCCGCCAATAACTACCATTGCCAGCGGCCTTTGCACTTCCGCGCCTGCGCCTGATGAAAGCGCCATAGGTACGTAACCAAGTGACGGAACAATCGCCGCCATCAGCATAGGCCGCAGCTTGTCGGCGGCGCCTTGCATAACAGCGTCGTAAACACTCTTGCCTTGGCTCATATGCTGATTGATGCTCGTCACCATGATAAGCCCGTTCAACACAGCGATACCGGACAGCGAGATAAACCCGACTGCCGCAGAAATAGAAAACGGCATTTGGAACAGCCAGAGCGTCAGGATGCCGCCAATTAGCGCAAGCGGAATGCCGCTGAAGACAAGCATGGCGTGCTTGACGGAGTTGAGCGCGGTAAACAGCAGCAGGAAGATCATGAAGAAACAGGCCGGAACGACAAGCGCAAGCCGCTCGGAGGCTGCTTTCAGGTTCTCGAACTGCCCTCCCCACTCCAGCCAGTAACCAGCAGGTACTTTTACCTTGCTGTCGATTGCGGCCACCGCATCGGTGACAAAGCTGCCTATATCGCGCCCCCGCACGTTCGCCTGAATAACGACGCGGCGTTTGCCGTTCTCACGGCTTATTTGGTTCGGGCCATCCATGACTTCAAGCGTCGCTAGCTCCCGTAGTGGAACATAGGCAGGCTCTTCTTCATGGGAATTAGCACTCTGACTTTTAATCAGAATTGGAAGGTTCTGGATGACCTTCATGTCCTGCCGCAACTTTTCCGGCAGGCGTACGATGATATCGAAACGCCTGTCGCCTTGAAATACCAGCCCGGCCTCGCGCCCGCCGACCGCAATTGAGATAACGTCAAGAACATCGCTGACGTTCAGGCCGTATCGAGCAATTGCTGGCTTGTCTAACTTGATTTCTAGCATGGGAAGGCCGGATGTTTGTTCGACTTTCACATCCGCCGCGCCTTCTGTCGCCTTCAGGGCAGCCGCGATCTCATTAGCGGTCTTTTCCATCACGGCGAAATCGTCGCCGTAGATTTTTACCGCCACATCGCTTCTGACGCCGGAGATAAGTTCATTGAAGCGCATCTGGATGGGCTGCGTAAACTCGTAGTTATTGCCAGGAACCTTGTTCACGGCTTCTTCCAGCTGCTGAATGAGCGTTGCCTTTGCAAGTTTCTTGTCAGGCCATTCCTCTTGCGGTTTCAGGATGATAAAGGTGTCTGATACGTTCGGTGGCATCGGGTCGGAGGCCATTTCGGCCGTTCCGGTTTTGGAAAAAACAAACGCCACTTCGGGGAATCTACTGACTGTCCTTTCGACCTCCCGCTGCATCGTTTGAGACTGGCTCAAGGATGTGCTCGGGATACGCATGGCGTGCATGGCAATGTCTTTTTCGTCGAGTGTCGGGATAAACTCCCGCCCGAGCGACATAAAAACAAATCCTGCAAGGAGAAATGCCGCAAAGGCCAGAAACGCCACTTTAAGAGGATGGGCCACGGCGTTCCGCAAAGCAGGCAAATATCCCTTCTTGGCAAGGGCTATCATGCGGCTCTCTTTTTCGCTCACTTTACCTTTCACAAAAATGGCAATCATCGCCGGGATGAAAGTCAAAGACAGGATAAGTGCTGCTGCCAGTGCGAGGATGACGGTAATCGCCATCGGCTCGAACATTTTGCCTTCCACACCTGTAAAGGTCAGCATGGGTATATAAACCATGATGATAATGATCTGACCGAATACGGTCGGCTGGATCATCTCTTTGGCGGCCTGCATTGTTTCATGCAGGCGTTCCGATAAGGTCAAGCCACGGCCTTCATGGTGCTGACGCTCCGCCAGTTTTTTCAGGCAGTTTTCGGTAATAATAATTGAGCCATCGACAATCAGGCCGAAATCAAGCGCACCAAGGCTCATAAGGTTGCCGCTAATGCCGCCCCGCACCATGCCGATGGCCGTCATGAGCATGGAAATTGGGATGACCAAGGCTGTAATGAGCGCAGCGCGAATGTTGCCGAGCATCCAGAACAGCACTGCGATCACCAGTAGCGCGCCTTCGGTCAGGTTGACCTGAACCGTCTTGATTGTCGCATCCACTAGCTTCGTCCGGTTAAGTACGGGCTTTACTTTGATGCCCGCCGGAAGCGATTTGGCGACTTCTGCCAGCTTCTTATCTACCGCGTCCGACACGGTGCGGCTGTTCGCGCCAATCAGCATAAGCGCCGTTCCTACGACAACCTCATGCCCGTTCTCGCTGGCGGAGCCAGTGCGTAGTTCCTTGCCGATGCCAATATCGGCGACGTCCTTTAAATAAACGGGAATGCCTTGACGGTTGGCGATGACAATGCTGCCAATCTGCTCCACATTCTCAATACGCCCGTCCGAGCGCACGATGTAGGCCTCGCCGTTATTTTCGATATAACCCGCGCCGACACTGGCGTTATTATTCTCGATAACTTCGATGACCTCTGAAAAACTAAGGCCGAAGGCCACCAGTTTTTCCGGATACGGCATAATGTGGTATTGCTTCACATACCCGCCGATAGCGTCGATCCCCGCGACATTAGGTACAGATTTCAACTGCGGGCGAATAATCCAGTCCTGCACGGTGCGGAGGTATGACGCGAGTTCGTAATCCTGTTTCAATCTCTGGCCTTCAGCCGTGAGATAGCTTCCATCACTTTGCCAGCCTGCCATGCCTTCCTTCGCAGCCGCCCCCTTGCCGTCCGGATGCTCGTATTCGACCGTCCACATATAGATTTCGCCAAGGCCAGTGGTGATCGCGCCCATTGCGGGTTCCACCCCGTCCGGCAAGCTCTCCTTGGCCTCGGTCATGCGCTCACTGACCTGCTGACGCGCAAAGTAAA
>CBDFHU010000157.1:0-14275 GCA_965247375.1 Arsenicibacter sp.
CTGTTTACGGTCGGTAATACGTTTGAGAAGGAAAAAGGCCGCTACGTACAGGGCGACTTCCTGACCATGTTTTCGTTTAAACTGGCACAGGGCAATCCGAAAACGGCTCTGAAACGGCCCGATGGGCTGGTGATTTCGAAAAAACTGGCCGACAAATATTTTAAGGGGCAGGACCCGATCGGCAAAACCGTACGCATCGACAACAAAGACGATGTGATCGTAACCGGCGTGCTGGCCGATATTCCTGAAGCGTCCTCGCTCAAGTTTGATTTTCTGATGAGCTATGACCGCTGGCAGAAAGCCAACGAATGGGCCAAACAATGGGGCAACAACGGTCCCCGCTGCTTTGTCCTGCTGGCCGAAAATACCTCAATCGACAAGGTAAATGCGAAGATCAAAAACTACATCAAAACCAAAAATAAGGACAGCAATGTCGAGCTGTTCCTGCAGAATTACGGCGAATCGTACCTCTACGGAAAATGGGAATCCGGCGTTCAGACCGGTGGCCGGATCGAATACGTACGGATTTTTTCGATTGTTGCCATCTTTATCCTGATCATTGCCTGCATCAACTTCATGAACCTGGCCACGGCCCGGTCGGTGAAACGCGCTAAGGAAGTAGGTATCCGGAAAGTGGTGGGCGCTTACCGCAACAGCCTCATCGGGCAGTTTATCGGGGAGTCGGTCCTGATCGCGTTTCTGGCGCTCTTTTTCTCCGTAATGCTGGTACTGATGTTACTGCCAACCTTTAATACACTGACCGAGAAGCATTTATCGCTCAACGTTACCAATCCGTTACTGCCGGCGCTGCTCATTGGCCTTACCCTGCTGACCGGTCTGCTATCGGGTAGCTATCCGGCGCTGTTTATGTCATCGCTCAACCCGATTGTTGTGTTGAAGGGGGCGCTGAAGTTTAAGCCAAGCGCCACGCTGTTCCGGAAAGGGTTGGTAGTATTTCAGTTCGGGCTGTCGATCATGCTGATTCTGGGGATGATTGTCATTTACCGGCAACTGAACTTTATTCAGACCAAAAACCTCGGCTACGACCGCGACAACCTGCTGTATATGCCGCTCGAAGGCGACCTGCAGAAGAACTTTGCCACCTTCCGGCAGGAACTCAGCAAACAGCCGGGCATCGTGACCGTAACCTGCTCGCAATCAGACCCGCTTGAAGTCGGCAGTTCGACCATGGGCGTTACCTGGCCGGGCAAGGATACCACCCAGCAAATTCTGTTTGCCCAGAATGCGGTTTCCTACGAATACATCAAGACTATGCAGATCAAACTGCTTGGCGGACGCGAGTTCAGTCCTGATTTCGGGGTAGATACCAGCAACTACATCATCAACGAATCGACGGCGAAGAAAATGGGCTACCAAATTCCCGAAAAAGCCGTTGGAAAACAAATGACGATGTGGGACAAAAAAGGGACGATTATCGGGGTCATGAAGAATTTTCATTACAATTCGCTGCACGAAAACATTGAGCCGCTAATCCTGCGTCTGCAACCGAAACAGGAGAACTGGGGCAGTGTACTGGTCCGGGCCGAAGCCGGGAAAACCCGCGAGGCACTGGCCAGCATGGAAACCGTATTCAAGCAGTTTAACCCGAACTTCCCGTTCAAATACTACTTTACCGATCAGGAGTTTGCTAACAGCTACAAGGCCGAAAACACGGTCAGTAAACTGTCGAATTACTTTGCGTTTCTGGCCATTTTCATCAGCTGTCTGGGTCTGTTCGGGCTGGCGGCGTTCACCGCCGAACAACGAACCAAGGAAATTGGCGTCCGGAAAGTGCTCGGTGCGTCGATTCCGAATCTGGTCGGTATGTTGTCAAAAGACTTTGTGCAACTGGTGCTGATTGCGGCCGTTATCTCGTTTCCGATTGCGTGGTATTTCCTGTCGGGCTGGCTTGAAAAATTTGCCTACCGGATTACATTTGAGTGGTGGTTCTTTGTTGCCGCTGCCGTTATTGCCCTCGCGATTGCGCTGCTGACGGTGAGCTATCAGGCCATCAAAGCTGCACTAATTGATCCGGTAAAGTCGCTGAAGTCGGAATAGCTAGTGCAGGAATCCGCTCAGGTCCAGCTGTAAGATGTCGGAGACAGCGGATTCTGTGACCAGCCCGCCATCGCCCTTGCGGTAGCGCAGCCACCGGCCGGTTTTGTAATTAAAGACAAAGCCTTCCTGAATGCCGTATAACTCCCCGTCGGTCAGGCGCACAACCTTGTCCAGATCCGCTTTCAGTCCTCTGGTCTGACAAACCTCAATGATCACGATGGTTTGTTCGGTTACTTCGTTGAACAGACTTAGATCCGGTGTCGGGCTGCTATAGCCTTCCGTCAGTATCATTTCGGGCAGCGGTTCATACGGAATCCTGCCGGACAGATAAAGCGGGTAAAGGCCGGCCGTTAAGCGCGCAATGATGCGCTGGTGAATAACCGGCGCATTGGTACCCATATCGTCTTCATAGACAAACGACTTTGAGGGCAGATAATCGGGATAGGCCATGAGTTCAGAATTGATTTAGATTGTCAGACTAAGACGCAGTAAACAACATCATGTTTCTAAATTACATAAAAATTGCATGGCGGAACCTGATCCGGAACCGTACGTTTTCGGCCATCAATATCGTCGGGCTGGCAATTGGTCTGGCCACCTGCCTGCTTATCAGCCTGTATGTGCTCGACGAACTGAGCTACGACCGGTTCCATACCAAAGCCGACCGCATTGTGCGGGTGATCTTCCGTGGCACATCAGCCGGTGGCCGCATCAACGAATCGACGGTCATGCCGCCGGTTGCCCAGACCCTGCACCGCGACTATCCCGAAGTACTCGAAGCTACCCGCCTGCGCGACGCCGGCTCGCCGCTGATCAGCTATGGCAGCAAGACCTTCAAGGAAGCTTCCATCGCGTTTGCCGATTCGAATTTTACGCAGGTGTTTACCCTACCCTTCATGGAAGGTGATCCGAAAACGGCACTGATTCAACCCAATACGGCGGTTATCAGCGAGACTATGGCGCGGAAGTATTTCGGCAACGCAAACCCGATGGGCCATATCCTGACCATTAAAAGCTGGAATACATCGCTTAAAATTACCGGTGTCATGAAAGACATTCCGGCCAATTCGCACTTCCACAAAGATATGCTGATTGCCATGGCCGGCAATCAGGAGGCCCGTTCCCCGTCGTGGATGATGTCGGAGTACTATACCTATCTGGTGCTGCCGGAGGGCTACGCATACAAACAGCTGGAAGCCAAACTGCCGCAGGTCATCGAAAAATACATCGGCCCGCAGCTACAGCAAGGCATGGGCATGAGCCTTGCCGAGTTCCGCCGGAAAGGCAACAACATCGGCCTGTACCTGCAGCCGCTGACTGACATTCACCTGCATTCGGATTTCGCATTTGACCTGTCGGCTCCCGGTAACCGGCAGTATGTGTACCTGTTTAGTGCCATTGCCGTATTTATCCTGATCATCGCCTGCATCAACTTCATGAATCTATCGACGGCCGGATCGGCCAAACGGGCCCGTGAGGTCGGCATCCGGAAAGTGCTGGGGTCAGTACGGCAAAGTCTGGCCAGTCAGTTTCTGATTGAGTCAATGCTGCTGACGGCGTTTGCGCTCGTGCTGGCCTATGTGCTGGTGTTAATGGCGCTGCCGGCCTTCAACGAATTTACCGGTAAGACACTGCGTGTCAACATGCTGGCAAATCCGTGGATTCTGCCGTCGCTGCTGCTGTTCGGTATGTTTGTCGGGTTACTGGCGGGCAGCTATCCGGCCTTTTTCCTGTCGTCCTTCAAGCCGGTTTCCGTGCTGAAAGGCGGCACATTCAAGGCTGTACCCAACCGGTTGAATCTCCGGAGCGGGTTGGTCGTCTTTCAGTTTTTTATCGCCGTGACGCTCATTGCCGGCACGCTCGTCGTGTATCGTCAGCTGAGTTATATTCAGCACAAGACCCTGGGTTATACCAAAGAACAGGTGCTGGTACTGCCGGAGACCTGGCTGCTGGGTGACAAGGAAACCGCTTTTCGTGATGAAATTGTGCGGGATGCACGGGTGATCAACGCCAGCACCTCGGGTTATGTCCCGGCGGGTCCATCCAACAACAATAACTTCTTTGTTTCGCCGGAATCCAACTCTTCACAACTGGTCAAAACGCTGCGCTATGACGTTGACTACAATTACCTGTCAGTGCTGGGTATGAAGCTGGCCGCCGGCCGGAACTTCTCCAGGGCGTACGGCACTGATTCGTCGGGAGTAATTCTGAACGAAACCGCCGCCAAAACCTTTGGCTGGGCACAAAATGCCATCGGCCATCACATTACACACACAGACAACGACGGAACACAACGCACGTTCACCGTTATCGGCGTCGTTAAAGACTTCCATTTCAAGTCATTACACGAAGCGATTTCGCCGCTTGTTATGGTCCTGGGCCGCAACACCGGAACGATTATTCTCAAAGTAAACCCGAATGACATCAGCGGGTTATTGGCGACATTGCAGCAGAAATGGCAGCAGCTTATGCCGGATGCTCCGTTTACCTACTCGTTTCTGGATGAGCGGTTTGCCAATACCTACCGCGCCGAACAGAATACCGGCCTGATTCTGGGCCTGTTCTCGGGTCTGACTATTTTCATTGCCTGCCTCGGGCTGTTCGGGCTGGCGATGTTTACCGCCGAACAGCGGAAAAAGGAAATCGGTGTCCGGAAAGTGTTGGGGGCCTCGGTAATGAGCGTCGTGGCGCTCCTGTCTGCCGATTTCCTCAAACTGGTCGGTATTGCCCTGGCCCTAGCCATTCCGATTGCCTGGTATGCGATGCATGTTTGGTTACAGGACTTTGCTTACCGTGTTGAGCTTGACTGGTGGCTGTTTGCGCTCGCAGGTGTGCTGGCTATTCTTATCGCCCTGGCGACAGTCAGTCTCCAGAGCATCAAAGCGGCCCTGGTCAACCCGATACGGTCATTAAAGAGTGAATGAGCAGGCCTAAAGAGCGAAAGAGTGGGAGAGTGAAAGAGCGGGTCCGTTGCGGTGAACGAACGGATAACACAGAGAATCAATGTTTGATACATACGGATAACCAAATGTAATTTTCTTGCCAACGGAAAGCTTTTTCTGAGCCCTGATTTACTAACCCCAAACTTCAGTTTGGGGTATAAACAACCAGCTAACAGCAAATACATATGCTTAAAAGTTATTTTCTCACGGCCCTGCGTACCCTGAAACGCAACTGGAGTTACTCGGTCATTAACGGCCTTGGCCTGACACTGGGCCTTACCTGCTGCCTGCTACTGTTTGTGGCTGTTCGCTACGAACTGAGCTTTGACCGGCATCACGCCAATGCCGGCCACATCTACCGGATGCTTCAGGCGAGTAAAGTCGATAACGAGGCCAAACCGAATACCGGGATTCCGCATCCGGCGATTGCCGCCCTCCGCAACGACTTCCCCGAAATTAAAGATCAGGTAACCATGACCAGCCGCGTCAAGTCAGCAGTAGTGACCGTCGACGGTAGTCAGGGGAAACAGAAATTTCAGGAAACTGACGGCACCATCGCCCTGGCTGAACCGGAGTTCTTCCGCCTGTTCAGCTATGACTGGATCAGCGGCAACAAACAAACCGCCCTCAACCGGCCTGGTACCGTTGTCCTCTCGGAGCGGATCGCCCGGAAGTATTTCGGTGATGCGGACCCGATGGGGAAAACCATCCGCGTCGATAACAAAATGGATTTTCTGGTGACAGGCATCGTTCACGAACAGCCGGCAACAAGCAGTATCCCGTTTGAAGTGCTGCTGTCGTTTGCGTCGATGAAGGAATTCGGCTATACCACCAACCCCGACGACTGGCAATCGACTTACGGCGGGGCACACGTATACATGCAGCTGCCGGACAACCTTTCACAGGCACAGATGGAACAGCGACTGGTGGGTTTTGTCCGCAAATACCACTCTGCCGACGACGCTAAAAAACTGAAATATGCCCTGCAACCGCTGACGGAGATTCACTTTGACCCACGAACAACCAACTATGCCCGCCGCTCCATCAGCATGGAAATGATCTGGGCCATGATGCTGATCGGCGGATTTATTCTGGTAACGGCCTGCATCAACTTCATTAATCTGGCTACGGCCCAGGCCATCCGGCGGGCCCGCGAAGTAGGTGTCCGGAAAGTACTCGGCAGCACACGCGGGCAGCTCATCCGGCAGTTTCTGGGCGAAACCAGCGTTCTGACCGGTTTTGCGGTCGTACTGGCGCTACTGACCGGCAAACTAGCCCTGCCTTACGTCGGTGAACTGCTCAACATACAGCCGGAGGCAGTGACGATAATCAATCCGGCGGTAATCGGGTTTCTGTTGCTTACGGGCGTGCTTACCACGGTTCTGGCTGGTTTTTATCCCGCTCTGGTCCTGTCAGGCTATCAGCCGATCCTTGCCCTTAAAGGCCGGATCAAGGCCACACGGGCGGGTCAGTATTTTACCCTGCGCCGCGGCCTGATTGTGGGTCAGTTTGCCATTTCCCAGATGCTGATCATCGGTACCATTATCGCCTATAATCAGATGGAGTTCTTCCGGTCGGCCGATCTCGGTTTCAGCCATGAGGCCTTGATTACCGTACCGATTCCGCATAACGATCCGGGAACAATTGAAAACCTGAACGCTAAAATCAAAGGGTTGCCGGGGATTAAATCCTATACATTTGCCATGACCACGCCCTCGTCCAGTGCGAACTGGACAACGGGCTTCCGGTTCGAAAACGATACCAAAGAACCGGATTTCGGTGTACTGATGCGCCCTGCCGACACCGCTTACGTGCATACGTATGGTCTGAAACTGCTGGCCGGCCGTATGTTCCAGCCTGCCGACAGCATGCGTGAGTTCGTGATTAACGAATCGTTCATGAAAAAGCTGGGATTCCGGCGGCCGGAACAGGTAATTGGTAAGTTCCTGCGTGTTAACGGCGAAGACGTGAAAAAGCCGGTTGTCGGCGTTGTGAAGGACTTTAACACCTTTTCGCTGCGCGAGCAAACCCCGCCGGTCATACTGACTTCGTTCCGTGATCAATACAGGTCACTGGGCATCAAGCTCTCCATCCGCGAAGGCGGCGCCGATGCGCTCAATCACCTGCTGTCCGACGTCGAAACAGCCTGGTCGGCGGTTTATCCCGAGTTTGTTTTCCGCTATGAATTCCTGGACGACTCGCTGGCTAAGTTCTACCAGAGCGAGCAGCAGTTCTATTCGCTGTTCCGTCTGCTGGCCGCCATTGCGCTGTTCATCGGCTGTCTGGGTTTATACGGTGTCGTGGCCTTCATGGCCGAATCGCGCACCAAGGAAGTCGGTATCCGGAAAGTACTGGGTGCTACGTCAGCCCACATTGTCGGGCTCTTTTCGATTGACTTTGTAAGGCTCGTCATGGTTGCCCTGGTCATTGCCTCGCCGGTTGCCTGGTATGTGATGGATAAATGGCTCCAGGATTTTGCCTATAAAATCAGTATTGAGTGGTGGATGTTTGCCCTGGCCGGGGTTTTTACCGTCACGATTGCACTCATCACAGTCAGTTTCCAGAGTATTAAAGCCGCGATGCTCAATCCGGTGAAATCGTTGAAAAGCGAGTAGTTTTTTATAAAAAAACTACTCGAAAAGGCCTGATTCCGGTAAAAAACTACCCATATGGGTAGGGAAAAACCAGAATCAGGCCTATACTTTTGTCGGTTACAATAGTGTTTAACTCTCTCGCAGGGAACATGTATCGTAACCGAATTTACCGATTTACCGGCCACTCCGTCTGGCATGGCTACCGATTACAGAAGCCATGTCTGATGTACCTTCTGTTATTCTTTTTCAGTTTACCACTCACGCGCGCCCAGGCCCAATCAACCGCCCGTAAAGCACAAACGCCGGGCACCAGCCTCCGCTTATCCGGAGCAACCGACGACTACCTGACCCTGCTCAACAGTGAAGCGCTGGCGTCGGGCAACACCTTTACGCTGGAAGCCTGGGTAAAGGCCACCGACTGGAAAAATACACACTTCGCCAGTACCCTCTTCTGTACTGAAGACCCCGAGACCAACCACGGTTTTGTCGTACGGGCCGGTGGCAACCGTCCCTACGCCTATCCTACCCTGGCGTTCAGTACCTGCGAACGGGAGATCAAAGTCAGGGGCCCGCAAACCATGACTGCCGGCCGGTGGTATCACCTGGCCGCCGTTTTTGATAAACGGGAGATTTCCCTGTACGTGGATGGTCAGCTGGCCGGTCATCAAGCCCTGGCCTCCGATTTTATTCCCGCCAGGAAGCCCATCCGTGTCGGCGGCGCTTATTACGACAACCGTGGTCTCAGCGGCCTGATTGATGACATCCGGATCTGGAATCGCAGCCGTACAGCCGCCGAAATTCAGCGCGACCGGGGCGTTACGCTGAAAGGCACCGAGGCCGGTCTGGTTGCCTGGTTTCCGTTTGAAGGGTCGGGGCCGGACGTATTAAAAAACAAAGCAAAATCAGCCATCACGGCTGAATATGCCGGTTCGCGCGAACCGGCAACCGGTCCGGGTTTTGTACTGCCTGCACAGGACGCCGGAGTCGAACAGATCGAAGGGCCGGATGTGTTTACCGCCCGCCGTGGTCCGAGCCGGATTCAAGTGTTGGTACGCAACTGCGGCCAGACCCTCCTGAACCGGATTCCGCTGGAATATGCCGTAAACAACCGCGTGGTGTTGCGCGATACCCTGAACCGGAAACTGGCCCCGGGTGAGTCTTTCCTGCACAAAACAACTGTTCCCGTCAACTGCGCGCCTAAGGCTTCCAGTCAGCTGACAGTCTATACTACGCTACCCGACGACGGGCTGGCAGCTAACGATACAGCCCGTGCACTGTACCGTGCCACCGATTCCGGCAAAGGCCGTCAGACGGTGGTGGTGTTCGATAGTGTCCTGCACAACTATGACCGGTACGGAAATCCAGCCAACACCCAGTACCACGCCCGTCAGGTGGTGTTACCACAGGACAATGCGCGGTTCAGCCACATTTACATGTACATTACGCTTAGCTGCCCGGCGGGCGGATGCAGCGCGGAGGATGCAATTGCCCGTATGTCGCTGGTTAAACACGGGAAATGGAACGAAATCGGCCGGTTTATTACCCCATATGGCATCGGCTGCGGGCCGTGGGTAATCGATGTAACCGATTTTAAGAGCGAACTTACCGGTAACTGCATGCTTCAGTCCTACATCGAAGCGTGGTGGATGAAAGGCTGGAATCTGTCCGCAGCCCTGGAGTTTATTGAAGGCGAAGCCAATCCGCTACCCTATCAGAAGGTTACCTCACTCTGGCAGTACGACTATTTTGTCTACGGTGATCCGAAATATTGCCAGCAGCTGACTCCGGTTAATTTCCGGGCTAATCCAAAAACAAAAGCCCTTTCGTTCCGGCAAACTATCACCGGCCACGGACAGGGCAATACTGACAATGCGGCGGAATTTGCGCAGAAAACCCATCAGCTGATTGTGAAGCAACCGGACCGCGCAGACAGCCTTGCGATCAAACACGTACTCTGGAAATCGGACTGCGCCCAAAACCCATGTTCGGGCCAGAAAGGGTCATTTACCTACAGCCGCGCGGGCTGGTGTCCGGGGCAGGATGTCCGGCCGTGGATCGCCAACATTCCTGTGCGCAAAAGCAATTCGCAGACCGGTTCCGGCCTCAATCTGCAATCGCCGGTTACGCTCGCCTACCGGCTGGAGCCTTATCAGAATCTCAAAAACAAAGGCTACGACGACAAAGGCCATATCGAAGCAAACTACGCCATTTACAGCTATCTGATCGAAAAAAGCGATTCGCTGGCGGGCTTTCTGACCTGGCATAACGTGACCTGTGAATCGGTAAATATCATTGACGGACAGATACAGGTTACGATCAAAAATACCGGCACCGAACCGGTAACCAACCTGACGCTGTATAGCTACGCCGACGGCGTTAAAACGGGCCGGGAAACCAGACAGGTTCTGCTAAACCCAAACACAAGACAGACTCTTATTTTATCTCAAAAGCTTACGAATAAACAACCCCGGTCATTGTCCGTAGTCGTCAACGCCCCGCACGATGACAACGGCAACGATGACGTGGCAACCCTTCTCAACCCGGCAACTGTTGAGCGTACTAATTAAAATCAATTACCTATGAAACAACTGATTACTATCTTAGGCATCCTCGGCCTCACTGGCGCAGCAGCCTTCGGACAGGCATTTCCCCCAGTGGATATCACCTGTCCGCAATCCGCAACAACTATGTTCAGCTCGGTTTCTTCGGGTGACATTCCGTCCAATTTTGTGCCGCCGGCAACGACATGCCAACGCATATTCCCGCTAAACAATGCAAATGCCAGTGGCGGTACAAGTAATTATGCGTATACCACCTCCTTTGCTGCCGGTAGTCCGGCACCGGCGTTTCTGCCAACCAGTACGACCGGTAACAGCGGCCAGTATTTTGCCTTTGCCCCGGGGCAGACGATCGTGACCGTAACGGTTACAGATAAGAATTCGCAGGAAACAAAAGCCTGCTCTTTTACGGTACTGGTTCAGGATAACGTTGCCCCGGTAATTGACAGCAGGACACCTCAGCAATTTGTGGCAGCAACCGCAACAACGATGCCCGACCTGCGAAATCAGGTAATGGTTAAGGAGGAGTGTAACTATACTGTCTCGCAGCTACCGGCACCAGGGAGCCCTGTTTCAGGAACGTCAGTCAGCCTGACCTTTATCGCTACGGATGCCTATGCAAATACCAGTGATCCTTATGCGGCTACGTTAACGTTACCCGGCCCTACTCCAGTCGATAATATTCAGTTCAGCGCAACCGGTGGCTGTGCAACGGATGGTAAAATCACGGTGTCTCTTTCCGATCTACCGGACATATCGGCCAGTATCGCCTTATTGTATACAATTGATAACGGGCCAATCCAGTCAACGGAAATCACGCTTGAGGGTCCGACGGCGACGTTTCAGACGAGTGGCGGACTGGTAGAAGGCACACACACAATTTCGTTCATCGGCATCAGTCCGGCACCGGAAGTTCTTTTTTTACTGAATCGGTCAGCCTCCGTTTACATCGGCAGCAAAAGCCCGTCGATTTCTAACCTGATTACGGTTAATCAGGGCGGGAACGGACTCTGTGGAATGACCATCCAGGGACAGGCTACCGGCAATTCATTTGTTTTCACCGGCCCAAACGGCTACGTGTTCAGTAATGTTTTCCGCAACGCCGGTACATTTACCGTATTCGCCAATACGTTGAAAGAACCGGGCCAATATACCCTGACCGTTACACTTCCGGCCAACGATTGCGCGCCAGCCTCAACAGTTACGCAAACGATTAACGTAGAGGGCACAAAGTGTCAATAAAAGCAGTGGTGGCACGACTTAGAGTCGTGCCACCACTAATCAGAACCACCAGCAACCATCCGTCTGACGTTTTTTTCGTAAATTAGGCTTGCCGGATCGATAAACAGCCAGGTCATGATTTACGAATATCGTCTGCCAGCGCCTTCACTGCGGGAATATGTCAGGCTTTTGCAGCTCATTCACCTCGATTTTTCAAAGGCGGCGGTGGTCCCCTTCAAACCGTACTGGCCACGCCCCGACAATTGCCTGGCCTTCTACCCGCGCGACCTCGAAACAGTGGAATATGTAGACAACGGACACCGGCAGTCCAAACCCAGGTCGGCCCTGATCGGACAGCCAACGATTGTAACCAACCGCTTCGTCGGCCGTGATTTCTTTGTTTTTCAAGTCGTATTTCAGCCGGGAGCGCTTTACCGGCTGACCGGTCTGTCCTCATCGGAACTCACCAATACATTCGTTGATGCCGAAGCCGTATTTTCGGCTGAGATGCGGCAGGTTAACGAACGGCTGAGCAGCACCGGCAACTATGAGGAAATGGTCCGGATTGTGGAAAGCTTTCTGCATTTTCTGATACGCCGGTCACGCCGCGACCTGCTCCCGATTGATAAGGTGAGCCAGCTGATGCTCAACAGCCACTCCGTTTCTTTTCCACAGATGCGGTCAATGGAATGGCTGGCCGGCGAAGCCTGCCTGAGTACCAAACAGTTTTACCGGAAAAGTGTGGAGCGGCTGGGCATCGGCCCGAAGCTGTTCGACCGCATTGTCCGTTTTGATCAGGCGATTAAGCTCCGCAATGCGTATCCCGATAAAGACTGGCTGAGCATTGCTCTGGAAGCCAACTATTACGATCAGAAACACCTGGTCCGTGACTTCCGCGAATTTACGACCCTGACTCCCACGCAGTTCGCCCGGCAGGAAAGCCAGGCCCCCGAACGTACCTTTGGTATTGCAGAGAAATAGCCCAAAGGGGCCGGTAACCGGCTATCAATAACATTAACTTTTTTTAACACGCTGCCAGTCAGGTCAGTACGTACATTCGCCGAAAAACCACGTACCAGCCCATGTTTCAGAACTACATAAAAATAGCCTGGCGCAATCTGCGCAAACATAAAGGCTTCAGCTTCATCAATATTCTGGGCCTTGCCGCCGGCATGGCCACCGCCATGCTGATTGGCCTGTGGGTGTGGGACGAATGGTCGTTCGACCGTTTTTACGCCGGCAATGACCGCCTTTACCGCGTGATGCTGAACCGCACCGCCAACGGCGAAACCACCACCCAACCCAACGGCCCGATACCGCTTATTGCAGCACTGAAAAGTGAAATCCCTGAAATTGAGTCTGTTTCCGAAGAAATCACGGGACTTACCGGCCGCGCCGACGGGCTGCGCGCGGGCGAGACAAAACTCATCCGGACCGGTCAGTTTGTCAGTGCAGACTACCTGCATCTGCTGGGCCTGCCGCTGTCGGCCGGTAACGGGCGCACCGCCCTGACCGAACCCAATGCCATAGTCCTGACCCACGAAACGGCCCGGGCACTTTTCGGGCAAACCGATCCGCTGAACAAGCTGATCCGCTGGAATAACCAGCTGGACCTGAAAGTAACCGGTGTGCTTGAGCCGATCCCCGCCAACTCATCCCTGACATTTCAGTACCTGATGCCCACCGCCTTTCTGGACGCCAATGTGCCGTGGATGAAGGACATGAAAACCGACTGGAACAACAACCTGACACAAGTCATTGTACGCCTGCGGACAGGCAGCGACTTTGCCAGGGTATCGGACAAAATCAAAGGCATGATCAAACGCCACAACCCGCAGTCGATTTTTGACATTTTCCTCTATCCCCTCAGCAATACCCACCTGTACGGCGAATTTAAGAACGGGCAGAATGCCGGCGGCTTTATCCGGTATGTGCAGCTGTTTGGCGTCGTCGGCCTGCTGGTGTTGCTGATTGCGTGCATCAATTTCATGAACCTGTCGACCGCGCGGTCCGGAAAGCGGGCGCGGGAGGTGGGGATCCGCAAGGCAGTGGGTTCGCTGCGAAGCCAGCTGATCGGCCAGTTCATGAGCGAATCGCTACTGATGACCGGCATCGCCATGATCCTGTCGCTGCTCATCGTCTGGCTGGCCTTACCGGGCTTTAACCACCTGACCGAAAAGCAATTGTCCTTTCCCTTCGGTTACCCCGTCTTCTGGTTGCTGGTGACGGGTTTTGCGTTGCTGACCGGTCTGCTGGCAGGCAGCTATCCGGCATTTTACCTGTCATCGTTTAATCCGGTGCGGGTGCTGAAAGGTGCCATTAGCGCAGGTCGCGGGAAAAGCTGGCCACGAAAAGTGCTGGTGGTAACCCAGTTTACCATTTCCATCGGGCTGATCATCAGCGCCTTTGTGGTATACCAGCAGATCGACTATGCCCGCAAACGCCCGACCGGTTACCAGCCCGACCGGCTGGTGATGGTTAACCTGACCGATGATCTCCGGCGGCAGTACGATGCCGTAAAAAACGAGCTGTTACGGTCCGGCCTGGCCGAAACCGTCACCAAGGCCTCCAGCCCTGCCACGACCATCCTGAATGATACCCGTGTGGACTGGTCCGGCAAAGCCCCCGACGAAATTATGCGCCTGAACCTGATCGCAACCGCACCCGATTATCTTAAAACAATGGGCACTAAACTGGTAGCAGGACGTGATTTCAGCGCAACCGGCGCCGATTCGAATGCCGTTATTCTGAACGAAGCCGCCGTTAAGGCCATGCGGCTCAAAAATCCGGTCGGGCAGGAAATGGCCATGGTCTGGAATCCCGCCCAACGCCTGCATGTGATCGGCGTGGTTGAAAACAGTATCATCGAATCCCCGTACATGCCTGTCAATCCGCTCATGCT
>CBDFHU010000158.1:0-11617 GCA_965247375.1 Arsenicibacter sp.
GTGGCAACAGTCAGAGATTGGGTACGAGGTAGACGTTGATAAAGTACGGCCGGGCGATCTGCTGTTTTTTGTACCCGACAAAGGAAAGGCAGGCTATATTTCCCATACCGGCATTGTCACAGAAGTACGCGGCCGGACAGACATTCGGTTTATCCACGCCTCCTCATCGCGGGGCGTGCGTGAAGACAACCTGTTTGCCGACTATTTTAAAGGCCGGTTTGTGAAGGCAGTCCGGCCTTTCTGAGCCTTAGTAGCCGTCAGCTTAAGCCTGACGGCTACTAAGCCACTTTTTCACCCACTGCAATGTCTCGCGATACGTATGATGCGGCGGCGTAAACCGCAGAGAGGGCGTTTCGCTGTCCATATCGGCGATCAGCTGGTCGATGGCTACCCACTTCAGATCGGCGACTTCATCCTCCTGCATGCGGAAGGCATCCGGCGGAGCGTCAACGGGCCAGACAAATACACCGGCATGCTCGCGGTCGATCAGCCGGCAAGCCGGATCGATGGCCACGACATCCATAACGCCCAGATACACCAGTTGGTCTTCCTCTGGTTTGATGCCGATTTCTTCTTCCAGCTCACGGCAGGCTGCCGCGAGATAGCTCTCGCCCGGATCGAGGTGCCCGCCCAGGCAAACATCCCAGTAGTTGGGCAGGTATTGTTTATCGGGATGCCGCAGGCTGAGCAGAATTTCATGCCGGGCGTTGATGACGACAATTTCCGACGTCCGGTGCCAGTCACCGTCAAGGTGAGCGGCTGCTTTTTCTTTCGTAATGCCCAGAGGTCGGTTATGCTCGTCGAATAATTCCAGTAAAGCCATATACCAAAAAAAATGCCACCTCCCGGTGGCACATGTGTTTTTACACGCCTACTGACCCACAGCAGCCGACTGTATTAATTCTTCCCAAAACTCGCGGTTCCGGTGTTTGAGTTTCATTTCGAGACTTTGTGCTTCTTTGCGTGTTTCAAAGCTTTTCGAGAATTTCAACACCCAGGGCTTCCCGTCGGCCGTGGCCGGAATCGCTTTTGCATTATGCTGCCAAAGCGCGATTTGCAGGTCACGGGCCAGACCAATGTGATAATGGTCAAGCGACTCGCTGTAAATGATATAGACAGTATGCATGTATCTGATACACGAGAAGGTTCACGCTTACTCGTAAATTACGTACTTGTAGTTTGCTAAAATACGACTTATCGGGGATTTTATTACAGCACCTTAAACAAAAAAGCCGCTACTGGTAGCGGCTTTTTATTGACTGTATTTGTGGAGATAGTCGGATTCGAACCGACGGCCTCTACAATGCCATTGTAGCGCTCTAGCCAACTGAGCTATACCCCCGCGTTTTGTGGGTGCAAATATGAGGATTTTGTTTATTCCTGTCAACTTTCATCCGAAACTTTTTGCATAAAAAAAGGCCTTTTAAGGCCTTTTTACTCACAATCAATCGGTTATCAGTTATTGCTCCAGCATTTCGGCATCGGCAATGATGTAGTTCAGTTCGTAAATATTGTCGGCGTTCAGTTTCAGCGTTCCCCGGAACGTGCGACGCTCGTCGGTCTTGAACTTGCGGCCGGTTTTTTTAAACTTCAGGGCAACGACCGATTCCGGACCGGCACCACCGCAGAAGAAACAAGCACTGTACGGGAATGCCGACAACACGTATAAATTGGCTTCCAGGTCAACCGGCAGTACGTACCCTGTCAACTCCACGGGCTTGCCGTTCAGTTTCTGAACACTCGGTCCAAACGTCGGATACAACATATACACTGACTCTTCGGGATACCACTTCTTTTTGAAAGTCACATCACGCAGAGTTTCCCAGGTCAGCTTTACCGGTTCGAACGTTGCAGGGCGGAAACCAGTCAGAAAAATTCCCAGAAGGGTTGTTAAAAGCACTAAACGCTTCATAGAGTTATCAAGGTCAGCTTGTTCAATGAGTACGTAAAAATACAAAGCTTGGTTCCAAAGCGAAAACTTTCCCTCCCGCTATCTCAAAAAATTAAGAACTATTTTCAAATTGCTGTAGTTTTACCGGCATAACCGGCCCGAAAGCCGGTTTTTCAGCTTACCGATTAATAGATAAAATTGATAGATTTTATAAACTAAACCACAGTTCATTATGTCACTCCGCTTAGGCGATATCGCCCCTGATTTCAGCGCCGACACAACCCAGGGCCATATTAATTTTCACGAATGGCTCGGTAACTCATGGGGGCTTCTTTTCTCGCACCCGGCCGACTTTACACCGGTTTGTACAACCGAACTTGGCAGAACGGCTTTACTGAAAGGCGAATTCGAAAAACGTAATGTTAAAGTGATTGCGGTATCCGTTGATGATCTGGAATCGCATAACCGCTGGGTTCCGGATATCAACGAGGTCAACAACACCGAAGTTAATTTTCCGATCATTGCTGACGAAAACCGGCATGTCGCTACGTTATACGATATGATTCACCCGAATGCCAGCGAAAAAGCAACGGTACGTTCGGTCTTTATCATCGGGCCTGACAAAAAAATCAAGCTGACGCTGACTTATCCGGCATCAACCGGCCGGAATTTCAACGAAATCCTGCGGGTTATTGATTCTCTTCAACTGACAGCTGACTACCAGGTTGCCACGCCGGCCGACTGGAACGAAGGAGAAGACGTAATCGTAACACCGGCCGTTTCGAACGACCAGCTGGAAGGCAAATTCCCGAAAGGCGTTACGTTTGTGAAGCCATACCTGCGGGTTACCCCTCAGCCGAATAAATAACCGGCTACGTAATCCGACTGTACGAAAGGTGAGCGAATGGCTCACCTTTCGTATTTTTACGCCCCGAAAGTACATATCCATGAAAAGCCGCGTATTAGCCCGCATTCTGGCCCGCCGAAATTCCTTCTGGATTGCTATTCTCCTGCTGATTCTGTCGGCATGGTGGGTGTTGCGGTCCTGTTTCAGCGAGCCAAACAAAGACTGGCGCTTCGTCAAAGCCTTTGGCATTAAAATGCCGATGCACTTTGCCCTGCACGGTATTGACGTGTCGAAGCATAACCGCCGGATCAACTGGACCAAGGTAAAGAACATGCGGGCTGAGGGGGTAAAGATTCATTTTGTGTTTATCAAAGCTACTGAAGGTGCTACCCTCAGTGACAAACAGTTTCCGACGAACTGGCGCGGCGCCAAAGAAGCCAATATTTTACGGGGCGCTTACCATTTCTACCACCCTACCCGTGATCCGGTCAAACAGGCCAATAACTTTATCAATCGTGTAACGTTGTCGAAAGGTGATTTTGCGCCCGTACTGGATTTTGAGGTAGTCAACGGTGTTCCGGACGATGAACTGATTGACGGGCTGAAAACCTGGCTCGATGCCATTGAGGAGCATTACGACATTAAGCCAATTATCTATACCAACGCAACACTCTACAAACGATACATCAAAGGCAATTTTGATAAATACCCCCTCTGGATTGCCGACTACTCCAACACCCACCTGAACAAATACGACGAAGACCGGCTCTATATCTGGCAACACAATCAAAGCGGCTGGGTTGACGGCATCCGCGGGAAGGTTGACTTCAACGCTTTTGTGGCTGAACCCGACCGGATTACGGAGATTTGTCTCTAACCACGGATGACACGGAGTAATGGTACGGAGTTACACAGAGAGTCATCTTCCTGGTCTGATACCTGATTATACTTACCGTTTTTTCATAGTGATGATGTCGGTACCCCATTCCGCTCTTTCACTCTTTCGTTCTTTCACTCTTTAAAATAACGCCAAAAGCGCACTGCCATAACAGAGCGCTTCCGGCGGGTGTGGAGGTGTCGGAATGTGGATACGCCGGCTATTAATGCCTGCCTTGCCGGTTCATTTTTCAGGTGTGGATTTTAAAGAATCGGCAAAACTTGCTAAAGTTGCATTGCGCTTTAAAACTGTTACAAAATTAAGTCGGGACGTATTAACCGTTATCCCCTACCCTGGGGGTATTTAGGCCTATACGTAACCGGAAGGATTATTTTATGCAACTTTTCACCGTAGACGAGGAATACAAACGTATCCAAACCTTTGTAAACACCCTTTACCCCGACCCTGATTCCTTTCAAAAAGTAATTCCTGCGGAACAGCAGGCAGACGAATTGGTTAAGCTCAGGCAAGGGCTTCGTACAGAGCAGTTTTTCTTTATCGTTGATTTTGTTAATCTGAACTTATCGCACATAACGGGATTATCAGCCCTTGGCTACCAGGATGAGACATTTACATTCCGGAAGTATCTGAGCATGATTCCGAACGGAGGTATGCTTCAGTTAATCACCCTATTGGGTAAACAGACGTTCCGGATGGCCGATACAACGTCTACCGCTTTCATGCGGCCTAAGCTGGTATCAAATATGCCCTTGCAGCACGCAAACGGCAAAACCCTCCTGCTGAAGCGAACCATTTCACCATGGCAGCTCAATCAGGAGGGTAAAATAACGGCTTACGTATCGGAGTTTATCATCCTGAAGGATTATGAAGGAGAACCGCTTAACCCCCGGTTTATTGATCTGGACCCGGCCATCGAAAATGCCTACAATCAGATCATCCGGCAGCTTTTTGCAAACCTTCCTGCCCGGCAGAATTTATTTTCGCCTAAAGAAATGGAAATCCTGCGGCTCTATGCAGCCGATCAGCAGGGTGACTTAACAGCCAAAGAGATTGCGCTGGCAACGCAGACGCAACCTATGACCATTCAGGGTTATCACAAAACGATTCTGATGAAGGCAAAACAAATGTTCGGGGAAGACCTGCCGGTTAAAACCGCACGGGATGTCAGTACATTTCTCCAGAAGAACCGGTTGTTATCGTAGCCGCCATAACGGCTTCAACGGAGCAAATACGAACTTCCGGATCATTACCCGTAGCAAACGGACGGTCAGGTACCTGACCGGAGCGGTGTAAATTTCCAGTAGTTTTTCTCCGTCATTGGTCGGCAGACCATCCGTGTAGATTTCTCCGTGATAAAAAGAGTTAGGTATGATCGACTTCTGAAACTGCTTAACTCTTTTTTCAATACTGCCGCCCATTAATACGGTCTTTCCTGCTACGGCCGCAAGTCGTTTGATCTGCGACAGCATGACCATGTAGAAACGCAAGCGGTACCAGGCAGGCAATCCCGGCTTCAGCCAGTTGCAGCAGGACTCAACAATATCGCTGGCATGCAGGTCACCGGCATCAAGCAGCTTTTCGGCGAGGCCTGGTTTGAGATATGAAAAATAACGCAGCGGCTGCCGGTCGGCGGTATTCAGTACGAACCCGCCGACACACTCCCAACCCCGGTAAAACTGAATGACGACGGCCACCCGCAGGTACGTCATCGGTACATCGTTGCCCGATAAGCGCCGGTAAGCCTCCCGGAAGCGGTGCCGTTCAGCATCCGTATCGACAATGGCATAATAAAACGGAAGCGTTTGCGGAGCCGCAGGAACATAGGTCTCAAAGTAAATTTCAGGAAGAACAGGTAGTACGTACGTGTTGTCCATAGGCAAATAATGGCGGTATCTGACTGTGTATATGTGGGGAAAGACAGGGGTAATACCCCCTTGATTAGTACACTAAAATACGCATTTTTTCGCCATAAAACAAGGTTTCCAGCCATTTTAAGGGCCTTTCTCCGGTTGCTTAATCCGCATGTAATCAGGCTCTTTAGGCGCGCTGTTGATAGTATTTCGATCAGGGTCAGCAGCCGCACGTTTATGGTTAGCGTCAAAATTCCGATATTCGTCCCATCAAACAAACCACTGAATGTAGCCCATGCTTACGAATCACTCCTTTTTGAATCTGCCGGCCTACTCCGCCCTGAAAAGCCACTTCGCCGATATCGAGCCCCAACAGCTGCGCGATCTGTTTGCCGGCAATCCGGAGCGCTTTGCGCAGTTTTCGCTGCGCTTCGAAGAGATGCTGGTCGACTTTTCGAAAAACCGGATTACGGCCGAAACACATGCGCTGCTCGTTCAGTTGGCGGAACAGGCTGGTCTCAAAGAGGCAATCGGTAAGATGTTCGGCGGTGACGCTATCAATGCGACCGAAGGACGGGCTGTCTTACACGTAGCGCTCCGGAACCGCTCAAACCGGCCGGTTCTGGTCGATGGCAAGGACGTGATGCCAGACGTTAACGCGGTGCTGGCGCAGATGAAAACCTTTACGGAGCGGATCGCTTCCGGCGACTGGAAAGGCTACACCGGTAAAGCCATTACCGACATCGTGAATATCGGCATCGGCGGGTCGGATCTAGGCCCCGTCATGGTTACTGAAGCCCTCAAGCCGTATGCGCTGCCAAACCTGAACGTCCATTATGTTTCTAACGTCGACGGCGTTCATATTTACGAAACGCTTCAGACCGTTAATCCGGAAACAACGCTGTTTATGATTGCGTCGAAAACGTTTACCACGCAGGAAACCATGGCCAACGCCCACTCGGCACGGAGCTGGTTCCTCGACAAAGCAGGCGATGAGTCGGCCGTGGCGAAACATTTCGTGGCGATCTCAACCAATAAAAAAGAAGTAGAAAAATTCGGTATCGATCCGGAAAACATGTTTGGTTTCTGGGATTGGGTCGGTGGCCGCTACTCGCTGTGGTCGGCGATTGGCCTGTCGATTGCCTGCTACATCGGGTTCGACAATTTCGCGGAACTGCTGGACGGCGCTCATGCCATGGACGAGCACTTCCGGACAGCCTCCTTTGAGGAGAATATCCCCGTGACCCTTGCCCTGATCGGCATCTGGTACAATAATTTCTTCGGAGCCCAGTCGCAGGCAATATTACCCTACGATCAGTATATGCACCGGTTTGCGGCCTATTTCCAGCAGGGTGATATGGAAAGCAACGGGAAATCGGTCGACCGCGACGGCAATCCGGTCGCTTACCAGACCGGCCCGATTATCTGGGGCGAGCCGGGCACTAACGGGCAGCATGCCTTCTACCAGCTGATTCACCAGGGGACTAAACTGATCCCGTGCGACTTTATTGCACCGGCCGTCAGCCATCGCCCGATCGGCGAACATCATAAGCTGCTGTTATCAAACTTTTTTGCACAAACCGAAGCCCTGATGAATGGTAAAACCGAAGAAGAAGCGGCCTATGAACTGAAAAAAGCCGGTAAATCACCGGATGAAATTGCGTTCCTGGCTCCGTTCAAAGCCTTCTCCGGCAACCGTCCGACCAACTCCATTCTGCTCAAAAAGATCACACCGCGCGCCCTCGGCAGCCTGATTGCCATGTATGAACACAAAATTTTCACACAGGGGGTAATCTGGAATATTTTTAGTTTTGACCAGTGGGGCGTTGAGCTCGGCAAGCAGCTGGCAAACCGTATTGTGCCTGAGTTAGAGACAGATGACGCCATCAGCTCGCACGACAGCTCAACCAACGGATTGATTAATTTTTATAAGCAGATGAGAAATTTTTAAAACATTGCAACTTACTGCTCTGTTAATGGGGTGTGATCAGCTGATCGCACCTTTTTTTTTCAGCTGATCTGCTTAGCTAACTTATCAACTCAACAAACGTTATGAACGCTATGAAAAACTCAGTATTTGCACTTTGCCTGTTGGGCGCCGGTGCCGTGTATGGTCAGACCATGAACTCTTCGTCGACAACAACAACCACGACGACAACCTACGATTCGACAAATCGGGCGAATAACGGGGCAACAATGAGTACGCCGATGTACAACAACACATCGGCTACCGGAACGACGACATACGACAATGGCATGAACAATACAGGCTCGTCGGACATGAATTCGCGGAACAGCTATAACAGCACGACCACGACAACAACCACGACGACTGATTACAACAGCGACTCAAAAGACCGGAACGGCACACGTGCCGACGGCAAGCAGGGACGTTTCGGTGTGTATGCCGGTGTGAACTTCTCACGCTTCATCAATGAGCCCATCCCTGACAATGCTTACCGCGCCGGCTGGCAGGCTGGTATTTACGGCCGTTCGGGCGGAACGGTATTCGGACAGATCGGTCTGGAATATCGTAACTCAACATCGAACCTGATTCGCTCAGGCTCGGGAACGACAGTAAATGAAGTACGTGGCAAAATTGATCAGCACTTCCTGGCCATTCCTGCTTATGTAGGTCTGCGGATTGGCGGTGTAGCCGGTCTCCGGATTCAGGCCGGTGCCGAACTGGCATCACTGGTAGCGATTGGCAACAATAACTTCCAGCTGGGCAAAGACGATTTGAACCGTACGATCCTGAATGGCCTCGTTGGCGCGGGTGTAAACCTTGGCCCTGTTACGCTGGATGCTGTGTATAACCACGGATTTGCCAACGTATTCGATAATGGTGCCGACACAAAACGCCGGATTCTGGCCTTCAACGTAGGCTTCCGTTTCTAAGAAACGTGCCGGATTACACTTCATCATGCAGGCTGCCTCAAACGGGGCAGCCTTTTTTACGGCATTTCCATAAGACTTACAAACATTACAGCCACATCCCTGTTAAATTGATAGATTAACTCAATACGTTATGAACAACAAATGGACACTTTTATTGCTGGCTGCGACAACATTCGGTTTATCGGATGCCGCCTTTGGTCAGCGCAATTACGATTCGAACCGGTACGGGCGCAGCTACGACAATGACTACGCCCCACGCCGGTATGACGACCGCTACGAGCGCCGGAACGATTCGTACCGGTCTCAGCCGGACGGGCGCGATTTACAGCGGGCTTACGACGAAGGCTATCAGGACGGTAAGCGCGATACCCGCGAGATGTTCCGGTCGCAGTACGGACAGAACCGCGATCAGTCGAAGGAAAAAGACACGCGTAAATCAGACTATAAGAATTTCACATTCGGGATTTATACCGGCGCCAATTCAACCCGATTTGAGGGTGAAGATGTAAACGGTGATGCCCTGCGCGGCCGCCTGGGCTGGCAATTTGGTGCATTCGTACGCGGTGGTGGCCGGTTATATGGTCAGCTGGGCGCCGAATACCTGACGTCAAGCTCAGACTTCTATCAGGCTGGTGACGGTGCTTCGGTAGACGATATTACTTCACGGATTGATCTGCGGTATGTGCATGTACCTGCCTATATCGGCTTCAAACTGGCCGAATCTAAGCGGGGCGTATCAGCAGTACGCCTGCAGCTAGGTGCCGAATTTGCGACGCCGGTCGGCAATAATAACAACAAAGACTTTGGCTTCGAACGCAGTGACTTTCAGAATGCAACTCTGAGCGGCCTGGCCAATCTTGGTTTCGATGCGGGTCCGCTTTTCCTGGATCTGGTTTACCACCACGGATTTGCGGATGTTCTGAAAGAGCAGAGCAATTCGAAACGCCGGATTCTGGCCGTTAACGTCGGTCTGAAGTTCTAAATACATTTTCTCAGACAGCTGGTAGTCGGTTAATGGTTGAGGGGGTTTACCTTCCTTGCCATAAACCGACTATCTTTGTTTTATGAACACCTTATTTCCCATCTTTGTCAAGGTTGAGCAATTGCAGATGCTGATTGTGGGGGGCGGTTATGTCGGGCTCGAAAAAGTAACGGCTGTACTGGCCAACGCGCCGGCCGCACCCGTAACGCTCGTTGCTCCTGAAATCCGTGACGAAATCCGCGAACTGGCGCAGCAGCACCCGAACCTGACCCTGATCACTGATTCTTACCGGGAAACTTATCTGACGGGCAAGGATCTGGTCATTGTCGGGACTAACGATAAGGCCGTCAACCAGCAGATTCAGCAGGATTGTAAGGCCAGGAAGATTCTGGTGAACGTAGCCGATACTCCGGCCCTCTGTGATTTTTACCTCAGTTCGGTGGTCAAAAAAGGCGACCTTAAAATTGCGGTGTCGACCAACGGCAAGTCGCCGACTTTTGCCAAGCGTTTCCGCGAGGTGCTGGAAGAAATTCTGCCGGACAGTTTACAGGAAACACTGGATAATCTGACCCTGATCCGGAATAAACTCAAAGGCGATTTTCAGGAAAAACTGGAGCGGCTCAACGAGATTACCCGCGTACTGAAGTAAATCAACGATTACGCAGGATGAAGAAATAAATAACACCGGCAAGGGCTACATAACTGATTACAAGCCACTTTTTCTTCTGATCAAATTCAATCGGCTGGTGGTAGTAATCATAGACCATCGAGGTTGATAAGCCTAAGACCATCAGAAAGAACGAGAACACGCCGAAATCTGTTCGGTAAACACTGAAGGCATGCATGAACCGTGCGCCTGAGACAATGTAAAGAAGCCAGAAACCAAAACCAAGCCGGTACAGATAAACGCTCAGACGGCGGTCGTTCTTTATATCAAACAGGTCACTTGAAAATCGTTCTGACATGGCTAGCGGTGATTCTTTTTGGTGAAGTTACTAATTTTACAACGCAAAAACAACGATTTTATGCTTGATTCCCAAACTGTTGATACAACAACGCCTGAATATAACACCATGACGGTCGAACTGGCCCGCGTGGACGATGCCTTTCATTTTGCGGCCACCGGCGTATCAGGTGTTGCGCTGGATATTGATGCGGCAACCGATATCGGCGGCCACAATGCAGGTGCCCGTCCGATGGAAATGCTGCTGATGGGTCTGGCCGGTTGTTCGGCCATTGACGTGATCCTGATTCTGCAAAAACAAAAGCAGGTCATCGAGGATTTCAAGCTGTCGGTCTCGGGCAAACGCGAGAAAGGCGCCACGCCTGCCCCGTTTAAAGCCATTCACATTACCTACCGCCTGAAAGGCCAGCTCGACGAAGCGAAAGTAAAACGCGCTATTGACCTGTCGATGGATAAATATTGCTCAGCCACGGCCCAGCTCCGGCCAACGGCTGATATTACCTACTCATTTGAGATTACCGCTTAAGTTTCATGCAACAATACCACGACCTGCTGCGCTTCATCCTGAAGGAAGGCACCCGCAAAACCGACCGCACCGGCACCGGCACCATCAGTGTGTTCGGCTACCAGATGCGCTTTAACCTTCGGGAGGGCTTTCCGCTGGTGACCACCAAAAAAGTACACCTGAAATCGGTCATTCACGAACTGCTCTGGTTTATCAAGGGCGATACCAATATCAAGTACCTGAAAGACAACGGCGTGTCGATCTGGGACGAGTGGGCCGACGAAAACGGCGAACTGGGCCCGGTCTACGGCAAGCAGTGGCGGCGCTGGGAGTCTCCGACCGGCGAAACCATCGACCAGTTGCAGGATGTGCTGAATCAGCTGAAAAACAAGCCGGACTCGCGCCGGATCATCATCTCTGCCTGGAACCCGGCCGAGGTACCGAATATGGCGCTGCCGCCCTGTCATGCCTTTATTCAGTTCTACGTGGCACCGGCCGACCCGGAAAAAGGCGAAACCAAAGCCAAACTGTCGTGCCAGCTTTACCAGCGCAGTGCCGATGTGTTTCTGGGTGTACCGTTCAACATTGCTTCGTATGCACTCATGACCATGATGATTGCGCAGGAGTGCGGGCTGGAAGCCTACGAGTTTATCTGGGACCGGCGGCGATACGCACATTTACCTCAACCACCTCGACCAGGTCGAAACGCAGTTGTCCCGCGAGCCACGGCCTTTGCCAACCATGCGGTTGAATCCGGAGGTAACGTCGGTCTTTGATTTTGC
>CBDFHU010000159.1:0-56777 GCA_965247375.1 Arsenicibacter sp.
TAAACGCTCCAGGTAATTAATCCCCATTGACAGTAAAGAGTTACGCTGCTGCAATTGCTCAGAAACAACCATCCAGGCTTGTTCCGCCTTGAGCGATTCATAGGTGATTTTTTGAGTCATGGTTACGGTGAAGTTTATGGATAACAAATATATTATTTTGAACAACTAAAAAAATAGGCTAAGTATATTTTTTGGCAAATTTTAAAACATTAATGTTTACTAATACAAAATATTAGATCATGTTTTCACGATTTGGTTTAATCCTTATTTGGCAAAGAAATCAGGTTACAGTGACAGTCGGTAAGCAAATTTGTTTGTAGTTTTAACCAACTACTTTTCTGTTCACCATGCAACTGCGTAGCTATCGTTCCGGCATTTTGCTCTTTTTTACGGGCTTTCTGATTTTTCTGGGTCTGCTATGGCCGCAACCGGTCCGGCTCACACCGGATCTGATTAAACAGATTGCCCGGCCTGGACAGGAAGTCGTTTTGACTACCGTATTAACTCCGCTTTCCGGGCAAACATATCCGAACAGCTATGTTTTCATCGGCGCATTGCGCCAACAGCTTGGTTTGTATAATGAGCAGGTTAAAGCGCGGCAGGAATGGGACAAACAGCTCAGCGATGACTATGTATTGTCGGTCACGAAAGTCGCCGTCATCGGACCGCTGAGCACCCGAAGCAGTGCATGGCTCTGGTTCGGCCTCAGTATCGGACTGTGTGTAGCGGGTGCCCTGATCGCTATCCTGTCTGAGAAGCACCGGAAGCCGGGCACCATCAATACCGATATTTTTAAAAATCCGGCGACCAACCGCGGCTGGATTGGCTGGGCCGTCGGTACATTTCTGATCCTGTTTTACATCGTCCTCTACTTCTATCCCGCGTATCTGACCAACTGGATTTTGCTCATTGACCCGCTCAAGCAGGCCCTGACCGGCCAACCCGCCAGTCAGTGGTTTTTGTACGGATTGATCTATACACTGGCGATCCTGGTAATGGGTATCCGGATGCTGATCCGGCACCGGCACAATGCCTATCAGCAACTCCGGACCGTATCGGTCATGTTTTTTCAGACCGCATTTGCCTTTCTGATTCCCGAAGTCCTGACCCTTTTACAGCAACCTTATCAGGACCTGAAAAATATCTGGCCCCTCGACTATTCGTTCTTTTTTGATTACCGGATCAACGAAAAGCTACAGGCTGGTTCGTTCGGAATTTTTATGCTGGTCTGGGGGATTATCCTGACCGTGGTGGCCGTACCGGTGCTCACCTATTTCTACGGTAAACGCTGGTACTGTTCCTGGGTGTGCGGCTGCGGAGGCCTGGCCGAAACAGCCGGAGATCCTTACCGGCAGCTTTCCGACAAGAAGCTGAGTGCCTGGAGAGCGGAGCGTATTCTGGTACATGGCGTGCTGGTGTTTGCGGTGGTGATGACCGGGCTGGTCCTGTTTACCTACTTCTCCGGTCAGTCTGCCCTGTTCGGTATTCTTGATTCTTACAGCCTGCGCAGCGCCTACAGCTTCTGGATTGGTTCGTTGTTTTCGGGCGTAATCGGAACGGGGTTCTATCCTATTTTCGGTAACCGGGTCTGGTGTCGGTTCGGCTGCCCGCTTGCTGCTTACCTGGGAATTGTCCAGCGCTTTAAATCGCGGTTCCGGATTACTACGAATGGCGGCCAGTGCATTTCCTGCGGTAATTGCTCTACTTATTGTGAAATGGGCATTGATGTACGGTGGTACGCCCAGCGCGGACAGGACATTGTCCGGTCGTCGTGCGTTGGCTGCGGCATCTGCTCGGCCGTTTGCCCGCGCGGTGTCCTGAACCTGGAAACCGGCACTGTTGACAGCCGCCGGATTTAACCGGGCCGTTAACTCACGTCAGTTCTGGTCAACTGAGCGTGCTCTTCAGGATTCACGCCGAAACGTTCACGGTAAAGCTGGCTGAAATACGATACTTTCTGGTAGCCAACCTGGATAGCAACCGTTTTCACCATCATGGCCGGGTGCTTCTCAAAGAGGTCATACGCCACCTGTAACCTGATTTCCTGAATAAATTGCCCCGGCGAAAAACCGGTCAGGGCCCTTACCCGACGGTTAAGCTGCCGTTCGCTGACATTGGCCATATCAGCGAGCATTTTAATATTGAAAAACTGATTATTCAGATTCTCACGTACAGTTTGCTGTAGCCATTGAATCCACTCGCCTTCTGCGTCCTGGACCGATTCCTGTGCGGGCTCTTTTTCATGCTCCTGTTGCCAGCCGGCCTTTTCATCCTGCCGGCGCAGCAGGTTCTGAACTCTGGTCAGGAGTTCGGCTTCATAAAACGGCTTGGTCAGGTAATCCGCAACACCCAGCCGCAACGCCTGCAGGCGGCTCTCCAGATCGGTCCTTGCGGTTAACAGAATGACCGGTATATCCCGTAAGGCAGGTGTTATCCGCAGGGTTTCAATTAACCGGAGTCCGTCTATTTCCGGCATCATAATATCCGAAATAATCAGGTCCGGCAACTGCTTCCGGGTGGCCTGCTTCAGTTTATCCAGTGCTTCCCTCCCGTTTGACGCAAATTGCAAACTGTAATATGGCGACAAGATCGTTTTAGCGTAAATCAGCATATCCACATTATCGTCAACCAACATTACCGTAAGGCTGGTCAATGGCTTATGCATACTGTCAGATTCCTCCGGCAGTTGTGGTCCGGCAGGTAAAGTGGCGGGAGCGTGCGACACGGGCTGTATTTCCGTATGACTCCGTGCAGGATAGGTCATCGCAAACGTACTCCCCTGCCCAAACACGCTGTCAACGGTCAGTTTCCCGCCCCAGAGGCGGCAATATTCCAGACACAGGGCCAGACCGATGCCGGTTCCCCCCTGCAACGGCTTATCAGGCTGGTTCGACTGAAAATATCGCTCAAAAATATGAGGCAGGTCATCAGGATGAATACCGCTGCCATTGTCCAGCACCTCCACCCGTATATTCTCTGTGCCGGTTGTAAGCCGGACATACACGTAGCCGCCGGATGCTGTATGGCGTAAAGCGTTGGCAATCAGATTCCGCAGAACGGTTTCGAATTTCTGTATATCTACCCATATCAGACAGGGGGATTCATTACCAGAGATACTAAGTTTAATGCCGGTATAGTTCGCCTGGGCCATGAAGCCGGCCAAAACCTGATTGATCACCTGCCGCAGATCAGCTGGCTGTTCCTTAAGCATCAGGTCATGTGAATCAGAGCGGGACAAGTCAAGCAGGTCATTGACTAACGTCAGGAGCTGACGCGCATTCCGGTCCATAGTAGTCAACAGTTCTCTGGCCGACTGATCGCTGGCCGACAGACCCGTGGCCGGCGATCCGGTTAACCGGCCATATAAATACTGAATGGGCCCAAGCAACAGTGTAAGCGGTGTTCTGAACTCATGGGTAACATTAGCAAAAAAACGGGCCTTCAACACTGCGTTAGTCTGCAAGTCCTGTGCCTGCCGCTCAATGATGGCCTTATCTTCCTCTATCTGCGCCGTCCGGCGGGCAACCTCTGCTTCAAGCCGGAGTGTTTCTGCAATCAGTTGCTTGTTCCGCCACCGGAACGCTGCCATTGCCAGCGCCCCCAGGAGGGTAACGCATAAAAACAGAAACCAGCCGCGAAGATAGACCGGTTTATCAACTGTGACCGGAACATGAATAACCGGCGAAGCCCAGTCGCCGTTACTTGTTTGTGCGCGTACTTCAAGCACATATGAGCCAGGAGGTAAACCATTGATACTTAACTCATCACTGTTTTGTACTACCCATTTTTCCTGCCAGTTACTGATTCGGTACCAAAGCCGTGTCTGATTCAGGTAACGATAGTCCAGTAGCGCGAAGGAGAGTTTAAATAACCGGTCAGAGGGTGTCAGATGAACTTCTTTTTCCTGCCGGTAATCAGGCAGGAAGTTTACCATATGACCGGTTTCGGTATTCAGTTTTTCATACCCGCTGACCAGTAAGGGAGCCAACCTGTGCTGATCGTTATCATTAATCTGGTCGGGATAAAATGCTGTGATGCCATTCAGGCCGCCCAGAAACAAACGGCCATCAGTAGCCCGGTAGTGTGCCTGCAAGTTGAATTCCTCATCGGCGATACCATCTTTTTTGTGATAAATCCGGATGTGGTGTGTTTTACGATGAAACCGTATCAATCCAGAATTAGAGGGTATCCACAACCGCTGGTATTTATCTTCATAGATAGCATAAATGGTGTTATCAGGGAAGCCGGTTTTAGTCGTAAACTCTTCATAAGTACCGTCACTCCGGTTCCAGCGGATGAGACCACCACCCAGCGTGGCCAGCCAGTAAATCGTGCGTTGATCCGGATCGGGGTGGATAAAAGAGATATGGTCGAACGGTAACTTCCGGGGCGCGGCGCTCTGTGTACTATACCGTGCCGTAATGCCCCGTGCCGGATCAACGGTGTACAGACCCGACGAGCTTGTGAGCCACACCTGATGCGGGGTAGCCGGTGCGGCACGCTGTTTCGTATGATCCGGAAAGAAACCGGTAATCCGTTGCTGTGCCAGTTCCGGAAACTGATTATACCTTGTAAAAGGAACTACCTGATGTTTTTCCGTATCAAACCAGATAAGCCCGTGATCAAGGCCTGCCAGTATTTTTTGTGGGCCACCCAGCCAGGCCGAAACGCACCGGTTATTCGGCAGACCCAGAGGATACGCCGCAGCCTTGCCTGTCTTGGGATCATAACGCAGCGCACTGCCGAAAAAAGTCCATATAGCCCCGTCTGTTGTCCGGACAAGCGGGCATAAATTAAGTGTATGTATCGGATGTACATCGGCTGCCGATACCGCCGGCTGGCTTTTCCCGGTCTGTAAATCAATAAACTGACAGGCCGGTCCATTGACCCAAAGCCGGTTGCCTACCTGCGTCATGGCCCGGATAGCCTGCCGGGACATACCATTGGGTTGCTCCTCATCCACATACAGATACCGCTGAAAATGATTGGGTTCCAGCGTCAGCATCAGTAACCCGTTCACACAATTTGCCCAGACAACGCCCGTCCGGTCAACAAACGTCCATTGCAGCTGCTCTGTACGCGCAATCGGGAACCCCGAAGCCTTTAAGTCAAATACAATACCCTGATCGGGATGCCAGGCCACCAGAAATTGCGGACCGGTTATCCAGAAAAGATCATGTATACCGTCATAATTGATATACGTATTGGCTAATATTACCGACGGTGGTAAACCCAGCGAGACCGCCGAGAACGTTTTATCCGGGTTAAGTTTATACAAAGCCTGCCGCGGATCGGGCACTTCATTGGCCGTAACCCCGACTTTATCAAACAGATGATGTAGATAAATCGTCCCGTCGATAGTCCTGGCAACAGGCCATAACGTGTATCCGGGCGGCAAACGATGTCGGTTCAGAATGCGTCCGGCAGAATCAATTTCGATTAGTGTGCGGGGAGTATCAACGGTTCGGGGCACGAGCGTAACCAGCAGTGTACGCTCTTTTGTCTGAAACAATCGCGGCGTGGCACTGTGGCTGTAATCCAGATCCGGATGTTGAAAAATAGTCCGGAATACACCCTGCCGGGTCTGGTATAGGATTTTGCCGCTGCGTGTACGGAAGTACCGGTAAATATTATCTCCGGAGGTAGCAAACTCAATGAACGGGTCTTTCAGCATCCACTCACTGTGCGCGAATGCGGTATGTGCCGGTTGCGGGCGTTCCTCTCCCGGTCTGATGACGTATTTATAGTCGCGGTCCCCGACCTGACAGGCAAACAGCCAGAAATTACCGGCGTGGTCAGTTGCCAGGCCACAGACGCCGGGGTTATATGCTTTGTTGGCCGCATCCGGCATGATCGGGGCTGTAAAGGTCTTCCCGTTGAACCGGTACGCTTCAGTTGGTGTACCAAGCCAGACGAACCCCTGCGGATCTTGCCCGAAACTGATAACCGACCGCTGCGGCAAGCCCTGTTTGGTCGTAATATGTTTTACGCTGACCTGATAAGTACGGGAAGGCTGAGCTACCCCAACGGATACACACCACCAAACGGGTATCCAGGCTAACACGCACTTTAGAGCAGTCGATAAGTACAGTTTCATAAGGTACGGGCAGGTACAAAAGCGCTCTAAAATACAGAAATTTCTCCGGACATCAGGATATGATACGTGATATCCCTGCCCGCTATAATGCCTGTCCAACTCTTGTACCCCGATTTTTTACCACAAAACACAAATAATATTCATATTTAATAAGTATCCCGAAAAATCATATTCACTACGTATAAGTATACCTATTCAAATTAACACAAACATAAGACGAGAAATGGCTTAAAAATGTCCGTTTTGGGGCATATGATTGGCAAGATTGGGCCAGCTGGATATCGTTGATTTGCAGCGAAATCGAAAAAGCAACTCTCATCTATTCTATGTACTCATCACCTAAATTCCGGATGCCTGCCGGGCATTCCGGTCAACGGCTCAGCCTGCGACCAGTGTCTGTCCGGCGTCCGGTTCAGCTTGTACTTACAGTATTACTGGGCATTCTCCTTACAGGCAGTGCCACCTATGCCCAGACTGGGGCCGCGCTTGATTTTGATGGCTCCGACGACTTTGTAAGCATTGGAAATACCATCCCCACTCTAACTACTTTTACGCTTGAAGCCTGGGTTAAACCTGCCGCAGGCTATGGTTCATTCCCGGCAACTAGTGATCCGGTTGAGGTAATCAGCCGCTGGGGAGCGGGCGGAGCAGGTAATGCAGCTTACCGGTTGGGTATTAATTCCAATGGTACGCTGGTCGGAGCCGTTTTTAGTCAATCTGCAGGAGGGAGTTCGGTAGTGACATCAACCTCCGTTATAGCGACCAATACCTGGACGCACATCGCATTTACACGTTCAGTCGATAATACGCTACGACTTTACATCAATGGGGTTCTGGCGGGAACGACAACGGGTAGTATTGTGCCACAGGCCAGTAATTATGCGATTCAGTTCGGAAGGCCACTTGCCGGATCTAATGTGTACAAGGGGAGTATCGATGAGGTACGCATCTGGAACCGTGCATTAATTGCCTGTGAAATTACCAATCAGCGGAATTGTGAGTTAGCAGCCGGTCAAACCGGACTGGTAGCTTATTACCAGTTCAATCAGGGCAACGGCACCTCACTGTCTGATCTCAGCGGTAATAACTATACCGGTACACTGAACGAGTTTGCATTAACCGGAATCACCTCTAACTGGGTAGTAACAGGTGGAGTTCAATCGGGCAATAGCTGCGCGGCCCCTGTTGCGATTACGGCTAATCCATCGCTTACAATTGCGAACGGTAACAGCACTACACTTACTGCTTCCGGAGCAAACAGCTATATCTGGTCGACAAACGCCACCTCAGCCACCATGAACGCCAGTCCGACCACGACCACGACCTACTCTGTTACCGGAACTACGGCAAATGGCTGTAGCCTTGCTTCAACAACCGTGACTGTCGCATCCGCCCTCACGGTAGCCGTCACTGCCAGCTTAACCAACGTCTGTGCAGGCAATACCGTCAGCCTGACGGGTACGGTTTCCGGCGGCACGACACCTTACAGCTACTCCTGGGTAGCTCCGGCAGGCGTTACAATCAACGGCTCGGGTAGTGCGGTCACAGCTTCCGCCAGTACAACGCTCAGTGGCCCGCAGGCCCTCACTCTGAAAGTAAGCGACGGACTGAATGCCCCGGTCGCTTCACAGACATTGGTTATTAATGCTATTTCCAGCTTAATCGTGTCGGTCTCGGGTAATCTCAATGTACCGGTTGGTACAAGTACAACCTTGACTGCCTCGGGAGCGAATAGCTATACATGGAGTACCGGCGTAAGCACAACAACGATTACCCCAACAGTAAACATAGCTACAGTATACTCGGTGACGGGTAATACCAGTGGCTGTACTGGTACTGCATCCGTAACCGCCCTGCCATTTGTCACGGTTAACTGTAATACATATGCAACCCGGACAATCACTAACGGTCTGGGCGATAATGTTGTCAATGATGTTTTTGCAGCAGGCAATAGGGTCTATGCCGCTACCAACAAGGGATTGAGTATATCGACGGACGGAGGCAAAACCTTTACCAATCAGGCCTTAAACGGAGGAGTTGCCGTTAGCAAAGTTTATGCCGACGGGAATAAGGTTTATTGTGCATTTATTGGCAAAATCGCTTATTCGACAGATGGCGGTCAAAACTTCTCCCTGGTACAGGTAGCCCCTGACTTTGGCATCAGCTCACTATTTGTAACTGGTAATACGGTTATAACCCCTTCCGGGAGTTCAGGCCGATATGGTATTTCTACTGACGGAGGACAAACATTTACTGTCAAAACGATTGATGCTCTACAACGAACAGGCGGTAGACTGACCAGCGTGTTTGGCGTCAACGGGAACATTTATATGACAGCAACGGCAGCAATCCCAAAAGCCACTAACCAAGGTATATATATATCAACCAACGGCGGCGAGTCAGTATCAGGTAATGCAGCCATTGCCCTGACGTTAATCACTAAGGCTGTGTACGCCACAAATAGCGCAATTTATATTGCCACTACGGCAGGACTGTATGTTTCAACTAATGGCGGGACGTCGTTTTCTATCCGGACTAAGACCAATGGGTTAGGCAGCAATTCCGTTAATGATGTATTTGCCATTGATAACCGTGTGTATGCAGCGACAGATAACGGACTGTCTGTCTCTACGGATGGCGGAGCTAACTTTGTTAACTATACCACCGCTCATGGCCTGGCCGCCGCGAAAATAAACGCTGTGCATGTAGAAGGGACCACGGTTTATGCCGCTACCGCAGCCGGCCTGTCCGTCTCCGATTTTGCCGTACTCGTCACTACGCCGGGTAACACCATTCAGGCTATATCATCAGTCAATGCTACCCCTGGTCAGTCCATCACGCTTACGGCCACGCCAAATACCGGTTATCTGTGGAATCAGAATAATGCCAATACCCAAAGCATTGTTGTAACAACTTCAGGCACCTATTCCGTTACGGCAACCGGGAATTGTCCGGGTACAGGATCAGTGGCTGTAACGTATTTACAACCTACGTCCACCACTGCTCAACAGGTAACCAAAGCTCCGGATGGAACTGCTAAAGTAGTCATCAGCATCCCAAAATCTACGAATAAAGCGCTGCCAGCCCCTCCCTCTACGACAATGGTAAAAATCGCAGGACCGAACTATGCGCAAACGATTAAGATACCAGCATCAACGCAGCCAAAAGCTACTATTCCACCGCCAACTTTTCCTACTTCATTCACCGTAAAGGCGACCAGTATTACAACCCCCGGAAGCTATACGGTCGAAATAAGAGATTCAAAAACCAAGAAACTCATCAGCTATCAGGTATTCAACTATTAGCCTCTACCCCGAATCAGAACGAATCATGAAAATACGTTTCTTACTGTGTTGGCTCGTCTTCGGGCTAACCACGCTCAATACAATGGCCGGTATATCTATTGAGGTCTCACCGACCTCGTCAACTTACTCCGTGGGTCAAACGCTTTACGTCACCATCCGGGGAGGACTGACAGGTACCACCTACACGGTGAGTGCGTTAACCAGCAGCACCGGTACTGCCCTCTCGTCGGTAGCGATTACCGGTGAGCAAAACGGTCCTTCCGTTACCTGGGCCGATGGTCAGACCGAAGCTTCGTTCGTGGTTCGCTTTCTGGCAGGATCGGAAGGCGACGAACGAGTTCTTCAGGTAGGTAATGGCGACCTGACCGAGACCGACCAAACCGGTGGTCTGACCATTATTCAGGCACCCGTTGTTGCCATATCACCCGAAGCAGTAGCCTATAACATCGGGCAAAGTGTAACTGTCACGGTTTCCGGGGGCGTTGTCGGTAACGAGTACCTGCTTCAGCTCTATGAAGGTATTCCTGATCAGGGAACCGACTTATCCGGTGAGATTACCGTCTCCAGCAGTCAGACAGCTACTAACACCATCATCTGGACGGCTAACAGCAGCAGTGAGCAGTTTTATATCCGTTTTGATGAAGGCAGCAAGGGCGCGAACCGGATGTTTGTTGTAGGCGATGCAGAGTTGACCCATTTCGGTGTCAGTGAAACGTTTGCCATCTGCTCCGGTGGTGTCAGTACCGAGGCCCTGGCCAGCGATATTATTATCCCGACTCCGCTGGGACCCAATAATTGCTCAGTGACCGTACAAACGCAGGCGTATGGCAATAGCTTCGTCTTTACCGGGCCGGATAACTACGTTTTCAGTAGTGTTTTTCGCAACACCGGCACCTATCAGGTATCAGCACCCATTACAAAACCCGGTACCTACCAGCTCATCGTTACCTACGAAGATTATTGCGGCAAAAGCTCGGCAACTAAATCTTTTACGGTAACCGGTACGGCCTGTAAATAGCGATAAGTGGTCTAATGGTTCCGGAACAAGGTGACGCTGTTGTACGTCACCTTGTTTTACCTGCCCTGTAAGACAGGTACAGAATAATTATTGAAAGATAATTTTTGATATTTGAGGGAATCGCCCATTTTTGACGGAAATCATCAATCTTCCGGTACTATGGCTACCCCGATCCGTGCCTTACTCGTCTGTACTAATCATACGGATTACCCGACTAAACCCGACAAGACGGGTCTCTGGTTAAGCGAGCTCACTCATTTTTACGACGAAATCGCCGACCGGAATATACTGATTGATATTGCGAGCCCTGCCGGTGGTCCGATTCCGCTTGATGCACGCAGCCTGAAACGCAACGATACAACCAACGATAAATGGTATCATTCGGCCATTCTAAAGTCTAAAATGGACGAATCACTGCCACTGGACAGCATTGACCCGCAGGCCTATAAACTGATTTATCTGGCAGGTGGTCATGGCACGATGTGGGATTTCCCGGAAAACCGGAAGCTACAGGATACCGTCCGGCAGATTTATGAACAGGGAGGCATGATTGCGGCGGTTTGCCACGGCGTAGCAGGTCTGCTGAACGTCCGGCTGTCGGATGGTACGGCTCTGGTATGTGACCGGCAAATTACCGGCTTTTCCAACATGGAGGAAAAACTGATTGGCCTGAAAGACGAAGTACCGTTTCTGCTGGAGGACGCTCTTAAAGCTAAAAGCGCCCTCTACAGCAAAAGCTTTTTGCCATTTCTCCCCCACATTGAGGTCGACGAACGCATGGTTACGGGGCAAAACCCGGCATCGGCCCGCAAAGTCGGGCGTAAAGTCGTCGAAGAAATGTTTGATAAGTAATGTTTACCCAATAATCTTTTTGCCATAAGGTAACGACAACGCCTCCCGTACGCCTCTGAACTGAGACTCACTGTTTACGTTCGCGCCTACAAACGAAATCACGTTCTGGTCGATTAACCACTCGGCGAAATGGCGGGCATTCAGGCCATTCCGACCGGTCAACGAGAGCAAATCCATATGAAACAAGACCCCCTGATCTCTCAGCTTAATGGCTTGTCCTCTATTCTGTTGCAAATAGATATACCGTTCTGAATGTGATAAGACCGGTACAAATCCACGCGATCGTAATAAATCCAGGGCATCCAGCCAGGCATCCGACAGGGTAATCAGTGAGGTTTCGACCAACACCAGCGATTTCGGCGCCTCCTGTGACGGACTAAACACCAGCAAGTCTCCCCTATTCCGGAGCACCGACAAAAACCCGTCATCTAAATAATACTCTGCGGCAGGCTCCACCGAAAGGTTTACGCCCTCTGCCCGCAATGCCTGTTGAAGTCCTGCCGTTATCGACCTGATCCGGTCCGGGCTGGGCTCGTAATAGCCTTTCATAATATGCGGCGTAATCACGAGCCGGTGAAAGCCCAGGCGGTTCAGTTGCCGGGCAATGGCAACACTCTGGTCCAGTGAATGCGGGCCATCGTCAAGACCTGGTAAAATATGGCAATACAAATCCATCCGTCCGGCGGATGGGACAGCAGACCGGTATACGGCCCTCCGTTGACGCGTCAGAAATGAAAAAGGCATGAGCGACAAACTGCGATAAACGTTGATGGATGTAACTTGTCATACGTTTTATGGGGAAGAGTTATACGCAGTTTCGTGCACGAATTGTGCCAAAAAGCAAAAAGCAGGCCATATGGCCTGCTTTTTTATTTATACGGAGCTCGTTCCTATGCAACTACCTGCGGAAACAATGAGCGTAATGTCGGTAGAATCAGATCCTTTTCAGATACGATCGGATTCTCAACTTCCCAATCGATCTGCAGGTCGGGATCGTTCCAGATAATACCGGATTCAGCCGCTTTGTTATACACATTGGTGCACTTGTAGCTGAAAATGCTGTCTTCGAGTGTAACGAAACCATGTCCGAAACCTTCCGGTACCCAGACCATGTTGTTCAGCTTTGCATCCAGGACAAATTTCTCGTGCTGCCCGAATGTCGGTGAATCCGGACGTAAATCAACGACCACATCAATGACTTTACCAGTAATGACGCGGACGAGTTTGCCCTGCGCAAACGGAGGATTCTGAAAGTGTAATCCTCTGACCACCCCTTTAACGGAGAATGACTGGTTATCCTGTACAAAATCCATTGGTAACCCCAGGGATTCGAAAACAGGTTTATTATATGACTCAAAAAAATAGCCGCGTTCATCGCCGAAGACGCGGGGAGTAAGTTCGATCAGACCTTCAATTGCTGTGTGTCGGACTTGCATAGAAAAGAGTAGAATCCTAACTGGTATATTCGACAAAAATAGGAAACCCTGGCCGTACTTCGTACTTTTGCCGCGATTCTTTTCTTGCAACTCTATGAATTATAACGAGCTATACCAGCAAATAGCCACGAAAAAATCATATCTCTGCGTAGGTCTGGATACCGATATCCGTAAAATTCCCGCTCATCTTCATAAGGAACCCGACCCGATCTTTGCCTTCAACCAACAGATTATTGATGCAACTGCCGAGTATGCAGTCGCTTACAAACCCAATATTGCCTTTTATGAGGCCCATGGCCCGCGCGGCTGGGAAAGCCTGCAAAAAACGCTGGAGTATATACCGAAGGCGTGTTTTACGATTGCGGATGCCAAACGCGGCGATATCGGCAACACATCCGGCCTGTATGCACGGACGTTTTTCGACCCGTCGGCTTCTGGCCTGAATTTTGATTCGGTTACCGTCGCGCCGTATATGGGCGAAGATTCGGTTACACCTTTCCTCTCCTATACAGACAAATGGGTCATTCTGCTTGCCCTGACGTCAAATACCGGTAGCCACGATTTTCAGATGCTGCCCGTCGACGGACGACCCTTGTTTGAGCACGTACTGGAGAAAGCCGTCACCTGGGGTGGTCCCGACCGGCTCATGTTCGTTGTGGGCGCTACCCAGACGGCGCAGCTCAGCCGGATCCGTGAACTGGTACCCGATCACTTCCTGCTTGTTCCGGGCGTCGGCGCACAGGGTGGCTCACTGGCCGAGGTATCGCGCATTGGCCTGAACAGCCACGGTGGCTTACTGGTCAACGCCTCTCGCAGTATTCTCTATGCTTCTAACGGAACTGACTTCGCGCAACGGGCTGCCGGAGAAGCCCGCGCCCTCCAACAGGAGATGGCGACATACCTCTAGATTCTAGCGTACGGTTTGTATTTCCTCCGCTGTTTATCAGTACTTTGAGTGATTACACACTCGACTTGAAAAACTGTAAACACCGAAATACAAACCGTAAACTCTTTGAGTCGTGTCCGAATCTTTCATTTACTTTTTGTGGCAATATCAGTATTTTGATCACTATCAGCTCCGCACTACTGACGGCGAACCAATACAAATTCTTTATCCGGGTTTCAGAAATAACCACGCCGGGCCGGACTTCACCGACGCCCGTCTACTGATCAATGACGTTGAGTGGATCGGTACTGTCGAAATCCACGTCAATGCCTCAGACTGGTTCCGGCATCGCCACCAGCACGACCCTGCCTATGACAACGTCATTCTGCATCTGGTCTGGGAAGCCGACAGAATCGTACAACGTACTGACGGCACCGTTATTCCTGCCCTGGCACTTCAGGACCGGACCAATCCGCAGCTTCTTTCCCGCTTTGAAACGCTGTACACCTCCGCCGACCCGATTCCCTGTAGCAGTCACTGGCCTCAGCTCAATACACTGACTATTATTTCGATGCTCGATCAGGCATTGCCCGGACGACTGGAGCGCAAGGCCGGTGAGGTATTGACTATCCTCAGTCAAAACAAACTCGACTGGGAGGAAACAACGTACCAGTTGCTGGCCGTAAATCTGGGCTTTAACGTTAATGCCGGGCCAATGCATCAGCTCAGCCGTGCGGTACCACTGAAAATTCTGCAAAAGCACCGCAACGCCCTGCTGCAGGTGGAAGCCATGCTCTTCGGAGTTGCAGGGTTACTCGATACCGGTGAGAGCGACGAGTACCTCGACAGCCTGCGCCGTGAATACCGCTTTCTGGCAGCCAAATACCAGCTGGCTGACCAACAGTTACCTGGCCATATCTGGAAATGGGCCCGCTTACGGCCCGCCGGTTTCCCAACCTTGCGTATTGCCCAGCTGGCACAGCTTATTGTACAGACACGCAGCCTGTTTTCGCTGCTGACACACACGGATGACCTGCCCAGGTTACTGACCACACTACAGGTTAAGCCGTCCACGTACTGGCATACGCATTACCGGTTTGGCAAACATACCGACAAAGGTGCGCCTTCGCTCGGCGAATCGTCGGCCGTTAATATCCTGATAAACTCAGCCGCCCCGCTGCTGGCCGCCTGCGCACAGCATAAGCAGCTACCGGCCTATATGGACCGTGCCATTGCTTTACTGGAACAACTCCCTGCTGAACAGAATACCATTCTTGACAGCTGGAAGAAGATCGGGTATACCGCCGGAAATGCGTTTGACTCGCAGGCGCTGATCGAATTATATAACCGGTTCTGTATACCAAAAAAATGCCTCAGTTGCCGGATAGGTGCCCGTTTGGTCGGGTCAAAAACGTAACTTTACCGGTCAACAAACTATCACAATGATTCCCCGTCTGCTAAGTATCCTCCTTTGCTTTTTCCTGCTGACCGGCCTTCGGGCCCAGGATTCACCGAAGATTATGGTAACACCGCTAACCAAACGGTTGTGGGTGCATACTACTTTTCGGAATTACGACGGCAAACCCTTTCCCTCTAACGGCATTATTGCCAGAACAAAAGACGGTGTTGTGCTCGTGGATACCGGCTGGGATGTACTTAACGATACCGAGCAAACCAGGCAGGTACTCGAATGGGTGGATAAAAACCTGCACATGCCGGTAAAACTCTGCATCGTTACCCATTTTCATGACGACCGTGTGGGTGGCATCGGATTGTTACGCAAAGCCGGCGTCCGGGTCATCAGTACCCCGCTGACGGCAGACAAATCCGTTAAACAGGGATATGAGCGGCCCGAGGGTATTTTGCCCAACGACACCACATTTGTAATCGGTAAACTCCCGATCCGCTGCATTTTTCCGGGAGAAGGGCATACCAGCGACAATATTGTCGTTTGGTTCCCAACCGAAAAGACGCTGCATGGTGGCTGCTTTGTAAAAAGCTATGCGGCCTTTGGTCTGGGTAACGTTGCTGACGCCAATGTAAATGCATGGGCGAACTCGGTAAGAAACCTGCAAAAACGTATTCCTGCGCCGAAGTATATTGTCCCGGGGCATCAGGAGTGGGACAGAAATACATCACTGGAACACACCATTCGGTTGCTGGAGGTAAAGAAATAAAAAAGCCCCGGCCTGAATCAGACCGGAGCGCGGTTGTTACGGGAGTAAAAAATTAACGGAATGCCCTCGTAAAGAAATAATTGATGCCAAACTTAACGCGCCCGCCCCGGTTGCGTCCGGCCAGTGGGTTGCTGCGGTCGTAATAATTACTTTCCAGTGCAAGCTCACCGCTTATATTCCGGGTAGCCAGAAAACCAACGCCTGCCTCCAGATTAATACTGTTAAACTTTGCCTTATCGCCTTCGCCTACGTTGCTTGCATACTCGCGACCCAGATTGTAGCCTGCCCCGATGAAGCTGTGAATACGTGTCCGGAAGGGATAATACCGCGCAAACAGGCCAACCTGACGCGACCGGTAACTCGTTGACAATCGGCGGTCAAAACCACCACGCAGACCGGCGACAAAGCCAGGCTGGAAGAAATAACCGATTCGGGGATTCAGTGTCAAATAGGTACCGCTACCAGCTCCGATGCCAAACCCCAGGGCTCCGCCGACGAATACACTGCCTTTCTGAAACCATTCGAGCTCGTTCCGACGTTGGTATTGGATGCTTTTCTGCGCCTCTTCCCGCGCCTCGTTTTCCACTCGGTTTACGCTCCGGCGAACATCTTCGCGGGTCCGTTCATCAATAATCGGACGGTTTTCGCGTGTGGAACTTGTATCGTTCGTTGATTGTGCCATTCCAGCGGATGCCAACGTAGTTAGCACACCCGCAATCATCAGTAGTTGTTTCATAATCGTTGTCGTATATATATGAATAACGATTATGTAAGGATTAGGTTTGGTTTCGGGGTGGTTTTGTCCGGTAGAAGGGGTTGGCAGAAAGGAGAATACTGTAGGTAGCCCGGTGCCTCCGGACGTAAAAAAGGGTGGCAGGATGTAAAAAGGGCGACCACGTGGGGCCGCCCCTACGGTAAACCTATTCTGCTCTCTTTAATTCTTCGATCAGATTGCTGATTTGTTCGGCGGATGTCGCCGGGAAATTGGCAATACGGATTTGTGATTCTTTGAATTTGCCATAACCGCTGCCGACAATCATGCCTGCTTTTTTAACGGCGGCAATCACGTCTGCGGATGGCTTGCGGGTGTTGGCCACCACAACGGTTTGCGAACGGTGCCGCTCTTCTTCCACAAAAGGCTGATAACCATCGCTTAGCTCCAGAAAACGATAGAGCGCCTTTGCCTTCTCTTCGGTCTGTTTGCGGATTGTGTCAATACCGATTTTGTTCAGGTCTTCGGCAACTTTGCCCAGCACGTAAATAAACAGCACGTTCGGCGTTGCGGGCGTCTCAAATGTTTTGTACAATTTCCAGAGGGTCGGCAGATTGTGGTGCGCGCCGATCGTCAGTGAATCATAGCGCTGTAAACGCTCTGCTTTTTCCAGACAAGTCTCGCCGGCAATCCAGACCCCCAGTCCGGCCGGCATACCAAAGGCCTTCTGTACTGAAAAAAATGCCGAGTCGATCAGGCCAAAATCCAGCTCCGGATACGGTGCCGAGGACACCATATCGACGCAAAATAGCTTCTGGCTATACTTTTTCTTCAACCGGTGAATATCAGCCGTGCGCATCTGCACTCCCGACGAGGTTTCATTGTGGGTGATCGCTACCAGCTCCGCATATTCCGGCACCTCCGTTTCGGCAAAGTCAAAGCCTTTGCCAAACGGTTTTTCCAGCAGATGCGTGAACTTATGCAGCGACTGGGCGTAATCGTAAAACTTACGGGAGAATGACCCGTTGACCATGTGAAAGCTTTCGTGTTCCACACAGTTCAGCAACATACGCTCCCACACTTCTGAAGCAGACCCCGTAAAGAAAATACCATGACTCGACGGGATATCCAGGAGAATCCGCAACTGCTCATCGGTAAACCGATAAATGTCGCGGAACTTCTGACTACGATGAGAGATCGAGCCAATCTGCTCATCCAATGCCGTTTGTAGATGTTGATGAACCGTCGGATACAGCTCAGCCGGACCGGGAGTGAAGTAAAGTGATTTCATTTAAAGAGTGAAAGAATGAAAGAATGAAAGAGCGAACACGCATATCCGCTCATTCACTCTTTCGCTCTTTAATATAAAAGTCTGAACTTAATCGTATTGTCGATGGCTTTCAGTTCCTCAACCACTTCATCTGAGTAGTTTTTGGCGACATCCGTAATTACGTAGCCGATATCTTCGGTTGTTTTCAGATACTGCCCGCGAATGTTGATGTTGTACTTGGCAAAAATATTGTTCATTCTGGCCAGAATACCCGGCATGTTCGCATGGATATGCAGCAACCGATGCGAGTCCTTCAGTAATGGCAGTTGCAGTTCAGGGAAGTTTACGCTTCCGTAAGTGCTGCCGTTATTGATGTATTCGAGCAGCTTAGCCGGTACAAAGTTTCCGATGTTTTCCTGTGCCTCTTCGGTACTGCCACCAATGTGCGGTGTCAGGATCACGTTTGGCAAACCACGCAGTTCGTTAATAAATTCTTCTGCGTTGGTTTTAGGCTCATACGGGAACACGTCAATGCCGGTACCGGCTACGTGTCCTGATTTAATCGCCTCTACCAATGCCGGAATATCGACAATATGTCCCCGCGACAGGTTCAGGAACAGAACCCCTTTCTTCATCAGGCTGAACTCACGGGCTCCGATCAGATTTTTATTTGTCTTACGGCCGTCGGTATGCAGGCTGATAATATCGGCAATGGCCAGCAGCTCGTCCAGTGACTTACACTTACGGGCATTCCCCAGTGAAAGTTTATCGACCACATCGTAGAAATACACTTCCATACCCAGCGCTTCGGCAACGACCGACAATTGGGTGCCAATGTTTCCGTATCCGACAAGACCCAGTTTTTTACCCCGTACCTCGAAGCTGTTCGTGGCTGATTTATCCCAGACACCGGCGTGCATCTGATTGCTCTTCGTCACCACATTCCGGATCAGCATGATGATCTCACCGATGGCCAGCTCAACCACCGAGCGCGTGTTGCTGTACGGTGCGTTAAATACCGCGATACCACGTTCGGTACACGCCTGCAGATCAATCTGATTAGTTCCGATGCAGAATGCCCCGATAGTCATCAGCTTGTTGGCACTTTCGAGTACGCGGCGCGTTACCATTGTTTTTGACCGGATACCCAGGATGTGCACACCCTGAATGGCTTCGATCAGTTCATCTTCATCAAGAGCTCCTTTACGCAACTCAACCTGAAAGCCCTCCTGTTCAAACAGTTGGAGCGCGACAGGATGTACGTTTTCGAGCAAGAGAACTTTAATCCGGCTTTTCGGATAGGATAGACTACGGCTCAATTTATTATCGTATAAAAAGTCGTCGAGCGACGGAGCGATATGGTCGGCTTTTTCAACCACACTTGGCCGCAGGACGTTTTCGGTGAATGCATAAAATTTATTGGCCAGACCCGCTTCACGGATTTCGTAGTCTGTATAGCCATCGCCGATGACGTAGATATCGCCGTCCAGCTTCATGTCGCGGATCAGTTTTACCTTGCCTTTATCGGTCGCCAACGGATTGTCGCAGTCACAGCCGATGATGTTGCCGTTCTCATCGTACGTAAAGGTATTGGCAAACACGTGCTCTTCCTTAATACCCAATGCCGTTACGATCGGTACGATAAACTCTTTGAAACCGCTCGAAACGATAAAGATCTGCTCAGCATTTTCGGCCAGGAACACCCGGTTACGCTGAAACGAATCGGAGACTTTTGTCATCAGCGTTTCGATCAGAGCCGGTAAATGATCCCGATGGGCCTTCAGCAGATTAAGCCGTAATTCGAGCGACTGAGCAAGGGAGATTTCACCGGCCATACCACGATCGGTAATGGTTTTGATCTGATCCAGCACATCGTCGCGGTCCGGGCGGCCAATCAGAGAGATTTCGCCCAAAACATCAAGGGCTTCAACCTTAGTAAAGGTACTGTCAAAATCAATGACAAAATAGGTCTGTTCGAGCTGTTTGGTAAGCATAAGTATTTCTGATTACACGTACCTGATAACGTATAATTACCAGGAAAATGCCGTTAGCGTCCCTCTGTCAGAAACGCCAACGCTCTTTGTTCTGACCAGTATGTTGCCTGACTATCGGAGCCGGACGGAAACCCGCAGTGGCCACCCTGCTCAGGAAACTCCATAAATACATTGGGTAGTTCCCGTGCCATCGCTTCCGGAAAACATTCGGGAGCCAGCATCGGGTCATTTTTAGCATTGATGAGAAGCGTCGGGATTTGAATTGAGCGCAAAAACTGAATAGCACTATTGCGCGCATAATACTCGCTGGCATCCCGAAAGCCATGTAACGGAGCCGTATAACGGTCGTCGAAGTCCGCAAAGGTACGGATTCGGCGGTAATGTTTTGAGGAAATCTCAGCCGGGAACAGCTTTTCTTTTTCTAAAACCTTCTCCTTCAGGTGCCGCAGAAACCGCCGCAGATAAATCCGCGAAAAACCACGGTTAAGCATTTCGCAACTGGCCGCCAGGTCGATTGGTGCCGAAAAGGCAATTGCTTTTTCGACAGCGGAAGGCAGGGCCGCGCCGCGTTCACCAACATATTTCAACGTCAGATTCCCGCCCAGACTGTAGCCGATCAGTGAAATACGGCTATAACCCTGCTGCATGGCATGCCCTACAATAAAGTCAAGGTCTTCCGTAGCTCCTGAATGGTAAAAACGGGGAAGCCGGTTCATCTCACCGCTACATGACCGGAAATTCCAGGCCAGACAGTCGAAGCCGTTTTGTGTCAGATGCCGTACCATGCCGGTGATATACTGACGGGTCGAATCTCCTTCAAGACCATGTGACAGAATCACGAGCGGCCGCTTATCGGCAGCCCCCTGCCCTTTAGCTTCAGCCCAGTCAAGGTCAAGAAAATCCTGATCCGGGGTCTGAATCCGTTCACGCACATACGGTACCGTTACCTTCCGGAAAAGCGAAGGCACAATGGTTTGCAGATGACCATTCCACAGCCGGGCCGGCGGCCGGTAACTTGAAGGCGCAATCAGGGGCATACCCAGCGCAGTTGATTAAGCCGCAAATGTACGAAGTTCAGCGGACCCACAGCCTACTTTTTCAGGACCCACTGCCAGATTTCCCCATCATCCGGATCTTGTATAGTTCCATCAAATTTAAATCCTATTTTTTTCAGTAGCCGGTTCGACGGATTCTGCTCGGGTAGCGTATGCGCCATCACATTCCTGACTTTCGGCTGGCTTAACGCAAAGGCTACCAATTCCTTAGCCAACTCCGTTGCTAGTCCCTGACGCCGGTACGGTGCATAAATTTCATACCCGATTTCAACCGTACCATCTTCATCCGGCAACCCTTTAAAACCGCCGCTGCCGATTAATACCTGATCGGCACGGTGCACAAAGATGTACATCCACCACGGCGACAGCACCGGTTTACCTTTCAGCAACTGATAGGTTGGTTCGAGCACTTCGGGAAACTCGGTCCAGTCTTCCGGAATGCGGCAAGCCACGGGCGCTGTCAGCTCCGGTCGTTTATGAATCAGAGCTTCCAGAATAGATAAATCAGCCGGTACAAGGTGTAATCGCGGTGTTGTTAGCATAGCGCCTCAAAGTACGTCAAGTTTCCCGGCCGAAAAAGCCACCGGCTTATCGGCAAACAGCTTTTTGGTAGCGGTCCAGGTCGTCTGAAACAGTTCACTCTGCCGGTAACGCTCAAGCGCTTCCGGCGACTCCCAGAGGCTGTATGTCATCCGAACGTTAGCCTTGTCCAGATCGCACAACAGCTCCAGGTGCAGGCAGCCGGGAAAGGCCCGGATCTTTTCTTTCGACTGTTCGAAAATAGCCATGAACTCGTCCAGCTTATCATCCTGAAACGTCATGCGCACAATTCTGATTAACGGATTCATATTTTGACACCGGCCGGAAGACCATTAACATGCTAATAGTACCGGACAAAGCTCGCCTTTTTTTGCAGAATGCAGGCTATTTTTCAAAAACTTGCTTTTGTAGCTGACTGCACACAAAGCTATGGATTGAAAAGTCCTGAAACTACCTCGGTACATCCTATCCGCAGCAACCTTGAACTGAGACCTTTGCATAACTGACTCATAAGCATTTACGACTTATTAATTTTCATCAAATTAACGCAAAGTGTCATGTTACAACACGTTATTTCTGCTTTTGGGCTCATAAATGCTATCGCCGCAGCCGGCATTGCCGTACTTTACATTACCATTTTCTCACTTGTTAACGAACCAAAGCGGAAAACCATCAATGCCCTGATCATTGCCGGAGCCGGCGCGGTATACTGGAGCGGCGGACTTGGGGTACTGGAATTTCTATTCGGTACCCTCATGCTTTGGGTTGCTTACCGTAGTCTGACCAGCTATATATTTACCGGCATCGGCTGGCTCCTCCACACGGTCTGGGATATCGTACATCATCTCTATGCCAATCCCATTGTTTCGTTCAGTCCTTCGTCATCGGCTGGTTGTGCGGTCTGTGACAGCATACTGGCGCTCTGGTTTTTCGCACAGGCCCCTTCGGTTTTTAGCTTTTTCAAACGACCGCTGACTGACTCCTGAAATTGTGTGTAAAATCAATAAAAGAGCCGTCTTATTAGCTCAGTCCAATGAAAATCAACACATTGAAAAGAACAAGCTGTTATCTAAACCGGATACTAAAAGTATGACACCCGTTGCAGCTGCTGTAGACGCATAAAACCTGTTAGTTTTGTGCAAACGTTAAACCCTATTACCAGATGCAATACAGAACCTTTGGCCGCACAGGCTGGCAAGTCAGTGAGATCGGCTACGGCATGTGGGGCCTCGCTGGCTGGACCGGTGCCGAACGCGACGAAGTTGACCGTGCCCTGGACCGGTCAATCGAACTTGGCTGTAATTTCTTTGATACCGCCTGGGCTTATGCCGACGGCCTGAGCGAAACTATCCTGAACGGTGTTATGCAACGGCATAGTGACAAACGCCTGTATGCCGCCACGAAAATTCCGCCGAAAAACCGCAAATGGCCATCAAAACCGGAGTTTTCGATTGACGACGTGTTTCCGGCTGATTACATTGTTGAGTATACCGAGAAGAGTCTGAAAAATCTGGGCGTCGAGACCATTGATCTGCAGCAGTTCCACGTCTGGGAAGATGCCTGGGCCGAACGCGATGAGTGGAAAGAAGCCATTCAGAAGCTCACCAAAGAGGGCAAAGTACAGGCATGGGGTGTTTCGGTAAACCGCTGGGAGCCTGACAATTGCCTGAACACCCTCCGCACCGGCCTCATCGATGCCGTGCAGGTGATTTACAATATTTTTGATCAGAATCCGGAAGACAACCTCTTCCCGCTTTGCCGCGAACTGAACGTCGCTGTCATTGCCCGCGTACCCTTTGATGAAGGGACACTGACAGGTACGTTTACCAAAGAAACAACCTTCCCGGCTAACGACTGGCGGTCTACGTATTTCGTACCGGAAAACCTGAATTCCAGTGTTGACCATGCCGATGCGCTGAAACCGCTGGTACCAGCCGGTATGAGCATGGCCGAAATGGCGCTGCGTTTTATCCTGAGCAATCCGGATGTAGCTACCACAATTCCGGGCATGCGTAAACTCCGGAACGTGGAAGCCAACTGCGGCAGCAGCGACGGGGCGGGCCTTCCGGCAGCCCTGTTAGAGGAACTGAAAGGACACCGCTGGGATCGCACCCCGACCGAATGGAGTCAATAAACCAGTAAGGTACCAGCCTACATGCAATTACATTTATACCACATAGCCACATAGGGCACCTAAGTATTAAAAAACTTTGTTTTCTATGTGGCTATGTGGTGAAGTATTTTTATTCCTAAGCCTATTTCAAGCAAGGTAATACCGGCAAATGAACCGTTTATAAGCCTTTCAGATAATCCGGCAGCAGTACATCATGCAGACGCTTCCCGTCAGGCTCCGGCGTATGGTAGGTCAGTGATAACGGAACGACTCCCGCCCAGTACGGCAACGCCAGATCCTCCGGATCATCATTCACCCCTCCCGTCCGTACCTTCGCCGATGCCTCATCAATCGGGATGGCAATCACCATCGTTTTCTTCATTTCACTGGCATTCGGATGACGGGTATCTGCCCATCGCCCCGGCATAATCTGCTCCGTAATACGCTCCAGTGCCAGCCAGCTTTCAGCTTCGTCCTCAACGAGCCGCGATTTACCGAACGCCACCACGGAGCGGTAATTGACTGAATGGCTGAACGCTGACCGGGCCAATATCAACCCGTCTATAAAGGTCACCGCTACACATACATCAACTCCTTTGGCCAGTTCACGGAAAAAATGGCTACCCACCGAGCCGTGGATATACAGGGTATCGTCGATACGGCAAAAGGCAGTCGGAATAATAAACGGCTGCCCGTTCAGGCAATAGCTGATATGACATACCAGAGCAGCATCCAGAATCGGATAAATGGTTTCGGCATCGTGAGCACCGCGTTTTGGCAGGCGGGTAAGTTTAGTCCGGGAGGTATTCATCTGCGTTGTATTTGTTTTGATACCCCAAAACTATTTCTTTGCCGGACTACTACAGGCTACCAGTTTTTAAACAGTGAATAGTCCGGTTTTATGCTCCCTTACAAAACACTGATCCGGCTTGACCGGCAGTCGGCCACGCTGCTGTCTACCCAGATCGCCAATACCCTGATCCGGCTGATCCGGCAAGGCTTGTTGCCGGCCAACACCCGGTTACCCGGCAGCCGCGCCATGGCAGAGCTGCTGGGTGTTCACCGGAAAACGATCATTGCGGCCTTCGATGAACTGGCCGCCCAGGGCTGGATTAACCAGCGCCCCGCACAAGGGACGTTTGTCAGCAGTGAACTACCCGATGTTGCGCCCCGTCCGCTGGCGACGCCTGCGGCAACCGGCGGGTTGGCTGCCAAAACCGGCTATTCGTTCCGGAACCGGGAGCGGCTGACGCTGCCGGTCCTGAAGAATACCGGTATGCTGATGTTTGATGACGGATTCCCCGATGTCCGGCTGGCTCCCACAGAGCAACTGGCCCGCAACTACCGGAACATTCTCCGGCGCGGCTTCCAGCAGCGGTTGCTGGGTTATGCCGACACCAACGGTGATCTTTTCTTCAGGCAACAGCTGGCACGCTACCTCCACGACAGCCGGGGTATTCCGGCCTCGCCTGAGCATATCTTCACAACGCGGGGCAGCGTGATGGCCATTTATCTGTTGGCTCAGATCCTGCTCCAGCTTAACGATACGGTCGTGGTCGGGAAACCGAATTACCGGTCGGCCAACCTGATTTTTGCCGAACGGGGCGCCGACCTGCAACACCTTCCGGTCGATTCGCAGGGGCTGGATATGGACGCACTCGAGCAGCTTTGCCGGCAGCGACCGGTCCGGATGGTGTTTGTCACGCCGCACCATCATCACCCGACCACGGTCACGCTGAGTGCCGAGCGCCGGATACGCTTGTTGCAGCTGGCTGAACAGTTCGGGTTCATTATTCTGGAGGATGATTACGATTATGATTTTCACTATGCCAGCAGCCCGATTTTGCCCCTGGCTAGTGCCGATGCAGCTGGTATGGTTGTATACATCGGCTCGTTTACCAAGTCGATTGCCCCGGCTTTCCGGGTCGGTTATATTGTGGCTCCGCCCAACCTTATCGAAGCGTTGGGATACTACCGGCGTATTATTGACCGGCAGGGTGATACGGTACTGGAACAGGCCATTGCCGAAATGCTGGCCGAAGGTGATATTCAGCGGCACCTTAAAAAAGCCTGGAAAATTTATCAGCACCGCCGCGATGTCTGCTGCCGGCTCCTCCGCGATCATCTCGGCGAGGCCGTTTCGTTTACGGTACCGGATGGTGGTCTGGCTGTCTGGGCCCGCTTCGACGACGCCATTGATCTGCCTGAACTGGCGGCACGGTGCTACCGGCAAGGCCTGATTATCGGAAACGGCCGGTTTTATCAGCCCGACGAACCGGTGGTTCATCACACGCGGATGGGTTTTGCGTCCTCTACTCCCGAAGAAATGGAACAGGGTACGCGCATTATCCAGAAAGTATTGGCTACCTTAGTACCTTGAAATTGCCCCAAATCCTGACTTTTGCTGACGTGTTACCGCGTCGTTTTACCCATGAAAAAATTCCTCTTTGCTGCGTTATTATTGACGAGTGGTCTGGCTTTCGGACAGGACAAACTCGGCTTTACCGGGCACAACCACGTGGCCCTGCATGTAAAAGACATTCAGACCAGTGCAAAATTTTACCAGGACGTTGTCGGCATGAAGCCCATTGATGTGCCACCGAGCCTGAAAGGCCGCCGGTTCTGGTTTGATCTCGGCAACGGACAGCAGCTACACTTACTCGACGGCCGCACCGAAACCATTGTCCATGACCGGAACGGGAGCCATATTGCTCTGTTTGTTGAGTCGATGGACAAGGCAGAAGCCTTTCTGAAAAAGCAGAATATTCAGTATCACAAACAGGTACGGGTGGATGGCGTACCGCAGATCTATTTTTCAGATCCGGACGGGTACCTCCTCGAAATCAACGGCGATACCCGTACGAAACTGTAACATTGCTTAGTTGACGGGCCGCTGATTAACCATCACGTTTCTGAGCGTAAAGCCCTTGACAATGTCTTTGTTGACCGTTCCGTTTTTGGCCTCAATCGTCAGATTCTCGAAGACAAAGTCTGACAGGTGGTTATTCTGGTTAATGGCCACGTCGAAAAACGTCTGACACGTCAGCTTGATGTTTTTCAGGCTGATATGGTTGCAGTACTCGTGCGGTGCATCCTGACGGCCCTGCAAATCGAAAAACTGTGTCCACGGCTTTACATACAGCAGACTTTTTGCCTGGCCCGTTATGTTTTCGACGGTCACGTATTCGTACAGCTGCGGGGTGTCGGGGCGCATTTTAAGCCATAGCACCCGCTCCGCCTGATCGACGTGGCAGTTACGCATCACGATGTTTTTATTGTGGATGGCTTCGCTGCCGCAGGTCAGTGCTGAGTGGCAATACCCGAACCGGCAGTTTTCAATGATGATATTCGTGTTTTCGCCGTTGCTTGGCACCAGGTCGGCCCACGGTCCTTTACCGCCTTTCAGCGCAATGGCATCGTCATTGACCGACAGATAGCACCGGCTGACCAGTACATTGGAACAGTTGTCGAGATCGATGGCGTCGGTGCTCGGAGCTTTCACGGGCTGATAGGGCGAAAAAATGTGCAGGTTCAGGAGCTTGACGTTGGTACACTGGTAGAAATGGTTTGTCCAGAAACCGGCGTTGTGCAGTTTTACATCCTGCATCTGCACATTGTTTGATTTCCAGACGAAAACCAACCGTGGCCGAGATACCTCAAGGTTGGTACAGTTCGGGTTCTCTTTACGACGGGCCCAGAATGCCTCCCAGTAGCGCAGCCCGTTCCCGTCGATTTTGCCTTTACCGGTAATCGTAAATCCATCAACGTGGTAGACGTTCACCAGCGCGGCGAAGTAGTCCAGGCTCTGACCTTCCATCCGTGACGGTATTTTAGGGTAATGCTTAATTTCGTCAGACCCTTTCAGCACAGCCCCTTCGGCCAGATGCAGGTGTGTTTTAGGTTTGAAGAATAACGCCCCGCTCAGGTACGTGCCTTTGGGAATAACCACGACCCCGCCGCCCTGCTGTGAGGCCATATCAATTACGCGCTGAATCGTTGCCGTCTGGAGCACGGTACTATCACCCACCGCCCCGAAACTGGTAATGACGTATTGTTTACCCAGCTTCGAAAGCGGGATTTTTGTCGTGTCCGAGAACCATGCCGGTATCCTGCTCCCGTCCGGAAACAGATTCGCCGGTTTCGTTTGTGCAAAAACTACCTGATAAACCAGGAGGATACTGATAAATGCAATGAATTTTTTCGACATTTTTGATCTTACAATACTGGAAAGCTAAACAGCTGGATAAAAGTACACAATTCTGATCCGGTCTTTTACCATGAAATCAATATTCACGTTTCTGTTCCTCGGCCTGACGGCAGCCGGTTTTGCCCAGTCGCCGGTTTTGTTAACTACTGATCGGGCAGATTCGCTGCTCAAAGCCATGCCCGGCATTCAGTTGCTGGATGTCCGGACTGCCGGCGAATATGCCAACGGCCACCTGAGCCATTCGACCAACATCGACGTGCGCGATGAAGCCTTTCTGGCTAAAGTCAAACAGCTTGACCCTAACAAACCGGTACTGGTTTATTGCCTGGCCGGTAGCCGGAGCGCCAAAGCCGCCGGTCTGATGGCCAGTGCAGGCTTTACGTCAGTCTATGACATGCAGGGTGGTTTTGCCAAGTGGACGGCGGCCAACAAGCCGATCGAAGGGGGCAAGGAAGCCCCAACGGGCGCTATGAGCCAGGAAGCTTTCCAGAAACTTACGGCCTCGGCCAAGCCGGTTCTGATCGACTTCTATGCGCCGTGGTGTGCGCCTTGTCAGAAAATGCTGCCAACGGTGAATAAGCTGAAAGCTGAATTATCGGATAAAGTGACGATTGTAACGATTGATTACGACAAAAACCGGCAGCTGGCCCAACAGCTCGGCGTTGACGAAATTCCTACGTTTTTGATGTACAAGGAGTCAAAAATCAAATGGCGGGGAATTGGCTACATGGATGAAGCCATGTTCCGCAAAACCATCGACGAATATAAGTAATGACTGCGGCGCGGCCTGTCGGGCCGCGCCGCACATTGCCATAGCCCTATGCCGGTTCCGAAGCTCAATCCCGCCCAGTTTGACGAATACCTGTTCGGTAACTGGAAACCGACAGTTTCGGGCTTTTACGAACGCTTCCACATCGAGCGCATCGAAAACTATAAAGCCCACCTCAAGCTGCCGGTATTGCCTCACCGCCGGTCGGTATATTTCTTTATTTTTGTCACCAAAGGGAAAGCCGTCCGGAGCCGCGGTCTGACGCCCTACGAGGTTGGCCCTAACAAATTTTTCTGCCTGGCCGCTGATCAGATCACAGCACTCGAAACCGTCTCCGACGACATTGAGGGCTTTTACTGCCATTTCCGCCCCGAGTTATTCCAACATGCCCGCCTGCCACTTGACATCGAACAGGAGTTCCCGTTTTTCAGCCTGACAACAGACCAACCGGTACTTTCTGTAGCGGCGCCCGAACGCCTGTTGACGCTCCTCGACATGCTGCTCGCCGAACGGCTGCGTAACGATCCGGATCGCGGACGTTTACTGGCCCTGTACCTAATGACTTTATTGACCGAACTCCGCTATCTCAGTCAAACTGTATCGGCGGGTTCCCCTTCAGCGGCGGCAACCCTCACCCAGCGCTATAAACAGCTGCTCAGTGAACGGGTCTACGAGAAAAATACCGTCAGCGACCTGGCCGGACATTTAGCGGTTTCGCCCAACCACCTGAACAAGTGTGTTAAAACGATGACGGGTAAATCTGCCCATGAGTTGCTCGAAGACATGCGTATTCTGGAAGCCAAAGTGTTGTTAAAACAGACATCGCTGCCCGTTGCCGACATTGCCTTTAAGATCGGCGGCTTCGACCCCAGTGACTTTGCCCGCTTTTTCAGAAATAAAACCGGCCTCTCGCCCAAAGCGTACCGGAATCTCACCGAATGATTGCTTTTGCATAGTTAAAGTTAGTTTTACCCTACCCGGCGCTCTTACAGAAGTCTAGTTTTGTATTGAAATAAATCAATTTTCGATTTATCCGATGCAACTGCCAGTTCCCTTAACCTCTTCGATTATACTGGAAGTCAGAGAAAATGTCTTGCTTATCGGGCTGAACCGGCCCGATAAGCGAAACGCCTTTAATGATGACCTGATTCTGGGCCTCGAACATGTGTTTGACCATATTCCGCCCTCCATCCGCTGTGCGGTTATTTATGGTATAGGCAAGCATTTTTCCGCCGGGCTTGACCTGTCAGAGCTGACCGAACGGGATGCGGTGCAGGGCATTTTCCATTCGCGGATGTGGCATCGCGTACTGGATAAGGTTCAGTTCGGGCCGGTGCCGGTCATTGCCGTCCTGCACGGTGCTGTGGTCGGCGGAGGGCTGGAACTGGCCACTGCCTGTCATATCCGCGTTGCCGAAGCCACCACCTTTTACGCATTGCCGGAGGGGCAGCGAGGTATTTTCGTCGGTGGCGGCGCATCAGTCAGGCTTCCAAAGCTGATCGGCATGGCCCGCATGACCGATATGATGCTGACCGGCCGCGTCTATCAAGCCGACGAAGGCGAGCGCATCGGGTTGGCTCAGTATCTCGTTGAAACCGGAGAAGGGCTCACGAAAGGGCTGGAACTGGCCGCGAAAGTAGTCGCGAATGCTGGTATGACCAATTACGCGCTGACACATGTACTCCCCCGGATTGCGGATTCCGGTCAGCAGGAAGGGCTGCTCCTCGAAAGCCTGATGGCGGCTATTGCCCAGAGTGCACCGGAAGCCAAACAACGCCTCCACGACTTTCTGGAAGGCCGGGCTAAAAAAGTCGGAGAATAATCCGGTTCCGACAACTGACCGCTAACTCCAATCGCATGGCTCAGTATAAAGACGTGGCCTTTGGTCCCACAAAGACGTATCTCGAACAGCATGACAGTGGTGTAGTCCGTTACCGGCTCCGGCAACCGCTGGCTCCCTACCCGCTCAAAATTACGGACCGCTTAGCCCACTGGGCCTGTTCGCAACCAGACCGCCCTTTTTTGGGGCGTAAAGTGGCCGGTCAGTGGCAAACCCATTCGTATGGACAGGTATGGGCGCAAATGCGGGCGATAGCCCAATTCCTGCTTGATCTCCGTTTTACGCCCGATGAAACCATTGTGATTCTGTCGGAGAATAGTACGGAGCACGCCATCCTGGCGTTAGCGGCCGTCCATGTAGGTATTCCTTACACGCCGGTATCGCCCCCGTATTCCACTATTTCCGATGATTTTGCAAAACTGAGCCACTGCCTGAGGCTCATGACCCCGAAAGTGATGTTCGCACAGGACAGTCGGGTTTACGGGCGTGCGCTCGCCCATGCGTCAGCGCTTTTTCCTGACGCAGTTATCATAACGGCCGACGGCGGTGCTGGCCTTGCGTTTCCAGATATTCTGACAACCAGCCCGACTAAAGCCGTGGCAGCGGCCGCCGAAAATATCGGTGCCGATTCGGTAGCGAAGGTGCTGTTTACATCCGGCTCAACGGGTTTACCCAAAGGCGTGATTAATACCCAGGGCATGTGGTGCGCCAACTTACAGCAGATTACCCAGGTACTGCCGTTTATGGCGCAACAACCACCGGTATTTATCGACTGGCTTCCCTGGAACCATACGTTTGGCAGTAATCATAATTTCGGACTGGCGCTGTACAATGGTGGTACGCTCTATATCGACGACGGTAAGCCCACGCCGCAGGGCATTGAGCAAACCGTACAGAACCTGCGTGAAATCTCCCCAACGGCGTATTTCAACGTTCCGAAAGGATTCGAAATGCTGATCCCGTATCTGGAGCGGGAGCCAGCCTTACGCCGGGCGTTTTTCCGGAACCTGAACATTCTGTTTTATGCCGGTGCCAGCCTGGCCCAACCCGTCTGGAACCGACTCGAAGAACTGGCGGTCGAAACTATTGGCGTTAAGATTCCGGTCATTACCGGCCTCGGTTGTACCGAATCCGGTCCGTCAGCGATGTTTGCCAGCTGGGGTGGCGCATTTTCCGGACTATTGGGTGTGCCGGTGCCGGGCATGGAGGTTAAACTGGTCCCGGACGGCGACAAAACCGAGGCGCGCTACAAAGCCCCGAACGTTACGAAGGGGTATTGGCGCAACCCGACAGCCACTGCCCTGGCCTTCGACGAAGAAGGGTACTATAAAACCGGCGATGCCGTCCGGTTTCTGGACGAAACCGATCCGGACAAGGGGCTTGTGTTCAACGGCCGAATTGCCGAAGATTTTAAGCTCTCGACCGGTACGTGGGTGAATGTGGGCATCCTGAAAGCCAAAGTGATCTCAACGGGTTCACCGGTTATTCAGGATGTAGTGCTGACGGGGCTGGATCAGCCGTTTGTGGGCGCCATTCTGTTCCTGAATACGGATGCCTGCCGCAAACTCGCGGGTCTTGACCTACCCGCTCAGGAAGCCTTCAACCATCCTTGTATCCAGTCATTTCTGGATCAGTGGTTGACTGAGTTTAACCACACCGCTACGGGCAGTTCAACGGAGATTGGCCGCTATGTTGTTGCGACAGAACCGCCGTCCATCATTCTCGGCGAAATCACCGACAAAGGTTCACTGAACCAACGGGCCGTGTTAACCCACCGCGCCGGTTTAGTCCGGTCGATCTACGCTCAATGACTTTTTTCACCGGATATCTGCAAACCCATGATTGATATAGACAAGGTTATTGCCATTGATGTACATACTCATGCTGAGGTCAGTTGCTGCCAGCCGCACGACCCCTACCGGCCGGAGCTTGACGAAGCCTTTGCCCGTTACTTTAAGTCCGATAAGCGGCCGACGATGCAGGAAACTGCCGACTTTTACCGCGCCCAGAACATGGCGCTCGTTATGTTTACCGTCGATTCTGAATTTGAGGTCGGAAAACGCCGCATTCCCAATACGGAAGTCGCCGACTGTGCGCTCAAAAACAGCGATGTGATGATTGCCTTCGCCAGTATTGATCCGCACAAAGGCCGGATGGGTGCCCGCGAAGCCCGCAACCTTATCGAAAATTACGGTGTCAAGGGGTTTAAGTTTCACCCGACCGTCCAGGGTTTTTATCCGCAGGATAAAATGGCCTACCACCTTTATGAGGTCATTGCGGAATATAACCTGCCGATGTTGTTTCACAGCGGTCATTCCGGTTTTGGGTCCGGCGTACGGGGCGGTGGCGGGCTCCGGCTTGAGTACTCGAACCCGATGCATCTCGACGATGTAGCCATTGACTTTCCCGACTGTCCGATCATTATTGCGCACCCCAGCTGGCCGTGGCAGGATGAGGCTCTATCGGTTGCAATGCACAAGCCTAACGTGTATATCGACCTCAGCGGCTGGTCGCCGAAGTACTTTCCCAAACAGCTTGTTCAGTATGCCAATACGCTGTTGAAAGACCGGATGCTCTTCGGTACTGATTTCCCCCTCATCACACCCGAACGCTGGATGAAAGACTTTGCCGACGCCGGTTTCCGCGACGAAGTAAAACCGCTTATTCTGAAAGAAAACGCCATCCGGATGCTGAAGCTCCGCGGCTGATTATTCCCTTTTTCCTGATAGTTAACATGAAACAACTTTGTCTGTTTTTCTTCCTGATCAGCACCAGCCTGATGGGTCAGCAGGTTGCCAGAACCGACACGGGTACGATCAGCGGCGCACGCTACCGCATCATTTTCCCCGAAAACTGGCAAAAGAAACTGGTCATGTACGCGCATGGTTATGAGTTTATGGGTGCTCCTGCGCAAAGTAAAAACCCGGATTGGGCGAAGCGCATGGCCGTTTTTCTGGAACGTGGTTTTGCCGTGGCTGCATCTGACTACCAGTATCAGGGTTTTGCACTTCCGCAGGGTGTTGATGATACTGAAGCCTTGCGGACGTATTTTGTCAAAACGTACGGTAAACCCGACTCGACCTTTATGGTGGGGCATTCGATGGGCGGGGGCATTTCCATTGCCGTTATCGAAAATTTCGGGCAAGCCTACGACGGAGCCTTGCCGATGTGCCCGCTTTCCAGCCGCCCCTACCTGCAATGCCGTAAAGAGTTTGATATGTACGCGACGTTCAACGGGCTGTTTCCCAACGTGGTTGCCTCATTACAGACTATTTTCGACCTGTCCAAACCCTATCAGGCGCAGGATGCCCGCAAAATGGGAGACCGGGCCGCCGAAATCAAAAAGGCCGTTTTCGGAAAAGACTCAATGCTGGCCGTTGCTTTTGCCAAACGCTTCGATTTAAAACCCGATGACCTGCCCTTCTCGCTTTTCTTTAATGAGAACGTGCTGCGCGACCTGGCTCAGAAAACAGGTGGTAACCCGTTCGACAATACGAATACGCTCTACAGTGGGTTTCCCGACGACCTGCTCGTCAATAAGACAGCGGAGCGCTTAGCGGCCACGTCCGATCCGGAGAAGATTTTCGGGAAATACGACCGTACCGGTATGATTTCAAAACCGGTGCTGGCGCTGCACACCATCTATGACCAACTGATTCCGCCAACATATGGTATCGTCAATTTCGAAAACATGGTTCATAAGCAGGGCAAAGACCACTTTTTTTCCGTAAACTACACCAATGGGCAGGGACATTGTAACTTTACACCCCAACAAACCGCCCGAGCCTTCGACGCCCTCCGTCAGTGGGTGAAAACAGGCCGGAAAGCAAAAGCCGGATTTGTTGAGTAACGATGCAACCCTCTACCGATCTTTCAAAACGACCCATGACCGGATTTCAGGTCCTGATGGTCGCCATTTGTTTTATCCTGAATTTCAATGATGGCATTGATGTCCTGATTGTTTCCTTCTCAAGCCCCGAAATCATCAGAGACTGGGGCTTGACCAAAGCAGAGATGGGCTACATCTTCAGTGCCGGACTGGCTGGTATGACGCTCGGCTGTTTTCTGATCGCCCCTCTGGCCGACCGGCTGGGCCGCCGCCGGATATTTCTTATTTCGGTGTCGATGATTACGGCCGGTATGTTCGGTGTCTGGCTTTGCGGGCGTTATGACCTTATGCTGGCCCTGCGTTTTCTTACCGGTCTCGGCATTGGCGGCATCCTGCCCACCATGACGGCCACTGCTGCGGAGTTTTCCAATGACAAATACCGTGATTTTACGGTCGGCCTGGTACAGGCCGGCTGGCCGGTCGGTGCTATTCTGACGGGATTATTCTGCGCACATTACATTCCGCTGTACGGCTGGCATCAGGCTTTTTTCGTTGCCGGGTGCGTGTCACTGGCCATGTTACTGCTGGTCTGGCTTTTCATGACCGACTCGCTGGAGTTTATGCTCAACAATCCGGCGGCAGATACCCTGACCTCCGTTAACAAACTGCTGCACCGGCTTCAGCTACCCGCGCTGGATATTTTACCAACCCAAACCGAACGGACAGCCGGGGACGGTTTCAGGGTTCTTTTTACCAGTGTTTACCGCACTAATACCATTAAGGTCTGGGTCGCTGCATTTTTCGGGTTTCTGACGCTCTACACGCTGATGAGCTGGGTGCCAACCATTGCCAAAGATTCCGGTCTGCCGTTTGAACTAGCCACATGGGTCGGTATTTCCCTCAATTTCGGGGCCGCCATCGGCTCAGCCTCCATCGGGGCAATCGGGGCCAGGTTCGGTCTTCGCAGGAGTGTCCTTACGTTTATGCTGACGGCCTTTATTGTCATGCAGCTGTATGCTTTTCTGCCGCTTTCAACAGCGCTCATCTTTGTCCTTGTGTTGCTGATCGGCGTTTTTGTACAGGGTGGTTTTAACGGTATATGGCCGACTTTATCACGACTTTATGCGGCGCGCATACGGGCCACTGGTGTCGGCTTCACCGTCGGAATCGGCCGTTTTGGCGCTATTCTCGGGCCTCTGATCTTCGGCTATCTATCCGACGCCGCCCTTAGCATGCAGGTGTTATTTGTTATTTTTTCCGTTCCGCTTTTAGTAATGGGCGCCTGCATCTGGTTAGTAAACGCTGAGAATTTATGAAAGCTGCCTTTTTAACACGTCCGGAACAGATTGCTTTTGCCGATATTCCGCTGCCGGAGCCCAAATCCGGCGAAGTACGTGTCAGGCTACATCTGGTAGGCATCTGTGGCTCGGACGTACATCTTTTCTGCGGCCATCGGTCATTGCCGCAGCCGACCATTATCGGCCACGAAGGCTTTGGTTTCATTGATAAAACGGGTGATGGTGTGGCCAACCGGCTTATGGGTGAGCGTGTCGTCATTGAACCCAATATTCCCTGTCAACAATGCCGTTACTGCCGGCAGGGCCGTGGAAATATCTGTATAAACAAACGGGTTGCCGGCCTGACTGAAGCCGGTTGCTTTGCCGAATACATTTGTCTGCCGGAAGCTTTCTGCCGGCCTGTTCCCGACGATGTATCCGATACAGACGCCGTGACAGTTGAGCCTATGGCTGTCGGGGTACATGCCCTGTTCCAGTCGTCAGCTTTGCCGGGTGATACGATTGCGGTTATAGGACTGGGTGCAGTCGGACTTTTGCTGACGCACCTGGCACTATCACTTGGCTATCGGGTATTGGTCACTGAGTTAAACCCCGGCAAACGGCAACTGGCGATCGATGAGGGAGCAATTGCGGTAGAGGGTGATGCCGCCGCCTTAAACCGTATTTGGGATGACTATGAGGTAAGCGCCATTTTCGAGTGTGCCGGTGCCGCCGCAACAGCTTCGCTGGCCGCCGCTGCTGCTCCACGCGGCTCAGAAATCGTATTGGTTGGCTTATCCAGTCAACCGGCAGCCTTCACACCCCTGAAAATTGCGCGCGAGGGCATTCACATGGTGCCTTCTATTATTTACGATCATCCGGCAGATTTTAACCGCACGCTGCAACTGATTCAACGTAAAAAGCTCAATCCGGGCAAGATTATTTCCCGTTATATGCCGCTGGGCGACCTGCAAACGGCGCTGACGTTGGCCGCCCGCGGCGATGATACCAAGATTATCATTACCATCTAACTATGCCGGCCGTTGCAAACCGGAAAAAGAAAAGCCTGCTCTCTGCGAGCAGGCTTTCGTATTACATCATCTTGATGAAATCTTCGAACAGGTAATGCGAATCGTGCGGCCCGGGTGAAGCTTCAGGGTGGTACTGCACCGAGAAGGCCGGCTTATCCTTCCGGCGGATACCTTCGATTGTTTTATCGTTCAGGTTCAGGTGGGTTACTTCCACATTGGCATGATCCTGTACTTCATCACCTTTAACCGCAAAACCGTGGTTCTGCGATGTTACTTCACAACGGCCCGTAATCAGGTTTTTAACCGGGTGGTTCAGCCCGCGGTGACCATTGTGCATTTTATAGGTTGAAATTCCACTCGCCAGCGATAGAATCTGGTGGCCCAGACAAATGCCGAACAGTGGTTTTTCTGTATTCACAGCTTGTTTTACGGTCTCAACAGCATATGGCATTGCAGCAGGATCGCCGGGGCCGTTTGAGATAAAGAACCCATCCGGATTCCAGGCGGCCAGCTCTTCAAACGGCGTTTTAGCCGGAAAAACCTTGCAGTAGGCGCCGCGCTCCGTCAGGTTGTTCAGAATGCTTTTTTTGATACCGAGATCAAGGACTGCGACTTTGAAACGGGCATCATCCCTCCCGGTTTCATAAATTTCCTGTGTACAAACCTCCGATGAAAGTTCAAGCCCCTCCATATCCGGTACACGGCTCAATTCGGCCATCAGGGCAGCCGGATCGAGAATTTCAGACGAGATAATACAGTTCATCACCCCCTTATTACGGATGTGACGAACGATTTCCCGGGTATCCACACCGTGAATACCGACAATGTTTGCACGCTCAAAATAGTCCTGTAAAGAACCATCTGCCAGATGGCGCGAGTGGATCTGCGAGAAGAAGTTACATACCATACCTCGGATTTTTACTCCGGCAGACTCTTCTTCCGTTTTCAGCTGAATGCCGTAATTTCCGATGTGTGACGTGGTGTTCACAATCACCTGGCCATAATACGAAGGATCCGTGTAGATTTCCTGGTACCCGGTCATCCCCGTATTAAAGCAAATTTCGCCACCGGCTGTCCCGATTTTTCCTAACGCTAAACCTTTGAACACCGAGCCATCCTGCAATACCAGAAGGGCTTCCCGTTGCTGAGGGTTTTTCATCTATGGTTTACTTGTTTTGAGGGTTAAAAAAAAGGGCTAACCCTAACGGTTAACCCCTTTATAATATGCAAAAGAAGAACGTCATTAGCTTTGCTTCGGTTCCTCAGATGACTCATTTTGTGCATCTTCTGCCGGCGCTTCAGCCGCAGGAGCTTCTTCGGCAGCAGCCTCAACCGCAGGGGCAGCAGTTGCTTCAGCTGTCTCAGCTTTCTTCGTACCACGACGGCTACGGCGTGTACGGGTTGCTTTTTGTTCAGCGGCAGCAGCCAGCAGTGTTTCGTTGAAGTCAACCAGTTCGATCAGACAAGTTTCCGCGTTATCACCGGCACGGTTACCCAGCTTGATGATACGGGTATACCCGCCGGGACGGTCAGCGATTTTGTCAGCAACTACGCCGAACAGTTCTTTAACCGTCTCCTTGTTGTTTAAGTATTGGAATACAACCCGACGATTCTGGTATGTATCATCTTTCGCCCGGGTCAGGATTGGCTCTACGTACTTCCGCAGTTCTTTTGCCTTCGCCAGCGTTGTCTCGATGCGCTTATGCAGGATCAACGACGACGCCAGGTTGGTAAGCAACGCACCGCGGTGAGAGTGCGTACGGCTCAGGTGATTATCTTTTTTACCGTGTCTCATTGTTTTGATTGTTCTGCGTCCTGGGTTCTGTGTCTGCGTTTACCATAACTCAGCACGCAGTACTCAAAACACAGAACCAATTTTATTCTTCGTCTAAACGATATTTTGCGACATCCATTCCGAATGTCAGACCTTTTTCAGCTACCAGCTGCTCAAGCTCCGTCAGTGACTTCTTACCGAAGTTACGGAACTTCATCATGTCTGATATTTCCAGTTTTACAAGATCACCCAACGTACGTACGTCAGCTGACTTAAGACAGTTGTATGCCCGTACAGACAAGTCAAGATCGGCAAGCGGTGTTTTCAGCAGTTTCCGCATATGCAGCATCTCTTCATCCACAACATTATCCTCTTCAGGTTTTGTTGTTTCAAAGGTCATTGTCTGATCCGAGAACAACATGAAGTGTTGAATCAGAATATTGGCAGCGCCTTTTAGTGCATCTTCAGGGTGGATAGATCCGTCCGTTTCGATGTCCAGAATTAAGCGTTCGTAGTCCGTCTTTTGTTCAACCCGTGTGTTTTCTACGCTGTACTTCACATTCTTTATCGGCGTATAGATCGCGTCAATAGGAATGTGACCAAACGACAGTTCATTTGCCCGTGGCTCATCCGCTGGTACGTAGCCCCGTCCTTTCTCTACATAAATTTCCATCTCCAGATCGCGTGTGTCATCGATATTACAGATGACCAGCTCCGGATTCAGAACCTCAAAAGACGACGTAAAGCGGCTGATATCACCAGCTGACAGCGTTGCCTGATTTTTAATATGAACCGAGATCTTGTTGTCTACCATATCAGAAATCTTCTTGAACCGTACCATTTTGAGGTTCAGGATGATTTCTGTCACGTCTTCAACAACACCTTCGATTGATGAAAACTCGTGCAATACGCCAGGGAATTTCACACTCGTAATGGCGTAGCCTTCCAGCGACGAAAGCAGAATACGCCGGAGAGCATTCCCAATCGTTACACCGTACCCTTTTTCGAGGGGTTTAAATTCAAATACTCCGTGAAAGTCGTTTGCTTTTTCAACGACGACTTTATCGGGCATTTGGAACGCTAAGATTGACATACGTTTCGTATTTTTTAGAGCAGTTCGCCTGCCAAAGGAGTAGATTACCCGATATATGCAAAAGTCGGCAGAACCCGGAGAGGAGTTCTGCCAACATGATTACTTCGAATACAATTCGACGATCAACTGCTCGTTCACGTTTTCAGGGATCTGATCACGGTCAGGATAGCTGATGAACTTACCTGATAATTCCTGTGAATCCCATTCAACCCAGTTGTAGCGTTTTGCATTGCGGGCAGAGAGGCTGTCTGAAATCGCTTCGAGCGACTTAGATTTTTCCCGAACACCAACAACCTGACCCGGCTTCAGAGAGTAAGACGGGATGTTTACCACTTCGCCATCAACGATGATGTGCTTGTGTGTAACCAGCTGACGAGCAGCCCGACGAGTTGGGGCGATACCTAAACGGTAAACGGTGTTATCCAGACGTGCTTCGCAAAGCTTCAGCATGTTTTCACCAGTAATGCCTTCTTTAATAGCGGCGCGGTGAAACAATGCACGGAACTGGCGTTCCAGGATACCGTAGATATATTTTACTTTTTGTTTCTCCATCAATTGGAGCGCGTATTCCGACTGCTTCCGCTTACGGCCGCGTCCATGCATACCTGGAGCGTAATTTTTCTTTTGAAGCGCTTTGCTCGGGCCGAGGATCGGCTCGCCGAACTTGCGCGCGATTTTGGCCTTAGGGCCTGTATAACGTGCCATTCGTTAAATGAAAGAATAACTGTGGAACATGAACAGACACAACCCAATGTCGCCTGCCCGTATTCATTTCACCCGTTTTTAAACGCGACGGCGCTTGGGCGGCCGGCAACCATTGTGTGGTAGCGGGGTGATATCGCGGATTGTAGTTACTTCGATTCCGGAATTCTGGATCGTACGGATTGCTGATTCGCGACCGGCACCAGGGCCTTTTACGAATACTTCAGCTTTCCGCATACCTAATTCATGAGCGACAGCGGCACAGTTCTGCGCGGCTGTTTGTGCAGCATAAGGCGTATTTTTCTTTGAGCCTTTAAAGCCCATTTTACCTGCTGATGCCCAGGAAATCACCTGGCCGTTCATGTTGGTAATCGAAATGATAATGTTGTTGAAGGAGGCCTTGATGTGCACCTGACCAACTGCTTCTACAACTACTATCCGCTTTTTCGCTTTGTCTTTGCGTTTTGCTTGAGCCATTGTTTTCAGCGTTTCGATCTGCAGCCCGACAACCTAATCTCACGACTAAACTGATGACTGCAAAGCGAAAACTATTAACTGTTACTTAGTTGCTTTCTTCTTGTTAGCAACTGTTTTACGCTTACCTTTCCGCGTACGTGAGTTGTTCTTAGTGTGCTGACCACGAACTGGCAGCCCTTTCCGGTGACGGAGACCACGGTAGCAACCGATATCCATCAGGCGTTTGATGCTCAGCTGGATCTCTGAACGCAGCGCACCTTCAACCTTATGTTCGTTGCTAATGATCGTACGAATCGCGCCAGACTCTTCATCCGTCCACTCGCTTACTTTCTTATCGAAGCTGATTCCGGCTTCAGAAAGAATTTTCTGAGCTGTGCTCCGGCCAATCCCGTAGATGTAAGTGAGCGCGATCTCACCACGCTTACGGTCTGGAATATCAACACCTGCAATACGTGCCATAAATAATTAACCTTGTCTTTGCTTGTATCTTGGGTTCTTCTTGTTAATAACGTAGAGCTTACCTTTCCGGCGGATGACGATGCAATCCTCGCTACGTTTCTTGATAGACGCCTTAACTTTCATTTTGATTTACGTTTTACGATTTACGATTTTAGAACTACGCCATACGGGTCTGTGCCGTCATTCGCAATCCGTAACTCGCAAATCATTTGTATCGGTACACAATTCGCGCCTTACTTAAGTCATAAGGCGACATCTCTAACTTAACGCGGTCACCTGGCAGAATTTTGATGTAGTTCATCCGCATCTTACCAGAAATGTGAGCAATTACTTCATGCTTATTTGCGAGTTCAACCCGGAACATTGCATTTGATAATGCCTCTAAGATTACACCATCCTGTTCAATAGAAGACTGTTTAGCCATAGCTGATATTAAGCCGTCACTACATGGTTCATGTCAATCATCAGACTGGTGTTGGCAGTCACCGCTTCGATATACTCAAAGGTTGTTAAAATCTCTGGTTTACCTTTGCGGACCAGAACCGTATGTTCAAAATGGGCAGAAGGTTTGCGGTCAGCCGTACGGATTGTCCATCCGTCGCGTTCCTGAACGATTGCTTTCTTTCCATAATTAATCATCGGCTCAATTGCCAATACCATGCCCTCTTTAAGCTTCGGGCCCTGGCCTTTTTTACCATAATTCGGAACCTCCGGTGCTTCATGCAGGTCTTTACCAACCCCATGTCCTACCAGTTCACGAACCACTGAATACCCGAAACGCTCCGCATACGTCTGTACCGCATATCCGATATCGCCAACAGTTCCCCCTTCAACAGCCTTTGCCAGACCAATATAAAGAGACTCTTTTGTCCGCGACAAGAGCTTGCGTGTACCGGAACTTACCTCACCAATCGGATAGGTGTAAGCACTGTCACTGTGAAACCCGTGAAGTTTTACACCGCAATCAATCGAGATAATGTCTCCGTCCCGTAATTCGTAGCGCCCCGGTATGCCATGCACAACCACATCATTGACTGAAATACAGAGTGACGCTGGAAATTTATTGTAGCCTTTAAATGACGGTTCTCCACCGTTATCTCTAATAAACGTTTCAGCTACGGTGTCAAGTTCCTTCGTGCTAATACCCGGCCGAATCAGTTTTGCAACCTCCGCGTGTGCACGACCCAACACCTGAGCGCTTTGCTTTATCAGAGCAATCTCTTCTTCACTCCGGAGATTAATCATCGTGCTTTTACGAAACATTATGCTGCTACTGTTTCTGTCCGGCCCTGAATACGACCGGACTTCATCAAGCCTTCGTACCGGCGCATCAACAGATAACTTTCAATCTGCTGTAGCGTATCCAATACGACACCTACCATGATCAGGAGCGAAGTACCACCAAAGAACTGCGCAAAACCAGTTGTCATCCCTAACAGGTTGGCAATAGCCGGTAAGATAGCCACGATAGCCAGCATAACGGCACCTGGTAATGTGATACGGTCCAGAACCAGACCAATATATTCTGAGGTAGCAAAACCAGGCTTAACACCAGGAATAAAGCCACCACTACGTTTCATATCATCGGCAATCTGATTCGGGTTAACAGAGATCGCTGTGTAGAAGAACGTAAAGATGATAATTAACAAACCGAAAAGAAGGTTGTACTGCCAGGTTGTATATGTCTGAAATGCGTTTTGTACACCGGCGGCGAAATCACTTTTCTCAGCAAAAAGACTTGCCAGATAAGTAGGAATAAACATCAGCGCCTGTGCAAAAATGATTGGCATTACACCCGCAGCGTTCAGCTTCAGAGGAAGATACTGACGCTGACCACCTACTACTTTATTACCAATTACCTGTTTTGCATACTGAATCGGGATACGGCGTACGGCTTGTGTCAGTACAACAGCTCCCATCACGACAAAGTACAGAGCAACGATTTCAAGTACGAAGATCAGTAACTGTGCAGAACCGCGGGACATTGCCTCACCGGCAATTGCACCTGGAAAACGGGAAACAATACCGATCATGATGATCATTGAAATCCCGTTACCGATACCTTTATCCGTAATCTTCTCTCCCAGCCACATACAGAAAATTGTACCGGCAGTCAGGATAAACAGAGATGATACAGTAAACAATCCACGGTCAATTAGCAGGGCATCAGCCGGAATAGTTGTCCGGATGTATGTCATCGCCTGTACAGCTGTCACGAAGATTGTTAAAATACGCGTAATCTGATTTAGCTTCTTGCGGCCTGACTCACCTTCTTTCTGCATTTTCTGGAAATACGGAAGAGCCAGCGTCAAAAGCTGGATAGCAATTGAAGCCGAAATATACGGCATGATACCCAACGCAAAGATGGACGCTTTGCTGAACGCCCCACCCAGGAAGGTGTCTAACAAACCCAGCAAACCTTGCGGATTTAAATTCAGACGCTTAGGATCGACGCCTGGCAATACAATAGCTGTACCAAGGCGAAAAACCGTGATAAACAAGAGAGTGTTAAGAATACGGGTTCTTAACTCCTCAATCTCGAAAATATTTTTAAGAGTGGTTATGAAACGGTTCATAAAGGTATCCGGCCGCTGCCGTGCTCACTTATTGATTCTGCTCTGCTTCCTTTGTCGGAACAACTGCCTTACCACCTGCTTTTTCGATTGCTTCTTTTGCTGTCGCAGAGAAAGCATGGGCATGGATTTCGATAGCAACAGTCAGTTCACCACGGTTCAATACCTTGATCAGGTCTTTTTTACCAGCTAAACCATGTTGTTGCAGGAACGCCACATCAACAACCTTAGCATCGAATTTCTCTGCTAATGCCTGGATGCTGTCCAGGTTGATTGGCTTATACTCAACGCGTGTCGGGTTACGGAAACCAAACTTAGGAACACGACGCTGAAGAGGCATCTGCCCACCTTCGAAGCTCAGCTTGCGGCTGTAGCCTGAACGTGACTGTGCACCTTTGTGACCGCGGGTAGATGTACCACCCATGCCTGAGCCCTGGCCACGGCCGACTCGCTTGCGCTCTCTAACGGAACCTTTAGCCGGTTTGAGGTTTTCTAAATTCATTTTTCTACTGGTTTGTAATCGAAAATTGTGGTTCATGTCCATGGGTAAATCCCCGATGAATAATGAACCACAAATTTACTTAAATTTCTTCTACTTTAACTAAGTGTTGAACCTTACGGATCACACCAGCGATAGCATTGTTATATTCTAACTCGATGCTACGGTTAATTTTGCCTAAGCCTAACGACTTGATGGCGTTTTTTTGTGTTTGCGGACGGTCAATCGTGCTTCTGACCTGTGTAATACGTACCCGTGCCATTTTTTTTACGAATTAACCGTTGAACACTTTTGCAAGACTAACCCCACGCTGGAATGCAACCTGGTGAGGAGCCCGCATTTTTTTCAGAGCGTCAATAGTCGCTTTCACCACGTTGTGCGGGTTAGACGATCCTTTTGACTTTGCCAATACGTCGCGTACACCGGCACTTTCCAGTACCGCACGCATCGCACCACCGGCGATTACACCTGTACCGGGAGCCGCCGGTTTTAACAGTACAAAACCACCGCTGAACTTACCTTCCATATCATGAGGTACAGTATGTTTCAGCAAAGGTACTTGTACTAAGTTTTTCTTAGCATCTTCAACTCCCTTTGCAATTGCATCGGTTACTTCGTTAGCTTTGCCCAGGCCATAGCCAACGACACCGTTGCCATCACCTACAACTACGATTGCTGAGAAACTAAAACGACGACCACCCTTAACCACTTTGGCTACACGGTTAATGGCCACTACGCGTTCTTTCAGATCCGCTTCGTTTACTTTAGAAGGTCTTGCGTTCGTTACCATACCTTAGAATTTGAGGCCACCCTCCCGGGCACCATCAGCTAATGCTTTTACTTTACCGTGATACAAATAGCCGTTACGATCGAATACTACTGATGTAATATTTTTACCCGCAGCTTTTTCGGCCAGTCGCTGACCTACCTGCTTTGCAGCATCAAGGGTAAAGCCATTTACTTCGCTCTTAATTTCGTTTGACGAAGCGAATGCCAGTGTGTGGCCGGCTACGTCATCAATCAGCTGAGCATAAATTGCTGTATTTGAACGGAACACTGACAGCCGGGGACGTTCAGATGTACCTGAGATTTTTGCCCGGATGCTGTATTTAATCCGTTGTCTTCTTTCTGTCTTCTTAATTGCCATATTATTTGATTCCAACCAAATTGGCCAAAAAATCTATTTATCAGCGTGAAGCGTTTGAATGAATCGGCCTTTTTCAGTACCGGATGATACAGTAAAGGTATCCATTCAAACACATCAAACTTATTTCTTAGAGGCAGACTTACCGGCTTTCCGGCGAATAACTTCACCAACGAAGCGGATACCTTTACCTTTGTAAGGCTCAACCTTACGCAGCGACCGAATTTTGGCAGCTACATCGCCGATTAATTGTTTGTCAATACCTTCCAGGATAACTTTCGGGTTCTGACCTTTTTCAGTTACTGCTGAAACCTTAATTTCACCAGGCATCGCCAGGAAAACGTTGTGCGAGTAACCAAGGTTCAGTTCAAGTACATTGTTTGCAACAGATGCCTTATAACCTACACCGACTACTTCCAGCTCAGTTTTATATCCGGTGCTGACGCCGACAACCATATTGTTAACCAGGGCGCGGTACAGGCCGTGTAAAGCCTTATGACGCTTCTGATCGGTTGGACGTGTCACCTGAATCTGACCTTCTTCTACAGCTACCGCGATATCCGGATCGATAGCTTGTGTCAAGGTGCCCTTAGGGCCTTTAACCGTCACTACGCTCTTATCGACCGTCAGTGTAACGTTACTTGGCAGGGCAATTGGTTTTTTACCTATACGTGACATTGTTCAATACGAATTAGTAAACGTAACACAATACCTCACCACCTACGTTCAACGTTTTCGCTTCCTTATCGGTCATGACACCTTTAGAAGTTGAAACGATGGCTACACCTAAGCCATTCAGAATTCGCGGCAGGTTATCGGACGACCGGTACTGGCGAAGACCCGGGCGGCTGACGCGCTGCAGATCAACGATAGCCGGTTGCTTTGTTACCGGGTTATACTTAAGTGCGATCTTGATCGTACCCTGCGGGCCGTTTTCATCGAACTTGTAGTTCTGGATGTATCCTTTGTCAAACAGAACTTTTGTAATCTCTTTTTTTATGTTGGATGCAGGAATTTCCACAATCCGGTGCTTTGCACGGATGGCGTTTCTGACGCGCGTCAGATAATCTGCTATTGGATCTGTATTCATCTCCTATGAGAGTTGCTCGCAAACCCCTTGTTTTAAAAGAGCTTGCAAAATTACGGAAACAGAACTACAAATAAAAATTTGCTAGCGTGACGATCACTGCCAGATTTTTACCAGCTTGCTTTTGTTACACCAGGGATTTTACCTGCACCGGCCATTTCGCGGAATGTAACCCGTGAAATACCGAATTTGCGCATATAGCCCCGTGGACGTCCAGTTAACTTACAACGGTTGTGAAGCCGTACGGGTGATGCATTGCGAGGTAACTTATCTAATGCAGCATAGTCACCTGCTTCTTTCAAGGCAGCACGTTTAGCAGCATATTTAGCTACCAGTTTTTCGCGTTTCCGCTCCCGTGCTTTTACTGATTCTTTTGCCATATTTTAAAGTCTTTACCGGGTTGGTTACTTACTTCTTGCTGCTGGCAAACGGCATTCCGAGTGCTTTCAGCAGTTCATAGCTTTCGTTATCAGAGCCCGCCGTTGTAACAAACGTAATATCCATACCTGAGATGCGCGTCACTTTATCGATGCTGATTTCAGGGAAGATAATCTGTTCTTTGATACCGAACGTGTAGTTACCACGACCGTCAAAGCCCTTGTCGCTGATTCCTTTGAAGTCACGAACCCGTGGTAATGCTACCGCAGTCAGACGATCAAGGAATTCAAACATCCGATCACCACGGAGCGTAACTTTCGCACCGATCGGCATGCCTTCACGCAGTTTAAAGTTAGAAACGGCTTTCTTTGCTACCGTTGCTACGGCTTTCTGACCCGTGATCTGAGTAAGCTCATCAACGCCTACATCAACCAGTTTTTTGTCAGCTACTGCCGCTCCGATGCCTTTGTTGATAACAATTTTTGTCAGACGCGGTACTTGCATAACCGACTTATACTGAAACTTGTCCTGCAACTGGGCGACTACTTCGTTCAGATATTTTTCTTTAATCTAGGTGTTGCCACTGTCTTCGCTCGTTTAAGAATGATACATCGACGAATTAAGCAATAAACTTACCCGTCTTCTTCGAGTACCGCTGCAACTTACCGGCGTCATTCAGGGCGCGGCCCGTACGGGTAGCTTCTTTGGTAGCCGGGTCGATCAACTTCAGGTTGCTGATATGAATCGAACCTTCGGTTTTTACCAGTTCCCCTTGCGGGTTCTGAGCGGTTGGTTTGATGTGCTTTGTAATCAGGTTAACCCCTTCAACAAGTGCACGCTCTTTTTCAACCAGTACTTGTTTCACAACGCCTTGCTGGCCTTTTGAATTACCGGCAATGACTAAAACTGTATCGCCGGTCTTAATGTGAAATTTGTGGCGGGGTTTTGTCGTCTTTTTTTCCATCTTACAATACCTCCGGGGCTAACGATACAATTTTCATGAATTGTTTCTCGCGCAGCTCGCGGGCAACAGGCCCGAAAATACGAGTACCGCGAGGTTCGTCGTTGTTGTTCAATAACACGGCAGCGTTATCTTCAAACCGGATGTATGAACCATCTTTACGACGAATTTCTTTTTTCGTCCGAACGACAACAGCTTTAGAAACTGTGCCCTTCTTCATATTGCTTGACGATAAAGCCTGCTTTACCGTTACTACGATTTTGTCGCCCACCGAAGCATAGCGCTTGCCCGTACCGCCCAGAACGCGGGATAACGAGCACTTCTTTTGCGCCACTATTGTCGGCTACGCTCAATCTTGATTCTTGCTGTACCATGGCTTATTTCGCCTTTTCAATGATCTCGACTAATCTCCAACGCTTACTCTTGCTCAACGGACGGGTTTCCATGATGCGGACTTTATCGCCGATCTGGCACTCGTTATTTTCGTCATGAGCCATGAACTTCTTCGTACGGTGCATAAACTTACCGTACATCGGATGCTTTACTTTGCGGTCTACTGCAACGGTAATGCTTTTCTGCATTTTGTTGCTAACCACACGACCAATCCGCTCTTTACGGCTATTCCGTTCTACGGTTGGCTGCTGATCTTGTTTTGCTTGCTCTTCCATTCGTAGTCGCTATTTAGGCCTGACGCGTTTTGATCGTTAATTCTGTATTCAGACGGGCGATAAGCTTACGGTTTTCACGGATGCGCATCGGATTTTCGATCGGCGATACAGCGTGTGCAAACTTCAGTTTCAATAACCGGTCTTGTTCTGCGGCGATCTGATCCCGCAATTGCTCGACAGATAATGCCTTAATTTCTTCCTTTTTCATGACTTGTGTCTAACGCTAGGCTTATTCTTGCTCCTGATAATCACGGCGCACCACAAACTTGGTCAGTACCGGTAATTTTTGAGCTGCAAGCCGCAGCGCTTCCATGCCTGTTTCGAGAGGCACACCTGTTGCCTCAAACAAGATGGTACCCGGTTTCACAACCGCTACCCAATATTCGGGAGCACCTTTACCTTTACCCATCCGAACTTCGGCCGGTTTCTTTGTAATCGGCTTGTCCGGGAAAATACGAATCCATACCTGGCCTTCGCGTTTCATTGCCCGCGTAACTGAGATACGGGCGGCTTCTATCTGACGGGCCGTAATCCAGCCTGGCTCCAGAGACTTGATCGCAAATGTACCAAAAGAGATTTGGTGACCACGTGTTGCAAGACCTTTAACTCTGCCTTTCTGCTGCTTACGGAACTTAGTTCTTCTTGGCTGTAACATTTCTCTTGAATGTTAGCGTCATAAGTCGAAAGTCGAAAGATAATGTCGTGTTATACGACGGGGAACTTTTGACTTCTGACTTTCGACTTATTTACGATTACCTCCTCCACGGTTGTTGCCGGCTCCGCCGCCGCGGTTGTTACCGCCACGGTTGTTGCCGCCACCACGATTACCGCCACGGTCATTACGGTCGTTACGGCCACGGCCACGATCGTTGCCATCACGGTCTCCGCGAGGGCCACGACGATCACCACGATCGCCCACCACGGTCACCGCGATCACTACGTTCGCCAGCGGCAGCGGCACTTGCCATAGCTGCTGGTGACAGATCACGCTTACCGTACACTTCGCCTTTGAATACCCAGACTTTAATACCGATTTTACCGTAAATCGTCTGTGCTTCAGAAATTGCGTAATCGATGTCAGCACGCAGTGTATGAAGAGGTACACGACCTTCTTTGTACTGCTCTGTACGGGCCATTTCAGCACCGCCCAGACGACCAGACAATTTCACTTTGATGCCTTGTGCACCGACACGCATGGCAGAGCTGATCGCCTGCTTCATGGCGCGACGGAATGAAATACGGGCCTGTAACTGCTGGGCAATTGCTTCACCGATCAGTTTAGCATCGATTTCAGGACGTTTGATCTCGAAGATGTTAATCTGGACGTCTTTGCCCGTGATTTTCTTTAATTTCTTCTTTGATCTTGTCAACCTCTCCACCGCCTTTACCGATAACGATACCTGGGCGGGCAGTGTGAATTGTCAACGTAATGCGTTTCAGAGTACGCTCAATAACAACCCGGGCGATAGCGCCTTTTGGAATACGGGCTGCGATATATTTGCGGATTTTTTCGTCTTCAACCAGTTTGTCAGCAAATTCTTTGCCGCCATACCAGCTAGATTCCCAGCCACGAACAATGCCAAGACGAAGACCTACCGGATTTACTTTCTGTCCCATTCGGTGTTACTCGTTATCAGATTTTTCCGTTTCTACCTCGTAGTCGTTTGTAACGTCTGTGCTATCAACCACCAGTGTAATGTGGTTTGACCGTTTCCGGATCCGGTGTCCACGGCCTTGCGGCGCGGGACGTAAACGTTTCAGCACAGGGCCGCCATCAACAAATACCGTTTTGATGAACAGATCGGCATCTTCGATATTAACGTCTTCGTTTTTTTGTTGCCAGTTAGCTACAGCCGACAGAAGAACCTTCTGCATAACGGCGGCACCTGCCTGTGGCTGGTATTTCAGGAGACCCAGAGCCCGGCTCACACGCTGACCACGAATCAGGTCAGCGATTAAGCGCATTTTGCGGGGCGACGTGGGCACATTTCTCAGTTTTGCTACTGCTTCCATGTTTTTTCGAGTGGTGAGGGGCGTCATCAGCGGCTAGCGGGCCAACCGGTTAATGACTCCCACCTGGTTTATCGTTTGCCCTTGTCTTTTTTTGCAACGTGACCGCGGAAGTTCCGGGTTGGTGCAAATTCACCCAGCTTGTGGCCTACCATGTTTTCCGTTACGTATACCGGTATAAACTTGTTACCGTTGTGTACGGCAAACGTGTGACCGATGAAATCAGGAGAGATCATCGACCGGCGAGACCAGGTTTTGATTACTGACTTCTTGCCTGAGTCGTTCATCGTCTGAACTTTATTGTCCAGACGAAAATCTATATATGGGCCTTTCTTTAGTGAACGTGCCATCTATTTATTACTTTTTCCGTCGGCTAATGATCAAACTATTCGACTGATTCTTAGGCTTACGCGTTTTCTGGCCCTTAGCAAACTGACCATTCCGCGAGCGTGGGTGACCACCTGATGCCCGGCCTTCACCACCACCCATCGGGTGATCGATCGGGTTCATCGCAACACCACGTACACGAGGACGACGACCTAACCAACGTACACGACCGGCTTTACCCATTGTGTAGTTCATGTGGTCAGGGTTCGATACTGAACCTACCGTAGCGAAGCATACGCCCAATACCTTACGTGTTTCGCCTGATGGCATACGCAGGATCGCATATTTATCTTCACGACCTACCAGCTGGGCATACGTTCCTGCACTACGGGCCATTGCACCACCTTTACCAGGGTGCAGCTCGATGTTGTGAACGATGGTACCGATTGGCATTTTAGCCAGTGGCAGTGCGTTTCCAACGTCAGGAGTAGAGCCTTCGCCTGACTGAATCGTTTTACCAACGACCAGACCCTGCGGGGCGATGATATAGCGTTTCTCGCCGGTCTGTATACTGGATCAGAGCAATACGAGCGGAACGGTTCGGATCATACTCAATTGTCAATACTTCAGCAGGAACGCCTGTTTTGTCCCGTTTGAAGTCGATAATACGGTACATCCGCTTATGACCACCACCGATATAGCGCATTGTCCGACGGCCCTGGCTGTTACGGCCACCGGTTCTTTTTATTGGTTCCAGCAGGCTTTTCTCCGGCTTGGAAGCGGTCAGTTCCGAGAAGTCCGGAGCTACGCGGAAGCGCGTACCCGGCGTTACTGGTTTTAATTTCTTAACTCCCATGATTGTTTATTCCGTTATTGCCCTCCGGCTTACAGGTCTGCGTAGATGTCGATTACTTCACCTTCTGCCAGCGTCACAATAGCCTTCTTGGTAGTTGAGGTTTTACCGGTCACAATCCGACCGTTGATACTCTTGCTGCGTTTCTTACCCAGCGTGCGTAGTGTGCGGACGCTTTCTACGTTCACGCTGTACATTTTTTCGATAGCCTTGCTGATTTCAAACTTGTTGGCTTTCAGTTCTACCTCGAAGGCATACTGGCCCTGTTTGTTCAGGACTGTCATTTTTTCCGTTATAATCGGTCTCTTTAAAACGCTCATGATAATTACTGCTCAAAAAGTGTTTGGAGTTTCGACAGCGCTTCTTCACTAATCAACAGACGATCAGCATTGATCAGGTCGTATGTGTTGACCTGGCTTGCAGTAACTACTTTCGTCTTTTGTACGTTCCGGCTCGACAGGACTACGTTTGAGTCTACGTCCGGCAGGATGAGCAGTGTTTTCTTAGCGCCCAGAGATACCGAACCCAGAAAAGAGATATAATCTTTTGTCCGTGGTTTCTCGAAGGCAACTGAATCAATAACGGAAATGCTATTTGCCTGAGCTTTAGCGGCCAGTGCTGATTTGCGTGCCAGCTGCTTAACTTTCTTATTCAGCTTGAAGCTATAATCCCGCGGGCGTGGACCGAAGATCGTACCACCACCAACGAATACCGGCGACTTGATGCTACCTGCACGTGCACCACCAGTACCTTTCTGCTTCTTCAGTTTACGTGTTGAGTGAGCATTCTCAGCACGCTCTTTTGCTTTGTGCGTTCCCTGACGCTGGTTAGCTAAATATTGCTTAACGTCCAGGTAAATCGCATGCTCGTTTGGTTCGATACCAAAAATGTCTTCCGGCAGCGCAACCTTCTTTCCCGTATCCTCGCCTTTGCTGTTATATACGATAAGTTCCATGACGCTTACTTCTCAATAATTACGAATGAATTTTTAGCACCCGGAACCGACCCGCTGATAACAAGCAGGTTTTGCTCAGGCATCACCTTCAACACTTTCAGGTTTTGCACCTTTACGCGGTTACCGCCCATGCGACCCGCCATACGCAATCCTTTGAATACCCGTGACGGGAATGAACAGGCACCAATTGAACCAGGGTGACGCTGACGGTTGTGCTGACCGTGCGTTTGACCACCTACACCACCGAAACCGTGACGCTTCACAACGCCCTGGAATCCGCGGCCTTTGGCTGTGCCAACTACATCTACGAAGTCTCCTTCTCCAAATACATCGGCCACTTGCAGAGTGTCGCCGAGATTGAATTCAGTTTTGAATTCTTTGAATTCGACCAGCTTACGCTTAGGCGTTGTGCCAGCCTTTTTGAAGTGGCCTTGCAACGGCTTGTTCGTATGCTTTTCTTTCTTTTCGCCGTAACCCAATTGCACAGCTTCATACCCATCCTTCTCAGTGGTACGAACCTGGGTTACAACACAGGGACCAGTTTGAATGACTGTACATGCCAGAGCCTGCCCGTCCGCATTGTACACACTGGTCATCCCGATTTTTTTTCCAATTAAACCAGACATTTTTTTGTAACTGTTGTAAGCAGGAAAAATTAAAAAATTTGACCTCCGCCGAAACGGAGCCGCAAAATTAGAGAGAATCAGGCAAGAGAACAAACTGTATCTTGCAGATTTTCAAGATTGGACAAAAAAATAGTCAGGTATGAAATACACCTGACCGCTGTTTGCCGTTGCGGCCCTAAGGCTTTCCGGCACGTTGTCAGATGTGGTTTCCGGTACAGGACCAGACCTTCACCCAAAGTATGTTGTCACAAGAGACTCTACTAATTCGGAGTGCAAAATTATGCAATCTTTTTTTCATTGCAAAACATTGACACACAAAAAAATATACCACTCCCGGACGGGCAGTGGTATATTTCATTCAGCCTTGAAAATAATTGGATTAAAACCGCTTATTTATCATTAAACTTTGATTTCAACGTCAACGCCGCTTGGCAGTTCCAGTTTCATCAGGGCATCTACCGTTTTAGCGCTTGTCGAATAGATATCTACCAGACGCTTGTAGGTGCACAGCTGGAATTGCTCCCGTGATTTCTTGTTCACGTGTGGAGAGCGGAGTACTGTGTAAATTTCTTTATCAGTCGGCAAAGGAATCGGTCCGCTCACAACAGCACCTGTTGATTTTACGGCCTTCACAATTTTCTCAGCTGATTTGTCAACCAGATTGTGGTCGAACGACTTCAGTTTAATGCGAATTTTCTGGCTCATTCTGTTTGGTTCGTTAAACGTTTATGGAACTGCCGGCGAAAGAACCATTTACTCCTCCGGCAATTGTACTTATTAAAGTATATGCTTACCAGCTCCGGAGAGCCGGTAAGCATACAGGAGTGCATTGTTATGCGTTAATTGTACCTTTCGCTTTAGCTACTACTGTTTCTGCCAGGTTGTTTGGCAGTACTTCGTAGTGAGCAAAGGTAAGGTTAGCCGTTGCACGACCTGAAGAGATTGTCCGGAGGTCTGTTACGTAACCGAACAATTCTGAAAGAGGTACGTCTGCTTTGATAACCTGTGAACCGGCACGGGTATCCATACCTTTCATGATACCACGGCGACGGTTCAGGTCACCGGTGATCGGACCTGTGTACTCATCCGGCGTCAGTACTTCAACTGCCATGATTGGCTCAAGCAGTTTAGGACCAGCCTGACGGGCAGCTTCACGGAAACCGGTACGGGCAGCTAATTCGAATGACAGTGAGTCGGAGTCAACGTCGTGGTATGAACCATGGAACAGACGCACTTTCATTGAATCAAGCGGATAACCGGCCAGCGGACCATTAATCATTGCTTCGTTGAAGCCCTTCTGAACGGCAGGGATAAATTCTTTCGGAATTACACCACCCACGATACCATTTACGAACTGAAGACCGGTTTTAACAGTACCATCTTCTTCCGCATCCCGTGGTCCGATTTCGAACACGATATCGGCAAATTTACCACGACCACCTGTTTGTTTCTTGTAAACCTCACGGTGTTCGAAGCTCTTCGTCAGTGTTTCCTTGTAAGCAACCTGAGGAGCACCCTGGTTAACTTCTACCTTAAATTCACGACGCATACGGTCGATGATGATTTCAAGGTGTAACTCACCCATACCACGAATGATGGTCTGACCTGTATCTTCGTCAGTTTCAACTTTCAGGGTCGGATCTTCTTCGATCAGTTTAGTGATCGCTTTAGAGAAGTTATCCTGATCGGCTGTTTTCTTAGGCTCGATAGCATAACCAATAACCGGATCAGGGAATACCATAGCTTCCAGAACGATCGGGTTTTTCTCATCCGACAGGGTATCACCTGTTTTGATGTCTTTGAAACCTACAACCGCCGCGATATCACCAGCTTCCAGACGTTCGATCTGGTTTTGCTTATTGGCGTGCATCTGGAAGATACGGGAGATACGCTCTTTGTTTCCTGAACGGTTATTGAGAATGTAAGAACCTGATTCCAGTACACCTGAATAAGCCCGTACGAAACAAAGACGACCTACGTAAGGGTCAGTCGCGATTTTGAACGCAAGTGCAGTGAACGGATCTTCTACGCTTGGACGACGGGTAATTTCGGCATCTGTGTCCGGGTTTGTACCGATGATGCTGTCCCGATCCAGTGGCGAAGGCATCAGCGCCATCACATAATCGAGCATCGTCTGAACACCCTTGTTTTTAAACGCTGAACCACACAGCATAGGAACGATCTTCATCTGGATCGTTGCCTCACGCAGGGCTGCCAGCATTTCGGCTTCGGTGATCGACTCAGGATCCTCGAAGTATTTTTCCATCAACGTGTCGTCGACTTCAGCTACTGCTTCAAGCAGTTTGCCACGCCATTCCTCAGCCTCTTCCAACATATCGTCAGGAATAGGAATCTCAGTGAACGTCATGCCTTTGTCCTGCTCGTTCCACGTGATGCCCCGGAAGTTAACCAGGTCAACTACACCTTTGAAGTCCGCTTCGGCACCAATCGGCAACTGAAGAGGCACGGCGTTGCTGCCCAGCATTTCCTTAACCTGCTTCACTACGTTCAGGAAGTCAGCACCGGCACGGTCCATTTTATTTACAAAGCCCAGACGGGGAACTTTGTAATTGTTAGCCAGACGCCAGTTTGTTTCTGATTGCGGTTCTACACCATCAACCGAGCTGAAAAGGAATACCAGACCATCCAGTACGCGCAGTGAACGGTTAACTTCTACAGTGAAGTCAACGTGACCAGGCGTATCAATGATGTTGATGTGGTATTTCTGGGCACGGTACTCCCAGTTTACCGTTGTAGCAGCCGAAGTGATGGTAATACCACGCTCCTGCTCCTGCTCCATCCAGTCCATCGTGGCAGCACCTTCGTGCACCTCACCGATTTTGTGGCTTACACCGGCATAGTACAGAATCCGCTCGGTTGTTGTCGTCTTACCCGCATCAATGTGGGCAGCGATACCGATATTTCTCGTGAATCGTAAGTCGCGAGCCATTATTGTGTTATACTGAAGTTATGAAGTTCGAATCCGATCAATAAGTATGCTTTTTTAGCAAAGAGCATACCTACTCAAAATCAGGACGCAAAGTTACTGATAAACAATTTATAAACCAAGTAGCGTCCCTGAATTAAAACAAAACGCAATGATTGCTGAATGAGGAAGTTAGGATTCTGCATCTGCACATTTACTTCGACAGAAACCCTTTTGCTATTAAATAAGGAATAAGGAGCCACAAAAGACCTTTTACAAGAAAAAACAGAAAGCCTACCCACCCGATCCGCTTAAGCCAGGCTTTAAATCGCTGGTTATTCATATACTGCTAAACGCCGTTTTTTCTTTTCCTGTTCGCCCGGCGTCTATAAAATTCTGCTTTCTGTCTCCAGAACTGTTCAGTTTGGCTGAAACTGCCGGTTATTCAAAAATTCATAATCTGTCAGTGACAATAAAAAGGCCAGGAGGTCTTTCTGATCCTGCGCAGTCAGTGGTATTCCCGGCTGACCGTTCTGTTTCAGCAGCGGATCAAGCTGCGGGTTATCCTGAACACCGGATGCGTAGTGCTGTATCACCTGCTGCAAGGTCTGGAAACGCCCGTCATGCATGTAGGGCGGCGTAAATTCAACGTTCCGCAGCGCCGGCACTCTGAATTTATATTGATCGGTCGTCAGCAAGGTGATAGCATACCGGCCTTTGTCGTCAGTACGGGCATTGGCCAGTTTCGGTAATCCGTTGTTCCGGAAACTCTGATCCGTAAATAACTCACCGCCATGACAAGAGGCACATTTCGCCTTAAAAATCGTTAATCCGCGCTTTGCCTCCTCACTCAGGTC
>CBDFHU010000160.1:0-52815 GCA_965247375.1 Arsenicibacter sp.
CCGGGGAAATAATATGCAGGATAAGGAACTGCTGCTGGCAAAGATGTCGATGGAAGCCAAGAAGCTGGGAGCCACGGCGCTGGTCAACATCAAGTATACGTATTACACAACCGCCACTGTCAATGGCTATACCCTGACGGCAACAGCTGTACGCTACCGGCAGGAAAAATAATTACTTTACCTCTTCGTAATCAACGTATTCGCCGCCTTTGAAGCCCGGCTTCTGGTCGGGTGTGCGTTGCTGTGGCTGGACATACGTTTCTCCGTCCCGACGCGGCCGGAATTGCTCATTTTGCCGTTTTTGCTCTTTAACCAGCTGCCGGCCAACCAGCAGCCAGAACAGAAACCGGCGAACCGACGGAACAAAAACAATAATTAGGAACGCAATAAAAAGGTATTTTAACATAGTCTCTTTTTCTTTTAAACAAAACGCGCCGGGCACAAATTTAGTTTAAACCTTTAGCTTTGCCCACTATGAGTACACAGGAAATTATCGGTTATGGCGCGGCGCTGGTGGTAGGGCTCGTAATCGGGCTGGCGGGCGGCGGCGGGTCTATTCTGACCGTACCTGTTTTTGTGTACCTGTTTTCGGTGCCGCCGATACTGGCTACTACCTATTCACTGTTTGTGGTTGGCATTACGTCGCTGGTGGGATCAGTGGCGCACATCCGTGCCCGCCGCGTCGATCTGCGCGTAACGGGTATCTTTGCCTTACCTTCGTTTGTGTCGGTTTACCTGACCCGCCGTTTTCTGGTACCGGTCTTGCCTGATCCGCTGTTCCGGTTCGGTGATCACGTCTTACCCAAAAGTGATGCTATCCTGATTTTTTTCGCGTTTGTCATGATTATGGCGGCCCGTGCCATGATCCGGAACCAGCGGCCGGAAGCCGGTGAGGCCGCCGATGGTCGGCCCCGCGACGGCCGGCCGCGGTATGTGCCGCTGGCGCTCGATGGTCTGGCGGTCGGTTTGCTGACGGGGACGATCGGGGCCGGCGGCGGTTTCCTGATTGTACCGATGCTGGTTCTGCTGGCCGGCCTGCCCGTACACCGTGCCGTCGCAACCTCTGTGTTAATCATTGCGGCCAATTCATTTGTCGGCTTTCTGGGAGACATCCACCATACCGATCTTAACTATGCGTTTTTGCTGCCCTTCACCGGCCTGTCGGTAGCGGGTATTTTAGGAGGGCTATGGCTGGCGCCGTTTATTCATCCGGCACATCTGCGCCGGGGCTTCGGCTGGTTTGTACTGGTTGTGGCAGGGTATATTGTCGTCAGAGAGTTACTATAAGCGGTGAATAATGTCCTGATACCTATATTGCAGTACCGCTCATTACGGCAGTAGTGAGTCCATTCCATGTACAACCGTCAATACTATTCACCGCAATGCATACCGGTAAACGCTACAGTCCGCTGGAGTTTTTTCTCTGGACGAAAAAAGATGTCATATGGATGCTGATTCTATCGGCTATTCCCACAATTCTGTACGCCATGGGCTGGACTTTTCTGGCCTTGCCCTGGCAGCCGATCGCCATCGTTGGTACAGCGGTTGCCTTTGTGGTGGGGTTTAAGAATAATGCGAGTTATAACCGGATCTGGGAGGCCCGCCAGATTTACGGGAGTATCATCAACGACAGCCGCAGTTTTGCCTATACCGTTCGTGATGCACTGGGGGGCAAGCAGTCGGAAACAGTCGCCCGGATTTTTTACCGGCATTTTGCCTGGCTGACTGCCCTGCGTTTCCAGCTGCGCGAGCCCCGTAACTGGGAAAACATGAACAGGAGTAATAATGTAGCATACCGGAAAGGGCACTACGTAATTCCTGAAGCGAATACCAGTCTGGAACAGGAGCTGGCGGCGTATCTACCGGAGGAAGAGCTGCGGTATATTCTTGCCAAAAAGAACCGGGCAACTCAGTTGACGGCGCTCCAGTCGGAGGAACTGGCCGGATTAAAAGCCGCGGGGGCCCTGAATGATTTTGAGTGGAGTTTACTCCAGCAAGCAATCAGCCGGTTTACGGATAACCAGGGCAGGGCTGAGCGGATTAAGAACTTTCCTTACCCGAGAAACTTTGCGTCGATTGCCACCTATCTGCTGTTTATTTTCGTGATGCTGGCTCCGTTCGGTCTGTTGCGCGAGATGGAAAAACTGGGCAATGACACTTTGCTGGACGGTTATTCGATCTGGCTGAATATTCCCTTTTCGGCGATTATTTCATGGGCGTTTCATACCCTGGACACCGTAGGTGAAAGCTCGGTCAACCCGTTTGAAGGCAGTGCCAACGACATTCCGATTACGCAGATCAGCCGGACGATTGAAATAGACATGCGCGATATGCTGGACGAAACTAACCTGCCCGCCCCGATCATCCCGATGAATGATATTGTTTTGTAGGAATGCCTGTACCATTCCCCTCTACTCCTTTGCATACCGCGACCGCAACCGGCGGGCTACGTCGTCTGCCAGTTCGTCGCGCATGCTGCTGTAGAGCTGCCAGCGCGAGGGCGGATGCAGGTCGGCGGTCTTCAGGGAATTGCCGTTGAGCGCCCGGTCGTCGCCGCTGAAGGTTTCCCATTCGGTCACCCAGGTGCGGGTCTCCCAAACGGTTTCTTCCCAGACCACTTTGTCGGTAAACGTGTTGATGGCCCGCATCCGCAGATCGAGGCCCGCCTTGATTTCGCGCCGGTGCGTCGTGAGTGTCCCGCTGACTTTCTCCATAATCGCCACCTTCGTGGAGTCGTTGATCTTTTTCTCGCCGACTTTGTAGGTCTGATTGCTGTACACTTTGGTTGAGGACGAGGAAACGGTTTCGTTAAAGGACGAATAGTCCGTTACCTTCATCTGAACCACCTGATGGACGTTGAAATCGGTATCTACCGACTGATGGGGCAGATACAGCCGGACAAAGGTCGAGGGTGTTGGATTACGCTCAATGTTCCGGAAAATAAGTCCTTCCAGCTCACGGTTATCATCGGCATCAATTTCGTGCGTAGGACCAATCGGGTCGACAACCACCCGCAGAATGGCAAACGGCAGCGCCTGTGCCGATTTATCCCGCGAGTCACTATAGTTAGGTACCCAGTCTGTAGCTTTATTGTAGTTCAGATAAGCTTCTTTAGCGGCCAGCCGGTCTCTGAACCGTTCGGCAAACGCTACCTCGGCCGCCTGATAGCGGTCTGATGCCGCCAGCTGCCGGACTTCATTCTGCTGCGTGGCATAGGATACGGGATAGGTCGCCAGCCATGCCGCACAGCTGTCACACTGGTGCGGAGAACCGCTGCGGGCATTGTCGGTGAGTAACTGAAGTTGCGTATACCGCTGAAAAACAGGCTCCCACCGGAACCGGTTGGCCGGATCGGGCGGGGCTGACGACAACTGCCGGATAGCCGTCTGATGCTGGTTGTACGCCCGCATAAAGGCTTCGCGGATAATGATGTGGGCAAGCCGGTGTCCGCGTTTAAAAGGGCCGCGCGGTTCTCGGAGCCTGACCGATGCTTTCTGTACGGCAAGATCATAGTGACCGTACCTGAACGCGGTCTGACCGCTGCTGCAAGCCGAAAGACAGCCAGCCAGGATACAAATGGAGAGAAGAAGCCGGAACATAGTGTGTAGGGTAAAGAAAGGGCATAGATAGGTATCTGGTTTGTAGCATAACGTGCTATATTAGTTACAATTGTATAGGTTTCAGGAATTATTGTGCCCTACAGCTACACCGTTTATTCGCCAAATTCACAGTAATTCCCGACAGATTCACAGTCCGGCCCGAACGAACCGGAAAATCGCAGACCTTTGAGGCATCAGTAACTCAGACTATGAACCGGATCACGTTTTGGCTGCTTTATTTTCTGCTCGTACCGGCGGGGCTCCGCGCCCAGATACCGTGGGGGCGCTACTCGCAGAGTTTTCCCGAAGGCGCTTTGGACAAGCCGGAAACGGTAGCCCTGATCCTCGCCATTCCAAAGGAAAACAATTCATTCTGGAAAACGCACGGAACCAGTGCCCGCTTTGCTGAATTTGCCGGCGATTCGGCCATGATCCGTCTCCGGAAACCTCAGACGATTGTGGCGCGGACAACGTTTGATACCGCCCGTGCGCAGTTTTTTCTGCACGGCGTGAATGTCCGGAATGCCGGCCTTTACCAGTTCCGGGTACAGGAATATCCATCGAAACGACTACTTGTACCCTGGCAGGCCATTACCCGGTTTACCGATGACGCACTGAGCCGGGAGTCGGGGCTACCGCAGATGGCTTATCTCGGCGGTTATAAAACGTCCTTGGGCAACATGCTGGTTGTGGATGTCCGCAGGCGGTCAACGGGTGCGATTGTGGCGACAAACCTGGTGGCTTGGGAGCCAATCCGGCCCGCCGTAACCGGAATCTACGCCTCGGCTGACCTGGATATTTTTCTGCAAAAGCTGCAATACCCGTGGGCAAAAACCAGAACCAGCCAGCTGACGTATTCCCTTGATCAGCTCCGGCTGCCCGCTACCAACGATAATCTGGTCTACGTGCTGAATGCTGATATTTACACGAAAACGCAGGTACAGTACCAGCTGCTGCGGAATGGACAGGTTGTCCGGCCGTGGGGCGCCAACGACTATGACAATAGTTTTGTCTGGCTGAGGGGTTTTCTGCCGGGCAGTTACCAGCTTCAGATCCGGTATGCCGCGCAACCGCAGCACATTACCGAATGCCGCTTTGAGGTGGAGCCTGCCTGGTATCAAACGATCTGGTTCCGGCTGGCTCTGGCGGGGGCGGGCCTCGTTGTGCTGGCGCTGATCGCGTTTGCGGTATTATTGATCCGGCAGCGGGGTAAAACAAGGCTGGAGACTGTCCGGAAGCAAAAGGCGAAACTGGAAATGCAGGCGCTCTACGCGCAACTGAATCCGCACTTTGTTTTCAATGCCCTCAGCTCCATTCAGGGGCTGGTCAATCAGCACGACCTGCAGGGAGCCAACGAATACCTGTCTGATTTCGCACGGCTTATGCGCGAGTCGCTTACCAACGGCAGCCGCGACAGTGTGCCCCTCGGCAAGGAATTGCAGATGATGGAAACCTATCTGAAACTGGAACAGCTCCGGTTTGGGTTTCAGTATGATATGGAGGTTGATGCGGGTCTGGATGTGTTCAGCAATAGTTTGCCGCCTATGCTCTGGCAGCCGTTGCTGGAAAATGCGGTTAAACACGGGGTGGCGCCGTTGCAGCAGGCAGGCCGCATTCGTCTCCGGATCAGCTCGTCAGCAGATAACCTGCTGATTTCGGTGACCGACAACGGGAGAGGAATACCGGAACTGACCGCCGGTGATGGTTTTGGCCTCCGGCTGACCCGCGACCGCATCCGGTTGCTGAACGAAATGAACCCTGCTCAACCGATCCTGTTACAGCTGACTACCAACCGGCCTGCCGGTACCGAAGCAACCCTTAACTTTATCCACTGGCTGATATGAAAGCGGTCCTGATTGACGACGAACTCCATAACCTGCACAACCTGAAGGCATTGCTGACCACGTACTGCCCGCAGGTAGAGGTTTGCGCCATGGCCCAAAATGTGGCTGAAGCCCGGGCATCACTGTATGCCTGCCAGCCCGACCTCCTGTTTCTGGATATTCAGATGCCGGACGAAGATGGTTTCTCGTTATTACGCAGCCTGAACAGCGATGACTTCGCGGTTATTTTTGTGACGGCCTATGACCAGTACGCGATTCAGGCGATGCGCTTCTCTGCGGTCGATTACCTGCTGAAACCTGTGGCCATCAGTGAGCTACAGGCTGCTGTGGAACGTGCTGCCAGACAACGCCGGCTTAAAGCAGGGAACCGGCAGGTTGGCTATCTCATGCAGTGGCTGGAGGCGCAGTCGCAGAAAGAGCCACTCCGGATTGCGCTGTCCACGGCTCAGGAAACCCGCTTCGTGAAAAACAACGGAAATAATCCGCTGTGAGTCTGCCAATAATTACACCACGTTTTTCCTGAACGATACAACGACGCTGCTGGTCAGCAAACCGATTTATGAATACGACGAATTGCTGAGTCCGCACGGATTTATCCGCTGTCATCAGTCCCATCTGGTCAACAAGGCGTTTGTCCGGAGCTGGCAGAAGGAGTACGGCGATTTCCTGCAAATGACCGACGGAACACAGGTGCCGGTTTCGCGCGGTAAAAAAGAGGCGGTAAAAACGGCCCTGCATCACTAACTGATTAATTTACAGTATTTTTTTATCCCTGATTCTGATGAGAACCTTATCAGCTGTCCTGCTTGTGCTTTTCTGGAACGGTTTTGCTGCCCGCGGGCAGGAGACGCCCGCATCCGCGTCGCCGGTCCGGTTATCGGAAGTCTACGAACTGGCAAATATTATTCTGGCCCTGACCGATTACGGTAAGACCGATCCCTGGGAGGTGGCGCAGCAATCGGCCTATTACCGGGAGGTCCGCGCCCATTTTGATGCCTACAGCCGGCATCCGTTGCTGACGGCGGTCAATTATTCGCGGAAGGAGTGGGAGAATTACCTCAGTTTCCGGACCGATGCCTATGCCTTTGCGTTTGATAGTACCGGCCGGCTGGTGAGGCAGTTTCCGATGGTGACCAATAAAGGATTTAATCCGTTTGACGCGCATCTGGCACTGGTCGAGGACTTTGCCCGTGTGTCGGGTTTCCGGCAGTTTTACCGCGCACATCTGGCCGGTTATCAGGCGCTGGCAACGGCATATCTGGCTTCGCAGCATTACCCTGAGATGAAACAGTTTCTGGAAACCGAGCTCGGCAAACAGGCCGGCAGCAACACCTATGCCATCGTGATGTCGCCGCTGGTGGGGCGGATGAACTGTCACCGTACAGTGGCCGGTGTCGGTACCGATTTCATTACCTTACCCGGCTTTCTGCTGTCGGGGAAAGCCCCTCAGGAAACTACCCGGGAGGAGATCGCCTCCGGTACCCATATGCTGTTCACCGAGTTAGATCATGCGTATGTCAATCCGCTGACGGAGCGCTACCGGGCGCTGGTGCGGTCCGGCTTTGATAACCGGTTATGGGACGCGGGCAGCGGCTATGAACACGATAGCCTGGCTACGTTTAACGAATACATGACCTGGGCCGTTTATGATCTTTTTGTTGCACGTTATTTTCCGGAGGTAGCTGCCCGGGTCAGTACCGACTGGACGCTGCAGAACGAGACACGGGGCTTTTTTGCCAGTGCCTTGTTCTCGCACGAGCTAACCCGCCTGTATCATCGCCGCAAACCGGGACAAACCCTGAAAGACCTGTATCCGGCCTTGTTACGGCGGTTGAGTCAGTGCCAGAAGACGTTGCGTAAACCGGCGATCCTGAGCTGTAATCTGTCGGGCCAGACAATCCGTGACACCGCCGCCGTTTGCCTGATCCGGTTCACGGAGCCCATGCAGCGGCTGGATTCCCTCGACGTGGTACGGGTTATTGAGCGGGAAGGAAAGCCGATGCAGGAACGTCTGACCCTTGACCGAAAGACCCACGGCCTTGCCTGGATGGACAACGGGAGGGTGGTCAGCTTCCGGATGCCATTGGTAAAAGGCGTGGTGAATCATATCGTGTTTAACTATCCGTGGAAAACAACCCGTCCGCTCCGCAGCCGTAAGCAGGTCAATCTGCCGCCTTATACCCGGTTTGATGTGACTGTAGCGGCCAGCACGCAATAGGACCAAAAGCGGCAATACGTAAAATAGCCTATCAGACGTACACCGGACTTCTCAGCAAACGGATTTGGACTTTTCAGAAAAGCTGTGCGAAGCGACATGATCTAATTTTGCCTCATAAATAATTGAAAATTATGGCAAAGACAGTTTTAGTTACAGGCGCTTCGGCAGGAATCGGAAAAGCAACGGCTATTTTATTAGCCCGGAACGGGTACAATGTTTACGGGGCTGCTCGCAGGACTGAGAAAATGCACGACCTTAAAAATCATGGCATTAAGCCAATCGCATTGGACGTGACGTCTGAGGAAAGTATCGTTAATTGTGTACAACAAATTACCAATGAATCAGGAACGATTGATATTCTGGTCAATAATGCCGGCTTCGGTTCTGGTGGTGCGGTAGAAGACCTTTCTATTGATGATGCACGGTATCAGTTAGACGTTAATTTATTTGGTGCCATGCGGTTAATTCAATTGGTGCTACCGGAAATGCGGGCAAATAAATGGGGGAAAATTGTGAATATTTCTTCTATAGGCGGCAAAGTTGCCTTTCCGCTGGCTGGTTGGTATCATGCCAGCAAATTTGCGCTGGAGGCATTAAGTGACAGCTTACGAATGGAAGTAAAACAATTCGGAATTGACGTCATTGTCATTGAACCGGGTGGGATAAAATCAGAATGGGCCGACATTTCCAATGAGAAAATGACAGCTGTCTCGGGACATACTGCCTACAAAGACATGGTGGCCTCTACTCAGAAAGCCACCACGAATCTGGCACTTCCGGAACCAATCGTTATTGCAGAATTGATTAAAGAAGGTATTGAAGCGAAACGGCCTAAAACGCGGTATGTCGGCGGCTATGGCGCAAAACCAATCCTTTTTTTACGGAAAATTTTGTCTGATAAGTTGTTCCAGAAAGTAATTTTGAGTCAAACAAAAGGATGAACCCCGACGGTATGCAAAAGCAATCTCAGCAACATATCATTTTCTACTCCTGTACGAAAGATGAATTCGGACACGATCCTTTTGTCTCCGAGCATTGGCTGGTATTGATTGTTTCGGGCAGCACAGATCTGTTTTCGCAGCAAGGGACTGTTTCACATCCTGCCGGAACGCTGGGCCTGATCAGAAAAAATCAGCTGGTGAAAGCGATGAAGCGGGTAGGCGATTCCCTCACGTTTGCCTCCATCAGCATTTGTTTAGATCAAAAAACGCTACAGAAATTCAGTACAGACTATGGTGTAGCAGCAGACAGTACGTACGTGGGTGGACCGAACGTGATCATGGACGTAGATCCGTTTATGAAAAACTTCTTTGATTCGCTGATGCCGTATTTCGCGCAGCCCGAAAAGCTGACCCCATCCCTGGCGCAGATAAAAACAATGGAGGTGATTGCGTTATTGTTGCGCAACGGTTCACTGAAAAACTTTTTATTCGATTTCAGTGAACCGTATAAACTGGATCTGGAAGCGTACATGAATCGCCATTTTTCATACAACGTACCCCTCGCCCAATTTGCGAAACTGACCGGCCGGAGTCTTTCGGCCTTCAAACGCGACTTCGCGGCCATCTTTCAAGTAACACCTGAACGATGGCTACAAAAAAAGAAGCTGGAAATGGCTTATTTTCTCATTTCACAAAAGAAGAAAAAACCATCAGAGGTTTATTTAGAAACCGGCTTTGAAAACCTGTCTCACTTTTCCATCGCCTTCAAAAAGGAGTATGGCGTAAATCCCTCCATATTGTTACGCCATACAAGTGCTGTGCCCCCGTCGGACAACAGCTCATCCACTGTTCAGTCGGCCCGGGTCGTTTAAGGAAATTCACTCCTTTCTGAATAGCGCCGCACCCATATACATGCAGCGGAAGCCACCCGTTGATCAGCCGGTAGCTGTAGCGACCGGTGTATCGTTTACAGAAACCAATAGCCATTATTGCCGGTGATTAATCCGTGGTGGCTTACCATCAGGCTCTGGCTACAATGTAGATAATCATTTCTGTCCGGGTCACAAAGCCCATCTGCTCATAAATCCGGTATGCCCGGCTGTTGTCGGCCCGCACATGCAGGTAGGGAATTTTGTCTTCTGCCCGAATCCGGCGAATCTGGCTATCGATCAGCCGCCGGGCATAGCCCTTTCCGGTATGGTCCGGGTGCGTACAGACGGCACTAATCTCCACATGTGTACCACTATCAAACCGGCGCCCCGCCATAGCTACCAGCTGATCGCCGGCAAAAATGCCCTGATAGCCGCCCAACTCAATGGTGCGGGGCAGAAACGGTCCGGGAGGGCTGAGTTTGGTTAAGGCGAGCATCCGGGGAACATCGGCCTCGGTCAGGTCTGTCAGACTGTTCTGCGCTGCCGGGGTTGGTCCCGCAAACAGCATCTGGAAGCCATCAATGCGGTTGACCAGCACCCAGGGCGACGGGTTGAGCCGGGGTTCACGGGTAAACAGGGCTACCGGCTGCTCATACGGAATTGTATCCCGTAAGGCGTCAAAATGAGCGCGGGTGTTGTCGGCCACAGCCACAAACGGCGCGACCTGGGGCGGGTAGTATTTAGCCTGGTCATTGCCCAGCGCAATCGATTGGTTACCTGAGGTCAGGGCCGACCAAACCGGATTGTCCAGTGGGTGAATCATAGTGGTAGTGATTTAATGGATGACAGAGACTTATTCCTGATGTCTCAGGCGCTCCTGAATATGTTGGATCGTTCCTGCTTTATCCTGCTGCAAGGCCGCGAGCAGTTGAGGGTTTAGCCCCGGTGGGTTATAAACCGACCCCCACAGACCAATTTCCAGAATGACGGGTACCAGAGAAATGCCCTTTTCGGTCAGCCGATACCTAAACTTTGACTTTTTATCGGCGGCTACCTGCTTGGTCACAAACCCGTAGGCTTCCAGCATGCTGAGCCGGTCGGCCAGGATGTTGGTCGCGATTTGTTCCTCAGAGCTTAAGAACTCGCCATACGTCGATTTATTATTCAGGGCCATGTCCCGTATAATGAGCAGCGACCACTTATCGCCCATGAAATCGAGGGTATAGCTCAGGGGGCATCCCGACCGGGGTTTTATGTCTTTCATAAAAAATAAATTATTTTACTTGCAAATTGCAAGTATATGGATCTATCTTTGTGCTTGCAATTTGCAAGTAAAATTAGTGGTAATTTTAACGATAGCAAAACAATGTCATTAGTAAACGCCTTTGAGTGGCGCTACGCCACCAAAAAATATGATACATCCAGGCAATTGATTGATGACCAGGTAGATGATCTGTTGCGTGCGGTTCAGCTAGCACCCTCCTCATACGGTCTGCAACCGTATCAGTTTATCTCGGTTGCAGACCAGGACAAACTGGAGCAGATCAGTCGGGCTGCTTTTGGCCAGCCTCAGATTACAACAGCTTCCCGAATTCTGGTCGTGGCTGTGGAGACCAACATCAGCGAGGCTACGGTGAAGGATTATATTGATAAAGCGGCCATCGTCCGGAGAACGGACCGCCGGCAGCTGGAAGCCCGTGAGCAATTTGTCAACGCAAAACTAGGTGGTTTGTCACCGGCTCAGAAAATAGAATGGGCTGAAAAGCAGGCCTTTCTAGCGGTGGGTATTCTGGTGAGTGCTGCAGCCGAAGCCGGTATCGATGCCTCGCCGATGGAAGGCTTTGATCGGAACCAGGTCGATCAGATTCTGGGTCTGCGGGCAAAAAACCTGCAATCGGCGCTGATTTTTGCATTGGGTTACCGCTCAGCTGACGATGAATTTGCCCGTATCCCCAAAGTGCGGAAAACCAAAGAGGAGCTTTTTCCCACGGTGTAGGTGGGTACGTCCTATGAGCGATTCGAAAATTATACTGCTCGTTGAAGTGCCGGTGAAAGCCGACAGTCTGGAAGACGTAAGAGCGCTTTGTGCCCGCACGCTCGTTCCGACCCTGGCTGAATCCGGCTGCGAGGCCTTTTACCAGACCAGCAAACCGGATGATCCGACCACGCTGGTGTTTTTCGAGGTGTTTGTCTCGCAGCAGGCACTTGATCTCCACCTGGCGGCTCTGTATACCAAAGCCTTTTTTGCGGGCATTCAGGACAAGCTGGCCGGTAAGCCCGTCAGTACACCCCTCCGGAGTTTATAAGCCTGCTCCGAAAAACAAAATCACATTGATTCCAGGCCCGCCAACAGCGCCTGAAAAAAATAAAATGTATGCATCTCACTAATAAAACTGCCCTTGTCACCGGTGGCGGATCGGGCATTGGCTATGCGATAGCCAGACTGCTGAAAGAAAAAGGAAACCAGGTTATTCTGGTTGGGCGTAATGCCGCTAAATTACAGAAAGCAGGCCGGGAACTCGGCGTAGCTGCCGTGACCTGCGACGTCAGCAACGAGACCGACATTAAGACGCTGGCCGCGCACCTGAACGAGCATTATCCCACGCTGAGTATACTGGTCAACAATGCAGAGGTGGCCAATCTATATCGGTTGGGAGAAGGAGCCGGTGCGTATCAAAAAGCCCGGCAGGAATTTGCCGTCAATTACTTCGGTCCCGTTTTATTGACTGAAAAACTCCTGCCGCTGCTCAAACAGCAGCCCGAAGCGGCTATTGTCAATATAACCTCTAATGTGACGTTTCATCCGTTGCTCATTTTGCCCACGTACTCCGATTCAAAAGCGGCTCTGCATTCGCACACGGTAGCCCTGCGCCTGAGCCTGGCGAAAGACACGGCCATTAAACTCTTTGAGGTAATGCCCTCGCTGGTCGATACAGAAGCGACGAAAGATATGGGCGGCCATACCGGTATGGCTCCCCGGGTCGTCGCCGAAACGATAGCCAAGGGCATCGAAGCCGATCACTATGAGATTTATGTAGGCGAAACAGCCAGCCAGCGGGCGGCCTATTTCGCTGATCCTGTGGCGGCCGTAAACGCATTCAACAACGGTTTATAAGTCTGCTATCAACGAAAAACGACATGATTATTTCGAATAAAACAGTCCTGATCACGGGTGGTGGTTCAGGCATTGGCTTTGAAACGGCGAAACTGCTAAGTCAGAAAGGTAACAAAGTTCTGATCGTGGGCCGAACGGTTGAGACATTACAGCGGGCGACTGCCTTACTACCCAATACAATTGCGCTGCCCTGCGATATTACGAAGCCCGACGAGGTTGATAAACTGGTGGCGCTGCTGGCAGCCGATTACCCTGAACTGAGTGTGCTGGTCAACAATGCCGGTAAGGCGTTTGTGTACACGCACGCAGAAGGCGTGGATGCGGTTGAGAAAGCAAGGCAGGAAATGGACACGAATTATTTTGCCCTGATCCGGTTGACGGAGAAATTGCTGCCTGTTCTGAAAAACCAGCCGGAAGCAGCCATCGTCAACGTGACCTCTATTGTGGCCTTTACGCCGGCGAGCATTATTCCCTCCTATTCAGATAGTAAGGCCGCCGTTCATTCGTATACGCTGGCGTTACGGCATACTTTGGCAAAGGACACCGCTATCCGCGTGTTCGAGCTGATGCCGCCAACGGTCAACACCGCGTTTTCAAAAGATATTGGCGAGAGGAGCGTGGCATGCCTGCCGGGGAAGTAGCCGAAGGGCTCATCAACGGACTGGAAAGCGATACGTATGAGATTTACGTTGGTCAGACCACTACGTTTCGGGACTACTTTTTTTCTAATCCTGCTGAAGCCTTCAAGCTGCTGAACCAGGCTTAAAACAAAATACGTTTTACTATTGAGCGCGCGGGTAATCAACAGAAAAGGGCGTTCCTGCCGCCTGGTTACCCGCGCGCTTTCCTGTGTATGATATTATTAGCGTCTGTTAAGCCGCAGAGGCACTAGTGAACCTCTTTCCAGCGTGTTTATATAGATCATGTAACGGATATTAGTTGGCAATCAGTAAAAAGGCCGTTTAGGAATACGTCCGAGTTAGTAATACTCAAATCTCTCCTGTCGGACGTAGTTTATAATACGTCCGTGTGATGGCCGGTCTCCGACCGCGATAGCCCTTTCCGGTAGGGTAACCCTTTCTGTTTCAGCAACCACTTGCATGGTCAAATAAGGTTCTTCATGTAATAGTTACCGGCTTCAGTCGTCTTCGCTCAAAGAAAAATCTCAATTTGGATGAACCGGCTACGATTAAACTCAATTCTGCTTACGTTGATTACAACCTGCTCGTTGGCCCAAACCCCTCCACCAACTGGCCCGGTAGCCACTTCTGTTGGGCAAACGTTAAGTCAGTCTCTAACGCTTCAGCAGAAACAGGTGGATTTTGACCTGCTTCGCAATGCGCTGAGAGAAGCCCACGGAGGCCTGTATCGTTTTTCCGACAGTACGACACTTAACCGGCGATTTGAAGAGTATCGTAAACAACTGCCTTCGGTCACCAGTCAGTTTACCTTTATTTCGCTCTTATCGGCTATGCTTGCCCAAGTGAATGATGGACATTTGCGGCTTGACTATGACGCAACGACAACCAAACAACTGAGTCAGGCCCAATTGTTTCCCTTTCAGGTCATGCTCGAAGGTGAAAAACTTATGGTCACCTGGAATGATACGCCTGCTAATGAGACGATCATCCCGGGTATGGAGATTCTGAGCATTAACGGTCGAAAAACACCGGAGATACTTGGAGTGATATTGGCAAGAATTTCAGGTGACGGTTATATTCAGACAGGCAAACGAAAACGGCTCGAACGTCTTTTCTCCCAAAGCTACTGGTTATTCGTCGATCAGTTGCCGGAGTTTACCCTGGTCGTCAGGAATACGGCGGGTAAGGAAATGAGTGTGACTGTTGCTGGTGTACTTACTGGTCAACGGGCTACAAACCGGAGTTGAGTATTCCGGCCAAAAGCAGGCCAGTTAATACGGCGATGACAAGCCATGCGTTACGGCTATATCAGGCCAGCTGTGGATAAGTGTCAAAAGGCCCGTAGTTTGGCTGTGAGTCAGATTTTCCCTGACCCGCAGAGCAACTATGGCTAACCAACGCTTACCCATGTATCAGATCCGACGTATTCTCCAACTCCGTCAGCAAGGCTACAGCAAGCGGGCCATTGCGGCCACATTAGCCTTAGCCCGTTCAACAGTTGATCAATATCTGGCGACTATTGAGAGCCATTTTGACTCGCTGGATCACGCACTCAGCTGGCAGGACGACCAGCTCCACCGCTTATTCACTCAGCCCCTGACACCAAAAGCTGATCGTATCGGTGATCTGTATGAGCGCTTCACCGGCTTTGATGCCCAGCTCAGTAAGCCGGGAGTAACCCGGTTTCAGCTTTGGTCGCTCTACAAGCAGCACAATCCCGACGGCCTTCAGTATACCCAGTTTTGTCTGCGCTACAAGCAATGGCTTCAGACCCAGCGGACGGTGATGCACATCGAGCACAAGGCCGGAGACAAGCTTTTTGTTGACTTTGCCGGCAAGCGGTTAACCGTCATGGATACAACCACTGAACAGCCGGTTACCTATGAGTTTTTCGTCGCCATATTAGGGTGCAGCCAGCTGACGTATGCCATGGCCATGAACAGTCAGCGTAAAGAAGACTTTCTGACGGGGCTGAGTAATGCACTGTCTTTTATAGGAGGGGTACCAGCCGCCATTGTTCCTGATAATCTGAAGTCTGCCGTACAAACTGCCAACTGCTATGAGCCGGAGCTGAATGAGACGATTCAGGATTTTGCAGCGCACTACGGCACCTGCATCTACCCGACCCGCAGCCGCAAGCCCCGTGATAAGGCGCTGGTTGAAGGGGCAGTGAACATTCTCTATCAGCGGGTGTACACCGCGCTACAGGATAGACCCTGTTCTGGTTTGCAGGAGCTTAACCAGCAGATTATGCTCCTGGTTGAAGCCCATAATCAACACCTGTTTCAAGGCAAAACCTATAGCCGCCGGCAGCGGTTCGAGACCGTTGAAGCGGCTCAGTTACGGCCTCTGCCAACTGAGGGGTACGAACTGAAGGAGTACCGTCTGGCCAAAGTTCAGTTGAACTGTCATGTGCTGCTACAACCCGACAAGCACTATTATAGTGTACCCTACCGCTTTGTTGGTCAGCAGGTTAAGCTGACATATACCCAACAAACCGTTGAGATATATCACCAGCATGAACGTATCGCGTTTCATGCCCGCTGCCGTCTGGCTCATGGCTATTCGACCCTGCCTGCTCATCTTCCTGCTCAGCAGCAATGGGTCCGCGAGTGGTCTGCTGACTTTTTCCGCCAGCAGGCACGGGAAGCCGGCCCGTGGCTGATCAAGGCTATTGAGCAGGTACTTAAACGGCTGGATGCTCCTGTCAATGCCTATCCCCAACAGGTCTACCGGTCCTGTGCCGGTATTCTGTCCCTGGTGAAAAAGGCAGAACCTGACCGGCTGGAAAAAGCCTGTGAACGGGCGCTGTACTACGGCAGTGTATCCTACAAAACCATCCGTGGTATCCTGGACAATGAACTTGACCGGCTCCCCTTGCCACAAAACATGACAACGACTATACCAGCTCACGAGAACATACGGGGAGCAGTTGCATATCAATAAGTTAACGACCAAACGTGAATAATCAGGCAACACTAGACCGCTTGAACGCGCTCAAACTAACCGGGATGGCAACCCTGTGGCAAACGCTGACCGGGCTGCCGGTCCATCAATGGCCTCCGCAGGAGGAGTTACTGGCACGCCTGCTGGATGCCGAGTGGGAATATCGCCATCACCGGCGCACGCAACTGGCTGTACAGCAGGCCCGTTTCCGGTACCGGGCTTCACTCGAAGAAATCCGGTATACACCGGAACGACAGCTGGATAAGAGCCTGATCCTGAGACTGGCAGATCTGTCATTCGTACAAAGAGGCGAAAACCTGTTGCTAACCGGTGCAACAGGCTGTGGCAAGAGCTACCTGGCGACCGCTTTCGGCTATCAGGCCTGTCTGAAGGGGCTCAGGGTGGGCTACTTTGCGTTACCGAAACTGATCCAGACCCTACATCTGGCCCGCGCCGACGGTTCGTTTGTCAAGGAACTGGCCCGTCTGGAGCGGCTACACGTACTGATCCTGGATGACTGGGGACTGGCCCCCCTGGACATGGAGGCTAAACTGGCTCTGTTACAGATTATGGAAGACCGTTATAGCCGTCACTCTACAATCATAACCTCCCAACTACCTGTTGCCCAATGGTATGACTATCTGGCAGAACCAACAATCGCCGATGCATTCCTGGACCGGTTGTTACATCAAGCTCACCGCATTGAGTTGAAGGGAGAGTCTCAGCGAAAACAAACAAAAGGAAGAGAAAAACCAGTATAGCGCGTACCTTTGTATTCTCCTTTTCACACTTATCCACAGTGGCCTGTTTTGGCCGGAATGCGTGGCCTTCGATTACCGGAATATATAGGAGGAGTACCAATCGGGTTAATGATCCGATGATAAAAGCCGTCAATCAACTCAATGAATCGAAAGAAAATATATCCATACGCTTTGTCGACGATAAGGCTATTGCTGGTATCCGGATCAAGGGCTTTGATGGCCGGGAGTTTGTCGCGAAACTGGATAGCGTATTCCTGTTATTGAAACAGGCGGACACCAAAGCCCTGATTCTCGACCTTCGCGGCAATGGCGGAGGGGTGGACGAATATGGAGCCGCTTTGGTTTCCCGGTTTACAGATAAGCCTTTCCGGTATTTTGACCGAATCCATTTAACATCGATTGCGCCTTCTTTTGCTACCTGGAAACCACAAACGTTCGTGATGCTTCGTGAAGGAACAATGCCTGATCCCGACGGAGGGTATTTAGTGACGACTTCGCTGCATTCCGGTGTTGGCCAACAGCAGCCTGGTCCACATCCATTTATGGGTAAAGTATATGTACTGATGGACGGAGGTACGTTCTCGACATCTGCTGATGTAACAGCGATTCTGCAAAAATTAACTAATGCTGTTTTTATCGGTGAAGAAAGTGGCGGAACCGCCGAAGGCAATACGTCAGGGCTGAATGCTTTGATCAAATTACCAGACTCAGACCTGGGGCTTAAAATTAATATGTATGGCTACTGGAATGCGTTACCTATTGGCGGGAAGGGTAGAGGAACGCTGCCCGACTATGCGCTTGAGACTCGCATAGCCGACATACTGCAAGGCCAGGACAGACAATGGTTATATGCATTATTTCTGGCCCGGAATGCCATAAAGAGATAAATCTACCCGTGATAACCGGCATCAATTATTAACGTGGCCCGTCTATCAAACAGGCTTATAACCGTAGCATGTCCCGCGACTTTGGCTAACATTTTCTTCCATATCAATTGCATTTGTCAAATGCCCTGTTTACGGATCGTAAGATTCCCTCGTCTCAGATCGGGAGCGTTTCATGAGAATAGATAACCACCGATTACAAAATTCCTACTCACCCCAACTTTCTGAGGATTAGCCACAATTAGTCCTCAAGAACAACATCCGCAATAGAAATGTTGTATTCGCTTCAGCCAAACCGCGTGTGAATTGATCAGGATGTTTTTCCTGACAAGCATTACCTGTACTTTTGCGGAATGAAACGAATCTACCTGCTCTTTAGCTGTTTACTTGGAGTAGCCTTGCTGGCCAAAGCACATGAGTTCTGGCTACAGCCTGCTACGTTCTTTGCCCAACCCGGCCAAGTCGTTCCGGTGGAGGTGTTAGTAGGAGAACACTTTCAGGGGGAACGATCAGAGGGTAAAAAAAATAGAATTGTGCAATACGCTCACTGGAGCGGAGCAACCAAAGAAAACCTAACGCCACAACTCACCCAAGGCCATTATGGATCAACACCCGTAAAATTGTCAGCCCCCGGTACGCATTTAATTGCCCTGGCCAACACGAATAAATACCTGGAGATGCGAGCCGATAGCTTCCTGTTGTATTTGCAGGAGGATGGCTTAGATCCCGTCATTAAATACCGTAAAGAGCATAACCAAATCCAGAAACGGAGCCGGGAGTTTTACCGCCGATGCGTGAAAAGCTTAGTACTGGTAGGCCGCCTAAATCCGCAGGATAAGACCTACAACCTTAATGCAGGCATGCCATTGGAAATAATACCGGTCCAAAACCCCTATAGCCTGAAACCAGGGGAGACGATTCGGTTTACCGTCCTGTTTGAGAATAAGCCCTTACCTAATGCGCTGGTACGCTATTGGAATCGAGCCACCATCAACCATTCGGCACCGGCCCATTTTACCGGGCAACAACAGCGCACCGATGCCAAGGGCCAGGTCAGTTTCCAGCTAAAAGCCGGTAATAACATGGTTAGTGTAGTTCAAATGGTGCCTTATGCGGACGCCAAACAGGCCGATTGGCAGAGCTATTGGGGCAGTTTAACCTTCGGCTGCCGCTAAACAAACATTCATTTTTAAGTCTCTTATTCGTGAAGAAAGGTATTTCCCTTCAGTTGTTCCTGGTCATTGGCTTACCTGCTTACGCCCATTTAGGCGGTTTACTGGGTACAGTATATGATCCTGCCACCACCTTACCCATTCGTGACGTGACGGTCCGGCTAACCGGCTTGGGGAAGGCGACGCTGACCAACGAACTTGGCCAATAAGTTCGAACTCTCCCACGTTGGTTATAAAAGTCAGGTCACTGACGTGTGACTTGTCCGTCTCCTTAAACTCCCCTTTTGGGAGACACTTCCCATGCCAATCCGATTACCCATTTTTCACCCTCAAACCGTCTCAAATCTTTATCTCTCAACTCAATACCTCATTTTGCTATTTTGCCTGACTTAGTGAGATTCGGATACGCGTGGGTCTCGCCCTGTTGGTCTTAGTCTAAACTACGTCCGTGTGATAACTGGTCTCCGACCGGTGTGTCGTTTGCCGATAATCAATAGCCATTATTCCCGTTGAGTTTGTCCATGGTGGCTTATGGGCCGTGGTAATCCGTTGCGAGAGCCCTTTCCGGAAACCATTTGCTGGGCCAAAATAATCAGTGCGTATTGAGCCGGATAACCTCCAAAACCGGTATACAGTTAGCTCTTACGTTACCATTTGTGCATAATTATGCATAACGTGAATAATGTGAAAAATAATCAGACTATTTTTCGTTGCGTAAACTAATTGCCGAACTTCGGCGTTTTACTACCATACACAGCAACAAAGCCCGCTTTGCCGATCGCAAAGCGGGCTTTGTGTTTAATGCTGTCCGGCGTTTTTATTCGCCTTTCAGTACATTGGTTGGGTTCACGCGTGCGGCTTTAGCAGTTTGTGAGCCGATCATCAGCAGCGCAAACAGCATCACCAGTAACGAACCGCTGAGCAGTTCGACCAGACCGATGGGCTGGTGATAGACAAATTGCGGTAAAACCAGTTTGTCAAACAGCAGGTAGGTAACGGGCAGAGCAATGGCGGCAGCCAATACCAGCAATACCAGAAAGCTCTTACAAAGCAGATAAACCAGACCGGCTTCTCCCGCCCCCAGCACTTTCCGGATGCTGACTTCCTTCAGCCTCGTTTCAATCGTGAACACAACCATGCCGAACAGACCAAGTGAGGCAATGCAGATGGCCAGAATCGCAATAAACCCGATGACTTTCACCATAAGGGCATACCGGCTATAAGCAGCTTCGATCTGCTCATGATAAAAACGGGCATTGAGCGGGTGTACCTTATCATATTTTTTCCAGACTTCATCGAGTTTTACCAGCGTCGCAGCCATATCGCCGGTCGCTACCTTCAGGTTCAGAAAGCCCCCCGGGTTGCTTCGGGTATAGCGGAACATCACAGGATCTATTTTCTGCTCAAGCGTGCCATAGTGGAAGTCCTGCATCACGCCGACAATCGCCAGTTTTTTGCCGCCGACCGTTACAAACCGGCCGATTGCTTTCCGTGGATCTCCGCCACCGATGTTAAACCGCTTCAGCACCTGCTGGTTGACAATAACTTCGCTTTCTTCCCCGTTTTCCGGATGGGCCGTAAAGTTGGTGCCCGCCAGCAGCTTGTGCTTGTGGAGCGGCAGGTAATGCTCATCTACCCGGTTTTCCCAGACCAGCGCCGAATCACCAGGCAGGTATTTCACGGTAAAGCCGAAGAAACTGCCCAGACTGGTGACCATCATGGATTGGGAAATGCTTTTAACTTCCGGCAGATCAGCCAGGTCTTTTTTCAGGGCAGTCGGATCGGCACCGTATAGTTTCAGGTTGATGATGTTATCGGTGGTGAACCCTAAGTTGAAATTCAGCAGCTTTTTGTACTGACTATAGCCCACAATCGTCGTTGATATAAAGATCAGCGAAAACGTGTATTGGGTAATAATCAGTACTTTGCGCAATCCCGGCTGGCCGGCAGGTTTACCGCCGAACCTGTTTTTCATAGCTGATAAAGCGTTGATGCCAGAAAAGAAGAGCGCCGGCAGGAATCCGGCCGCCAGCCCCACCACAATCGCCAGCCCGATAAAATACAGAATCGTGCGCAGAGACAGCGTCAGCGTGAGCAGCTCCGTAATCTCGGGGGCAAGGGCCAGAAACTCCTTCCGCAGAAAGATGTATAACCCGAACGAAATCAGCAGACTGGCCAGTGCAATAATCACGGATTCGGTCATGAACTGCGCCATGATGTGGCTGCGCCGCGCGCCGATTACCTTCCGCACGCTTACCTCGCGGGTCCGGCGCAGCGACCGCGCAACAGACAGGTTGGTGTAGTTGAAGCAGGCCGACAGAATGACGATAAAGGCCAGTCCGCCCACGCCCCACAACCAGAGCGGATCAACGGTCGGGCCGATGTTGTTATTCAGGCCTTTGCTGAACGCAATCTCGCGGAGCGGTTGCAGGGAAACGGTTAGCTTCAGGTCATGCAGGGCCTTATTTTCTTCGGCACAGAGTTGATCGATGGCCGGCTGAACCGCATCGGGCGTGCCGGCGGGAGGAAGAGCCAGGTAAACGTAGTTCTGCCAGATGTTATCCCAGTTATAGAGATCGGGCTGTTTTTTACCGAGTGTGGCGTCGGCAGAGGCAAACGAAACAAGAACGTCGAAACGCAGGTGCGATTGATGGGGAACGTCTCTGGCGATGCCGGTTACGGTATAGCTGAGGCTGTCAAAACGAACCGTACGGCCCAGCGCATTGTCGTCGCCGAACAGCTTATTGGCCGTTTTTTCGGTGATAACCAGTGAATAAGGCTCTTTGAGGGCGGTTTGCGGATCACCGGCTATGAGCGAAAACGAAAAGACCCGGAAAAAAGAATTATCCGCCCACAGGCCATTGAGCGGAATTTTTTTTCCGCTGATATCAGCATCACCTCCGAACCCGCTTCGCAGGATGGTCACATCCTCAACGCCGGGGATACGTTCCCGGATTTGCCGGCCGGCTTTTACCGAGGTCGATGCCAGCTGCATTTCCGGATTCCCGTGCCCCTGATGGTGGGTAACAATCCGGTAAATGCGGTCCTTCTTCGCATGTAGCTGGTCATAGCTCAGCAGGTCATCCAGAATGGCAATCACCAGCAGACCAACCGACATACCGACGGCCAGACCGGCAATATTGATGAAGGAAAATAACTTGTTGCGCACCAGATTGCGCTTCGACGATTTAAAATAACTGCTGAGCATCATAAAGTGAGAAAGAAACGTGAGGGGCTGAATAGGGCGGATGGTATAGGGACGGATAAATTTGATGACATCAACGGCATAGATCCAGCGGGCGCGGCGCAGGCCTTTTTCCGTAATGTTGCGCCGGAAATATTCGTAGAGATCGCCTTCGAGGTCTTCGGCAAGCCTGGGCCGGCAGTACCAGCGCAGAAAACGGGTGGCCCACTGCGGGGGCATTTCGTCGGGGCGGGTCTTTTTCATGAGAGTCCTTCCAGATTCAGGCCCGAAATATGCTGCCAGATGGTTTCGCGCACTTCCCGTGCCTTTACCAGCGCGGCTTTTCCGGCCTGGCTGATTTCGTAAAACCGTTTCCGTTTTCCACCCCGCGTGGCACTGGCTTCACCGAGGTAGCTTGTAGCCAGACCTTTATCCTCAAGCCGGTTCAGGACGGCATGTACTACGCCCAGTTTTGCTGCCCGTCCTGTATAACGTTCCAGTTCATCGCAAATAGCTACGCTGTAGGCCTCCCTGCCCAGCGCCGCGATTGTCAGTAACACCAGCTCTTCAAATTCACCCAAGTTGGTTCCTTTCATACGTCATTATGTATCTGTTATATTCTCCGTAAATGTATGTATTATCTTTATAAATTCTGTATTTGTATGTAAAATATAATTAACCAATATCAGGAGATTTAAAATGTTACCTTTTGTGCATAACTATGCATATCAGGAATAATGTGAAAAATAATCAGACTATTTTTCAATACGTAAACTATTTGCTGAACTCCGGCGTTTTACTAACATACGCAGCAGAAAGCCCGTTTTGCCAATCGCAAAGCGGGCTTTCTGTTTTCCGGAATAGCCGGAAGCTGCTCTGAGTTTTTACAATATTTCGGGGGTATACGGATTAACTCCCTGATCAGGTTGTGATCACTGCTTTAATTTAACTAATTCCATGCTTTATCCTGGAGATGTTGATGAATAACAATCCACACTGCCACGGCCTTCGATAATGCTGTTTTGTATCTGTTTAAAAGTATTTATCCCTAACTCACCGGAACCGGATTCTCGTCGATACCCAGTCGCGGCAGGGCGGGGTTCAGCACGCGGGGAATAATCCGGATGCGGAAAACTTTCGTTCCGGCAATGTCGAAATCGCAGGTGTAGAAGCTACGCTGTTTGACGCCACGGTATACAGCCGTATAATTTATTTTCAGCGGCCAGTTGTTCAGTGTTAACTCTGTAGTGATAGCATCCACGGCCTTACGGAGGTTTGAAAAATAAATGGTGACTGGTTCCCGTTGCCGGATGCTGTTCAATGATCCGATGTGCTGAATCGTGATCTCATAAATGACTTTTGTGGTGGTTTTGATGCGCATACGTATTGCCTTTTATGCATAATTATGCAGAATGTGAATAATTTGAAAAATAATCAGTCTATTTTTCAATGCATAAACTTTTTGATAAACTCCGGCGTTTTAACATCATACACAGCAACAAAGCCCGTTCTGCCCTGCGCAAAGCGGGCTTTGTGTTTTTCTGCCTGTCCGGATAGATGGCATAAAAAAAGGTTGAAACCATACAGCTTCAACCTTCCATTCAGCGTGTAAAGACGCTTATTTTTTGTACATCACGGCATCAACGGCCTCTAATGTTTTCTTCACGTTTGGCAGAATTACCTCGATCAGCGTCGGCGCATACGGCAGCGGCAGGTCAAGGCTGTTTACACGGATAACCGGTGCATCCAGGTAATCAAAGGCATTGCGCTGAATATTATAAGTCAGTTCAGCCGAAATAGCCGCCAGTGGCCACGCTTCTTCAACGATCACACAACGGTTTGTTTTCTTCACCGACTTCAGGATGGTTGCGTAGTCGATCGGACGAACCGATAACAGGTCGATTACTTCGGCCGATATCCCGTTTTTCGCCAGTTCGTCAGCTGCCTGATTGGCAACTTTCATCATTTTGCCGAAAGATACCAGCGTGACGTCAGAACCTTCGCGGACAACCTGCGCCTGACCGATCGGGATGAGGTATTCTTCCTCCGGAACCGGACCTTTGTCACCATACATCAGCTCTGACTCCATGAAAATAACCGGGTCATTGTCGCGGATGGCGGATTTAAGCAGCCCTTTGGCGTTGTATGGATTCGACGGTACGACCACTTTCAGGCCCGGTGTATTGGCATACCAGTTTTCAAAGTTCTGTGAGTGTTGCGACGACAGCATACCGGCGTTACCCGTTGGCCCGCGGAACACGATAGGGACCGAGTACTGACCGCCCGACATCGACATCATTTTGGCTGCGCTGTTGATGATCTGGTCGATGGCCACCAGCGAGAAGTTGAATGTCATGAACTCAATAATCGGGCGTAAGCCGTTCATGGCCGCGCCTACACCAATACCCCCGAAACCTAATTCGGCAATCGGGGTATCAATAACACGCTCAGGCCCGAATTCGTCTAACATGCCCTGACTAACTTTATAAGCCCCGTTGTATTCGGCAACTTCTTCGCCCATCAGGAAAACTTTCGGATCCAGGCGCATCTCCTCCGACATACCCTCACGCAGGGCCTCACGGAATTGTATCTCTCTCATGCTATGTGCTTTATGCTGGCTTTATCGACTTATTCGTATGACGGATCACGGAATAAGCGATGGCTGAAAAATCGGCCAAAATTAGGTAAAACGGGGGGATTCATCAAATGCCTTTTCAAACCGGGGCCGAACAAAACCGTTCCGGTTGGTATTATTTTGTCCAGAGCGCTCCTTCGGAGGTATATTTTCCGGTAAATGCATCATCCTGACCGGCACTCGACAGGTACGCCGCCAGGTCCGACGGGTCGAAATCGACGCTTTTTCCGAAAAACCGGCCAGTGATGAGGGCATTGCCCGAGCGGTCGGTGGCCAGGCCGTTGGTACGGGTCAGACTGGTAGCGCCGGTTTGGGCTACGCCAAAGCTGCGGGCCCAGACATAAGAACCATCATACCCCAATTTGGCCAGGAAGGCATCACCGGCATCGGCCGTCCCTTTGGCGGTCAGAGGCGCGCTGGCTTTCGGATTAAAGTTGACAGTGCCACGGAAATAGCCTGCTACATACACATTATCTGCCTGATCGAAGCCCACGCGGGTACCGCTGCTGACACCCGTATTGCCTGGTAACCCAACGGCCCACTGATGCGGCCCGTCCGGTGAATAAGCTGTAATAAAAATGTTTCCGGCGCTCTGGCTCATCAGTTGTGTGTTGCCGATCTGCGTTGTGCCGGCATATTGCCCCGTCAGCACAATGCTGCGGGCATTGACGCGCATACCTCCCGGCGAAACCAGCTCCTGGTCACTGCCGCCAAACCGCTGAATCCAGTTAATGCCCAGATCCCACGTCCGGAAACAACCCACAAACACATCCGTTTTGCCGGCGCTGTTGAGGGTTACATACGAGAGCTGCGCCATCCCGCGGAAGTTCCCTGACCAGATTACATTACCGTAAATATCCATATCGACGGCCGAAAAGGCTTCGTCCGGAACACTGGTCAGACCGGCATTGATGAAGGTCAATAACTGATTTTGTCCGTTGGTATCGTAGCGGGCCAGAAAAACAGAGGAGGTGGCTTCGGGTGCCATCAGTGTACGGGCAGTCTGACCCAACGGGTTGAAGTTGACCGTGCCGGCAAAGGCACCGGTCAGGTACAGGTTACCAGTCCCGTCGATGGTCAGGTCACAGGCGCGCTCATCGGTAGTGCCGGTTGTGTTGCCCAGGCTCAGCACCCATTGGATTACTCCGGCAGGATCGTATTTGGCCAGAAACGCGTCGTTGCCGCTTTTGCCGGTAACGGTTTTTGTGCCGAATGCAGCGGTCTGGTTGCTGCCGCTGCCGCCGAAATAACCCAGCACATAAATGTTGCCTTGTGCGTCGGTTTCAACGCCGGTTGGTGTAGTCGAGACGCCTGCCCCGCCAGCGGTGCGTTCCCAGAGTAAGGTGCCGTTTTTGTCGTATTTGGCGAGGTGGATATCGGCGGTTCCGGCCGCAGTCAGGTTATGCCCGGCAAGCGCCCCCGCAAATACACTGGCAACGATAAAATTGTCGCTGCCGTCAGTGGCCACTGCCTGACCACCCGTCTGACCGGGGCTGTTGAGGCCTATTGCCAGGCCTGTCGAGGTAGAGGCCGGTTCGGTGGGCTCTGCCGGCTCTTTTTACAGGCCGACAGACACAATAGGGCTAGTACAAGGGTGAAAATGTGCTTCATAGGAATGAGTAGTGCAAAAGGGATACTGTAAAATGGACAATGAATAATGTGCTTGCCGGCATTATCCATTGTCCATTATCAAAGCTTTCCGCGTAAAAAGTCGGCGGTAAAGTTCTGACCTTCGGGGAGTCGGGTCATTTCTTCGGGCGTTCCGGTAAAGGTCACGTACCCGCCGGCATCACCGCCTTCCGGCCCGAGATCAATAATGTAATCGGCACTTTTGATGATTTCGGTATTGTGTTCGATGATGATCACCGAATCGCCCTGATCGACGAGCGCGTTGATGGCTTTCAGCAGTTTCCGGATATCATGAAAGTGAAGACCAGTCGTCGGTTCGTCGAAAATAAAGAGTGTCTGTCCTTTGTTAGCGTTCCCCTTGCTCAGGAATGAGGCCAGCTTAACCCGCTGCGCCTCACCGCCCGACAGCGTATTTGCCGATTGGCCAAGACCGATATAGCCAAGCCCTACTTCCTGCAACGGCATCAGCTTATCGGCCATTTTAGGCTCATTTTCGCGGAAAAAGGCAATGGCTTCGTCAACGGTCATGTCGAGCATATCCGACACGTTTTTGCCGGCCAGCGTAACCTCCAGTACCTCCTGCTTAAAGCGGCGGCCGTTACAGCCTTCGCATTTAAGATAAATGTCGGCCATGAACTGCATTTCAACTTTTACTTCGCCCTCACCCTGGCACACCTCACAGCGGCCACCCTCTACGTTGAACGAGAAGTGCGATGGTTTATAGCCCCGCGCTTTCGACAGCGGCTGCTCGGCCATGACCTGCCGCAGGTAATCATAAGCTTTGATGTAGGTGACCGGGTTCGACCGCGACGATTTCCCGATCGGATTCTGGTCGATCATTTCAATAGCCTTGATCATATCGACGCTGCCTTCCAGCTCAGTGAATTTGCCGGCTTCTTCGGCGGACTCGCCTTTTCAGGCGGCTGAGTGCCGGATATAATACCTTGCGGATCAGCGTACTTTTTCCCGAACCCGATACGCCGGTTACCACCGTAAGCGTATTGAGCGGGAAGCGTACATCAACGTCTTTGAGGTTGTTTTCAGATGCGCCCTTCAGGTCAATGTAGTTCACCGGACTGCGGCGGAACGATGGCGTTGGTATGCTGTCGCGGCCCGTCAGGAAGTTAATCGTATGCGAGGCACGCCCCGGGCTTTCGGTGCCGGTCCGGCCGGCATCGTCCATGATGTCCTGCCATGTGCCCTGGAACATCAGCTGACCGCCGTGTACGCCGGCATCGGGGCCGATGTCAATCAGCTGATCGGCCGCCCGCATCATTTCTTCTTCATGTTCGACCACAATCACCGTATTGCCCATGTCGCGCAGCGATTCAAGCACGCTGACGAGCCGTTGCGTATCACGCGGGTGGAGGCCGATACTGGGTTCATCAAGAATATACATGGAGCCTACCAGCGCTGAGCCCAGCGAAGTTGCCAGTTTAATGCGCTGGTATTCACCGCCGGAAAGGGAATTGGTGAGCCGGTTCAGCGTGAGATAGCCAAGACCTACCCGTTCCATATAATCGAGCCGGTTCCGGATTTCGATCAGGATGCGGGTGGCAACCTGTTTCTGGCCGTCGGGTAATTCCAGTTCTCGGAAATAGGTTGCTACGCCACCGATCGGCATCAGCACCAGATCCGTGATAGATACGTGTTCCTTTCCGATGGCCGGAGAGCCAGGCATTTTTACGTAACTGGCATCTTTACGCAGCCGTGAACCACGGCATTCAGGACAGGTTGTTTTGCCGCGATACCGCGACAGCATCACGCGGTACTGTACCTTAAATGTCTGACTTTCTACGTATTCGAAAAATGCGTTGAGACCGCTGAAGTATTTGTTACCCGTCCAGAGTACTTCTTTTTCCTGTTCGCTCAGGTCGCGGTAAGGCCGGTGAATCGGGAAGTCGAAGCGGATGCCGTTCCGGAGCAGCGGCCGGAGCCATTCATCGCTCATTTTCTCGCTGCGCCACGGCGCAATGGCTCCTTCGAAGACCGACAGGCTCTTGTCGGGAAAGACCAGATCGGGGTCAATGCCCAGCACCTTGCCGAAACCGTCGCAGCGACGGCAGGCACCGTAAGGGTTATTGAACGTGAACAGGTTCACGCTTGGTTCTTCAAACTGAATACCATCCAGTTCAAACTTATCGGAGAATACCCGCGATTCAACGCCCATGATGTCGATCCGGCAAACGCCGTCGCCTTCGCTGAAAGCGGTCTGCACGGAGTCTGAAAACCGGTACTGGTTGTCTTCGTCGGGCTTGCCTTCAGCATCGAACTGTACCGTACTGCGGTCAATAAGTACGGAGATATCCGGGGCCTGTGACCGGATGTCGGCCAGAGCAACCTGTTGTTCGTCCAGTATCATGAAGCCGGCTTCCAGAATTTCTTCCAGAAAAACCATTTTCTCACCAATCACGATCCGGGTATAGCCCTTCTGAAGCAGGATTTTAAGCTCATCGGCCAGGGTGCGGCCGTCGCGGATCTGGAGCGGAGCCATCACCATCACACGCTGTCCGGCAGGGAAGGTGTAGAGATAATTGACCACACTGGTGACCGTATCTTTCCGGACAGGTTGCCCCGACACCGGTGAATAGGTTACGCCGACCCGCGCAAAGAGCAGTTTCAGATAATCATAAATTTCGGTCGTCGTTCCAACGGTTGACCGTGGATTCCGACTCGTTACTTTTTGTTCGATGGCAATAGCCGGCGACACACCCTTGATGTATTCGACCTCGGGTTTTTCCATGCGGCCCAGAAACTGGCGCGCATACGAACTCAGGCTTTCGACATACATACGTTGTCCCTCGGCAAAAAGGGTATCGAAAGCCAGCGACGATTTGCCCGAGCCGGACAAACCCGTTACGACAACGAGTTTGTTACGCGGGATGGCAACGTCTATATTTTTCAGATTGTGTACCTTCGCTCCCTTAATGATAATATGGCTCTTGGGATCAAGGTGATCTATGCCGGCAGGTGTTAGATTCTCGACAGCAGAATTCATTCAGTGAAATTAACAAACTGTATCTTAAGACTAACGGTTTTCAGGTAAAAAGGGTTTCTTACGAGTGTTTAGCTTCCAGGAAGTTTTGAGCCGCGGACGGTCGCCAGGCGGCCCTGTTCCTGGAAGCTAAACACTCGTCATGCGTGTGGTATGGAATTTTATACAGAAGATTTTATCCGGCTTACTTTAGCCGTACTGATCGGGGGCATTGTCGGTGCCGAGCGCGAATACCACGGAAAATCGGCGGGTTTCCGGACAATGATTATGATCTGCGTCGGGTCAGCACTTTTTACGCTGGCTTCGGAACGCATTGGCAACAGCGGCGACCGGATTGCGGCAAACATTGTCAACGGCATTGGCTTTCTCGGAGCGGGTATTATTTTTAAGGAAGACAGCCGGGTCCGGGGCCTGACCACGGCCGCTACGGTCTGGGGCATTGGGGCATTGGGGATGTGTCTGGGGGCCGGAGAGTATGGCATTGCCATCATCGGCTCCGTATTTATGGTAAGCGCGTTGTTGTTTCTGACGCAGGCCTCGAAGTGGATCAGCCGGATCAATCAGGTGCGTGATTACCGGATCGTAACCCCGTTCCGCCATAAAACGCTGGTTCAGTATGAGAATTTCTTTAAAGAGTGCGGTTTGTCGCCACACCGCGGCACGCAGCAGCGTATAGGAAATGAAATCACCGGCCACTGGCGGGTACATGGTCCCGAAAAGGCGCATGAACGGTGCATTAAACGACTCCTGAGCGACCCCGAAGTAAAAGAAGTTGACTTTTAGGGGTGCGCTAAAAAAGAACTTTTTTTCGTTTGTATTAAGTAATTATTTTGTCGTAACAGTTCATTATGAGACATATTGGTAAATTTCTGCTGCTGACCTCATTACTAACCAGCAGTCTGGCATTCGGACAGATCACCGCAGACCCCGAAGAGCGTGGCGAACGGGGTGCCCAGGACCCGCTGCGATCGCGTACACCCGAAGGTAATCCGTTGCCATTTACGCAGCGGCTGCGGTTTGGCGGCGGGATCAGCGGTCTGTCTATCGGCAACCCGTTCAGCATCGGGGTATCGCCTGTGGTCGCCTATCAGGCCTCGGAGCGTGCTGTTCTCGGGGTGGGTGTCAACTATGTATATACCCGTCTGAAGCTCTATGACCGGGCCGGGCAACGCTATAACTATACTGCCAATCAATACGGTGGCCGTTTGTTCGGGATGTACGAAATCGTACCAAAGATTATTCCGAACCTGTATGCGCACGGTGAGCTGGAAAGCATCAGCGTGCAGGATAACTACAACGGGGCCGGGTTGCCAGTGAATCGGACGTGGATTGCCAGCCCGCTGGTAGGCGTAACCTATTCGCAGCGAATCGGGCGGCTGGCGGGGATTAACCTGTCGGCTTTGTATAACCTGAATTATAACACTAGTTCTACTCAGGTGTATGGTAGCCCGTGGGTCTTACGGATTTCGTTTTTCTGATTACCGGTACCGGGAACTTGATACCAAAGGCATCCTGTCAGTATAATCGGCAGGATGCCTTTGTCGTTTACAACCGGGGCATGGCTTTACATGACGGTTCCTAAGTATTCGGGCCGAAAACGCAATTTCTTCAGCCGGAATAGTAAATTTGGCCCCAAACACGGTTGATCAATGCTATTTAGTTCTGCCATATTTTTATTTCTCTACCTGCCGTTCTTCCTGATTATCTACTACTTACTGCCGCAGCGGTGGCAGAACGCATTTTTGTTCGGGGCGAGCCTCGTCTTCTATGCGTGGGGAGAAGGAGTCGTCGTATTTATCTTGCTGCTGTCGGCACTGATCAACTTCTTAGCTGGCCGCCTGATTGAACAGGGGCAGCGGAAACCTGGTCTGTGGGTCTCACTGGTGGGTAGTCTGGCCCTGCTGTTTTACTTCAAATACAGCAATTTCGCGGTTGACACGGTCCGGAGCGTGGCTATGGCGCTGGAATTGCCGGTGGCCGACAGCCTGAAAATGGCGCAGATTGCCTTACCGATCGGGATCAGCTTTTACACCTTTCAGGGCATTTCCTATACACTCGATATTTACTGGGGCCGTATCCGGGCCAACAAGAGTTTTCTGGACTATGGTACCTACGTGGCCATGTTTCCGCATCAGATTGCCGGTCCGATTGTGCGCTATGCCGACATTGCCCCTGAACTGGCCGAACGGCATGTATCGATACAGAAATTCGGGGTAGGCTCCGAGCGGTTTATCATCGGGATGGCCAAGAAAATTCTGTTAGCCAACACGTTTGCGGCCATTGCCGATGAGATTTTTGACGCGGATTTCAGTCAGCTATCGACCGCCACGGCCTGGCTGGGTATCACGGCCTACAGCCTTCAGATTTACTTTGACTTTTCGGGGTATTCCGACATGGCGATCGGTCTGGGAAAGATGGTTGGCTTTGACTTTAAGGAGAACTTTAATTACCCATACATTGCGCGTTCCATCCAGGATTTCTGGCGGCGCTGGCATATCTCGCTGTCCAGCTGGTTCCGTGATTACGTGTACATCCCGCTGGGCGGTAATCGGGGCAGTGAGTTTAAAACGTACCGTAACCTGCTGATTGTGTTTTTTGTAACGGGTCTCTGGCACGGGGCGAGCTGGAATTTTATCGTCTGGGGACTGTACCACGGCCTGTTTCTGCTCATCGAACGGGCCGGTTTCAGTAAGGTACTGAACCGCCTGCCGGCTTTTCTGGCACATATGTACACGCTGCTGGTAGTCATGGTCGGCTGGGTATTTTTTCGGGCCGATGACCTGACACAGGCCCTGGCCTATTTACAGAAAATGGCTGGAGGCGGGGCGGTGCAGGAGCCGGTTGGCTATCCGGTTACGTTCTTCCTCAGCACCGAAATCCTGATTACGTTTTTTATTGGATTTGTGGTGGCTACACCGGTCTATCATTGGTTTCAGAAGCAATGGACGGGTTTGCCGGCCGTTACCCTGCGCGAAACCGTTTATTCGGTGATGCTGTTCGGGCTGTTCATTGCGTCGGTCATGTATCTGGCCGCCGATACCTACAACCCGTTTATCTATTTCCGGTTTTAACCTAAAAATTGTGAAGCGACTAAGGAAGTGGGGCAGAACCCGTTCACTCTTTCGCTCTTTCTGTCTTTCACTCTTTAACACCCATGAAATCACCTCGTTTTACCATACTTGCCTTTGGCTTTGCTGCCTTGCTGATCCTGCCGCTGGCCGATCAGGTGCTGGGGTTGTCGAATGCGTTTAAGAGTACAGAAAACCGGCGGATGGGCGGAATGCCGGCCCTGCATTTCCCGCATGTCAATACCTTTATCCGGCAATTCGACCAGTATTACAAAGAAAACTTTGGCTGGCGGAATGCCTTGTTTTATGCGTACAGCCGCTGGAAATACCGGATTCTGGGCGAATCGCCGCTGCCTGAGAAAGTCGTGGTGGGCAAAAACGGCTGGCATTATTTGGGTAACAGCTACAACAACGTGATCGATCAGCACCGGAACCTGTATCCGCTGTCGGTCGATTCGGCACGCATCATCACCGACCGGCTGCTGACGTATCAGCGTGATCTGGCCAAACAAGGCATCCGGTTGTATGTAATGATTGCGCCCGACTCCCACTCGGTTTACCCGGAAAACCTGCCCGACAACGTCGCCGTCTCACCGGCGCCGTCGCGGCTGGACGTGCTGAAGCAGTATCTGACCGGTCATACAACCATTCCGTTTGTCGATATCCGGGATACGCTCCGGGCGGCTAAGAAAGACCATGTAGTGTATTACCAGACCGATACCCACTGGAATGATTATGGCACACTGATTGGTTGTGCGGCTCTGCTGAACCGTATCCGGCAGGATGTACCGGCGATACCGGCACCGCTGGCGGGAAATTACGAAATCAGGCAGATGCGGGGTGCCGGGGGCGATCTGGTGCAGATGCTGACTTTGCAGGAAGAGGTGAAAGACTCGGTTTTCTACGAAATAAAACCCGCACCGCTTGTCTCATCGAAACAAACGGCCACCGTCCCGAATGATGAATACGGGTTTCCGTCGCTTCGCTTCACCGGTACTGACCCGAAACGGCCTAAGCTGCTGTTTATCGGCGATTCGTTCAGCCACAGCATGACCCAATTCCTGCCCGGCTACTTCCGTGAGGCTTATTTTGTCCGGAGCAGTCATCTGAATCCGGCCCTGGTACAGGCCGAAAAACCGGATGTTGTCGTGGTCGAAATCGTTGAACGCAACATTGGCTGGCTGCAATCTCTGTAGAGACGCAATATTTTGCGTCTCAGTCAACGGCATTGTATGCCCGGATTATAGCTTACTACTACTATTCTATCATTGAAGCTGGCTTACGCATCAGGAGACGCAAGATATTGCGTCTCTACGGATTTGACTGATTACACCGGTTAATTGTAATTATCTAAGAATATCGTCCATTTTGTCTTTTCTCCTGGTTCAAATTTGGATAAAAGGAGGAGAGAGCTTTTTATTTGCATAAAATCTATAAAAATTATAGATTAAAAGTACTAAAAGTCTATCTAATACCAGGAGTATTAGGGGAATTAACCGGAGGGTAGTTGATCTAACAACATTTCACTCTAATAAAATATTAATTCTATAGACTTTGTATTATTAATTATGTAAACATTCACTCGCATGAGCCGATTTTTAACATCCATCATTCTGCTATCAGTCTTATTGTCGCCCTTGTTTTCTCCGGCGCAGAACGCTCCGGTCATTAATGCCACTGTCAGCGGTAAAATTGTGGACGCCCGCACCAAAGAACAGCTTATCGGAGCGACCGTTACCATTAAGGGAACTACCAATGGAAGTACAACCGATCAGGACGGTCAGTTTAAGCTCATTACCGGTCAGAAACTGCCGTTTACAGTCGTTGTTTCGTTTGTTGGTTTCCAGACCAAAGAAGTTATTATTAACGAGAGTAATACGGTTATTCAGCTTTCAGAAGGGACCAATCAGCTCGACGATGTGGTCATTACGTCGCGTCGCCGTCAGGAGTCCTCGCAGGATGTTCCGATTCCGATTTCGGTGGTAGGCGGTACCCGTGCCGAAGATGCCGGTGCCTTCAACGTGAACCGGCTGAAAGAACTGGTGCCGACGGTGCAGCTCTATGCGTCGAATGCCCGCAATACCACGCTCAACATCCGCGGATTAGGTTCTACGTACGGCTTAACCAATGACGGTATTGATCCGGGCGTCGGTTTCTACGTAGACGGCGTTTATTTCGCCCGTCCGGCAGCAACCGCCCTTGACTTCGTTGACATTGAGCAGGTTGAGGTGTTACGCGGACCACAGGGAACGCTGTTCGGCAAGAACACGACCGCCGGGGCATTTAATATTTCGACCCGCGCCGCTGCCTTTACGGCGGGTGGCAGCTTTGAGCTGAGCTACGGAAATTATGGCTTTATTCAGGCCAAAGGCTCGCTGACGGGGCCACTGAGCAAGAAACTGGCAACACGGATATCGTTTACGGGCACACAACGGGACGGAACTTTCTTTAACGTCCATACGCAGCAGCGGATCAACGACATCAACAACATCGGTGTACGTGGCCAGTTGTTGTATACACCAACCGAAAACGTAAAAATCACTCTGATCGGAGACGTATCAAACCAGAAGCCAAACGGTTATGGCTGGCCGGTGGCAGGTGTGGTGCCAACCAAACGGGCCGCTTACCGTCAGTTCAACGCGATTATTGCCGATCTGGGCTATAAACTGCCGTATTCAAGCGCATTTGAGCGTATTGTCGATCTGGATACACCATCGAAGGCTGATAACCAGCTGGGTGGCGTATCAGTGAATGCCGACATCAAAATCGGTGGTGGCACCCTGACCTCTACCTCGGCATGGCGTTACTGGCACTGGACACCCCTGAACGACCGCGATTACATCGGACTGCCGGTATTTACGATTTCGGCCGGGAATTCCATCCATGATCAGTGGTCACAGGAAATCCGGTATGCGGGTAAATTGTCTTCCCGGATAAGTGGTGTAGTCGGCGTATTTGGCCTTTGGCAGGACCTGAAATCAGATCCGGTACAGACCGAGGAAGCGGGCTCGGCCCAGTGGCGTTTTGCGCAGAGCTCAACCAGTGCGCTCTGGAAAACACCGGGTCTGTTTGATAATTTCGGTATCCGCACGACCAACCGGATTCGCAGCACGAGTCTTGCCGTCTTCGGTCAGGCCGACTGGGCCATCACCGACCGCATTCACGTGTTGCCGGGTATCCGCTACAACTACGACAAGAAAATTGCCAACTACAGCCGGCAGACGTACGGCGGCCTGCAAACCACCGACCCTGCCCTGGTGGCTCTGAAAAATGCGGTTTACACCAATCAGGCATTTGATACTGAAGTAGACGGTGGTAATTTCTCGGGTCAGCTGACGCTCCAGTACAAAGCCGCAAAAGCCATCAATGCATTCGGTACGTTTTCGGTTAGCTATAAGCCGATCGGGGTAAACATCGGCGGATTGCCAACGGCTAACGGTCAGGTACTGCTCGATCTGGCGAAAGTAAAGCCCGAATTTGTGACGCACCGCGAATTGGGAGTGAAAACGAAGCCATCGCCAAATTCAGTACTGAACCTGACATTCCACTATACTGACATTAAAGACTACCAGACACAGGTGCAGACGCCGGAGCCGGGCGTAAATCGTGGTTACCTGGCCAATGCCGAGAAGGTACGTGTATTGGGCGTTGAACTGGACGGAAATATCCGCGTGGCTAATCGCCTGACGCTGAACGCAGCGGTGGCTTATACAGACGGTAAGTATGTGTCGTTCAAAAATGCGCCGGTACCACTCGAAGAGACCGGTGGTGAGCAGGCCTTTAAGGATGTTTCGGGCGGTGTGTTGCCGGGCATTTCGAAATGGTCGGGATCAGTTGGCGGTGAGGTTACAGCCCGTGGCAGTCTGATCGGCCTGAAGGGTAATTATTTCTTCGGGGTGGATGGTTTTTACCGGTCGTCGTTTTCATCGAGCCCGTCGCCGTCGAAATACCTGAATATTGATGGCTACAGCCTGTTCAACAGCCGCTTAGGCTTCCGGGCGTCGAATGGCATCACCATCTTCATTTGGGGACGTAACCTGTTCAATACCAATTACTACGAGCAGTTGCTGGCCGCACCGGGCAGTGCCGGCCACTATGCCGGTATCGTGGGCGACCCGCGCACGTACGGTGTTACGCTTCGCTACGCGTTTTAAGCTGTATCACGGAATGATATTCCGTGCCGCTACAGGCTTTTATGGTCTGACGGCCCACGGAATATCATTCCGTAATACAAGGCGTTTATACCAGCAACGCCCGGCGAAGGAGCGCGAGGCGTTCGCGGAGGGAGTAGCTGCTGATCTCGGTGTTCAGGCCGCTGAACGGATTGACTGAAAACAACCGTGCTTCGGGCGACAGCGTGCTGTATTTCTGAAGAGCACTCTGCCACACAAGCCGGTTCTGATACGGAGCCAGCAAGGTGCGTACCCGTTGCAGGTAGCTGTGCTGGCGCGGGGTCCAGACCGGGCGGCTGCGAAAGGCTGCGCCTTCGCCGTTCAGCAAATCCGGCAGCGATTCGGCCGGCGCATAAGGCATCAGTTCAGAGAGTACATACAGGCCTAGTTCTACGTTCAGCATCCGGTTTGCTAACTGCCCCGGCAGGTTGTACCGGTAGCGCAGACTAAAGGCCATCGGCTCCTGCCAACGCAGCAGGTTTGCCGTGTATGAGTAAGGATTTGTGGCATTTACGGAAGTTGGCATCACGTTCATAGGGTTGTTGTTTACTGTACATAACAAAGATGCAACCCTATAAACGTAATCTTTTTACGTTCTTCCGGAAATGTTCAGAAAAAATTCACTTTTTTTTCGCCAAGTCGCTCAATGTTAGCCACGAAGACAGAAAGCCGTACGAAGTTTTTGCGCTAATTTATGCTTCGTGCCACTCCGGTTCTTCCCGTCTTTGTGGCAAACAACGAAAACCCCCGGCCAGAATCTGACCGGGGGTTGTTAGTTAGAACCAAACTACCGTAATTATCTGAAAACGAAATACTATTCTGCACGCATCCCATTGCCGCACGGCGGCCGTTGCTGCGTTATTGGGCCATGATCCGCAGGCTTGGGAAATAGTAGACCCGGAACGAGCCATTATCATTTATAGACCAGCCTTCACGTTTCGCGACATCGAACAGACAGTCTGAAACGTCGGACTGATATACTTCGTAGCCGCGCTGGCGCAGATAAAGCTTCACCCCGAGCGTGGTGGTGCTGCCTTCGGCCAGAATCAGGGTGGTGGCCGCCATTCGAACGGCCTGTTTGTCGATTTTCTTCAGTCCAGCTTTCATCGGAAAGAAATACGCACGAGTGCGTTTAATTAGGTTTCGAATATGTAGTTGCCAATTCATTAAATCTTGATTCTGACCATGTAGCGCACGGTGCACTGCGCCTGGTTATAAACGATGTACTCATTCTTCAGCAGGCTGATTCCCCGGCGCGCAAAGACCGAATCGTAGCGCCGGTTAATCTTGTGTAACGCCTGTTCGTTCAGCGACATGTGCCAGCCTTCATGCTGTGTCAGTTCGAGTTGTTCGCCGACGTGAACTTCGTAAATAGCCAGATACCCTTCCCGCTGATTACCCCGCGCCCAGGTAGCCCCGTGCAGCGATGTGTAGTTGAGCGATTTACTGAACTGATCGGCGAAGTAAATACCGTGGCCAAACATTTTGCCGTTAATCACCGCGTTTGCCGGTCGCAGTACCAGCCCGCTTTTCAGAATCGACATCCAGTTTTCGGAGCGGCTGCCGTGCCAGAGCAGCTGCGTTTTCGGGGTGTGACTCTGACTGATATGGGCATCAAAGGCGGTCTGTGTACGTTCATGGCGAACGCTGAATGCCGCATCAAACTTGTTGGCATCGGTACCCATCATGCGCTTAATCAGGGTAATCACCCGTTCGTCGGTGACCGGCGCAACGGTCAGGTTCAGGCCAGCCAGGAGGTCTTTAGGCGCTTCGTCGGGTGCAGCCTGTTGTTCGTTCATTTCCACTTGCCCGCGCATGACATCGAGTGTGTCCTGTTCGCCGGCCACCTGATTGTGAAGTTGCTGAAGTGCGTCCTTATCCGCCGGCTTTATTTTCAGCAGATGATCGGTGACCTTACCCATCTTGCGGGGAATGATCTTGAAGAGTTCAATGAGCCGGGTATTAAACTCCTGCGGATCCAGATCCTGTTTCAGCATGGAGGCCAGTTCGTCAAGGATTTCCTGTGCCCGTTCAACCTGTTTACGCGTTACCTGATCCGCGGTGACGACGTAGTTCTGCGAAATCGACCGGTTGGCCAGTTCCATCAGGCGGCTGATCAGGCCCCGGACTGCCTCGTCTTTAATGCCGGACGCATCGGTTGAGGGACCCTGCACGGCAAACAGGTGGGTTTGGTCAACATAGCCCTTCGCTACCTTCTCCCGAAACTTCTTGTCCCACAGGTTAACCGGATAGGTTGCCACGGCCTTTGAGCCGCCGATCCGGCCGTATTCAACGGTAAAGGTGCCATCGGCCTGCTCCCGCATTTCATAGTATTTGTTGTTATTTTCGGCCGTCACCATGATCAGCTTGCTGACCCGCAGGACTAGTTTCAGGCCCGTCTCCGCCGCCTGTTGCGGGGTTAGCGTGGTCGATACCGTAGTCGCCGTGTGTGCCGCCGGCACCGTAACGGTCTGAATCGTTTTCAGGGCGTCGGCCGGACTGATCCAGTCTTTTACGCGTTGAATGACAGCACCAAGCATAGGGTTTGTGTGGTTGGTTGTAACTTGATTTTGCGGATTCTGTGCAGGGGGCAGGCTAATGCGATACATTGTGTCCGGGGATTAGTCAAACAAACGTTTCAGGGTAAAGATGCGGTTGCGGCTGAAGCCGACTTTTTTCGTGCAGAACCGCGTACGGTCCTGGCTGATGTCATAGGCCTGCAGGTGTTCCGGCAGGTTGGCATAACGCTCGAGCTGGCTTTGCCACAAGGCCGGCTGCATAAACTGGCCGATCAGCAGCCGGGCGCGGTTGAGGTAACGGAGTTGTTTTGCTGTCCAGGCAGCAGGCCGGACCATATCGGATGGTGTTGTGGTGGTCAGCAGACCAGGGAGTATAGCCGGAGAAGCTGTCGGGGTAAGTTCTGCCAGTAAAAAAAGGCCCAGTTCAACGGCCATAAGCTGGTTGGCCGATAAGCTGGCCGGTTTACGGTGCGGCCGTGCTGCGGTACCGCCCATAACCGGGCTGGCGTGCAAAGGGGAGCGGAGTTGGAATGAGGTGTTCATGAGCTTTGTCGTTTAGCATTCAGTTTACGTGTTGTCCTTGGTGATACAAAGATTCACTCCCATGAACGTAATCTTTTTATGTTCTTCTTTTTTTGTGATTTTTTTATTCAGAAAATATTTTTTCCGCCTTTTTATGCATCTTTCCCGCCTAAAGCCTAAGCCGTATGTTTAAACGATTTATTACATTCATTATCTGCTTGTTAATCGCTTTCAGTGCATTCCCGCAAGTTCCGGCAACACCCCCGAAAACGCCGGAATCGGTTGTTAAAGACCTGTATAAACACCACGATGAGGACCAGAGTCCGTTCTTTCAGACCAAAAGCCGGGCTTCCGTTGATCTGTATTTTGTGAAAAAACTGGCCGATCTGATCTGGAAAGATGTTGTGTCGCATCAGGACGAGGTCGGGGCTATCGGAGCTGATCCTCTCTACAATGCGCAGGATATGGACATTAAAAAACGGACGTTTGGCAAGGCGGCCATCCAGAACGGTGTGGCTACGGTTACGGTATCGTTCGAGAATTTCGGAGAGAAGCAGAACGTGCAGTTTTTGCTGCGGCAGGAGAAGGAACGCTGGAAAATCGAAAATATCAAATACGCTGACGGCAGCTCACTCATGGGCTGGCTGACGGCAAATTAATGCTGCAAGCCGGTAAAAGAAGAAAGCGCTGCCTCATGCGAAGCAGCGCTTTCTTGCGTTCATGGGTATCTGTTGTTTACTGATGGGACAAAGGTACAGGTGTCAAAACGTAATCTTTTTACGTTCTTCTTTTCGAAAGGAAATTTTTTTAGTAAAATTGTCGTGTCAACAAATCGTAAAACTGTTTTCGAACGCCCGTAAAATGGTTTACCACATAGACACATAGAGCACATAAAAACAGAATGATCACATTCATTCGCTCTTTATCTCTTTCACTCTATCGCTCTTTAGCATGCCCATTACCCGATCTGCCTTTCAGCGCTACCGCCTGATTGATGAGTTGATCAGTCAGTATCCGAAACAGTTTTCTAAACAGCGGTTGTTCGAAATCTGCCGGGACAAGTGCGGCATCCGGTCCGTATCGTCGCTGGAAAAAGATATACAACGGCTGCGCGAAGACCATGATGCGCCGATTGCCTACGACAAACGAAGGGACGGTTATTATTACACCGACCCGCAGTTCCGGTTGCTGACGCTCATGCTGAACCCCGACGACATGGAAGCCCTCGACTATGCCCGCGAAGTACTGGCGGCTACCCAGGGCGATTCCGTAGCCGATGAACTGAGCAATGCCTTGCAGAAAGTACGCCAGAGCCTTGACATTATACGCGAGGTAAAAACCGATACACCGACGCGGAGGGTTGTTTACGTCGAAGAGCGGATTCTGGGTGGTAACCGGCATTATGTACCGGTGCTGATCCGCGCCGTAAACCAGAACCGGCAGGTAGCGTTCCGGTACAGCAAATACGACAATAACGATCCCAAAGCGGTTAAGGAAACGGAATTGCCCCGTCTGCGGGCCCTGCACCCGATTCTGCTGCGCGAGGTATGGGACAGCTGGTATGTGATCGGGTACGACGAAAAAACGGGGCAGGAGCGGACCTTCGCCCTCGACCGCATGAGTGATCTGGAAATTCTGGATGAGCCCTGCAACGTGCCCGAATCGATCATGAACAACGTCAGCGAGCTGTTTAACCACATTTACGGCATTACCGACAGCAGCGGACCGGTAGAGGATATTATTCTGTCGTTTACGCCTCTGCGCGGGCGCTACGTAAAGGCCAAGCCGATCCATCAGACGCAGGAGGTGCTCAGCGACACCGACGAGGCTTGTGTGGTCCGGCTGCGGTTAGCGCCGAACCGCGACCTGATGATGCACCTCCGCAGCTATGGCGAAGACCTGACCGTTTTACAACCGGTGAGTCTGGCAAAGGCCATTGCGGATTCGTTCCGGGCGGCGCTGGCGCATTACGGTAATTAGCCACAAAGGCGGAAAGAACCAAAGGAGCACGAAGTTTTTTAACCATGAAGACATAAGGGTAAGAAGAAGTACGAAGTTTTTTAGTTTAAAAACAACTTTGTGCCCCTTCTTGTCCTTGTGCCTTTGTGGCCCAAAAAAACTAAAAAGAGACGGTATACTGCCCCTGTGTGTAGGTGTCGGTTTTGATGATCAGCTTCTTCTGAGGGGATACATACTCGTATTCCTCTTTGTTGAGCACATGGCCGTCGCGTTCGATCCGGCGCGGTGGTTTGTCAAGATGAATGCGGAGAATGTGCGGTTGTTGTTGGCCGCTGAACTGTAAGCGCAGTGTTTTGTCCTGCCGGTCAACTGTCAGCGATGTCGGCGCCTGTGATTTGGGGTTGTAGGTAGTGAAGGTGGTTTTATCTTTCGGGTAGATGAGCCACGTCAGATAACCCGTTGACAGGCTGTCGCCCAGGCCCGTATAGGGGCGTTGGACTGATAGCGGAATGACGGCTCCTTCCCGGATAAAGACCGGAAACTGCTCCAGCGGAAAGTCCCGTGTCAGGGTCTGCCCGCCGTCCAGTAGCTTGCCATCGTCAAACCAGTACCGCCACTGCCCGGCGGGCAGTGTTACCGTATTGCTCAGGTCATCTTTGTAGATTGGTGCAACCAGCAGGTGATCCCCGAACAGGTAATGGTATTTGCCGTCGACGGGCCGTTGCAGGACAGGCCCGCCCTGATGGCCCGAAACCACGTAGCTGTACATATACGGAATGAGTTCGGTATGCAGCCATGAGTAAGTCCGGATAATGCTGAGTTGCTGCGGACTTCGTTTCCAGAGTGCCCGTTCGCCATGTCCGCCGTTCAGAAATAGCCCGCAAAAGGCCGAAAACTGCGCCCACCGGATGTAGAGCCGTGGCGGGATGCTATCGCCCGAAAAACCGGCAATGTCGGAGCCGATGACGTTATAGCCGAGTGCCGCACTTTTCAGGATGCTTTGAATGGCTGATTCAAAACCCTGTACGCCGTCGAGCGCAATGTCTTTCTGCGTACCCTCACCGCTACCCGCACGGGCCGGCGTCTGCCAGTAATGTTTCTGATCCCCGACCCAGTTAACGGGCGAGGCATCAATCGGGGCAAAACCTTCGGGATGAAAGCCGCGATCCATTGCCCGCGACAGGGTCACAAACTCCGGATTCTGCGTAAGGCCGTGTTTATATTCGTCGCGGTAGTAGTGGTCCATGTATTGCCGTGTAGTCATCCAGCCACCGGCAGCTTTCTGGTAAGGGACCGGTATCGGGCCGACCTGATGCCGGAAGAGAGTGCCGGTGCCGTCGAGTTTCCAGCCGTCAATGCCGAAATCGAACACCTGTTGCTGCAGGCCCCGCCACCAGCGCATCGCTTCCGGATTGGTATAGTCGATGAAGCCGCCCTTACCTTTCCACCACTTAATCTGTTCGCCGTTACCGGCCAGGTAGCCTTTCTGTTTTGCCGCCTCAAACCACGGTTCCGACTCCTGAATTTTTGTGTCTTTACTGTAACTGTCGACCATTGAGGTCATCCACAATACGACACGATAACCTTTATCCTGCAAGCCGGTGAACCACCGTCCGGGCGACGGATAGCGGCTGGTATCGACCGTAAAATCGTTGTAACGAAGGCTCCACGGACTGTCAATCAGGATGGTACGCACCGGAATGTCGTGAGCGGCGTAGCCCGCCAGCAGCGTGTCGACATAGCCGGCTGTATTGCGGTCGTCCTCCCACAGCCAGCATTCAAGGGCCCATGCCGGTGTCAGGGGCGGCCGGCCATGCCGCTGTTTATTGAAGGGAATGCCCCAGAACGGCAGAAGCACATAGAAGTACCCTACGATGGTTAGTGCGAGGATTGTCAGCCCCAGTACCTTACCGGCTTTTTTCAACCACTTTTTCATGGTCAGTAAACGTAAATCGGATTGGTATACACCCAGGGCACCCATTTGTCGCTCAGGTGTACACGCGCGACGATGCGGTAATTCCCCGCCGTTACAGGTTGAGTATAAACATAGTCGTAGGTGTTTTCTTTGCGGTCGATCTGCTTTCCGTTGCGGAACAGTTCGAAGGTGACTGGATACGGCGAAACGGCTTTCAGGGTCTTAACCTCACTAACGTTGATTGAATCGCCCATGATGGCGTTAGGATGTTGGCGGGCATCGGTGCTGTAAAAGCTGAACCCTTTAGCCCTGGCCAGGTTCTCGAACGAAATATAGGCGTGGCCTTTAACAAGGTTATTTTTCAGCGCCCTGCTTGATAAGGTGTCGCTGAAAATATGCGTATTGATAAAATTGAACGAATGGAAGTAGGTGTCAAGCTCGGCTTTGTAGGCCCAGCCTGCCGCGTCGGGTTTGCCCAGCAACAGCTTTTCCAGTAACCCTGGCTTTACAATTTTCAGGGTTTTGGCGTTTGAACCGACCCATTCCACCATGCCGTCTTTGGTATAGCGGGCACGGATACTTTGGTTGTTATGAGCATCGGCGGCTCCCATACCGACAATCCGCCGGTGCTGGTTGAGGGAGTCCCAGCGGGCAATGATCGCCGTTTGCTCGTCGTACAGCTCCCGGTAACCCCAATGCTTGAAGCGCCCGCTGTTAACCATGCTGTTCAGTACAAACGGTAGAATACCGCTTTTTTCGTCAATCAGGTCGGTATGGATGTTGTAGATTTCCATGGCCTGATAATCCGGATTACCCCAATCGTGGGCCTCTTCGGTATGGACATACAGGACCAGCCCGCCCGGCCTGATGACATTCCGGATGACGGTGTCGAGACCTTGCTTCCAGTTGACAACCGTTGGGCGCAAAGGAGATACCATCAACCCGTCGGATTCCGTGCCGGACTCCACAATCAGGCCGTCGAAGGTGCCGTGGTAAGCACGTGGAAAAGTGTCGAGGGGAGCACGTTTGTGGTCGGAGAAAAACAAAAAGTCGAGATTGGCCTGTTTAGCGGCCGGTATGATTTCCGTGAGTACGCCACGGCTGTCGTGTGACCAGTAGCAGTGGGCATGCAGCACGCCCTGATAGTCGGTTTGGAGGATGATGGGCATTGGTTTGCGGTATTGCTGCCACAGCGCCTCCCGATCGGCTTCGAGGGCCGGATAGGTAACAAAATGATTCCAGAGCGGCGCCGCCATCAGATATCCGACGACCAGAACAAGGAAAATCAGCAGGATTTTTAGTAACAGGAAAAGGGCACGCAGTAATTTCATAAGCGGCTTCCGGCCAGCGGATTACTAACCTGCCTCTAGTACGCGGAAACGGGCGAAAGGGGCTATTTTATTTTAGTTGGTTCTGATGGTTGCTGCGCAGTGGTGGCACGATCGCCAGGCGGCCCTGTCTAAGTCGTGCCACCACTATTGACATGATAGGCTCACAAATCCGAACCATCTCAATTCACTTATTCGCTACGTAACGACTTCACCGGATTTACCAGTGCGGCTTTTACGCTTTGGGCACTGACGGTTACCAGCGCGATAACGATAGCCAGCAGGCCCGCCAGGGCGAAGATCCACCACGACAGTTCTGTTTTGTAGGCAAACTCCTGCAACCATTGGTTCATGGCGTACCAGGCAATCGGCGTAGCAATCACAATGGAGATCAGGACCAGTTTCAGGAAATCTCTGGAAAGCAACGTAACGATACTGATCACCGAAGCACCGAGGACTTTGCGCACCCCAATCTCTTTGGTTCGTTGCTCAGCGGCAAAAGCGGCCAGTCCGAACAAGCCCAGACAGGCAATCAGGACCGCCAGAATCGTAAACGTCAGTAACACGTCGCCCTGCTTTTGTTCAGCCTTGTATTGCTTCGAAAAGTTTTCGTCCAGGAAATGAAAATCGGGCGTATTCGCCGGGTCGAAGCTGCGGTACGTTGACTGAATGTATGCCAGCGCTTCCGTTACGTTGCCGGGCCGGATACGGACATAGAGGTTATCTTTGTCGGAAGCGGCGGGCATCTGTAACACCAGCGGCTCTATTTTGTGCTGAAGCGAATACGTATGAAAGTCTTTCACCACCCCGATGATGCGGGCTTCGGCGGTATGGTTTTCCTGATCGATAACGTATTTGACGCGCTTGCCGACAGGATTCGGGCCAAGCTGTCCGGCCAGCGTTTCATTGATCAATACCGCATTCGATACATCGCTTTTAAACGATTCGGAAAAGTTGCGTCCGCTCAGGAGCTTGATTTCTAAGGTCTTGATATAATCCGGATCCACAAGAAACCGCTGAACCTTCTGTGCATTGGCCGGAAACGCACCGTTTTGCTCGAAGAACATCCCCGTACCACCGATGTTATTATTGCCAATCGGATTGCTGGCCGCCGACGCACGTTCGATCAACGGACTGCGTAACAGCGCTTCTTTGAGCGCATCAATACGTTGGCGAACCTCTTCGGAACTGATATGGAACGTGGCTACCTGTTCTTTGTTGAAGCCTAAATCCGAGTGCATGACAAACTGCATCTGCCGGTATACGATACCCGAACAGGCAATCAGTGCTACCGTTGCAACGAACTGAAACACCACCAGCGATTGCTTGAAGATAAGACTACCCGACTGATTGCCAATCTGCCCGCGGAGTGCCGCCACCGGCCGGAACCCCGACATTCGTAACGCCGGATAGAGTCCGCTCAACAGGCCGATTGTCAGCGAAAAGAGGACGACAATCAGCAACGTATTTGGTAAACTCCCGGCCGACAGTGACTTATCCGCCATCTGGTTGAAGTACGGCAACGCGATAGTCACCAATCCGGCGCTCACTAAACCCGCCAGAAAGGTCATCAGTATCGATTCGGTCAGGAATTGCCCGATGAGTTGCTGCCGATGCGAGCCTATGGCTTTCCGGACGCCGACCTCGCGCGTCCGTTTCAGGGAGCGGGCCGTGAATAAATTTACGTAGTTGATGCCGGCAATCAACAGAATCAGCGCCGCTACGGCCGCAAAAATGGAAACGGTACGGGCGTTGCCGTTTGGACTGCTTTCATAGCCCAGGTGAGAGTAAAGATGGATGGACGTCAGCGGCTGAAGCTCCAGCCGGTAATCGACATTCGCCCCCATTTCCTTTTCCAGGTATTTCCGGAAGAAATCAGGTAGTTTGGCTTCCAGGGTTTTGTGGTTGCTTTCCTTCGCCAGGAGCAAATACGTATAGAGTTCGGCGTTTTGCCAGCCACTCGTGTAATTATCGGGAAGGGACCGTAACGCCCTGAACTGCAAATGTGAGTTAGCCGGTACGTCTTCGATAACCCCGGTCACGGTATTGGGAAAATGATCGCTGAATTCAACCACTTTTCCGACGGCTTTGCCCGCATCGCCAAACAGACTTGCGGCGACACTTTTAGTCAGAACGATGCTTTGCGGTTTGCTTAGGGCCGTACCGGGATCGCCGTAAAGAAACGGAAACGTAAATACGCCGAACACCGTCGGGTCGGTGAATAAGATGTTCGGTACGTCCATTTTCTTGTCATGGAACGTAATGAGTCCACCACCTTCGGGATGGAACCGAACGGTTTTTTCAACATCCGGGTAATCGCTTTTCAATGCTGCCGCAAAGGGGGCCGACGTAGAGGCAAGATTCATGGTGCCACCCGGCCACTGCGCGTGTTGAACAACCCGGACAATACGATCCGCGTTGGTATGAAACCGGTCATAGCTCAGCTCATCCGCTACGTAAAGCACCATCAGCCACACAGCCGCCATGCCAATCCCCAGGCCGGCTACATTAAGCCCGCTGAACAGCTTATTTTTCCAGAACGCCCGGATCGTGATTTTGATGTGATTACGTAGCATGTCAGTGATATGTTGAGGTTAGCCTGTTAGCAAGTGGAGTAAGTACATAAAGAGCTTGCCCATGTGTTAACGGCCAAATACCGTACCAGATAAGTAATCTATTGATTATTAGTGGTGTATATTCGTGGGTTGAACGATGATGTCCGCAAGCGGACGTGCTGTACGACCATTTGTGGACAATTGGAAATAATGAACCACCCGGACTAACCGGCAACCATCAGGATCCCAAAATCAAATCCGCGGCTTTTTCGGCGATCATGATCACGGGGGCATTGGTGTTGCCTGAAACGATAGTGGGCATGATGGACGCATCAACTACGCGCAGACCACCGATGCCGTGAACCCGTAATGCCGGATCAACCACGGCCAGCTCGTCGGTTCCCATTTTGCAGGTTCCGACGGGGTGATACAGGGCTTCGGTCAGGCGCTGCACGTGGTGCCACAGATCGTCGTCGGATACGCGCTTCGGGGGGAGTATGATCTGGTCGCGGTACGGACTGAAGGCATCGGCCTCAATGATCTCGAGGGCTTTCCGGATGCCCTTGAGCATCATCCGCCGGTCGTCTTCGTCATGATAGAAATTCGGCTGGATCAGGGGCGCATCCGAGGGGCTTGCCGACCGTAGCCCGACACAGCCCCGGCTTTTAGGTTTCAGCAGGATCGGCAGAATGCTGAAGCCATCCGTACGGGGCAGGGTATTGATGTCGTACAAATTGGCTTTGTAGTCGCCGCCCAGATGCAGCGGGGCGAAATGCAGCTGGAAATCGACGCGGTTGCCGGGGGCTTCCAGATTGATAAATGCATTGGCTTCCAGCGGACTGCTGGTTAGCGGACCGCCTTTGGTAAGGGCATACCGGACAAACGACGAGAGCTGCCCCCAGGGCGTCAGAAACCGGTTGGTCGATACCGGTTGCGAGGCCAATGCGCTGACACCGGTAAACGCATGATCCTGTAGATTTTTGCCGACGCCGGGCAGTTCGTGTTTGACCTGAATGCCATACTGCCGCAACGTATGGGCAGGACCGACACCGGAAAGCAGCAAGATATGCGGCGACTGAAACGCCCCGGCCGACAGAATTACGTCGCGGTTGGCATAGGCTTTTTCGGTCGCGTGTTTGCCCGTAAAAAACTCAATTCCCGTCGCCTTATCCCGTTCGATCAACACCTGTTTAGTCAGGGCATTGGTGATGACCTTGAGGTTCGGGCGGTTCAGGACGGGTTTCAGAAAGGCTGTGGCGGTGCTTTGCCGCTTACCGTCTTTGATGGTAAACTGCAGCAGTCCGGCCCCGTTCTGGGTAGCTCCGTTAGGATCGTGATTGAGCGGAATACCGGTTTGGCGGCAGGACTCAACAAACGCATCGGCCAGCGGAGTCCGGAAGCGGGCGGCATAACCCACTGACAGCAAACCGTCGGTGCCGTGATAGGCGGGGTCGAGTTGCGCTGCCTGCTGGTTCTGCTCCGAGCGGATGAAATAAGGCAGCACGTCATCGTAGCTCCAGCCGTAATTGCCGGCTTTGGCCCAATTGTTATAGTCTTCGCGGTTACCTCTGACGTAGGCCATCGCGTTGGTTGAGCTGCTGCCGCCGAGTGTTTTACCGCGCGGCAGATAAATCCGCGCGCCGTTCAGGGCAGTCTGAGGTTCACTCCAGAAACCCCAGTCAACGGCAGAGCGATGTAGCTTCGCATAGCCCGCCGGAATATGGATTTCCATTTTCGTGTCCGGTCCGCCGGCTTCTACCAATAGTACGGTCGTAGCAGGGTCTTCGGAGAGCCGGTTCGCCAGTACACAACCGGCCGAACCCGCTCCCACAATGATATAGTCAAAACGCATAGTCAGATGGGGGGAAAAAATAGGATTATGAAATTATCATTTTTTGTGATCCATGCGTGTGGGAGACTCTGAATTTTGCCGGAGAAACTAAAACAAAAAAGGATAGACTTTTAATTTTATAGAGTTAATACAGTAACCTGATCTGTTAAAACAGTTTTTGAAATATTTAACTTTTCATTGTTAATGTCAATAATTGTTTTACGTATTACTCAATTATTACGGGGAAGTTGCCTGTCAATAGTACTATGATAACATCTGAAATGACAGAATATACGTAGTTTTGTCTAAGTAAACCGACTAACTTCATGACAACACGTGTACATAGGCACATTTGGATTATTTTAGGATTTATTATCTTTCTGGGCGGAGGCAGCGCCTGGGGGCAGGCTACAATTGTTGGTTTTGATGTTAACGGACAAACCAACTATGGAACAAGTCCGCTAACGACGACAATTGTCTCAGCGAATGTTTCTTACACAGGCCTTACCCGGGGAAGTGGTGTAGCAACGGGTGGCTCAGCGGCATCCAGAGCCTGGGGTGGTAGCGCATGGGGGGCAACAGCCAGTGCCGGAATTTCATCAAATGCGTTTATTACGTTTTCAGTTAAGGCAAATCAAAGCTCATCGCTGACTCTCAGTACACTGAATCCTTTAGACTATCGTCGCTCTGGCTCAGGACCAACTAATGGTTTACTTCAGTATAAAATAGACGATAGCGAATATGTAAGTATCGTTACGCTAAGCTTTTCATCAACATCTACTTCTGGCGCCCAGGCCGGACCTGTATCGCTTAGTGCTATTGCTGATTTACAAAATGTACCCTATACAAGCACTGTCACCTTTCGTTTAGTCCCGTATGGAGCTACGGCGTCGAACGGTGTATTTTATCTTTATGACAGGGGCAATAATACGTCAAGTGATGTAGCATTAGTCGGGAGTGTTAATACTGCCACACCCGTTATTATTGCAAATCCAACATCAATCAGCGCGTTACAGTATACTGAAAGTACGGGACCGGCATCGGCGACTGCGACATTTTTTGGGGGGGCGTTTAATAATAATGCAGGTAATATCACGGTTTCGTCATCGTCGACAGCCGTTTCTGTATTGCCAACCTCTGTACCTTACTCTGAATCAGGAGTATCGCCTAAGTCATTTACCGTTACATTAGCGGCAGGCTTACCCGTCGGTATTTACTCCTCTACACTAACCTTTGAAGGCGGTGGCGCCACCGCCACGGTACCTGTGACCGGAACAGTTACATCCAATACGGCACCGGCTTTAGCGACTACACCTACCAGCCTCAGCGGTCTGTTTACCGTCATCGGTGGACCTTCACCTACGCAGAGTTATACCATCAACGGCATCAATCTGACCGCGCCGGTAACGGTTTCGGCACCGGCCGGCTACGAAATCAGCCTCAACGGAGCTTCCTATGCCAGCACCACAACCGTTTCTCCGGTAAGCGGATCGGTCAGTCAGGGTGTCCTGGTCAGGTTGACGGGGACCTCTGTGGGTACATTCAGCGGGACACTGACCAATGCCAGTACGGGTTTAACCGCAACCGTACCGCTGACCGGTACGGTAAACCCACCGCCAGCGTTGACCGTAAACAGTACCGGATTAACGCTGTCCGGAACGCAGGGAACGCCATCGGCCACCCAATCATACCTTGTTTCGGCAACGGCGTTGACATCGGCACTGGTTGTTACCGTTCCTTCGGGGTTTGAGATCAGCTCAGCAGGTTCTTCATTTAGTTCGTCACTGACGCTGGCTTCGTCTACAACGAGTGCGACGATTACCGCGCGTCTGACAGGTCTGACTGCCGGGAGCTTCAACGGGAATATTACAAACATAAGCAGCTCATTAACCGTGACGATTCCGGTAACGGGGTCAGTAAGTTCAACCGGCGAAATCGTCCTGACTGGCGGAAGCTACACCCAGAACTTTGACGGTATCGGTACTCAACTGCCAACCGGCTGGTCGGTAAGGGCGGGTGCTACGGCAACCTCTCTGGGCTCAACCCAATTACTGACAGTCGCGCCGACGGCCTGGAATAATACCGGTGGATCATTCAAAAACCTGGCGTCAGGGGATATTGGTCTGACGGCCTCAACCACCGATCAGAATAATGCTACTGACCGTGCCCTCGGTGTCCGGCAATCGGGTAATTTGGGCGATCCGGGAGCCGCTTTTACGGCCAAACTGGCGAATACAACCGGCTTTCAGAGTTTCAGCCTGGCCTTTAAACTACAAAGCCTTGATGCTGGATCAGGACGGGTGACTACGTGGCGGGTTGATTATGGATTTGGTGAAACTCCGACGTCGTTCACGGCTCTGACTGTTTCAGGCCCGCTGACGGTTGGTGGCAGCGCGGTCAGTAACAATACCATTGGGGTTGACTTTGGTAATGCTCTGGATAACGTGAATACACCGGTCTGGATACGGATTGTTACGATAACCGGTAGTAGTGGTTCCGGATCCCGGGCAACGACTACTATTGACGACTTTTCATTAACATACAGTTCGGTGCAGCCGGTGCTGACGGCCACGCCGGCCTCCCTGACCGGAGCAAACGGGCTGGAGTATTTTGCCGGCAGTGGCCCGGCCAGCCGGACGGTTACAGTCAGCGGAAAGTTCCTGACACCAGGAGCTGATAACATTACCGTGACCACATCCGATGCCTCGAACTTTGCCGTATCGGTCAATGGTACATCCTTTGGCGCAACGGCGACCTTACCATACACCGGTTCGGCTCTGGCGGCAACCAATGTAGTGCTCCGGTTGAACGATGGCATTGCTGTCGGCGATACATATGCAACGACGCTCACGGTTTCGGGGGGGCGGTGCTACACCGGTGATGATCCCGGTAAGCGGTACTGTATTGGCGGCAGGCACAAAAGTATTGCGTGTGCAACCGGTATCACTAACGAACTTTACGACGACACAAGGCACACTATCTGACGAACAGACGTATACGATAACGGCTGCTAACCTGACCGAAGACCTTGTATTGGTTGCTCCGGCGGGTGTGGAAATCAGTGAAGTGTCGGGGATTGATTTTGCTTCGTCACTAACGCTGCCGGCTTCAACAACGCTGGCAACGATTTATGTGCACCTGACCGGCGAAACTATCGGCGCGGTAAATGGTTCGATTACCCATGCGGCAGACGGCTTATCGGCCGCAGTGACCGTAGGCGGAACCGTCAGCAATTCAGTATCCATCGGCGGGCTGATTACAATGGCAGAGGGCGCGGACGGTTGCTGTAAACAGTGTGGTTACCCTGCGCGGTCAGGTAACCGTAACCAGTCAGTTTGGCGGTAATCTGTTTTATGTACAGGACGAAACCGGCGGAATGGCGTTCTACAATGCCTCGACGGCCTATGGCAGTCAGTTGCAGTTAGGTGACCGGGTGCAGGCCACCGGCTCGGTAACGGTCTATCAGGGCGCCCGCGAACTGGTAATCACCAGCTTCTCGGTGGTGCAGAC
>CBDFHU010000161.1:0-254023 GCA_965247375.1 Arsenicibacter sp.
TGTTATCCTGCATTACCTCAACGAAACCGAACACCGCGACTTACAGCATATCCAGCGTATCACCCGTCTGGAAGAAGACCGGTATGTGTGGCTTGACCGTTTTACCATCCGGAATCTCGAACTGGTAGCGGCCCAGCAGGACGGTGGTGTGCCACTGATTCAGGTACTCGACCAGACAGTGACCCCGATGGGTGCCCGCCTGCTGCGAAAGTGGCTGATGCTGCCCCTGAAAGACCGTGCTCTGATCGAAGAGCGGCTTAATCTGGTAGAATGGCTTCATCAGGAACCCGAACTGGCTGATACGCTGGTTGGCCACCTGAAACAAATCGGCGATCTGGAACGGCTTATTTCCAAAGTGGCTGTCCGCCGGATCAACCCGCGCGAAATGGTACAGCTGAAACGGTCGCTTCAGCACGTTCTGCCAATCAAGGAGCTCCTGATTACGGCTCTTACCCTGCCCGCGTTTACGGAATCTGCCGAAGGAGCCTCTAAAGCCAGATCACTCAAAAAATACGCCGACCAGCTGAATACGGTGTCCTTTTTACTTGACCGCATCGAAGCCGAACTACGCGACGATCCGCCGGCACTCTCCAATCAGGGTGGCATGATCAAGTCGGGTATTGATCCGCAGTTGGACGAACTGCACGCACTGGCTTACTCAGGCAAAGATTACCTGCTCCAGCTGCAGGACCGCGAAATTCAGCGGACGGGTATTACCTCGCTGAAAATTGCTTACAACAAAGTATTCGGCTATTACCTGGAAGTAACAAATGCGCATAAAAACCGCGTACCCGAAGACTGGATCCGGAAACAGACGCTGGTTAACGCCGAGCGGTACATTACACCCGAACTGAAAGTTTACGAAGAAAAGATTCTGAATGCTGAAGAGCAGATCTTCGCCATCGAACTACGGATGTTTACCGAACTAATACTGGCTGCCGGAGAGTACGTGGCCGCTATTCAGCAGAATGCGCGTGTGCTGTCGGTACTGGATGTACTTTCTTCGTTTGCCGGCGTCGCGCAGAAAAACCGGTATGTGCGCCCCGTCATGACCGACGGCAACGTACTCGACATCAAGGACGGGCGTCATGCGGTTATTGAACAACAGCTACCTCCCGGCGAGGCTTATGTACCGAATGACATTTATCTGGACGACGAAACCCAGCAGATTATCATCATTACGGGGCCAAACATGGCGGGTAAATCAGCGCTGTTACGACAAACAGCCCTTATTGTGCTGATGGCGCAGGCGGGTTCGTTTGTTCCTGCTTCAGCCGCTGAGATCGGTCTGGTAGACAAAATATTTACCCGTGTCGGGGCTTCGGATAACCTGTCCCGCGGCGAATCAACGTTTATGGTTGAAATGACCGAAACGGCCAGTATCCTTAACAACCTGAGCACCCGCAGTCTGGTACTGATGGATGAGATCGGTCGGGGTACGAGCACCTACGATGGGGTATCCATTGCCTGGTCGATTGCAGAATACCTGCATAACCACCCGCAATGCCGCGCCAAAACCCTGTTTGCGACGCACTATCACGAGCTGAATGATCTGGCCAATGACAACCATCGGATTAAAAATTTCAACGTGGCTGTTAAGGAGATGGGGAACAAGGTGCTGTTTCTGCGGAAGCTGAAAGAAGGCGGCTCCGAACACAGCTTCGGGATCCATGTGGCACAAATGGCCGGTATGCCGCCAGGTATTGTGCAGCGAGCCAACCAGATTCTGACGCAGCTGGAATCATCACACGGGCGTGAAGAAAACAAGGAACGGATTAAACAGGCCGTTCCGGCAGAACGCGAGCTGGCCCTGAAAATCTTCGAAGCCGGCGATCCGAAAGCCGAACTGATTAAGGAAAAATTACGGGCAATCGACGTAAACCGGCTTACGCCCATCGAAGCCTTGCTGAAACTAAACGAACTGTTGAATCTGGTGGAGTAACAACTTCATAGGGCAAAGCTTTCGTAAAGGCTTTGCCCTAAAGTTCAGAAGGTCAGCCGGTTTATTTCTTCAGCACTCAGCCCTGTTAAACCCGCCAAAACCTCAACCGAAACACCATCAGCAAGGCCTTTCCGCACAATTTCCAGAACTTTCGCCCGCTGTCCTTCCAGCCGTCCTTCTTCTATCCCTTCTAATCGCCCTTCTTCCCGGCCCTCTTCTCTGGCAGTATCAAGCGAGTTTTTTAAATCCCGGTAATACTTTAAGCTGTCTTCATACGATAGTAACTCGGTTTGGCTGAAGCGGGCAATTTCAGCTACTTCAAACAGCCTTTCGAAAATCCGTTCGCGCAATTTGTCCGGAACTCTGTCCAGACGGTTCATATTCCGCAACACGTAAAGCCACTTCTCAAAACGGGTATTCAGTTCATCAACCGTTTTACGAAACTTAGGCATTTCCAGATAAATGAATGTCAGTTTATCATAAAATACCTTACAAGTCTCAATATCTGCCAGTTTTACATCGTACCGGTATTTAGAGCGATCTGCCTTGTCTTCATCAAATACAAAATCCAGAATGGCAATAGTGTATACAGCTTTCAGCTCATAATTCCAGTCGGTTCGTTTCGCTTGTTCCCGTATCGGAAATGTAGCATAATATAAGGTTCTGTCTTTGAAAAAGTTCTGCTTCGATTTCTGGAGTTCAACAATAAACTTTTCACCCCGTTCATTCTCACAATAGAGGTCAAAAATCGCCCGTCGGTCCAGAACATCAGCCCCCAGGTGCTCCGATTTCAGATAAGTCAGTGATTTGATAGGCCCCTCTTGTTCTATCAATAATTCATTCAGGAAATCGAGCAATAACTCCTTGTTAGGCTCTTCCCCGAATAACTTTTTGAAGCCAAAATCAGTAAACGGGTTCAGATAACGATCAGGTAGTTCTTCCATTGGTAACCGGCTGTTCAGGAGGTAAATTTAGTTTTTAAAACGCATCTGTCCATGCTGTTCTTCCGGATTCAGAGGTACTGTCTTCTTTTTCTGCCCTTACCTGATAACGCAAACGCGGCAACGAATGACGGGAATCACTCGTTGCCGCGTTCAGCATAAAGCCTGTTAAATGACTAGTTCGTGTAGACCCGATATTCCCAGGGCTTCAGCGAGAATGACATGCCCGATTTTAATTCGGTCGGCTGACGGGTGAAAATTTCGGTGTAAATCCCGTCAAATCCTTCACCGGTGAGCCGGATCAGCTGGGGCTGATCGGTCAGGTTGGTAATAACCACAATGCGGTCTATTTCCTTTGCACGGTAGAACGCATAGACCGCTTCGTCATGGTCCGTCGGGATTTTACTGGCTTTACCACCGGCTGTTCCGTTCCATAAAGCACGATTACGGTGTTTGAGCGTCAGAAGGGATTTATAGAGACCGGCTTTGCTGTAATCGCCCCAAGAAATCGGTTCGCGTTCGCTGAGCGGCAGCCGTTTATCCAGATTGGCCTCCATCCCGTTATACACCAGTGGCATCCCTTCGAGCGTACTGGTCAGCACGACAAACGTTTCGGCTCCCTGTCCGAAAATCTCTTTCAGCGTACCAAACTTCCGGTTAATGTCCTGATTCTGCGTAAACAGCATCTGGAAATACCAGGGCGGATATTTACTCCGGTTATGGGCGATTAAAGTATCAATCGATGTTGCAGGGCGGGCACCCTGGGCAATAGCTTTCAGCACGGTGTACATTCCCCAGCCATAATTCATGTTGAAACTACTGAACTGTTTGGGGTCAGATTCAGATTCAGCGAGCATAAACATCGTCTTCACTGAATCGAGTGCCGGGCGTGCCTGTGCCCAGAAATCATCCGGCACCATCCCCGCCACTCCGCAGCGGAAGCCATCGATATCACATTCCTTTACCCAGTATTTCATGGCCTTAATCATCTCAAGGCGCATGGCGGCATTACCGTAATTAAGATCCGCCACATACGTCAGGTCCGATGGTTGTCCCTTGTCATCGAGCGGAGAGGCAATTTTGCCGTTGATTTTTGTGTAGTACTCAGGGTGGTCCTTTACCCACGGATGTTCCCAGCCGGTATGGTTCGGAACCCAGTCCATAATCACCCGCAAGCCCAGATCGTGAGCGCGCTTAACAAGTGCCTTAAAGTCGGCAGTTTTCCCGTAGGCCGAATCCACCGCCATATAGTTCGTAACCGCATACGGATTACTCAGACTATCTTCCGGTTTTGCCTTGCCCGACGGATGTACCGGCATAAACCATAAAATATCGACACCCAGCTCTTTCAGGCGCGGAAGCTGCTCTTCAACAGCCCTGAACGTACCTTCCTGTGAAAACTGACGGATATTTACTTCATAAATCGTTGCGTTCCGCGCCCATTCAGGCATGGGTGGTGCAACCCCGCCCGCTGAAACGGAATCAGGCGTAGTTATAGTTTCTGCACCCTGCGAATCGCTCCCCGATTTCCGGCAGGCATTGGTGAGTAGTAACAACCCGAATGCACTTGCCAGCAATAATAGCTTTTTCATCTTGATAGTTGAGGCCAGCCCCGTTCAGTTTGTTCAGACAATTAAAGGCTGTGGATGCACTTTTAACTGACGAATGGCTTCGTGAGGGTCTTTTGCCGCAAATACCGACGTGCCTGCTACCATTACATTGGCGCCGGCATCAGCCAGCATACCGGCATTATCCAGGGTTACGCCCCCATCAACTTCAATCAGAATATTGGTATAACCGGTTTCTTCCAGCAAGCGGCGCATTTTGCGGACTTTCGGAATCGACAGCGGAATGAGTTTCTGCCCTCCGAATCCCGGATTGATCGTCATAATCAGGACAATATCGATCATGTCCAGCACATCTTCCAGCACGGTTACGGGCGTCTGCATATTCAGCGCGACTCCTGCCCGGCAACCGGCCTCTTTAATCTGTGCTAACGTCCGGTGAAGATGAGTACAGGCTTCATAATGAACGGTGATGGATGCGGCACCCGCTTTGGCAAACTGCTCAATATAGCGTTCAGGCTGCACAATCATTAAGTGTACGTCAAGCGGCTTTTCCGAGTATTTTTTTACCGCTTCCAGCACCGGAAAGCCATAGGAGATATTGGGGACAAATACCCCGTCCATAATGTCAATATGCAACCAATCGGCATCACTGCGGTTGATCATCTCTACATCACGTTGCAGGTTTGCAAAGTCGGCGGCCAGCAGAGATGGCGCAATCAAAGGGAACGTCATACAATAGTTGTCAGTTTACAGTGAATGACAATCGTTTGTCTCTTCATTTGGTTGAGAAACAACAAATAACCAATCCGTGTGAACTGAATAAAAGTTTGCTGTAAAACTACTGCTTTTTACCGGGATTGTTACAGGAATTTGTGACTGGAATCATTCAGACCGGCCGTAGACGGAGGTTTCGGGAGAAGCGGAAAAGCAGTTACTTACTGAGGTTCAGCGGTCTTCCATTTGACCGGATATGCTTTATTATCGGACTTGGTCTGCGGCCGCAGAATGTGTACGTCAAGCATGGCGAGCGGACGGGCCAGATACTCGCGGATCAGTGTTCGCAGCGAATAGCCGTCGGGTACGTCCTGTGCGGCAAAGGCAATGGCTTCGATGCCCTCGTGGTTGCCGATGTACAGCGCACGGGCATTGTGGAAATTCTGCGAAATAATGGTGATCTTGTCTTTATGGAATACTTCCTTGCACCGCACAACCGAGTCGAACGTCCGGTAACCGGCATAATCAAGGATCAGCACATCTTCGGGGATGCCTAACCGGCGCAGGGCCCGCATCATATCGGCCGGTTCGTTGTAGTATTCAGAATCGTTGTTGCCGCTCAGAATAATGTACTTGATTTTACCTTCTTTCCAGAGCAGAGCCGTTGCTTCCATACGGTAGCGGAAAAACAGGTTTTCCTTACCGCTCCGGACAAACTTGCTGGTACCCAGCACCAGACCGACGTCATTTGCCGGCAGACGCTGCAGGTTAAAATAAATCTGCCCCTCCGTACTGTTCACTACCCACCAGTTGCAGAGCAGTACGATCAGCACAAGCCCGAAACCAAAAGCAATACCGCCCTTGATTAGCCGCTTGACTAACCGAACCGAAGAACGACGTTTGGTTTCGTCTCCGCTATAGTCAGTAGTGAACAGTGTAGGGTTCATAATAGCTATCGGGTTAACCGTTGCCGGTCTTCCCGTTTATTCAGAAAAGGCCTAACTGGCCATTCAGCTCAATGCTTAACGGTTCGGCCTGAATTGGTTCGGCCTGAATTGGCTCGGCCTGAATTGGTTCGGCCTGAATTGGTTCGGCCTGAATTGGCTCGGCAGCGGCCTCCGGCAAATGGCCCTCTGCCTCTCCGGTATCCAGATCCAGCCCGCCCATCGGTGGTGCCGGCGGTGCGTCAACCTCCCGCGGTGTCAGCAGTTTCACTTCTTTAACCTTCACAAACGGCAGTTTATTGCCCAGTGCCTTCCAGCCTCTGATGTCAATAAAGCCTTCGGGCTCCAGCACCATTTTTTCGAGCGGTCCACGCTCTTTCACCTGATAAACCACTTCAATGCGCGGATAACGGTCGGCCGTTGCGGCCAGCAGTTTCGACCCCTTTGTGTCGCCTATAAAGCTAAACTTCTTGTCGAGCGATGTAGTTTCAACTTTGAACCGCTTGACGTAGTAAAGCTTTTGATTTGCCTCATAATAAATCACTGACAGTACACTTTCCGGATCAAACTTCTGCAGGACCTGAATTTCGGCCGGTTCATAGCGGTTGAGCAGATCAAACGAAGTGAGCTCATATTGTCCGTCCTTATAAACGACTAGAATACAATCTTTCGCATCGAAATTACCCAGGAACCGGCCCCGCTCATCGCGGTTTAACCGGCCGAGATGCTCATCAAACCAGATGTCTACACCACCCAACGTTGACGTACCCGCACTTTTCTGTACTATCTTCCGGACCGGATACTTCGTCAGGATGTTTCCCTGCGCCGCCCGGTTCTTCACACTCAGCGTCGCAAAGTCAAAATCAAACTGTTTAACCTTGGCCGAGCTCTGCGCCGTCAGATTCACCTGAATTACTTCTGCTTCCCCGTTATCATTGGCCGTAAAGTACAGTACTTTAGATTTCGGGTTGCCCATCGTCAGGTCATATTCCCGGTCACGGGTAACGGCCGTAATCGGGAAGCGTTTCACCATCGAAATACCAGACTTTGCGTCGAGGTAGGCCACGTTATAAATCTTCCGTTCGTCGTTTTTCTTGAAAACGGCACAATAAATAATATCTTTTCCGACAAAGACTTTTTCCTGCACCTTTGTGACCAGGCACTTGCCGTCACGCCGGAAAATAATCACATCATCGATATCCGAGCAGTCACTGACAAACTCGTCTTTTTTCAGGCCATAGCCGATGAAACCGCCTTCACGGTCAACATACAGTTTCTGGTTGGCCGCTGCCACAATGCTGGCTGCAATGGTATTGAATGCCCTGATTTCGGTGCGCCGTTCGCGGCCTTTGCCATATTTCTTCTGTAACTCCTTGAAATAGGCAATGGTATACCGGATGATATTGGCAAGATGGTCTTCTGTCTCGGCCAGCTCTTCCTGTAACCGCCGCATGAGCTCGTCGGCCTTAAAGCCGTCGTATTTCGAAATCCGCTTAATCTTGATTTCGGTCAGGCGGATAATGTCCTCGTCAACAATTTCGCGGTAGAACTCCTTTTTGTACGGTTTGAGCGCCTTATCGATGGTCTCAATAACAGCTTCGAATGTTTCACATTCCTCGATTTTCCGGTAAATGCGTTTCTCGATAAAAATCTTCTCCAGCGAGCTGTAGAGCAACCGTTCTTTCAATTCATTACGCCGGATTTCGAGTTCACGTTGCAGCAGGCTCACCGTCTGCGTCGTATTGATCCGCAGAATATCCAGTACACTGACAAAGTGTGGCTTTTCTCCGATGATCACGCAGGCATTCGGCGATACCGACACCTCGCACTCCGTAAAGGCATACAACGCGTCGATGGTTATGTCCGGCGAAACGCCGGGTGCCAGATGCACATGAATCTCAACGTCCTTCGACGTCAGATCCTCAACCTTCTTAATTTTAATTTTCCCGTCATCATTGGCTTTGATGATCGAATCCTTAACTGAAGTAGTTGTGGTGCCGAACGGAATTTCGCGGATGATCAGCGTCTTTTTATCAAACTCCTCAATACGGGCACGGATCCGCACCTTACCGCCGCGATGCCCGTCGTTGTAGTTGCTGACATCAATAAAACCACCCGTCAGAAAGTCCGGATACAGCACAACCGGCTTATCTTTCAGGATCTGGATCGAGGCGTCAATCAGTTCGTTGAAGTTATGCGGGAGGATTTTGGTCGACAGACCAACGGCAATCCCTTCCACACCCATAGCCAGCAGTAGCGGAAATTTCACCGGCAGGGTTACCGGCTCTTTTTTCCGGCCGTCGTACGAGAGCTGCCATTCCGTCGTCTGTGGATTAAACACCACATCGGCACCGAACTTCGACAGCCGGACTTCGATATACCGCGGGGCCGCCGCACCGTCGCCGGTCCGGATGTCACCCCAGTTTCCCTGCGTATCAAAAACCAGACTTTTCTGCCCCATCGTCACGATGGCTTCGTTGATCGACGCATCGCCATGGGGGTGGTACTGCATCGTTTGCCCGATAACGTTCGCTACCTTGTTGAAGCGGCCGTCGTCCATTTCGTTCAGGGCATGCAGAATGCGTCGCTGTACGGGCTTGAGGCCATCCTCTACTGCCGGAACTGCCCGTTCGAGAATTACGTACGAGGCATATTCCAGAAACCAGTTCTCATACAGGCCTGACACAACCGTTTGTTCGTGCAGGACTTCTTCGGGTTGATGTTCAGTATTTGCTGTTTGTTCTTGATCGATAGGTTCCTGATGTTCGTGTTCGTTCATCATGAAAAATTACAGTTGTTACGTATTGCAAAAGGCGGGAAGTGCCACAATCTGCGTCGCTTTAGACCTTATAAAGATACAAAAAAATACCTGAAAAATAAGCCCTGAACGCTATTTTCCTGCGGTTCTCAATTGGAAAAACACTATTTCCGGAAGCATCCCTTTTTCTGTCATATGAGTACCTCCATCCCCATGACAAGAATCAGCTTCAGCACGTTTTCTACTGTTTACAGGCTTGTCAGTAAATCACTCCTTACCTTTGCCTTTTGCCTGTATAGAACTGCTTATCTGTGAAAAAACTACTGTACTGCTTACTTTTTTACCTGCTGTACCAGCCGCTTGCGGCACAAAAAAAGAACGAAGCCTACCAGCTGCATATCAAACGGGCCAGCTCTCCGGTTAAGATCGACGGGGCCATCGACGAACCGGCCTGGCAGGAAGCCGACATAGCGTCTGACTTCTACATGGTCTTACCGATGGATACCAGCCGCGCAAAGCTCCGGACCGAGGTACGGATGACCTACGACCAGCACAATCTCTACATCACCGCTGTATGCTTCGACGGTATGCCGGGACCCTACATGGTCGAATCGCTCCGCCGCGACTGGGCTTTTGTCAAAAACGATAACTTTCTATTGTTTATGGACACCTTCGACGACCAGACCAACGGCTTCACCTTCGGCGCTAATGCGGTCGGGGCGCAATGGGACGGATTGCTCTATGACGGCGGCAAAGCTAACCTGAGCTGGGACAACAAATGGTTTTCGGCCGTAAAACAGTACGGCGACCGCTACGTGTTCGAAGCGGCTATTCCCTTCAAAACCCTGCGCTACAAAAAGGGCATCACCCGCTGGGGCATCAACTTCAGCCGGCTCGACCTGAAAACTACTGAAAAATCGTCGTGGACACCCGTGCCCCGCCAGTTTCCGACGGCCTCGCTGGCCTACACCGGTGTGCTGGTCTGGGATGAAGCCCCGCCGACACCGGGGCCCAACGTCTCACTGATTCCGTACGTACTCGGCGGACTTACCAACAACTATGCAAACGGTTCCCCGACGGCCTACCGCCGCGATATCGGGGGCGACGCCAAAATTGCCGTTACATCTTCCCTCAACCTTGATCTGACGGTCAATCCCGACTTTTCGCAGGTCGACGTTGACCAGCAGGTTACCAACCTCGACCGCTTCGAGTTGTTTTTTCCGGAACGCCGCCAGTTCTTCATCGAAAACGGGGATCAGTTTTCAAACTTCGGATACCAGACCATCCGTCCGTTTTTCAGCCGCCGGATTGGCCTCGGTGTTCCGATCCGGTTCGGGGCAAGACTGAGTGGCAAGCTCAACAAAGACTGGCGGATCGGCCTGATGAACATGCAGACCAGCGCCGTGAAGGAAACCGGTCTGCCTAAACAGAATTTTACGGTGGCTGCCCTGCAACGGCGCATCTTCGCCCGTTCCAACATCGGCGTCCTGTTTGTCAACAAAGAATCGCTGAATTACGAGCCGCAGCCCGATAAGCCAACGTACTCGCGCTACAACCGGAATCTGGGGTTTGAATACAACCTCGCTTCGTCTAATAACCTCTGGACAGGAAAGCTCATGTATGTCAAATCGTTTCAGCCGAATACGACCAAAGACAATACCATACTTGCCGGTAATCTGCAATATGCCAGCCGCCGGTGGCTGATCAACGGTCAGTTTGAGAGCATCGGCAGCCGGTTTTCGGCCGAAACAGGGTATGTTCCGCGTAAGGGCTATAATCGCTGGACAACCACCGTCGGGTATTTCTTCTTCCCGAAAGGCGGATCTGTGCTAAGCCACGGGCCGACCCTGGTGTCGAGTTACTATTACAACACCGCTTTCAGACAGACCGATAACGAAACGTATCTGAATTACCTCTGGACCTTCAGAAGCCGGAGTACGTTCAATGCCTGGATCGCCACGGACTATGTCAAACTGCTCAGTCCGTTTGATCCGACTAACCTCGGCATTGACACGCTGGCTACCGGCTCACGGCACAACTGGAAGGCGTGGGGAACGGAGTATGTCTCTAAGCCGCAAAGCCTGTTTACCTATGGCTTCTCGACCCGTTACGGCGGTTATTATGCCGATGGCAAACGCCTGAACATTACCACCAGCGCCGGATACCGTTTCCAGCCATACGTCAGTCTCGCCATGACAGCCAGCTACAACGACATACGCCTGCCGCAGCCGTGGGGCAGACGCGTGTTCTGGCTCATCGGCCCCCGCTTCGACCTGACTATGACCGACAAGCTGTATCTGACCACTTTTCTGCAGTATAATGATCAGGCAAAGAATGTCAACGTTAATGCACGGGTACAGTGGCGCTACAAACCGGCTTCTGACCTGTTTCTGGTGTACACCGACAACTACCTGCCCGAAACCTTCAAGGTTAAAAACCGGGCACTGGTGTTGAAATTTACCTATTGGTGGAACGTCTGACCGGTTCGGAAGCTTTTTTCACACTTTCCCTAACGCTTTCAAACAAACCTGCGCGTCAACGGTTTCAGTAGTAAATTATTTTCCCATTTACTCAACGTTTGACGATCATGAATAAATTTGAACAAATAACGATGCTGCTGCTCACATTCTGGGTAGCCATCACCGTAAGCGGCTGCGAACTGGCCGGTGATATTTTTAAAGCGGGTGCGTGGACCGGTATTGTTGCCGTAGTTGGCTTTATTGTACTGGTTATCTGGCTGATTTCGAAGCTTTTTGGTGGCGGAAGCCGGAATACATAGAGACATATACAAATACAAATGCCCTTACTAGCAGCTAGTCAGGGCATTTGCTTTATAGACAGAACAAGGTTTATGCTACCAGTTCGACCAGATTATCCTGCTTCAATACCACTTTAATGCGTTCGCCAAGGCTGTCAGATGCTTTCATGAGCGGCAAACGTACATCGGAGTTGATCAGCCCCATAATTTCCAGAATCTTCTTCACCCCTACCGGATTGCCTTCTTCGTACAACAGCGGATCGATCCGTAGGAAATGACCCAGTTCTTTGCGGGCAAACGCAAAGTCTCCTTCGAGGGCGGCATTCACTACTGCCGAAAATTTAGCCGGCAATGCATTGGCAATAACCGACATAACACCCACCCCGCCAATGCTGATGATCGGGACAGCCTGTACGTCATCGCCCGAAATCAGCAGAAAGTCTTCCGGCTTGTCCCGTGCAATTTCCATACACTGCTCAATGATGCAGGATGCTTCCTTCACCCCGATGATATTTTCGTGTTCAGCCAGTTTGCAAACCGTTTCAGCCGACATGTTGATGCCGGTCCGCGGCGGAATGTTGTATAAAATAACCGGTACCGGCGATGCGTCGGCTACCCGTGTAAAATGCTCAATCACACCCCGCTGACCCGGCTTATTGTAATAAGGGCAGACAGACAGAATGGCGTCAACGCCATCGAAGTCAATGTCTTTCATACCCGCCACAACGTCTGCCGTTACATTGCCGCCAACACCGTATACAACCGGCAGTTTACGCGAATTATGTTCCTTTAAAAACGTCAGTAACTGTTTCTTTTCGGCTTTTGTAACGGTTGGCGATTCGCCGGTCGTGCCCTGCAGGACAATGTAGTTCACGCCTCCGTCTGAGACGTGCCGGATCAGACGACCGAAACCGTCGAAATCAATTGAATGGTCAGCGTTGAAAGGTGTCACAATAGCTACGCCAACGCCGTGAAAACGAGTATCCATGTAAAGGATAATTAGGGTGATAAGGCGGTTTACTTCCGGATCTGCCGGGAACATCATCCGACGCGTCTGCATTCCGGTTCATTCACCGCACGCAAGTGAGTTATTACGGCAAAGTTAATAGATTTAGACGGGAAAAAGCTGTTTATCAGCCCCGGCACCTGAATTTCATTCGCCCAGCATGGCGTTAAACTGTGCTTCGTCAATCATCGTTACACCCAGTTGTGTGGCTTTGCTGACTTTCGACGGTCCGGCACCCTCACCCACAATCAGGTAGTTGAGTTTTTTCGATACACCACTCAGCAGTTTACCGCCGTTGGCCGCAATTTTTGCTTCCAGTTCCTCACGGCTGTAACCGGCAAAAGTACCCGTGTACAGAAACGTCTTGCCGGAAAGACTATCGCCTTCGGCCTCAACCACTTTCCGCTCCCCTGCAAACTGTAGCCCCGCACGACGCAGCCGCTCCACATACGCAGTATTTTCGGGTTCGGCAAACCACGCAGCCAGACTTTCGGCAATGCGCGGCCCGACCTCCGGTACCGTTACCAGCGTTTCGTAGGGGGCAGTCATCAGCGCATCCATGTTGCCAAAGTAATCGACCAGTTTTTCGGCCGTGGTATTCCCGACATACCGGATGCCCAGCGCAAACAGAACATTGGCAAAGGGTTGTGCCTTCGACTTTTCGATAGCCTTCAGAATATTCTCAACGGTCTTTTCACGGAAACTAACTACCCGGCGTTTACCGGTCTCTTCATCGACAAACACCTTTTCGAGGCCCAGTAGCTGTTCGTGGGTCAGGTCATAGAAGTCAGCGGGTGACTGCACCAGCCCCCGGTCGATCAGCATTTCAATTTTCCCTTCGCCCAGGCTTTCAATATTCATCGCCTTGCGCTGGATAAAATGCTCAAAACGGGCCTGCCGCTGCGGCGGACACCCTTTTTCGTTCGGGCAGTAAAAATGCGCCTCGCCCTCTTTGCGGATCAGCGGCGTCTGGCAGGCCGGGCAATGGGTCGGATACACAACCGGTTCGCTGTCGGCGGGCCGTTTTGTCAGATCGACGCCGGTCACTTTCGGGATAATCTCCCCGCCTTTTTCGACAAACACCGTGTCGCGCAGCCGGACACCCAGCCGCTCAATTTCGTTGGCGTTGTGCAGCGACGCCCGCTTCACGACCGTTCCGGCCAGCAATACCGGCGTCAGGTTGGCAACCGGCGTAACTGCGCCCGTCCGGCCAACCTGATAGGTAATGCTGTTGAGGGTTGTACTGGCGGCTTCGGCCTTAAACTTAAACGCAATCGCCCAGCGCGGGCTCTTGGCCGTAAAGCCGAGTTCGCGCTGCTGATCGTAGCGGTTCACCTTAATGACAATACCGTCGGTTGCAAGCGGAAGCGTAAACCGTTTCGTTTCCCATTCGTTGATGTATACCATCACGTCTTTGATATCGGCACACTTCTTCCAGGTCGGCGACACATTGAAACCCCAGCGGCTCAGCGCCAGCAGGCTTTCTTCGTGGGTTTTAACCGGTTCGGTCTGATCGCCGGCGGCCGGCGCAGCTTCCGGATCAATCAGGAACGAATACATATAGCAATCCAGACGCCGGTGCGCTACCACCGCCGAATCCTGCATTTTGAAGGTTCCGGACGCCGCATTACGCGGATTGGCCAGCAGTGGCTCACCGATGTCTTCGCGCTCCTTATTGATCCGCTCAAACTCCGACAACGGGAAAAAGCCCTCGCCCCGTACCTCAAACAAAGCCGGGACATCGGATCCGTGCAGCTTCAGCGGCAGCGTCCGGATCGTCCGGACATTGGGCGTTATATCATCCCCGCGCACACCGTCCCCACGGGTTGCCCCCTGCACCAGCACGCCGTTTTCATACGTCAGGCTCAGCGCAACCCCATCAAATTTCTGTTCGCAGATGTACTCAAAGTCAGCCCCGTCGAGGCCTTTGCGAACCCGGTTATCAAATTCGATCAGATCAGCTTCGGAGTAAGTATTTCCGAGCGACAACATCGGAAAACGGTGATACACCGTTGGAAATGCTTTGGAAATGGTACCGCCCACCCGCAGGGTCGGCGAATCAGGCCGGCGGAACTCCGGATATTGCCGTTCGAGATCTGTCAGTTCTTCCAGCATCCGGTCGAAGGTAAAATCGTCGATTTCCGACTCGCTGTTCTGGTAGTACTGATAGTTATAGTAGTTCAGTTTATCGGTCAGTTCCTGTATCCGCTCCTGAGGTGTCATTGCGTAAGGCATCAATTTGTTGTTGGCCGGCAAAGTTGGCAAAAAAATAGATTGGCAAAAAATGGCAGATACGCTCCCGCCTGAGCAGGATCATTGCCCGCGTTGACACTGATCAAGGTTATTTCATTGATGTTCGGATAGCTTTGGTCTGTCAAACGTAGATAACCAAACGCTACAGGCCATGAAAACGATACTTGTTCCCACAGACCTTTCTGAGCATGCAAAAAATGCACTGCGCATCGCGGCAGAAGTTGCCATTAAAAACAACAGCCGGATTCTGCTGCTGCATAGTAATGAATTGCCGGTTTACAGCAACCCGCTGGGCGAATACAATCCCTATGACCGTGCTTTCGACGAGAGCTATCAGCAGGAAGTACAGACAGGTCTGAAGGCCGCCGTTGATACGCTGAAAAGCGACACCCGCTTTGCTGACACTGTGATTGACACAGCTATTGAACCGGGCTCACTGGTTGCACTGGTAGAAACCACCATCGACGAGAAAAAAGTTGATCTTGTTGTCATGGGCACCCACGGTGCAAGGGGTTTGCAGGAAGTACTCATCGGCTCCAACACCCAGAAAGTTATCCGGTATGCGACCTGTCCGGTGCTCAGCATTCCGCTGTCGTTCAGCAAAACGGGCTTTACTACGGTCGTTTTTCCGACAACGTTACAGGCAGACCAGGCAGTGGCCTTCCGCCAGCTGGCTGCTTTCCAGCGACAGTTCAACTTCGCTGTTTCGGTTTTATACCTGAACGACCCGGCCGGCCTGAAAGCCGATGAAGCGGTCGAACAACGGGCCCTGTCGATGGCAGAAGCAGCCGGGCTGCAAAACGTAGACGTTTTTGCCTCCGCCGAAAATGTCTTTAACGAAGAAGAAGCGATTCTGAACTTTGCTAATGAGCAGAAAGCCGACCTGATCGCTATGGGCACCCACCAGCGTACCGGTTTGTCGCACCTGATTTTTGGCAGTATAACCGAAGATACCATTAACCATGCGACCATTCCGGTCTTAAGCATCCCACTTCATTAACAGTCTGCCGCTACCTCTTTTAGCCCCTGCGCCGGCCCGTGCCTCCCGAAAGCACGGGCCATTTTGTAACACTGTACCACTGATTTATAGACTAACAGAATCAATATTACCAAATTATTAACATTACATGAATAATCACGTTCGAACCCTAACACTTCGTTAATTTTGCAGCACCATATTGCCGCAATTAATCGTTCCCGTTGTGTTTCTAAAATCGCTTAAAACCTGCCTGCCGGCGGTTTTTCTGTTAACGAGTCTCAGTTCTGTTTTCTCACAAACAAGTATCACTCCGTCAACACCCTGGGGAACCTGGTTTATCGGTACGGTTCAGTTGCCGGGCGGCCCTAAAAAATGGGGTGGATTTGCCGAAGTTCAGGCCCGTACCAACGGCCTTTTTGCGCAGTACTTCTACAATGAATTAAAAGGCGGCGTCAGCTACGACCTCGATAAAAACTTTACCGTCATGCTGGCCGGTGGCCGGTATGCTACCTACGACTATAAAGCCATTTCGGAAGGTACGCTTACGCTCGAAAAACGCTTTTGGGAACAGCTGATTATTAACCAATACCTGTCTCGGCTGAAATTTGAGCACCGCTACCGGGTGGAACAGCGCTGGCTGGAAAGCCGCGATGGTACCGTTTCCTACCGCAACCGGATCCGTTACCGCCTGAACGGCTTTTTGCCCATTAATCAGAAAACGGTGAGTCCGGGGGCATTTTTTCTCTCTGCCTACGACGAGATATTCCTGAACCCCAAAGGCCCGACATTTGAGCGGAACCGTCTGTATGCCGGTATCGGCTATCAGGTCAATAAAAGCCTCATCCTACAGGCGGGCTGGGTAAACCAGACCAACTATAATCCTGCTACGTTCAGTCAGGGTGTGTTTACCCCCATTTCAGGTTCCGGTAAAAACAATTTTGTTATTAACCTGACTTTCCGGATTAACCGGCATATGGGCAAAACCGCTGTACCCGCCGAACGCCTGCCATCGCAGCCGGACTGATGCTGCTGAGTGATTGTGTGAATGAGTGATTGAGCGGGTTATGCACATATGCAGGCCACACCCCACAAGGAAAGGAACAGGGAGCAGCAGGTCTGCTCTTTTTTGTATCAGCCTTTCGGATAACACGGTTAGCCTTTTCTCAGGCAGGCAATAGCCTTTCAGGTCGCGTACTAAGTAAAAAAAAAGAGGGCTTTTCTTAACTGGAAATTATACCATAATGAGTAGAAATAGGTTAATTTTCCCGTTATATCACTGATCGTTTAACATGATCTGAAACACTTTTATTTTACCTATGCTTAAGCTACGCATTTCAGTACTGAGTCTCCTGACCGTTGGTGGGTTGGCATTAGCCTCCTCATCGGCTTTGGCACAGCGGGTTCTGGTATTTTCTAAAACCAAAGGGTTCCGTCACTCATCCATTCCGGCCGGTAAACGGGCGATTATGAAGCTGGGACAGGACAATGGCTTTGCCGTTGACACAACCGAAGATGCATCTGCCTTTACGGATGCTAATCTGAAAAAGTATGATGCCGTTATTTTCCTGAGTACAACCGGCGATGTACTGGATAACGACCAGCAGAAGGTATTCGAAAATTACATCCATGCGGGTGGTGGCTATGCCGGGATTCATGCGGCGGCCGACACAGAGTACGACTGGCCGTGGTATAACCAGCTGGTAGGTGCCTATTTCCTCAGTCACCCGAAACAACAGAATGCTGAAATCGTGGTCACCGACAAGTCGCACCCGGCCACGCAGATGCTGCCCGACCGCTGGAAGCGCTACGACGAATGGTATAACTACCGGAACATTGTCAAAGGTATCCGCGTGGTAGCGAAGCTGGACGAAAAAACCTACGAAGGCGGCAAAAACGGTGACGACCATCCGTTTGTCTGGTACCGGGATTTTGAAGGCGGGCGCTCATTTTACACCGGCGGCGGTCACACTGATGAGTCGTACAGCGACCCGATGTTCCTGCAACACCTCCTGGGTGGTATTAACTACGCCCGTCAGAAAAAGGCCAACGATCTGATTCCGGAAGAAAACCGCTTTACCAAACATGTATTGGCCGAACGGCTCGATGAACCAACCGAACTGGTGGTCCTGAACGATGGCCGCGTACTGTTTGCCGAGCGGAAAGGCGCCCTGAAGCTGTTCAACTCTAAAACCAAAGCGGTTAAGGTAGTTGCCAACCTGCCGGTATACACCAAGTTTGAGTACGGACTCATGGGGCTCAATATCGACCCTAAGTTCAAAGATAACAAGTGGCTATACATGTACTATTCGCCGGTTGCGAATGCACAGGGGGATACAGCCCAGCGGCTGGTGCGGGTAAAATACGACGATAGTAAGGACGAAATCGTACCAAATACGGAGCAGGTACTGCTCAAGGTTCCGGTAAAACGGAATGACTGCTGCCATACGGGTGGCTCGATTGCGTGGGACCGTCAGGGCAACCTGTATCTATCGACCGGCGACGACACCAACCCGTTCAACTCAAACGGATTTGCGCCGATTGATGCCCGTCCGGGACGTGCCGGATGGGATGGACTGGCGGGTCCGGGTAACACCAATGACCTGCGCGGCAAAATTCTCCGCATTACCCCGCACCCGACCGACGCTACCTACAGCATTCCGGCAGGGAACCTTTTTCCGCAGGGAAATGACAAGGCCCGCGCCGAGATTTATGTCATGGGTAACCGTAACCCGTACCGGATTGCGGTCGATCAGCGTACCGGCTTCCTGTATTGGGGTGAAGTTGGCCCTGACGCCGGTGAAAATAATGAAAACCGCGGCCCCCGCGGTCACGATGAGGTAAACCAGGCGCGTAAGGCGGGCAACTTCGGCTGGCCGCTCTTCGTCGGCGACAACAAAGCCTACCGGGCCTATGACTTTGCGACGGAAAAATCAGGTCCGGCCTTCGATCCGATGAAGCCAATCAACGATTCACCGAACAATACCGGCCTTCGTGAGCTGCCACCGGCCCAGAAAGCGTTCATTTACTATCCGTATGCTGACTCACCGGATTTCGGACCGATTGTTGGTAAAGGCGGCCGGAATGCGATGGGCGGACCGGTATATTATTATGATGACTATCCGGAAAATGCCGTGAAATTCCCGCGTCATTACGACGGCAAGTTCTTCTCGTATGAATGGATCCGCGATTACATTCACCCGGTCACGATGACGAAGGAAGGTGATTTTGTGACGATGGAGCACTTCATGCCAAACGCTAAATTCAGTCACCCGATTGATATGCAGTTTGCCAATGACGGTACGCTCTACGTACTGGAGTATGGCCAGACCTGGTTTGCCCAGAACGACGATGCCCGTCTGTCGCGGATTACTTACAACGCCGGTAACCGCCAGCCGGTAGCCATCGCGTCGGCCAATAAGACCGTTGGTTCAGCGCCGCTGACGGTTCAGTTCAGCAGCAAAGGATCGAGCGACCCGGACGGTGATGCTGTCAAATACGAATGGTCGTTTGGGAAAGGGCTGGCCAAAAATTCGCAGCCGAACCCGACGTTTACGTTTGCGAAAGCCGGTACGTACGAAACCGTCCTGAAAGTGACGGACGCCAAAGGCAACGTATCGACGAAAACGCTACAGATCAAAGTTGGTAACGACCAGCCGAAAGTGGAAGTAGCAGTAAAAGGCAACAAGACGTTCTTCTTCGACAACAAGCCGGTTCAGTATGAAGTGAAAGTAGCTGACAAGGAAGACGGCTCACTGGCCAACGGCAAAATTGCCCCGGAAGACGTGACGGTAACGGTTGACTACCTCGAAGGCTTCGACAAAACAATTCTGGCGCAGGGCCACCAGGCCAATCTGGGCTTTGCAACCGGCAAACGCCTGATCGAACTGTCAGACTGTAAAGCCTGCCACAGCATTGACCGCAAATCGGTTGGTCCGGCGTATATCGACGTGGCGAAAAAATACAAAGGTGAGCGGAATGCCCTTAGTACGCTGGCCGAAAAGGTCATCAAAGGTGGCGGCGGTGTCTGGGGCGAACAGGCCATGAGCGCCCACCCGCAACTGTCAATCGACGATACCAAAGACATGGTCCGGTATATCCTGTCGCTGGCCGATAACAAAGCACCGAACAAGAAACCGGTAAAAGGCGAATACATACCGGCCCCGAAATCGAAAGACGGCTCGTATATTTTCTCGGCCAGCTACACCGACCGTGGCAATGGCGCTATGGGCCCGCTGACCGCAACATCGTCGGTTGCACTGCGGAATCCGAAAGTAAAAGCCAGCACGTATGACGAAGGCAAAGGCGTTTCGCGTACCAAAGGCGCATCGGGTGCCGACGTAGTCATCAGCAATTCGACGCAGAGCTATATCGCTTTCAATAACATTGACCTGAACGGTATCCGTAAGCTGGAGCTGACACCGGTAAAAGATGCGAAAGCCGCCGGTGGTAAGGTTGAAGTTCGGCTGGGTTCACCGACCGGTGCGCTTATCGGCGAAGCTGAGATCAAAGGCGATGCAACGTCACCGGTTGAAGTGCCGCTTCGTCAGCCGGGTGGTGCTGCCCAGACTGTTTACTTCGTGTTCGTCAATCCGTCGGCCGGTACCAAAGCCCTGCTGACACTCGATACGATTCAGTTCGAAGGAGATAGTATGTAATTGATTGGCCGGATAAAAAAACTCCCCGGAAGTTTAAACTTCCGGGGAGTTTTTTTATACCTTCCGGGAAGTTCAGAACTTCCCGGAAGGTACAACAGCCTGGCCGACGGGCTTTTTCGGGCAACCACGCGGGGTTGCCCCTACGGGGTTGGGGAACCTTTGAAAACAACGGCTGCCAGCGGTGGCAGGGTAATTTCCATTGAATGTTCCCGGCCTTGCCAGCCTGTGGCTTCGGCAGTAAGCGGTGTTGCGTTACCGACCCCGCTACCGTGATACCCCACATTATCGCTGTTAAAAATTTCTTCGTAGGTACCGGCTGCCGGTACACCAATCCGATAGCCAAACCGAGGTACAGGCGTCATATTCAGGACAATCACCACATTATCCGCCGGATTTTCACCTTTACGCATGTACGAGATAATTGTATTTTCGCGGTCTGACGTATCAATCCATTCAAAGCCATCGGCCTGGAAATTGCGTTCATGGAGCGCCGGTTCTGAGCGGTACAGGTGGTTCAACGCCTTTACACAAGCCGCAATTCCCTGATGCGCCGGTTCATTCAGCAGGTGCCAGTCGAGACTAATGTCGTATTTCCACTCCCGTTGCTGCCCGAACTCACCACCCATGAAAACCAGTTTTGTGCCCGGGTGCGTAAACATGTACGCAAACAACAGCCGCAGGTTCGCAAACCGCTGCCACTCATCACCCGGCATCTTATTAATCAGTGACTTCTTGCCGTACACAACTTCATCATGCGACAGCGGCAGCATGAAGTTTTCAGTAAAGGCATAGACCGCACTAAACGTAAACTCGTCCTGATGGTATTTCCGGTAGCCGGAATCACGCTGAAAGTAGCGGAGACTGTCATTCATCCAGCCCATCATCCACTTCATCCCAAAGCCCAGACCACCCGTATAAACCGGACGCGACACGCCCGGGAACGCGGTTGATTCTTCGGCAATCGTCTGCACATCCGGAAATTCCCGGTAAATGGTTTCGTTCAGCTCGCGGAACAGAGAAATCACTTCCAGGTTTTCGCGGCCGCCAAAGATATTCGGCTCCCATTCGCCATGATTCCGTGAATAATCCAGGTACAGCATTGAGGCCACCGCATCCACCCGCAGGCCATCGACATGATAGCGGTCGAGCCAGTACATGGCGTTCGAAATCAGAAACGACCGGACTTCCGGACGACCGTAATTAAAAATATAACTTTTCCAGTCGGGATGATAGCCCTTGCGCATGTCCGGATGCTCGTACAGGTGTGAGCCGTCGAACTCGAACAGGCCGTGAGCATCACCCGGGAAGTGCGATGGTACCCAGTCCAGAATAACCCCGATACCAGCCTTGTGCAGCCGTTCAACGAGCTGCATAAAATCCTGCGGCTTCCCGAATTTACTGCTTGGCGCAAAGTATCCTGTAATCTGATACCCCCATGACGGCGCGTACGGATACTGCATTACCGGCATAAACTCCACATGCGTAAAGCCCATATCCTGTACATAAGGCACCAGAGCGTCCGCAATTTCACCGTAGCTCAGTTCACGCTCCGGATCAGACGGATCACGGCGCCATGACGATAAATGGACTTCGTATACCGAAAACGGAGCCGTAAGCGCATTTTTCTGCTGACGGGTCTGCATCCACTCCTGATCGGTCCACTCATGCCAGTTGTCCCAGACCATCGAGGCAGTCAGCGGCGGCACTTCCCAGGTATGGGCATACGGGTCGCCTTTTTCGAGCTCGCGGCCACTTTCATGGACAATGAAATATTTATAGACTTCTCCGCGTCCAATGTGCGGAATGAAAATTTCCCAGATGCCGGAACCATCCCAGCGCACACCCATCGCGTGTGCTCCTTTGTTCCAGCCGTTAAAATTACCGATGACGGCCACGTATTTCGCCGATGGTGCCCAGACCGCAAAATACGTTCCGACAACTCCCTGGTGGTCGATAACATGGGAACCAAACTTCTCATATAACCGGGAGTGTTTACCCGACCGGAACAGATAAATATCGAAATCTGAAAAACGGGAATATGCCCCGCCTTCGGGCTGGCTGCTCAAAGCCGGTGAATCGTCGGACGCCGGAGAAACGGCTACTGAATTATCCGGAGCAGGTTCAGTGGCAACCGGTACAGTTACGGTCGTTGCGGTTTCGGCGGTGGCTGAAATCTGCGTATCGGTTGATTTTTGGGTCTTACGTTTTGCCATAGTTCGCTGGATTAAGGCATTTTCTATACACTTTACTGTAAAGCATAAATACCCTCCTGTGGTTTTCAGTAATGGAGCGGAAAGTTAATGATTAGCGTATTGTCTGGCAATAAATTATTTTTAGTCAATTAACTATTGCAAAAAACATATGAGGCTTATTCAACTTTACCGGATTCGGGCCGTACTGCTCTTGTTCAGCCTGATTCTTTATCTATTGTCCGGCATGGCGCAGGCACAGGTCCGGCAGGAGCCTGTACTGAATGAAGCACCAAAACCCGCCAATCCACTGGATACAAGCTTCATCCGGATACCGGTAAACAAGGTGGTATCCCAGCCATGGAACCGGACGGCGATCATTACCGACTATTATCAGAATTTCATCGGCTCAGCCGTTACGCTTGCCGAACTAGCCTGGACAGGCAGTGTCAGCGGCTGTGTGGCAGGTAGTATTTCAACCCTGTCTCAGAACCGGGTTATCCAGCGTATTAATTATTACCGGCGTTTAGTCGGTTTATCAGACAACATGACCCTCGATCCAAGCCGGAATGCCGCAACCCGGGAAGCAGCGCTGATGATGCTGGCCAATAACAGCCTCAGCCACAATCCGCCCGCCAGCTGGCTGTGTTATACCGCTTTAGGGGCCACCGGAGCTGCCAGTTCAAACATTGCCATCGGTTCCTTTTCGTCGAATGCCATCAAGCTGTACATGGATGACCCGGGATCAGGTAATGTTCCCGTTGGCCACCGGCGCTGGATTCTTAACTCACGGGCCAACAGCTTCGGTACCGGTGCAACAAGCAACAGCGATGTCTTATGGGTTTTCAATTCGTTTTCAACGCCGGCCAGCCTTCCGCCGTATGTGGCCTATCCCCCCGCAGGATTCGTGCCAAGAGCGTTGGTTCCGCCGCGCTGGTCGTTCAGTATCCCGTCTGCTAATTTTACCAACGCTACGGTGCAGGTACTCAACGAGCAGAATACACCGGTTCCGGTGACCGCCTACAGCCCGACGAATGGTTACGGAGATAATACGCTGGTTTGGGACCTGACAGATCCGGCCACCGCACTGGCCTGGACGGGCAGCGCCGATAAATCATTTTCCGTGCAGGTGTCGGGCGTGGTTCTCAATGGTGTCACTCAGCCTCCGTACAGCTATACGGTTATAGCTATCGATCCCGGCACTTTCTGTCCGTATCCAACCCCCGTTGCAGCCTGTCCGGTTACAGCCGGTAACAGCCCCAGCGTTTACTATGGTGTTGAAACGGTTCGGTTTAATACCCTTGACGTCAGTTCAAGCTCGGCGGCAAACGACGGCAATACGTATATTGACCGGACCTGTATGAACTCAACCACCGTAACGGCCGGCACTAGTTATTCATTAATCGTCAAAGGCTATTTTTCTAATTCCCACCACCTGAAAGTGTACATTGACTTCAACAATAACGGGCTGTTTACCGACGCCGGCGAACAGGTCCTCAGCACTTTATCAGCCAACAGCCAGTCGGTGACGGTGCCCGTCCCGCAGACAGCCGTAACCAACACACCGCTCCGGATGCGGGTATTAGCCGACGCCCCGAGCACGTCGGCTTCCGGACCGTGTCTGGTGGCAGGCAGCCGGGACTTCGGTGCGGGGCAGATTGAAGATTTTACCGTTTTCGTCCAGGGAGGCGCCTGTAACGCCATGTACACGGTAAAGGCCGGTAACTGGAACGACCCGACGGTATGGTCGTGTAACCGTATTCCGGTTGCGACAGACGCCGTTGAACTCCGGCACGCGGTTGCGGTGCCCGATAACCTGATTGCCCGTGCGCTGAAAGTGACCTACCAGACCGGTCAGACACTAACGTTCGGCAACAAAGCCAGACTACTGCTGAATCAGTAACCAATATGCTTCGGAGCAATGATAACCCGTGGAGCGAATGTCCGGAATATCATTCCGTGCTACACTTATTCAGGTAATACATCCACAATCACCCGTTTGTAACGAGTCAGGGCAGGTTTACCCTTATCAGTTACTTTAACGATAAAATGAAGCATTTGCGGGCTGGAAACGACCGGCGCCTTAACCTCCGGAATTTCGTACAGGTTGGACGCAAACGGCGCAAAGCTGACGTAGCCCGGATACGTACCTGCCTCCTGATACTGTAGCCAGCGGTAACTCATCGAATCGCCGTCGGGATCGGTCGAACCGGAGGCGCTAAGCCGGAACGACCCGCCGGACGTTACCGTAAACCGCTCCGGATGCCCGAGACGCGGCACGGGCGGGTGATTGACTTCTTTGTAGGTTTTCGTGCACCAGTCCATGCGGGCGGCAAAATCGTTCTGAAACTCGCTTCGCCACCGCCAGATCGTTGCCTGATTACTCTTCGGAGGCCGGATTTCATTGGCCGGTGGCGGTCCGAACGGCGGACGCGGCGCAATTACTGAATCAGCGGCATTAGTCCAGATAGGCCGTGTTTCAGGCTCCTCGGGTGGTGCTCCGGCCGGCCGGAAACGGCTTACCAAAGGCACTTCCGGTTGTTGCAACACATACCGGCCACCCCAGCCGCCCCAGTCCGGATGCTCCGGTGCATTCAACCCGTTCGGAATCCAGCCCAGGAAAGTCGGCGTATCACCTTCCATACCGTAATCGGGATATTCGGCCCCCAGCGGCCCGTGTCCTTGCTGAATATTTTCGGCCAGCCAGGCATTGCTGATGTATTCGGCGTGCGTCCCCGGGTCGGTGCCGTTAATGCCTCGCCACGTAGCATGTTCATAGCCATACCCCGGACTGACAATAAAGAAAATCTCCGGAAAATTTCTGCGTATCCAGGGGCCGCTGTCGTCCTGATCCGAAATGGTGTATACCCTCAGTTTACGGTACAGGCGTCCAGCCTCTTCGGGGGTGCGGGTCTTGCGGATAGTCCAGAGTGCCTGGGCCAGCGTATTGGGTCCGCCCCATACGGCCACCCATACCGGACGGTCATCGTTTTTTTCCAGCTGCCGGATAAGCCATGCCGAGCCTTCGGAGTCTTTGCCTTCGCCGACACCGTCCATGCCATAGACCGGCAGTCCTTTTTTAATCAGTGGCTTCAGGGCTGTCGCGGCCGGATAACCGGCTTCATGTTTAGTCAGATTGGGCTGCACCTGTCCGTACGCATCAACGATCCGGTGAATGGTTTCGGGGGCCACCCGTTTTTTCTGATGAATCGAGGTCGTGGCGATCAATCCTTCCAGATCAAACTGATTGGCATAGAGCAGCAACCGCACCAGTGACTGGGCATCGTCCGGATCGGCTTCCATATCGGTCAGGACCAGTAAGCGGGCTTTCGTGGCTGGCGGCTGCGCCGGTAAAGCGCCCGCCAGCAGGCAGAAAAGCAGCAACAGGGTAATGTTCTTTTTCATGGTTTAGGGGTCAAGGAAAGCAGCAGCCATAAATAAACAAAAAAAAGTAAAAACAATCGAAAGCGGATAACCTGTCTGCATGGCGTAAATCAGGCATTTGGTGTTAATTAAAGAATGTTGATTAATATTCAGCCGCAGCGGAATAACCAATCTGCTTCTGTCGTAACTTGCCCGCGATAGCCTCTCCACTATCTCAACCGGCTATGGACAATGTTGAAATACTCTCGCGCATACAATTTGCTTTCACGGTAGCCTTCCATTACATCTACCCTCCCCTCAGTATCGGCCTCGGCGTTTGCCTGGTGTTTATGGAGGGCCTCTATCTCAAAACAGGTCAGAAGGTTTATGAAGAACTGACCCGCTTCTGGGTTAACGTATTTGCTCTTATTTTCGGAATCGGTGTCGCCACCGGCATTGTGATGGAGTTTGAGTTCGGCACGAACTGGGCCGTTTACTCCCGCTATGTGGGTGATATTTTCGGTAGTGCCCTGGCGGCCGAAGGGATTTTTGCCTTTGCGCTGGAATCCGGCTTTCTGGGTATTCTGCTCTTTGGCTGGAACCGCGTCAGCCCGCGTGTTCACTTCCTGTCGACGGTTCTGGTCGCGCTGGGTTCCATGTTTTCGGCGCTCTGGATTGTGGTTGCCAACTCCTGGCAGCAGACACCGGCCGGCTACCGGATCGAAGGCGAAGGCATGCACGCCCGCGCGGTCATCACCGACTTTTGGGCCATGGTCTTTAACCCCTCCTCCGTTGACCGCTACCTGCACGTACTGATCGGTGCGTTTTTGTCAGGGGCCTTTCTGGTCATCAGCGTCAGCGCCTGGTATCTGGTTAAAGGCAAGTTCACCGATCATGCCCGCAAAGGGATGCGGATCGGTTTGTGGGTGGCCGGCATTGCTTCGTTGCTCCAGCTTTTTACCGGTCACCGCTCTGCCGACGTAGTCACCCATCATCAACCGGCCAAACTGGCAACGATGGAAGGCCACTTCGACAAGCTGGCCCCTGCCGATATGTATCTGCTGGGCTGGGTGGACGCCAAAACGCAGCAAACAACCGGCCTGAAAATTCCCGGCGGTCTCTCCTTTCTGGTCCACGGCGATTTTCAAAAGCCAATCCCCGGCCTGAATGCCTTTAAGCCGGAAGACCGGCCGTCGGCAGTCAATTTTGTATTCCAGACCTACCACCTCATGGTCGCCATCGGCATGACGCTCATCGCCCTGACCTGGTTCGGGTTGTTTATGCTCTACCGCCGAAAGCTGTTCGAAACGCGGTGGCTGCTGATCATTTTCACCGGCTCGGTGCTGTTACCGCAGATCGCCAATCAGGTTGGCTGGTACACCGCCGAAGTGGGCCGGCAACCGTGGGTAGTGTACGGGCTGCTGCGTACGTCGGATGCGCTTTCGCAGGCCGTGAAAGCAGAACACGTTGTCGTGTCGCTCATCCTGTTTACGGGTGTTTACGTTATGCTGTTCCTGCTGTTTCTGTATTTGTTAAACAAAAAGATTCAGCACGGACCTTACGTTAAGGTCGAAGATCCCGAAACCCCGCCGTCAAAATTCAACACAATTGCCCGGTAATTATGGACTCATTTCTTGGTATTGACCTGCCTACGTGGTGGTTTTTATTAATAGGTGCCCTTGTCAGCGGATACGGCATTCTCGATGGCTTTGACCTCGGAGCGGGTGCGTTGCACCTGTTTTTCAGGAAAGAACAAAGCCGCCGGATTGCCCTCAACGCCATCGGCCCGGTCTGGGACGGTAACGAAGTCTGGCTGGTCATTGGCGGCGGGGCGCTGTTTGCTGCGTTTCCGCTGGTCTACGGGCTTATCCTGTCGGTGTTGTACCTGCCGTTTATTCTGCTTTTGGTGGCGATCATTTTCCGGGCCATTTCGATTGAGTTCCGGAGTAAGGAGCCGATGAAATGGTGGCGGCAGTTCTGGGATATCAGCTATTGCCTGTCGAGCACATCAATTGCCCTCTTGCTGGGACTGGTACTGGGCAACCTCATTCAGGGTATGCCGCTGAATGCCAACCACGAGTTTACCGGCCGGCTGCTCGATTTCATTAATCCCTATGCGGTATTGATTGCGGTGACGGTCCTGTCACTCTTCATGCTGCACGGAGCCATGTATCTGGCCATGAAAACCGAAGACCGGCTCTATGCCCGCATGACGATTCTGATCAACAACACGAGCAAGTTCTTTATCCTTTGTTTCATCACCGCGTCCATGGCCACGCTGATCTATGTGCCTCACATGGAGGCCATTTTTCATAATCATCCGGCCCTGTTTGTGCTGCCACTGACAGCCGTGCTGATTGTACTGAATATCCGGCAAAGCATCGAAAAACGGCGGTATCTGCTGGGGTTCATTTCTTCGGCGGTAACGATTGCACTGATGCTGGTTTTGTTTGCCATGGGTTTGTATCCCAACCTTGTTCTGTCGAATACTGACCCGGCGGGGCACATCAGTATTTACGAGGCGGCGTCAACCAACAAATCCCTGAGTATCATGCTCCTCTTTGCCGGTATCGGTATGCCACTCGTGCTGACCTATACTGTTTTTGTATTCTGGACTTTCCGTGGTAAGGTAAAATCAGACGAAATCAGCTACTGACACATGTTTTTATTAACATAAAGTTAACAGACAGAATCCCCGGAGCATCGGCATCTTTTCCGATTTTTACGGAAGCTTGTACGACTTTGCCCATTCATGCGATATTTTCTTTACGGCCTCCTGTTGCTTTGCCTTGTTTCCATCCAAACGGTTTGTGCCCAGTCCAAAACGGCACAGGACATTATCCGGCAAACGCTTACAACGTATCAGCAGTGTAAAACCTATACAGATCAGGGGGTAATCGTTGTCCGGTATAAAACCCGGAAAGGCAGCAGCAGCCAGACCATACACGTAAAAACGCAGTTCCGGCGCAGTCCGGACCGGTTGACCTACCAAAGCCAGTGGGTCAACACAAGTGGTGTCCCGGACTGCTTCGCGGTAGTCAGCGAAAGCAATCTGATCCGTTCATTTGCCAGGTTGAAGACAAACCAGCACGTGTACTTGTCCAAACAGGAAGCCATTATCCGGGCTAATGAGTTTTCTGGTGGTGCCGCATTCAGAATACTTTCGTTACTCTTCAACCTGTCCACCGATATACACTGGAATATCCGCAGTGTTTCCGACTGGTCGCTAACAGATCAGCTACAGCTTAACGGCCATGATTATTATCAGGTTAAAGGAAGTTTGTCAGAGCTAAATATAAACGATATTACCCTTTTGATTGATCCGCAAACCTTTCTCATTAAACGATTAATGTACCATCAGAAAGGTACCGGTGATGTCCTGACCATCATTGAGCTTACGCCTGTCCTGAACCAGTCGTCTTCGGACGTTGTTGCAGTAACAGAAGACAATTACTGTCTGCCAAACCGTTAGGTCATTTTATAAAATCTGTACCCTTTATTAGGTGTTTAGCCTTTAAGGTATTTGCTTTACAGCAGTAACCTAACCGGTTTACCAAAAACAGACTCAATTATTCTGGTTATGCAAATTTCAAGACACAAGGTAGTCGGCATCCATTACACCCTGCGCGACGATAACGGTAATGTACTGGATTCAAGCGAAGGACGCGATCCCTTATATTATTTACACGGTGAAGGTAACCTGATTCCAGGCATGGAAGAAGGACTGGAAGGCCAGTCGGCCGGGGCCAGCCTGAAACTGGATGTTACGCCGGAAAAAGGCTATGGTCAAATTGATCCTGAGATGGTTCAGCAGGTACCACGCAGCGCATTCGGCGGTCAGGAAGTAAACCCTGGTATGCAGTTCCATACAAATCAAGGTCAGGTAGTGACGGTTACTGACGTAACGCCGGATTCGGTAACGGTTGATGCCAACCACCCGCTGGCCGGTCAGAATCTGCACTTCGATGTCGAAGTGATTGAGGTTCGGGAAGCCACTACCGAAGAAATCGCCCACGGTCATGTACATGGCCCCGGTGGTCACGAGCACTAAAAAAGCCGGCCCCGCCCCCCTGGAGCGGGGCGTTTTTATGTCACTCGTGTGGATGTCAGTGCCCTGACCCATGTATCGTGCCCGCAACGGTCACAGGCCGGTTGCGCAGCCGGCTGGTTAAATGGCTGAATATTACCGCAAAAGGTGCAGGCATATGCCCCGTTTCCGGCCACTTTTTTACTGCGTTTCGCAAACAATTCCGGCAACACCGGCAGACCGGGTTTAACGTCTTTATCTTCGTAAAAGAAAACGCTGATGGTACCGTTGGTTTCCAGATACGCTTTCCTGACCTGCCCCAGGTGCTCGATTCCGGCCGACCGCAGCTCCATAAAAAACTCGTCCTGCGCCAGATCTTCCTTACCGAAATCCTGATACGAAAATTCACCTTCATCAATCAGGTTAATCACTTTTCCTTCCAGCAAGGTCTCTACCCTCGGCGATTTGGCAGCCATCCGGGTCAAAGTCCGGTAGCTTATGATAACGACAATAAAGACCAGCAGGGCGGGTAATAAACCCACATCATGATAAAACATCGGATCACCGGCTGCGGAGCCCAGACCAATGATCAGCACCAGTTCAACTACTGACAACTGCCTGACTGTTCGTTTACCGGTGGCCCGCAATGCTACAAAAATGACAATAAACATCAAGAGTGTCCGTCCTGATACTTCCAGCAGAAAAGTACCCGGCACCTCGCCGAATAGTATCCGTTGCCAGTCACCGAATTCATAATCGTTCATGGTTGGTCGCAGAATGGTTGTAGTACCTGGTTATTGAAAAACTGCGTCGTCCGGACGCATGGTCATAACCCGTCTGTCTGCTGTTCAGTTAAAAAAAACAATCGAATACACCCGATTACCGGAAATTACCGGAACTTTGTGTATTAATCGACTAAACTAATTCCAGTACATGCTTAAAATCGGACGCATGAACACCCTGACCGCCTTACGCCGTACGAGCGTGGGCATGTTTCTGGGTGACCCAACGAGCGACCCTGAAGACGCCACTGACATTCTGCTACCCAACAAATACGTGCCGGAAAGCCTGCGTACCGAAGACGAAATCGAGGTTTTTGTTTACCGTGATTCCGAAGACCGGCTGATTGCGACGACACTCGTTCCGCATATTCAGCGCGGTGAGTTTGCCGCCCTGCAAGCGGTTTCAGTTATGAATTTCGGCGCGTTCATGGACTGGGGACTGGAAAAGGACCTGCTGGTGCCGCACAAAGAGCAAAGCCGCCCGATGCGCGTTGGCCGCTGGTATGTGGTTTACCTCTACCTTGATGAACAAACCGACCGGCTGGTAGCTTCGAGCAAAATCAACAAGTTTGTCAACGACCGCGCCTTTGATCTGGAAGTCGGGCAGGAGGTTGATCTGCTGGTGTACGAACCGACGGATTTAGGCTTTAACGCCATTGTCGACAACCGGTATCGTGGCCTGCTGTATGCCAATGAGCTGTTTCAGAAAGTGTTTCCCGGCGACCGGCTGGTTGGCTATGTAAAAACCATCCGCGAAGACAACCGTATTGACATCACCCTCCAGAAACCGGGCTATCAGAACGTGGAGCCGAATGCGGAACGGATTATGCAGCAGCTACAGCAATCAGGCGGGTTTCTCGCGCTTACCGATAACAGCGATCCGAAGCTGATTTACGACCAGCTGGAAATGAGTAAAAAAACATTTAAGAAGGCAATCGGAGCTTTGTACCGCGACCGGAAAATCGACCTGAAACCGGATGGTATTTACCTGATCAGCACCAGTAAATAATTACGGACTAACCATATACCGGAATTTAAGAACAAATCATACCTTTAGTTCAGAAATGTCTTAATTCCGGCTTAAGACAGTGACTGATTTACATTTGCGTAACTGAAATCCGTATGCTATCCGATACAACAATAAGTACCGATGCGTCGCAGCTTACTGAATTGTTGTTCGGTATTATAAATACCTCTTCGCAGCTCATCACGTATTGCGAAGCAGTAACAGATCCGGAATCAGGCAAACCAGTAGACCTTATCTACCGACTGGCCAATCAGACGTTGTTTGACCGCTTCGGGCTAACGCCGGAGGAGGTAACCGGCCGTCGGGTTTCGCAGGTTAATGGTCCGTTTCAGCGGGCGGATATTCTGGATAAACTGCTGAAGGCCGCAGGGAGCCGCCAGCCAGTCTCCTTTGAGTTATTCCTTGCCGGGCGCTGGTTTCTGGCAAATGTGACCCCGGTACTTCGTGGCATTATCATTTCGTTCAGCTATATAACCCACCACAAGCAGTCGGAACAAAACAACGGACAGGCCTTGCAGTTGCTGCAAAGTGTGCTGGATGCGTCGCCGTATTCAATTGTATATTGTTCATCCGAAAAAAACGAAGCCGGAGAAATAACCGATTTTGTGTATGAGATGGCCAATAAACGGGTGGAAGATGTAATCGGCATGACTCCGGATAGCATTATCGGATTACGGATGACCACTCTTTTCCCGGGCATCCGCGAAAATTCCCTGTTCCGGCTTTATACGTCTGTTGTTGAAAGCCAGACTGCCCAATCACTCGAATGGCTGCTCCACCTGGGGACCTATAATAACTGGTTCATGATTTCGGCTGTTCCGTTCGGCGATGGGTTTGTGGCAACCATTGTTGACATTACCAGACTGAAAAAACTCCAGCTCCAGCTCGAAAATACGGTTAAGGAGCTAAAAACCTCTAACGAGTACTTACAGCATTTCGCCTATATTGCCTCGCATGACCTGCAGGAACCGCTCCGGAAAATTCAGGCGTTCAGCGGATTAATGGTTTCAGAATACAGCCATCTGGTTGGTGAGGACGGGGCCGATATCCTGATCCGGATGAAGGGGGCAGCCCAACGGATGCAGAATCTGATTCGTGACCTGCTCGTTTATTCACGCATCAGCACACAGCAGCAACCGTTTCAGACAGTTTCCCTGGGCAGGGTCATTGATGCGGTTCTGGATGATCTTGAACTTTCCATTCAGGAACACGATGCGGATATCTACGTTGATACGCTGCCTGTGATTGACGGAGACCCGCTGCAACTACAACAATTGTTCCTGAACCTCCTGTCTAATGCGCTGAAGTTTGTGCAGCCGGGCAAGAAACCGGAAATTCACATCGGCAATAAACCGATTGCACGGGAAGATCTGCCGGTATTGCTCCAGTCGAACCAACAGATTTACTATGAAATCACCGTCAGTGATAATGGTATCGGGTTCGATCAATCGTATCAGGAGCGGATTTTTCAGCTCTTTCACCGCCTTCATAACCAGAATACCTATCCCGGCACCGGCATTGGTCTGGCGATCTGCAAAAAGGCCGCCGAAAACCATGGCGGCACCATAACGGCCCGCAGCGAACCCGGCAAGGGATCTACCTTTTCGGTGTATCTGCCACAAAACGCCGGTTAAGCCTTCTCAACTTATCCCCAAATTGATTTACCACATAGCCGTATTAGTACACAAAGCATAAAGCTATGTCGTCTGTGTGGCTTAAGAGTCAAACAAAACTCACCCATTCCATCGATAGTAATGCCCTGTTCATCGGTAAATGCCGCCTTCCGGTCGACTGCTTACCAGGGCCCGTTAAACGCTGAGCGCCCGATTGTCTCTAAGAATCAGAAACAACAAAAAACTGATAATAGCCATGAAAAAGACAATCATCACCGCCCTGACCTTAGCCCTGTTTACAACCAGCATTTCGTTCGCCCAGCGCGGCTATAACCCTGGTCCCGGCCGTTACCCTGCCCCGCCACAAAGCCGTATGGATGACTATCAGGAAGATCTGCGCATTGACCGGATTGATAATATCGTTGGCCTGACCAAACGCCAGGAACGCGACATCAAACGCATCGAAAACCGGTATGATTACCTGGAACGCGCCCGGCTGACACCGCAGGAATACCGGCGTGTTATTTCAGAGAAAAACAGAGCAATTCTGTCGGTACTGACACCGGCACAACGTGACCGCTTGTATGCGTCTCAATACCGCAACCGTCCTGGTGGCTATGGCCGCCGCGGATAGATAATCTGCTTATACAACCTGAATACATACGAAACCCGCAGCGAATCCTGTTCGTCTGCGGGCTTTTGTTTTTAGTTATCCAGCCAGGCCGGTTCAGGCGCTGACCCGTGTATTGTTTTGTTTTGCACTGCCAAAGCGCTGGGCCAGTATACTGGCCGCAATCAGTTGCAGGGCGTGATACATCATGATTGGCAGCAGAACCACGCCGACGGCATTGCCGGGAAACAGCACACTCGCCATAACGCTTCCCTGAACCAGTGATTTTTTGGAACCGCAGAACAAGGCCGTAATCCGGTCGGGCCGATTGAACCGAAGCAGTCTGCTGATGGCATAAACCAGGCCATACATCAGGAAGAACAACCCGAGCATCGCTACACCCAGCCACAACAGATCCGGCAGGGTAAGGCCATCGAACAGGTGACGGCTAAATGATTCGCAGAACGAGATATAGACAATGGTCAGAATGATAATCTGGTCGAAATAACGCAGTTGAGCCTTATAGCGGTCGGCCAGATAACCCAGCCACCGGTTCAGGATCAGGCCCAGAATTACCGGCACCAGCACCTGGAGCGTCAGTTTCCAGATGACACCGGCCAGGTCATAATTTCCGGATGTGTTGGTCATCACCAGACCCATCAGCACAGGGGTCAGAAAGACACCGATCAGGCTCGAAATACTGGCGTTGAAGATGGCCGCGGGCAGATTACCCCCCGCAATCGACACCATTACAACCGATGACGACACGGTAGAGGGCAACGAGGCGACATAAAACGCACCCAGCCAGAGCAGTGCGGTCTCGCCTTCGCCGAAAAAACGGTCTGGCGGCGTAAACAACCACCGGAAACAGCACAAACGTAGTGAGGTGAATGGTCAGGTGCAGCCGCCAGTTGGTCAGTCCGGCCCTGAGTTTGTCGGGGCTCAGTTTAAGCCCGTAAAAGAAAAAGATCAGCGATACGCCCGCATCCGCAAACGTATCGAGCGACCAGATGCCCTCCTGAATACCTGGTTCCGGCCAGAGGTAAGCCAGTCCGATCATGCCCAGCAGGGCCAGTAAAAACCAATCGAGGCCGGCGCGAACCATTAAACCGCTCACCGCCGACCAGGATGATGTATGCTTTTTCTCCAACGTTACGCCCGTTTAGTTCTCCTTACTAAAGCTGAGAATAGGCCGTTGGGTTCAGATAATGCCCTTCAATTTTTTGATACCGTATTCGCATATTCCGGCAACGGGCTCAGTTTTTTCCATTCCGGATCACTGCTGAATGCTTTCCAGTGGGCATTCCGCGAGGCCTTATCATCGAACGTTGTCATGTAGGCTAGGCAAGGCATCCGTGGGCCGGCAATGACTTTTGAATAGAACATGGCATTAAACCCGAGCCGGTCAAAAATTTTGATTTCCCCGCCCAGGTTGAACATATCGATTTTCTTCTGACCCGCCCGCTCGCTGTAACTTTCATAAATCCGGAATTCATAAATCCGTTTATCGCGCGGGGCGGTTGTGGCAGGCACCTTCAGGACAGGCATTTCGTCGAAGGCCTCCATGACCATTGTTTCGATGCGGTCGTAGGCGGGTTCGGTATTCGGGGTGTTCCAGTAAGGCGCGGCGGCCTCCATATAGGCTTTATCATTCGCCAGCTTTGCGGCTACTTTCGGCAGCTGATCCAGCGATTTGTACGGAATCAGCACATATAGTTTCAGACCGTCTTTTTGTTCAGCCTCCTCAAATACGCCGATCTGCTCAATACCCGCCCGGTTATAGGCCGGAATAGCAGCCTGCTCCCAATAAGTCTCGGTCAGCTTTTTCTGCTCCGGTGTTTTAAACCGGTAGATCCGCATTTCATAAGTCTGCTTTTGTTTTTTTGCCGCAGTCGCCAGATCATGAACTGCCAGCATCAGGGTCATAGTCCAGACCGCCAGCGAAAGGTATTTGAGTACAGGTTTTAGCGATACCATAGAAGATTTTGTATTTTCCGGCTGTAAAGATAGATAACCTCTATTTATCTACACAATGCCTTACCTTTTAGACACATCTCTTTAATTTATGAGTTGAATTTGTCCGGATTTGCCACGTTTCGTACTGTCGCCGCGTAACAGATAACATCAACCAATATGACTACTACTCTATCCCCTGAAACACGAACGAACCGATGGCCTTCCCTACCATTGACCCTTCCGGTTATTTGTCCGGTATCTGTCCCATAATCGCCCAACCATCTGCTTACATGGCTCCGGATACTCAGGGACTGCAACCAACCAGCCATCTCCGCGCAACGGAGCCAGCCAGCCGTCCGTTTCCCGAACTAATTGACCAGCAGCTATTACAGTTCGACCCGATTTCACTCGTCGACATGGATGCGGTAAAGCTCATGGACCGGACCGACACCAAGTTTCTCGTACCGCTTGCCCTGCTGCCGGCCTTACTGGACCGGTTTTCGGCCCACTACCGGCTCCTGACCATTAATGATACACAGCAATGCCGGTACCAGACGCTGTATTACGACACGGCTGACCTCCGGCTTTATCACCTGCATCAGTCCGGAAAACGAAACCGGTTTAAGGTCCGCGCCCGTACGTATGTTGAGTCTGCTATCAGCTTTTTTGAGGTCAAACACAAGAACAACAAGGGCCGGACGGTGAAAAAACGGATCCCGCAGCCGGCAGTAAGTCCGCAGCTCTCCGAACAGACCCGTGACTTTCTGAACCGTTTTCCGGGTTGCGGATCCCTGCCGCTCGAAGGCCTTTTCTGGATTGACTACACGCGGCTGACGCTGGTTAGCAAACATACGGCCGAACGCCTGACCATTGACCTCAATCTGACCTTCCGGAATGAACACCGGCAGGTGGCTTATCCGGAGCTGGTTATTGTCGAACTCAAGCAAAGCCGGGCGCAGGAATCGGTCTGCCGGCAGGTAATGAAGGCCGCCGGTATCCGGCAAGGCGGTATCAGCAAATACTGTTTCGGGGTGATGAATCTCTACCCTTCCGTAAAGCAGAATAATTTTAAACGCCACTGGCAAACGATCCGCAAAACTCAACAACAACATGCTGCTTTTGCAACAACTCACTACCCACTCAACCGAAACGTTTCCCTTGTTTACTGACTTAAATCTGAGTTTTTTCATCCGGCTGGGCATCGACCTTGCCGCTGTCCTGATTCTCGTACGGGGAATCTACTACCGGACCTACCGGCGTGCCGATCTGTTCCTGACATTTTTCAGCTTCAACTTCATCATTTTCCTGATTTCGTTTTTGCTGAACAAGGTGGAGATGTCAATGGGGGCAGCATTCGGTCTTTTCGCCGTGTTTTCAATGCTGCGCTACCGGACCGAAAGTATTTCCCTGAAGGATATGACCTACCTCTTTCTGGTCATTGCCCTGGGCCTGATTTCGGCCATCAGCAAGGGAAACGGTGTGGAGCAATTGCTGTTCAACGGGGTAATCCTGACGGTCACGTTTCTGCTCGAAAGCCCGATGCTGATGAAAAAAGAATCGGCCCAGCTGGTTTATTATGAACGGATTGAGCTGATTCCGCCACAACAACGCGCCGAACTGCTGAGCGACCTGCGGATGCGCACCGGCCTGAACGTGCATCGGGTAGAAGTCAATGAAATCGACCTGCTTAAGGACGCCGCGCGCCTGACCGTTTATTATTACCAGTAACCTATCACAGAAATGACCCGTTATCTGACCGCTCTGACCGTCCTTTTTGTAAGCATAATTTCCGTCACCGCCCGCGCCCAGGACCCGAGTTTGCGGCTGTGGACCGGTATTCAGGTTGAAAAGAAAATCCTGAAAAAAGTAACCATTCAGGCCACTGCCCAGGCACGGTTTATTGAAAATGTGTCTGACCTGGGCTCATACATCGGTGAATTGGGAGCGGCCTACAAACTCAGTAAACACTGGGAAGTGGCCGGCTACTACCGCTTCATCGGCAAGCGCAACTGGAAACCCAACCGCGAAGTGTACGTCAACGAGCAGATGAACCGGTTTTATGCTGACCTTAGCTATCAGCAAAAAATCGGGATAGTTAAACTGGAAAACCGGCTCCGCTACCAGAACCAGTTTACCGACGTTACCCGCGAACAGGCCAACCGCGATTACCTGCGCAATAAACTGGAGGTTTCTTTACCCAACAAAAGCCGGTTTACGCCGGGTGTTTCGGCCGACCTGTTCTATGGCTTCGGCCTTGGGTTCGATGCCATCCGTTACCGCGCTAATCTCGACATTAAACTCAATAAGCACAATACGATTACCATTTACGGGTTTACCGAGCAGGAACTGATTGAAGCCCCGGAACCAACCTATACACTGGGTCTGACCTATAAACTAAAACTCTGACCTTCACACCATTCTCCCTCCATCGGTCACGCGCGGCCGGTGGAAGGGCTGGTGTTTTTTAGAGCTCTATCCCTCCAAAACCGGTCATTAGCCCGTACCTTTGTAGCCGAATCGATTTTGGAAACACGTTGGAACAGACTTTTTTATTACTGACTCCCCCTTTTACACAGCTTAATACACCTTATCCGGCAACGGCGTACCTGAAGGGTTTTCTGAACACGCAGGGTGTACTGGCTCATCAGGCTGATCTGGGGATTGATGTCATTTTAAAGCTGTTTTCCCGACCGACGCTTCGGAAACTATTCGATGACCTGCTGGAGGCGGAGGCTGAGTTGTCGGAAAACAGCTACCGCATTGTTGAACTGCGCGAGGAGTACATTCATACGATTGACCCGGTCATCCGGTCTTCTGCAAAACAAAAACCCGACGCTGGCCTACAGCATCTGCGATCAGAGCTACCTGCCTGAAGCCTCGCGTTTTGCCGATATTGAAGACCTTGACTGGGCATTCGGCTCAATGGGTATCCACGACAAGGCCCGTCACCTGGCTACGCTTTACCTCGAAGATCTCTCTGACCTGATTACTGAAGCGGTTGATCCACACTTCGGGTTCAGCCGCTATGCCGAACGCCTCGGCCGCACCGCCACCCACTTTGATGAGCTACATAATGCACTGCTGGCACCCGACACGCTGGTTACCAGCCTGCTCTGCGAAGTACTGGAAGGTTATATCAGGCAATATAGCCCGACTGTCGTTTGCCTGACGGTTCCGTTTCCGGGCAATCTCTATGGCGCACTGACCTGCGGAAAATACCTGAAACAGCACTACCCTGGTATTCAGGTTGTCATGGGCGGCGGCTATGCCAATACCGAACTCCGGTCGCTGGCCGAGCCCCGGCTGTTCGATTTTGTTGACTTTGTCTGCCTCGACGATGGTGAAGCGCCGTTGCTCTCGATCATTGACCACCTGAACGGTAACCGCCCTGTCAGTCAGCTCAAACGGGTTTATACCCGGACCGATGGCAAGGTGGTGTATAACAATGGCGCGAAGGAACGCGATGTCCCGCAGCGCGAGACCGGCACACCAGACTACCGCGATCTCCGGCTGACAGAATACCTGTCGGTGATTGAAGTGGTTAACCCGATGCACCGGCTCTGGAGCGACGGTCGCTGGAATAAGCTGACGCTTGCCCACGGCTGTTACTGGGGTAAATGCTCATTCTGTGACATTACGCTTGACTATATTAAACGCTACGAACCACTGACGGCCTCGCTGCTGTGTGACCGGATCGAAGAAATCATTGAACAGACGGGGCAAAACGGCTTTCACTTTGTCGACGAAGCGGCGCCCCCTGCCCTGATGCGCGACCTGGCCATTGAGATACTCCGCCGGAAGCTGACGGTCGTCTGGTGGACGAATATCCGGTTTGAAAAAAAGCTTTACGGCCGACCTCTGCCGGTTACTGAAGGCATCGGGCTGCATTGCCGTTTCAGGTGGTCTGGAAGTTGCTTCCGACCGGCTGCTGGAGCGGATGAAAAAAGGGGTGACAGTCGCACAGGTGGCTAAAGTGGCCGATAACTTTACGCAGGCCGGCATCATGGTCCATGCGTACCTGATGTATGGTTTCCCGACCCAGACTGCCCAGGAAACTATCGATTCGCTTGTGATGGTGCGGCAATTGTTCCAGGCGGGCATTGTACAGTCGGGATTCTGGCACCGCTTTGCCATGACCTCCCACAGTCCGGTGGGCCTCCATCCGGCCGAATTTCGATGTCATGCGTCTGGGTCCCGACCAGGGTCCGTTTGCCGACAATGACCTCGACCACAGCGATCCGCTGGGCGGTCCGCATGAGCAGTTTTCGGAAGGGTTACGTAAATCGCTGTTCAACTACATGCACGGGGTTTGTTTTGATTTCCCCCTCAAAAAGTGGTTCAGTTTTAAGGTTCCTCCAACCACCATCCGACGGCCTACATCCAGAACTGCCTCCGCCACCAGGCCGATCAGGTGCCCCGGCCGAATGCTATTGCGCTATGGCTGGGCAGTGAACCCGATGTGTCGATTATGACGTGCAGCAGGGCCGCCGGATTGTAGAGATGGCCGAGCTGGTCTTTTTTGACAAGAAAAACAGCATGGGCCATCGAAACTACCCTGCCGTGGGGCGGAGTGGCTGGAAACCATAATTCCTCGCCTGCGGATTGGCCAGGGCGAGGTCCTTTCACTGGATGCTCTTAAAGCTGATTTCGAAGCCTCCGGCCTCGGCGACTTTCAGACGCTTCTCGGGGTCGGAACACGTGGAAGGAGCTGCAGGAGAATGGGTTATTGGTAGTTTAAGGGATGTTACATCACTGACATTCATCGTCTAAACCGGCATAACTCATTTTGTCAGATTATGCCGCAATCCATCTCACATGTCTACGTTCCAATCCTGGTTTTCAGCACTAAATACCGTCAGCCGCTTATTGATGACAGCATCAAGAATGAGCTTTACAACTACATGGGCGGTATTTGCAAACACTACGAATGCTATCCGGTTCAGATAGGCGGTTTATTACGACCATATTCACATTCTCTGCACGCTTTCGCCGAAAATTCCCTTGATGAAGCTGATGGAGTATGTCAAGAAGAATTCATCAAAGTGGATCAAAACGAAGGGGTCGGCCTATGCCGGTTTTTACTGGCAGAACGGCTATGCTGCCTTTTCGGTCAGTATTTATAAGGTTGAAACGGTCAGGCGCTATATTCAGAATCAGTATCGCCATCACCAGAAAAAGAACTTTCAGGATGAATTGCCGGGGGATTTACAAGAAATACAACATTCCTTATGATGAAAAATATGTCTGGGATTGATTTTAAAAATCTGATCTCAATTGCATAGGGCTATGCCCTATTGCAAAATATTGAGCCCCTTTGGGGCAATTTAATAACATGCCCTGAAAGGGCTCAATATTTTGCCAGGGATGAAATCCCTTGGTTATGAATTATTTTCTTATCTCATAGGGCTTTGCCCTATGCAAAATATTGAGTCCTTACAGGGCAACCTAAAAGAATGCCCTGTTAAGGGCTTAATATTTTGCCAGGGATTGAAATCCCTGGTTTATTTTAGAAAATCATTAACCCCCTGTTTCATTGCATCAACAGCTACTTGCACTTGCCTTAGTATGTGGGCTTGGACTTACCCCCCTTCAGAGTAAAGCCCAGACACCCGCCAAACAAGTTATCCTGACCGAACGCGAACGCGCCCGCATCGTTGATGAGGTACTGGAAGACCGGTTTGCCAACCTCCTGCCCCAGCTCATGCGGCGGGAAGGTATCGACATGTGGGTCATCATCTCCCGCGAATACAACGAAGACCCTGTCCTGAAAACCATGCTCCCGTCGACCTGGCTATCGGCCCGCCGCCGGACCATCATGGTGTTTTTTGATCAGGGACCGGAAAAAGGAATCGAAAAACTGGCCATTGCCCGTTACGATGTTGGTAATCTGCTGAAAGGCGCCTGGGATATTGATGTACGCCCGAATCAGTGGGGATGCACTCACCGATATTATCCGGAAACGCAATCCCAAAAAAATCGGCCTTAACTTCTCAGCTAACTACGCTCATGCCGACGGTCTGACCTTTACCGAACACAGCGAATTTACCCAAAAACTACCGGCAGATTTGCAAAAACGCATCGTCTCGGCCGAGCGGCTTTCCGTTGGCTGGCTCGAAACAAAGGACGCCGAAGGAAATGGCCGTCTACCCGCTCATCTGCCGGTTATCGCATCAGTTGGTACAGGAAGGTCTGTCGGAGCAGGTTATTCAGCCGGGTGTCACCACGACCGAAGATGTTGTCTGGTGGTACCGGCAGCGGATTACCGAACTGGGCCTGGATACCTGGTTCCACCCGACGGTCGATGTACAACGCGCCGACGAAGCCCGCTTCGACCATCTGCGGACCTTTTCAAAGCGGCCGGCCGGTGAAGTCATTATGCCCGGCGATCTGGTCCATGTCGATTTCGGCATCACTTATCTGCGGCTGAACAGCGATCAGCAGCAGCATGCCTATGTCCTGAAACCCGGCGAAACCGAGGTTCCTGAAGCGATCCGGAAAGCGTTTATGCAGGGTAACCGGTTACAGGATATTCTGACAGAGCATTTTCAGGCGGGGAAATCCGGTAATCAGATTCTCAAGGAAGCGCTGGAACAAGCACAGAAAGAAGGGATTAAAGGCACCATTTACACCCATCCGATCGGGTCACACGGTCACGCCGCCGGTCCGACCATCGGCATGTGGGATCAGCAAAAGGGCGTGCCAGGGTCCGGAGATTACCCGCTGCTGGCCAATACCGCCTATTCAATTGAGCTCAATGCGGCGGTTGACATTCCGGAATGGAAGAAGACCGTACGGATTATGCTGGAAGAAGACGGCTTTTTCGACGGCAAAACCTTCCGGTATATCGACGGCCGCCAAACTGAAATTTATACCATTCCGCGTAAACTGGAGTACGTGAAATAAATGAACCATGTAAAATGGATAATGAATGATGACAGTCCGACCACATAGCCATTATCCTTCATTATCCATTTTACATTAACTATCATTCATTTATAATCACTCCCTCAGCCCCTTCAGATAAGCAATGCTTTTGGGCATCTGGGCATATTCCTGATTGCTCTCGTCTTCAATGAAGTAATGTTTTACCCCGTTCTTCCTGGCAATTTTCAGGATTTCGGGAATATTCACCTGCCCGTCGCCCAGCACTACGTCATTTTCCGGTGGCGTGCCACCGGTCAGGTCACCTTTTATGCCCTTGCGCAGGTCTTTCAGGTGCATCAGCTTCCAGCGGGTCGGGTACTTTTTCAGTAACGACACCGGATCGGCACCGCCGTGCTGCGCCCAGAGAATATCCATTTCAAAAGAAACGTATTCAGGGTTGGTATTTTTTACGATGTAATCAAACAGCGTACCATCCTCATAAGGATGGAATTCGTAGCCGTGATTGTGGTAGCAGAACGTAAGGCCGTTGTCTTTCATCACCTTCCCGATCCGGTTAAAATCCGTAACGGCCTGCTTCGCATTGTCCAGGTTAAACTCACCTCGTTTGTGAGGAATCCAGGCACACATGACAAAGCTTGAGCCCAGCTCTTTAGCTTGTTTCGCAATACTTTCGGGATCTTTTACCAGTTGCTCATATCCACCACCGGTACCCACAATCTTAATGCCCCGGTCTTCGCACAGTTTCCGGAACTCCTGCGACGTCATACCCTTCGGCGCACCGCCTTCCATTTCGGTAATGCCCAGTGCCTTGATCGTATCGAGAGTCGCGATCACATTCTTCGGAAAACTATTCCGGTACGTATACGCCTGAACCCCAATCGGGAAGCGATAAATTGGTTTGCCCTTCTGAGCAAACGCATCGGTCAGGCCAGGCAACAGACTGACCGAAACCATGAGTGTAAGGAGTTGTTTTTTCATCTGATAAGGGTTGTTTTTAAAGGTTTTTCTTCTTCATCTCACGGACCGCAAAGTCAGCTGCCCGCGCCGTAAAGGCCATATACGTCAGCGACGGGTTCTGGGTGGCGGTTGAGGTCATACAGGCGCCGTCGGTCACAAATACGTTTTTGCAGTTATGTACCTGATTCCATTTGTTCAGGATGGACGTTTTCGGGTCTTTCCCCATCCGGACGCCGCCCATTTCGTGGATATCCGAGCCCGGATTCGAATGACTGTCGGTCGCCTGAATGTTTGTAAAGCCGGCCAGTGTGAACATTTCAGTTAGCTCCGTGATAAAATCCTTCGTCATTTGGTCGTCGTTGTCGGTCCAGCCGGCCGAGGTAACCAGCAACGGAATGCCGTATTTGTCTTTCCGGACGGGATCGAGCCGGACATGGTTCTGTTCGGTCGGAACGGTTTCGCCCATCATCCAGCCACTGACATGCCACGGCCCCAACGACGGTTTCAGCAGGTTTTCCTTTAGTTCGGCCCCCAGCCCGTCGCGGTTGGCGTTGCTCCCGCGCCCGCCACCAATGCCTACGGCATAGCCCCTCAGGAACCGGCTTGTTTCCTGTTTCAACACATTCCGGAAACGCGGAATATAACCGTTACTCGGGTTCTTGCCGTCAGTCCGTTTATCCTGAAAACCATCGTACTGCGCCGAAATTTTGCCGCGGTAATTGTGCCAGGCAACGTATTTTCCCAGTAAGCCGTTATCGTTGCCCAGCCCGTTCGGGAAACGGCCTGATGTCGAGTTCAATAAAATCAGGTTGCTGTTCAGTGCCGACCCGTTGACGAAAATGATCCGGGCATAAAATTCTGTCATCTGCATCGTATTGGCATCAACCACCCGAACGCCCGACGCCTTGCCCGCCTTTTCATCGTAGATAATGGAATGCACAACCGAATGCGGCCGGAGGGTCAGGTTACCGGTTTTGGCCGCCCACGGCAGGGTCGATGCGTTGCTGCTGAAATACCCGCCCAACGGACATCCGCGGTTACACAGGTTCCGGTGCTGGCACTGCCCGCGCCCCTGCATCATATGCGTTTCCTTTGGTTTCGTGATGTGCGCACAACGGCCCTGAATCAGCTGCCGGTCCTTGTAGTGTTTGGCCAGGGTATTTTTCAGGTGGTTTTCCACGCAGTTCAGCTCGATCGGCGGTAAAAACTCACCATCGGGCAGATGGGGCAGCCCGTCCCGGTTGCCCGAAATACCGGCGAACTTCTCGACATGGCTATACCACGGTGCCAGATCAGCATACCGGATCGGCCAGTCAACGGCGAACCCGTCGCGGGCCGGACCTTCGAAGTCGAAGTCGCTCAGCCGCTGGGTCTGCCGTGCCCACAGCAGTGATTTCCCGCCCACGTGATAGCCACGTGTCCAGGTAAACGGCTGTTCTTCCACAAAAGGCTGCTCGTCGGGCTTGATGGCCCAATGTACGGTTTCTTCGCGCATAAACGACCGGATATTACCGTACTGCTCACGGGTTGCGAGCGGCACCGTTCCCCGATGCGGAAACTCCCACGGGTCTTTCATAGCCGTCGGGTAATCCGTGACGTGCTGCACATCACGGCCGCGTTCGAGCACGAGCGTTTTGAGCCCTTTTTCGCAGAGCTCTTTGGCAGCCCACCCGCCGCTGATGCCCGAACCGATCACGATGGCATCGTAGGTAGCGGCATCTTTCGCATCTATATTGAAATTCGCCATAAAATCGCCTTGGCAGCCAATAGCCTTATAATAAACCACATAGCCACATCAGACCTGTGAGGCGTTTATAAAAACTATGTTTTCTATGTGGCTATGTGGTACATTATTTTTGCCGTTCGGAAATTGTTTTGGGACCGGCGGGGACGCAGCCATAGTAGTGACCGGGAGCCATGACATAGTTCAGGTGTCTGGTCATGACGTATTCCGAGGTGATATACCCCTGAATGGTCAGAGACTTGAGCGTTGCGAAGAACTCCTTTTCGGCCGCTTTCGGACTCGCCTGAAACTGCATCAGCACCGATAACCGCTGCGGAATACCGCATTGCCGGTACGACTTACCGTACTGCTGCTGAATCATGGCCTCAATTCCGGAAAGGCCGGCACGGAAAGCCTCCTGAGCCGGTTTTTCGTAACAGTCAGCAATCATTCGCTCCACAAACATATGCACCTCCAGCGCGGTAGCGCCCGGTATATCCGTCGGCGGGATAATCGTATCGGTAACCAAGGCAAGCAGATCATTTTCGGCAACCGACAGCCAGCCCGGTTGATGGTGAACCGTTTCAGCGGTCCAGCCGGAGGCCCGGGCCGGAAGCGTTACCAGTCCGCCCGCCAGAGTTGCCAGTTGTTTTAACGCAACGCGCCTTTCCATAGAATAACAAGCCAGTTATTAGTCTATAAGAAAGGCGCGTTGCAGCTTTACCTATCCCGTCCGGCATAATGGCCGAAACGGATTGTATTTTGCTAAAGTTGTATCAGCCGGAAATCCCGAAAAGTCATTTTCCCGGCTATTTTGTTTCGGAGGTTATTTTTTGTGCCTCCAGCACATGCTCCTGTGGCGGCAGTACCCTAACGTCACGTTCTTTTTCCGTTTGTTCGACGTAGACCGCATATGATGCCGGTTCGATGCGGATGCCATAGAGGTTGGCATACGCCTGCGTAAACTCCGCTCCAAAATACAGAATAGCTGCCGTGTAGTAAATCCAGACCAGAATCACGATCAGCGAACCGGCAGCCCCATACGTTGAGCCGGTGCTGGTGGTCTCGATGTACAGGCCAATCAGATATCGCCCCAGCATAAACAGCAGGGCCGTGAAAACAGCTCCCCACCGCACATCTTTCCAGGCAATTTTAGCATCGGGCAGCACTTTGAAAATAACACCGAATAATACGGTAATCACCCCTGCACTCACCAGAAAGTTAATACCGCTCACCAGCCAGACCCCACCGCCGGGAATAAAGCGGCTGATCCGGTCACTCAGCGCCAGAATGATGCCGTTGACCACCAGCGACACCAGCAAAAGAAAGCCCAGGCTGACTACCAGTGAAGACGACAACAACCTGTCTTTCAGTATTTTCACCCAGCCCCGTTTCGGCTTCGGTTTTACGCGCCAGATCAGGTTAATCGAGTCCTGAATTTCGATGAAAATACTCGTTGCACCAATGATCAGTGTAATAATTCCGGTAACGAGGGCAATGTTGGTTTTGCCGGATAGCTCGACACTTTTCAGCATATCCTGAATCTGTTTGGCCCCTTCGGTCCCGACAAAGCCTTGAATCTGCCCGAAAATCTGCCCGCGGGTGGCTTCTTCACCATACACCAGGCTCAGTAGGGAAATAATTAGCACCAGCAGCGGCGCCAGCGAAAAGACGGTGTAATAAGCCAGTGCCGCGCTCAGTTTCAGGCACCGGTCGTCCATAAATCCGTTGAAGGATGCCAGCAGCAAAGTCCAGGCATCTTTAAAGAAGCGTTTCATAGTCATAGCGATTCATAACGATGATGGATGTGGTTTATCCCCACAGTAGTCTAACCAATTCGGGGATGGGTTGTTATTGATTTGCGGGAGCAGATACGAATAGTTTCGGAAAATTTAGCCAATTTTAGCCTACTTAATGGTCAACCGGTATCCTGCCGGACGACTCCGAACGCATGCAAGACGAAGAAAAACCAAAACGCCGCCAACCGGATAAGCGTGATTCAGCGCCGAAAGAAACCCGCCTGATTGTAACAGAAGACACCGAACTGATGGTGTTCTTGTTGGCTAAACTCCCGCATAAAAACCGTAACAATATCAAATCGATCCTGCGCGACCGGCAGGTCTGGATCAACGACCAGGCTGTTACGCAGTATAATCACCCGCTGAAAGCCAATCAGGAGGTAGTGGTGCGCTGGACTAAACTCGGTCCCGAACGCAAATACCCCGGCCTGACGATTATTTACGAAGATGAACACCTCATTCTGATCAATAAAAACGAAGGCATCCTGTCGATGGCCACCAATAAGGGCGCTGAACGGACCGCCTACAGCATTCTGTACGACCACGTTAAACGCGACAACCCGTCGAACAAAATCTTTATTATCCACCGGCTCGACCGCGAAACGTCGGGGCTGATGATGTTTGCGAAAAGCGAGCGGGTGCAGCAACTGGTGCAGGAAACCTGGGGACCAACCACCAAGGAGCGGATTTACCTCGCCGCTATTGAGGGCAAACTCGACCCGCCAACCGGTACCCATGTTTCCTACCTGCACGAGAGCAAGGCGCTGATTGTGTACTCGCATAAAAATCCGGAACACGGGCAGGAAGCCATTACGCACTACGAAACCGTTAAGTCGAACAGCAGTTATTCACTGCTCAAGGTGACGCTGGAAACCGGCCGGAAAAACCAGATCCGTGTGCATATGCAGGACCTGGGCCACCCGATTGTCGGTGACCGGAAATACGGCGCGTCTGCCGACCCGATCGGCCGGCTTGGACTCCATGCCTGGTCGCTGTCGTTCATTCATCCCATCACGGGCCAGCGCCTCCGCTTCGAAACCCCGATCCCGCGTCGGTTTATGGCCTTATTTTAGCCGAACCAAAACTCTGTATATCGCCTCATATTGTATTGTAGAGACAAGGCATGCCTTGTCTCTACAATACAATATGAGGCGCTTGCCGTTTTTCTGCCCCTGATGCTGTACAATGTCCGGAAGCCGGATAATGCAGGATAAGATTTAGCATGTATCTTTAGCGTTCATTACGCTCTCTACATGAACAAACTCTGTACTGTACTGCTCACCGGCAGCCTGCTGGCAACGGGCTCCGTGATGGCCCAGAAAAAAGATACCTGGGACGTAACCAAACCCCACGGCCCCGCAAAAGAGGTGTCATTCACCACTAGTGAAGGCACCTGGATGAACCTCGACATCAGCCCCGACGGGAAGGAAATCGTTTTCGATATGCTGGGTGACCTGTATACCCTGCCCATCACCGGCGGCGAAGCAAAACTGCTGTCGGGTGGCCTGGCGCTGGAGGTGCAGCCGCGCTACAGCCCCGACGGCAAACGCATTTCGTTTACCAGCGACCGGGGCGGCGGCGATAACATCTGGACCATCAACCGCGACGGCTCGGGGCTCCGGCAAATTACCAACGAAGATTTCCGGCTGCTGAACAATGCCGTCTGGACACCCGACGGCCAGTATATCATTGCGCGGAAACACTTCACTGCCTCCCGCTCGCTGGGTGCCGGTGAGATGTGGATGTACCACAGCAGCGGTGTCTCATCGGGGATTCAGCTGACAAAGCGCAAAAACGACCAGCAAGATGCGGGCGAGCCCTGCGTATCGCCCGACGGCCGCTATGTTTATTTCAGCGAAGATGTCAGCCCGGGGCCGATTTTCCAGTACAACAAAGACCCGAACGGGCAGATTTATGCCATCCGCCGGTTCGACCGGCAAACCGGCGAGATCAAAAATATCGTGACCGGTCCGGGCGGAGCGGTCCGGCCGCAGATTTCGCCCGACGGCCGGCAACTCGCATTTGTACGCCGCGTGCGGACTAAATCGGTCTTGTTTATCCATGACCTGAAAACCGGCGAGGAATTTCCGGTTTTCGATCAGCTGAACAAGGATCAGCAGGAGGCTTGGGCAATCATGGGCCTGTATACCAACTACAACTGGACACCCGACAGCAAGGACATTGTGATCTGGGCGAAGGGTAAATTTTTCCGCGTGAATGTCGCCACGGCCAAAGCCACTGAAATTCCGTTTACGGTCAATGCGAAACTGACCATTCAGGAGGCGGTCCGGTTCCCGCAAACGGTGTTTTCGCCGACCTTCGAGTCGAAAATGATCCGGCACACGCGGACATCGCCCGATGAGAAATTTATTGTTTTCCACGCGGCCGGTTTTCTTTACCGCAAAACGCTGCCCAACGGCAAACCGGAACGCCTGACCACCGACACCGGCGTTTTTGAGTATGAACCGACCTTTAGCCCCGACGGCAAATTCATTCTGTATACGACCTGGAATGATTCGCTGACGGGCAGCATCCGGAAATACACGCTGGCCACCCGCAAAACCGAAATTCTGACTAAAGAAAAAGGCTTTTACCACGCACCGGCCATTTCGCCGGACGGGACGCAACTGATCTACCGCAAAAGCGGCGGCAACAATTTCATGGGCTATGCCTACGGCAAAGAGCCGGGCCTCTACCTGATGCCGGTCAGCGGAGGCACACCCCGCCTCCTCCGCGAAGGCGGCGATGACCCGATGTTTAACAAAGCCGGGGATCGGATTTTCTTCGTGGAAGGCGGTGCGGCCAATGCTCTCAAAAGTGTCAGTCTGAACAATACCGACGAACAGACGCACTTCACGTCGCAGTACGCAACGAAGTTTGTGCCAAGTCCCGACGGCCGCTGGATCGCGTTTCAGGAGCTGTTTCAGCTTTACATTGCACCTTTCCCGGCGGCTGGAAAAGGGATTGATCTGTCGGGCGGCACGCGGTCATTCCCGGTCTATAAAGTTACCCGCGACGCTGGTGATTACCTGCATTGGTCGACCGACAGCCAGAAACTGCACTGGACCATCGGGCCGGAATACTTTACCCGCAGCGTGCAGCAGAGTTTTGCCTTTGTGGAAGGTGCTCCCGACAAACTCCCGCCCGTCGACTCAACCGGCATCCAGATTGGCCTGACCCTCACAGCTGACGTTCCGAAAGGCATTGTCGCCTTTAAAAACGGCACCATCCTGACGATGAAGGAAGACGCGCAAGGGCAACCGGTAGTGATCGAAAACGGCACTGTTGTCGTACAGGACAATAAAATTCTGGCGGTCGGCCCGGCGTCACAGGTGACGATTCCGGCGGGTGCAAAGGAAATTGACGCAACCGGCAAAACCATCATGCCCGGCCTGATCGACTCGCACGCCCACATCGGTACCGGCAACGATAAGTCACCGCAACAGCAATGGTCGTATTTTGCCAATCTGGCTTACGGAGTCACGACAGTCCATGATCCGTCGTCGAATACCGAAATGGTGTTCAGCCAGTCGGAAATGGTAAAAGCCGGCCGGATGGTCGGGCCGCACGTATACTCGACCGGAACCATTCTGTACGGCGCCGACGGTGATTTCAAGGCCATTATCAACAGCCTGGACGACGCGAAATCGCACCTCCGCCGGTTAAAAGCCGTAGGTGCGTTTTCGGTCAAGAGCTACAACCAGCCACGCCGGAACCAGCGGCAGCAGGTCATTCAGGCGGCCCGCGACCTACAAATGATGGTGGTGCCGGAAGGTGGTTCGTTCTTCAATCACAACATGACAATGATCATGGACGGCCACACAACCGTGGAGCATAACATCCCGGTCGATCCGGTCTACAAAGACGTGGTGCAGCTCTGGAGCAACAGCAAAACCGGCTACACGCCTACTCTGATTGTCAGTTTCGGCAGTGTGTCAGGCGAATATTACTGGTACCAGAAAACCAACGTCTGGGAACAGGAACGGTTGCTGCGGTTTACGCCACGGGCGGTTGTCGACAGCCGGTCGCGCCGCCGTCAGATGCTGCCCGACGAGGAGTTCGGCCACATCGGCAACTCGCAGACGGCAAAAAAACTGGCCGATGCAGGCGTAAGCGTACACTTGGGTGCCCACGGACAGTTGCAGGGGCTGGGCGCGCATTGGGAACTGTGGATGCTGGGTCAGGGCGGCCTGTCAAACATGCAGGCGCTGAAACAGGCCACCATTGGTCCGGCCCGGAATCTGGGGCTGGACAAGGAAATCGGGTCGATTGAAGCCGGTAAACTCGCCGACATTCTGGTGCTTGATAAGAGCCCGCTCCAGGATCTGCGCAACAGCGAAACAATCCGGTATGTGATGGCTAACGGACACTTGTACGATGCCGCCACGATGAACGAAACCGGTCAGGTCAGCCGGCAGCGGGCGAAGTTTTTCTGGGAAACCAACCGCTATAACGACGCCTTCGAATGGCACGCCGAAACCCGCAGCTTCGGCAACGTCCACTGCATTTGCCAGGGACAGCACTGATTTTTTACTTGGCTTAGTTGCTGATAGTTCTGTTTGTTACCGGCAGTTCGAGCTTATAATCATTCCGGACGTGCCCAAAAACCGAATAGTCATCAGTAATTTAGAGCATTAACACTATTGCCGGAAGTGGTGGCACGACTTGGAGTCGTGCCACCACTATATTCCCCGGCCATCACCAGAACGACTCTGCCAGAACCATCAGCAACAAACCAGAAACCACCAGAAACAAAAACAACCACTCAGAATAAAAAAACCATGAGCATAGCCATCAACCGCCTGCAACACATCGGCCTGCCGGTCACAGACCTTACCGTTTCTGAAGCCTTCTATCAGCGGCTGGATTTTGAACCCGTCATGCGCTCGACATTCATACACGAGGGAGCGGAAGGAAAGGTATCGATGATGAAGCGCGGCGACATTATTATGGAACTGTATCAGATGCCGGAACCGGAACTGAGCCGCGTTAAACAACGTACCGACGGCCGGATTGACCATATCGCGTTTGATGTCGATGACGTTGACGCCACCTTTGCTCAACTGAAGCAGGAGGGCTTCGACGTGATCGAAGACGAGCCGGTTTTCCTCAATTTCTGGCAGAAAGGCTGTAAGTACTGCTACATCCTCGGTCCCGACGGTGAGCGGCTGGAGTTCTGTCAGATTTTGTAACACGGCTCAGACTGTAGGGCGTAATGTCATTCCGTCTAAACCTGCAACAATGAATCCCTATAACCTCATTGCCGGACAATGGGCCGCCATCAGGAATCAGATGGCGGTCAGTCAGCTAGTGAATGATTTTACCGGTTTATTGCCTGCCGGCGCCCATGTACTGGATGTTGGCTGCGGCACCGGCAATCCGATTGCTGCATATCTGGTTCAGCGCGGACTCAGAGTAACCGGTATCGACAGTGCCGGTGAGATGATTGCACAGGCGCAGCAGTCGGATTTGCAACATACACAATTCCTCACCTGTGATTTTTTTGATTTCCCAACCGACCAGTTATTCGACGGCATCATTGCCTGGGACTCCTTCTGGCATATTCAGAAAGCAGCACAGCCTCGCATTTATCCGCATCTGCGTTCTTTACTGAAACCAGGCGGTTATGTTCTCTTTACCCACGGTAATACTGATGATAGCCATACGGATACTATGTTCGGTGAGACTTTTCAGTATAATGCCCTGTCCACCGGTCAGGTCCGGTGCCTACTGAACGAGCACAGGTTCACAATCCATTATCTACACGAAAATTACCGGGACGACGCCGGCCACCGGGCACTGGTTGGGCTGGCACAGAAAGTAAAAAAGTAATTTGTCCGGCAATGTAACACGGAATGCTATTCCGTGCTTCAGCTACCGCAACCGTTCCATACCCGCACGAACGGCGTCAAACCAGAACGGCGTGTCGAGAAGTTCTTCGATCAGGATGGGTGCAGCGGGTGCCGCAGGATGCGGTTGCAGCACTTTTGATAAAAACAGAATGCTGTGCCAGCGGTCAAACTTATAGCCGACCTGATCGAATACGCCAATTTCGTCAAACCCGAACGCTTTGTGAAAAGCCACACTGGCATCGTTCGGCAAGGTTATGGCAGCATACACGTTGATGATTCCCTGATGGTGCAGTAACGCCAGTATTGTAGTATATAACCCCGATGCCACACCCCGCCGGTGGGCGTTCGGATGGATGTATACCGTCGTTTCTACCGACCATCCATAGGCCGCCCGGTCACGGAATTTTGTGGCATAGGCATAGCCGGCAATTTCGCCGTCCAGCTCGCAAACCAGAAACGGATAACGGTCACTGATCGCCCGGATGCGCTCCGAAAACGCAGCCAGCGAGGGCACGTCATACTCAAACGTAATAGCCGTACCGGTGATATACGGTTCGTAAATCGCCAGTACGGCTGCATAGTCAGACGGGGTAACAAATCGGATGTAGGCTTCCATGCCTACAAGTTAATCAAACCATCCTTTAAATGCCCGGTCATCTTTTTCCGGAACTTTTCCACCTTGGGCACCGAGATTTTCTGGATGTAATACTCGTCGGGGTGCTGTTTCAGGTAATTCTGATGGTATTTTTCAGCGGGATAGAACGCCTTAAACGGCACTACTTCGGTCACAATCGGGCCGGTATGATGACCGGATGCATTCTCCCGTTTGATTACGGCGTCGATGGTCGCCTTTTCGGCGGCGTTACGGTAAAAGATAATAGAGCGGTAATCCCGGCCGATGTCCGGTCCCTGCCGGTTTTTGGTAGTGGGGTCGTGGCCGGCAAAGAAGCCCTCAAGGAGTTTTTCAAACGAAATTACTTTCGGGTCGTAATATACCTGTACCGTTTCGGCATGGCCGGTCTGATCGGTGCCTACCTGCTCATACGTCGGAAATTCGACATCGCCCCCGGCATAGCCTGCCACGGTTGTCCGGACGCCCTTCACTTCGTTAAACTCCTCCTGAATCGCCCAGAAGCAGCCGCCCCCAAACGTGGCCACCGCTTCGCCGGGACGCGCTTTGGGCAGCTGGGCAAGTGCCGTGTCTTTAATCTGATTGGAGGAGTCGGCGGTTTGACAACCTGTTCCGCCCAGCAGCCATAACGCTGCCAGACTCCATATGGTGATGATCCGTTTCATGCCTGATTGCTGAAGTTTGTTTCTCTTCTATAAACACCGGAAGCGCAGAAATGATTTGTGCAATCCGGCCCGTTTTTCGACCATTTGCCATGCCCGGATACCATTCATACAATGTTTGTTTTGCTACTTGGCATTGCCTAGTACCTTTGAATCAACAACAGCAACAAATGCTAAGAACAACGAAGAAAAATTAATCTGAACATTAAACAACATACAGTCATGGAACCTAAGAAATTGCAACGGATCACATCAGAAAAAGTCATTGGTGGTGTAGCTGCCGGTTTAGCCGATTATTTCGGTATCGACAAAGTGATTGTCCGGGTATTGTTTGTCCTGGGCGTCTTCGCTCCGATTCCGTTCCCGTTCATTCTGAGCTACATCGTTCTGTGGATTGCGATGCCGAAAGCACCTCTTTTCCTCCAGTCACCAACGCACGATCAGCATTATTCGGTAGGCTAATCTGCCGGATAACCGCATAAAACAAGGCAGCGCTCTCCGGAACGCTGCCTCTTGTTTTTTTATACCAACCTGAAGGTTTACTATTTTTACCACATAGCCACATCAGATAAACAAAGATTTTTCAGTTGCTCTACGTGGTGATCCATGAAGCTATCCCAATAACGATACCCAGCATCCTTACTTCCAGATTGATTTCGCAGTGTAATAGTTCAGGGCCTTGACATCGATCCGGTTCCCCCATATTACCAGCCCTTCCATGTTCGACGGGTTCAGTTTCCGCTCAAGCGAATACGAGAAGCTGCCCCCGTTGACAAACACCTCCACCGACGTGCGGTCTACGTAAATATCCGCCGTAATCTCCATGCTTGTCATGTCTTCCGGTGAATAGAATGCTCCGTTCAGAAGGTTGTGGTTCAGGTCGTAGTCGAGGATTTTCTGACCGAACAACGAAATACCGGCGCTGGTGGCATGCGACAGCTTCAGCGTTGTCTGTAACCGGAACTGATCCAGCGATGCAACGGATTTCAGCTTTTCGTTTGCTTCTGCCGCACTCAGGGCCGTCCACTGCCCCGCCGGCGTAAAAAGCTGTTCCGTTTCGCGGACCGGCACACTCACCAGCCGGGGGCCGCTTCTGGTCGTCCGGAGTTGCAGCTCCGTTGGCATCAGCATCATGCCATTAAACGGCATACCGGATTGCTGAACGCGCCCCCAGCCGATCTGAATCCGGCGCGGATCGCTGCCCGGCATGTTGGTAAACGTCTGTGCTGCATAAATCGTCCCGTTCGTGTAGGCATGTTTTCCGGATTCGGGCGTAAATTTCTTCCCGTCGAAGCTCCCGATCATGTAGGTTGCCGACGCACCATACATCACCCATTTTGTTTTTTGTTTGTCACCGTCAACCGGCAGTTCAAACAAATCAGGGCATTCCCAAAAACCGGTTGTGTGGCTTTCGTACTGCCACTGTTTCAGGTTTTTCGAGGTATAAATTGAGTGGCCGTCGCGTTCATTCAGGACCATGACCCAATGCTTGCCCGGTGCATACCAGAACACGCGGGGATCACGCGTATCCTTGCTGTTCCACTTCGCTTTCGAATCAATCAGCGGATTTCCGGCGTATTTTGTCCAGGTCCGGCCTTTATCCAGGCTGTAGGCCATACACTGGACTTCTTTGTCTGGATTGTCGACGGTAAAAATGGCGATCATCGCCGGAACATTCCCCTTGTTGAAACCGGCTGTGTTGGCGTAATCAATCACCGTTGAGCCCGAGAACATCGTTCCCATCGCGTCCGGCATGAGAGCAGTCGGCAGCTCCTCCCAGTGAATCATATCCTTGCTGACCGCATGTCCCCATGACATGTTTTCCCACTCGCGTTCGAAGGGATTATGCTGGTAAAACAGGTGGTATTCACCCTCGTAGAAAATCATCCCGTTTGGATCATTGATCCAGCCCCGGCGGGTTGTAAAATGAAACTGCGGCCGGTTTTTCTCGTTATACAACGAATCCTGGCCCGCAAACCGGTCGTCCTGATAAATCGTTTCGAGCCCATCAGCCTTGCCGTCGTAACGGATCGTAACAGTTTTACCCATCGCCCCGGCCATATCACAGAATACCCAGTAGTCGGGTTTACCGGTTGCCAGACGGATCTTAAACGACCGCTCACCATCCGGCATAGTCAGCTGCATCGTGCCTCTGGCCTGCGCCTGTGAAACGGGCAGGTTCAGGTAGCGTTTGGTAATGGTCAGGGTACGGGTCTGCGCCGGCAGCGTATGGCTCAGCAGCAGCAGTATATAAGCAAGCAGGGTCTGGTTCAGGATTGCTTTCATGCAGGCAGAAGTTGGAATAGGGAACAGAAAAATACCAGTGCAAAATAGCCTTTTTACCGCTTATTTTACGCCTACTACCCGCATCCGGTATGCATTCATGGCCGTTACCCCCAGCTTATCCAGGAGGCGGTAGTTAACCACCAGCCCGACTGCCGCCCCGATTCCGGGAATCAGCTGTGCCATTTTAGCCAGATCAATATAATCGCGGTACTCTTCCTGAAACGTCTGCCAGTCGAACTGATGAATGTCATCGGGCAGCGACTGGCTGTAGGTATCCCATTCGCGCATGCGGCGGAAAACTTCCAGCCGGTGGTCGGGGCTCGAAAAGGCGAGCTGAAAAATATGCATAATGTACAGTCGTTCGCGGTAGTCATTACCCGAAAAGCCGTATAGGGCCGCAATCTCGAACAGGAGTTTCACTTTCAGCGTCAGCAACAGCGGAAAGTCAGCAAGTCCGAGCAGAATACCGCCCGCACCGGTGATTCCCCCTTCGGCCGCCCCTGTCGTTTTGTAAAACTCAATCCGCGTTTTTACAACGGCCTCCCGCTCCTGCAACGAGGTGCCGATTGTGGGCTGACGGGTCAGTTTATCAGCCCCAAACAGCACCACCCGCGTCATCTGTTTGATCACTGTGGTAATAACCGTCCTGACTTTTTGGGGAACAAAGCGGTTCATCCGCCGCTGTAGTCCTTTAGCGAGCCGGTCGAAAGTAGTGGGTGGCTTCTGCATCTGTTGTTGCCAGCGCTGCAGTTCATGGCGGATGTGTTGTTCGTAAGGTGACATACGTTGAGGTAACGATTGAACGGTAGCACTAGTTTCGGTATTGTTTATCTTCGCCTTTTGAACGTGCTGTTCACTCAGTCAATGAATCATTAAACCGCTCAATAAACTATGAGTCAATACACTCCTGCTCCGGAGCGCTATCAGCAGATGCGGTACCGGCGCAGTGGCCGCAGCGGCCTTAAATTACCGGAAATATCGTTAGGACTCTGGCACAATTTCGGGGATGTCGACCGGTATGAAAACAGCCGTGCTGTCTTACGGCTGGCCTTTGACCGTGGCATTACCCATTTCGACCTGGCCAACAACTACGGCCCGCCACCGGGCTCAGCCGAAGAAACATTCGGCCGTATGATGCAGACCGATTTCAGGCCGTTCCGCGATGAAATGGTCATTTCGACCAAAGCCGGCTACCTGATGTGGGACGGCCCCTACGGCGAATGGGGTTCGCGGAAATACCTGATCTCCAGCCTTGACCAAAGCCTGAAGCGGATGAAACTCGACTATGTCGACATCTTCTACTCGCACCGGCCCGACCCCGAAACGCCCATTGAAGAAACGATGATGGCGCTCGATCAGGTTGTCCGTCAGGGAAAGGCACTCTATGCCGGGATTTCGAATTATCAGCCAAAGGAAGCCGCCGGGGCCATCCGGATTCTCCGCGAGCTGGGTACGCCCTGCCTGATTCACCAGCCACGGTATTCGATGCTGGATCGCTGGGTAGAAGACGGCTTGCTGGATCTGCTCGGGCAGGAAGGCGTCGGTTGTATTCCGTTTTCGCCGCTCGCGCAAGGTCTGCTGACCAACCGCTACCTCGACGGCGTTCCGGCCGACTCCCGCGCCGCGCGCACGACCGGTTCCCTGCCTACCCGCCTGACCGACGAAACGCTGGCAAAGGTACGGGCGCTGAACACCATCGCGCAGGAACGCGGGCAATCCCTGGCCCAAATGGCGCTGGCATGGCTGCTGAAAGATCCGCGGATTACGTCGGTACTGATTGGTGCCAGCCGCCCCGAACAGCTTGCCGATTCGTTGCAGGCACTGGACAACATCCAATTCACCGCCGACGAATTAACCCGCATCGAATCCATCCTGTAGGGGTCAGCCTATGTGCTGACCCATTTCCGGCGTGAACAGCCCATGGGCTGACCCGTTCATTAGTTTGTATACAACCACGCCCACCAGATCAGTAACCCCTGTAACGGCAGCCGCGCCCACAGCGCCCAGGCCGGAAACTGGTGAAACTTACCGGATGTGGCCATATAGAGGTTGGCCGGAAAGACCGCGATCAATAAGGCGATAAGCCCCCATGCCGCCAGCTGTCGGGTTGCCGGAAACAGCAACCCGACACCAACAACGACCTCGGCCGCACCACTCAGGATGACCATGGCGTACGGAGCCGGCATGTAGGGCGGCATAATGGCCATATACATGCGCGGCTTCACAAAATGCAGGATGCCCGCCAGGATGTAGGCAACCGCCATGAGGTATACAAGCATAGTCGTTGATTATAAAATACCCGTTAGCAGCATCGGCACACCATCGTCCAGCCCATGATCGCTGATCCGGATTTTTTCAATTTCGCGGATCACATCAAGAATGCCCTTCAGCGGGATTTTGACCCAGGCCGGCCGGTAACTGATTTCATAACCCAGCTCATAAACCGCTTTTTCGAGCAGGTACACCAGCAGCAGGAAGTTGATTTCGTTGTTGTTCCGGAACAGTGGATGCGGCATGCCGATGCGGTCCAGATAAGCGTCCTGGTAGGTTTCGCGGATCAGCCGGAACCACCGGTCCGACACCCGTTGCAGATGATCCGGTGCCAGGCTCTCGGTTTCGGCCGAGTAATAAATCTTGGCGCAAACCGCGTAATGGTACGACCGGATCATACCTGCCACGTCTTTAAGCGGCGAATGTTTGATTTTCCGGTCGGCAATGCTGCTTTCGGGCTCGCCTTCAAAGTCGATGATGATAAAATCGTCGCGGGTAGCCAGTACCTGCCCGAGGTGATAATCACCGTGAATCCGTATCCGCTGCGACTCCAGCGGCCGCGTCCGGAATTCTTCCACAAAGGCTTCAATCATTTCGCGGGCTTCCATGAAGACCCATGCCAGCTTCTGCCCGATGGCATCCAGCTTGTTGTAATTGTCAACCAACAACGCATAGCGCCGGTCGAGCAAATCCGTAAAGCGGTGGATCAGGAAATTGCGGTATTCATCGGTAAACGGTTCGGGCGCAAACGCCGGATCGCTGTCGGGGGCATAGAGCGCCAGGTGCATTTCGGCCGTACGCTTGCCCAGCAACTCCACCTTATCGAACACATCTTCACGAATAGCGAACTGTCGTTTCGGCACGGCATACAGGAAATCGTTCAGATAGTCACCGGTCTGCGACCAACTGTCTTTTTCGTTGGCAACCATCCGCTGCATCATCCCGAGGGTAATGTCGGTTGTTTTAGTGGTGGCACGACTTAAAGTCGTGCCACCACTAATCTCCATCGCATAGGTCACACTGCCGGCGTAGGCCGGAATATTGGCAAAATCGCTGTTTTCAGTGATAAACGCGACCATATCCACTTCGGGATTGGTGAGTTCAAACAGCTTGCGGTAAAACTTGAAAAAGTATTTATCGGCAAACACCATCGCCGAGTTGCTCGAATCGACGGGCAACACCCGGCTTGTTACATCGGCGTGTACATCTTCAGCATCAAGACCCCGCCCCCGCTGGAAAACCAGCTTCCCGCCGTCAACCTGCCGGTTTCTCTGCTCAGCGATGTGTTTATACAACGACGCCCGGAAGCGTTCATCGTAAATCCCGTCGACGAGTAGCCCGCGTACCCCGTTCAGGTGCATCACCGTTACAATTCCTTTCGCCGGAATTTCGGGGTTGTCGTGCTGATCATGTGTCACAAACGACAGCGGCAACAGGTACTGTTCCGGCGGACCATCGCTGTAAAGTGCTTCCAGGATCAGGATATACGCCACTGAATCGCGGGCCGGAAATTCAAAAATGGTCCCGACACGGAAACCGGTCTGGTGCCTGGCTTTACCGGCAAACCACCGGCACGTATTCACGTAGGGCGGCAGCACGTGCTGTTCCAGATCCTGCCAGAACGCCGGAATTTCCCGCAGTTCAGTCCACGGGGTTGAGTAGGTTAAGGGATGAGGCATAGTCAGCAAAGAGGGTTATAGCTCGATTCGCAGCAAGTGCATCGGCAGCATGTACGGGTCCAGTTCAACATAGTTCCATTCGCCCCGCCAGGTATAGGTCGCATCGGTCAGTAAATCGCGGACGCGGTACTCCTGATCGTTAGCGATGCCCAGCTGCCAGACCGGCACCTGCACCATGTTGGCGCGGCGGTTGTAGGCATCCATGTTAACCACGGCCAGTATCCGGCTGTTTCCGGAAACTTTCAGATAGGCCATCAGCGCGTCATCGTCTACGCGGCAGAACGTGATGTTGTTGGTATGCTGCAACGCCTCATTTTCGTGGCGCAGCCGGTTCACCAACGTAATCAGGTACGTCAGTTTGTTGGTTTTATCCCAGTCCCAGTGCCGGATTTCGTACTTCTCTGAGTTCAGGTATTCTTCCTTGCCCGGGAACGGATCGTGCTCCATCAACTCAAACGACGGCCCGTAAATACCGTAGTTCGACGACAGGGTAGCCGCCAGAAAATACCGGATCAGAAACTGCGGTTCATGCCCGCTGTGCAAAATTCCCGGATTAATGTCGTGGGTCGTCGGCCAGAAGTTCGGACGGAAATAATACTTCATGTCCGTTTGCGTCAGTTCGGTCAGGTATTCCTGCATCTCGTATTTGTTGTTCCGCCATGTGAAGTAGGTATACGAGTGTGCAAAGCCAACCTTCGCCAGCTGCTGCATCACCTTAGGCTTTGTAAAGGCTTCTGACAGGAATAACATGTCCGGATACTCCTTTTTAACCTCTGCAATGACCCATTGCCAGAACGAAAACGGCTTGGTATGCGGGTTATCGACGCGGATTATGCGGACACCCCACGAGCCCCACGTCAGCAGCACACGCCGCATTTCCAGCCACAGGTTCTGCCAGTCTTCCGTTTCGAAGTAGATCGGATAAATATCCTGATATTTTTTGGGCGGATTTTCGGCGTACTGAATCGATCCGTCGGGGCGTTTCTTAAACCATTCGGGATGGTTTTTCGCCCACGGATGATCCGGCGAGCACTGAATGGCCAAGTCCATCGCCACTTCCATGCCGTAGTTTTTACTGATGGCAATCAGGTGCTTAAACTCGTCGATAGTACCTAATTCAGGATGAATGGCATCATGCCCACCTTCTTCGGAGCCAATGCCATAGGGTACCCCAGGCTCGCCCGGCTGGCAAACCACGTTGTTGTTCTTTCCCTTCCGGAACTGGTGCCCGATCGGGTGAATCGGTGGCATGTATAACACGTCGAAGCCCATGCCCGAAATACGCGGCAGGAGTTTTTCAACGTCTTTGAACGTCCCGTGTACACCCGGCTCCCGTGACGCCGACCGCGGGAACAGGCAGTACCAGGTACTGAATCCGGCTTTGGCCCGGTCAACATCGACCGACAACTCCTTGTAGCGGGTGGTATGCACCTTTACCGGATACTGCTCAATCCAGATATCCAGGTGTTCTTCGGCCAGATGGATGGCTTCGTTATACCGGTTTTCGTCGCGGAATGCGTTGATGGTATACTGAATGGCCTCCTCTTTACCGGCAATGGCTTCCAGGAGCTTCGCCCCGGCCAGCAGTTCACTGGAAATGTGCTGCCCATCGTTTAGTTTCAGGTGAATTTCGTGCTGCCATGAAGCCAGATGATCTACCCACGACTCAATGGTATACAGATAAATGCCCTGTTTTCCGACCGTAAACGAGCCGGTCCAGCGGTCATTGACAATGAGCGACATACGCGTTTCCTGCCAGTCGGTATCATCAATGTGTTTGTAACAAAGATGGGCAGCCAGCTTGTCATGGCCATCCACAATAATATCGGCCTCTACGGTGATCACATCACCCGGCACGGCCTTTATGGGATATAAACCTCCTTCAATTTCAGGTGTCACATGCTCAATCACCGTCCGTGACTGTCCGTTTATGGGCATACCTTCTGTCAGAACCGGCTGTTTCTGTACATGCTTTACGGCTGTTTGTGTAGTCTCCGGCGATTCTGTAGCGGTCTTTTTCTTACCGCGGCTCGATTGTGTTTTCATGCGATTCTGGTAATAATCTTGCTGTCACAATAATACCCAAAAAACCAGAACAAACGCCGGATCCGGGGTTAAGTTAGGCTTATACGGATACTTGTTTGCACAAAAGCGGTTTTCTGCCTGTTTTGATACCTGTGCTGTAAGTAGACATCATAAAATCTATATTTGTTTACCGTTCTTTTACTAACGGGCTCATTTTCAAAAATTTGCCATCGTAAGATCAAATAATACTACGTTTACGGTTAATGCTGGCTTATTTTTCAGTACCTTTGCGGCAAATTTCCCCGGCAGATGGCATCTTTCAATCCGGTCAAAATTTTTTCAGGCAGTCAATCGACGTATTTAGCCGAAAAAATTGCCCGCTATTATGGTAAGGAGTTAGGCGGCTACACATGCCGCCGGTTCAGCGACGGTGAAATGTCGCCAAGTTTTGAGGAGTCCGTACGCGGCTGCGACGTTTTTCTGGTTCAATCGACCATGCCGCCCGCTGATAACTTCCTTGAATTATTGTTGATGGTTGACGCTGCGCGTCGGGCCTCAGCGCACTACGTAACCGTTGTTATTCCGTATTTCGGCTATGCCCGACAAGACCGGAAAGATAAGCCACGGGTAGCTATTGCGGCCAAACTGGTGGCCAAAATGCTCGAAGCATCCGGCGCTGACCGGCTGATGACAATCGACTTACACGCCGGTCAGATTCAGGGCTTCTTCGATTTTCCGGTAGATCATCTTGAGGGCGCATCGGTATTTGTACCGTACATCAAAAGCCTGGCCCTTGACAACCTGATCATTGCTTCGCCGGACGTTGGCGGGGCGGCACGGGCACGGGCCTTTGCCAAGCATTTCAACGCCGACATCGTCCTGTGTGATAAACACCGGAAACGGGCGAACGAAATTGCCTCGATGCAGGTTATCGGTGACGTGGAAGGCGCAAACGTCGTACTGATCGATGACCTGATCGACACCGGTGGTACGATGTGTAAGGCGGCCCAGATCCTGCTGGATAAGGGTGCCAAATCCGTACGGGCCGTGTGTACGCACCCGGTTATGTCGGGCAAAGCCCACGAAAACATTGCAAACTCGGTATTGGAAGAATTGGTGGTATCGGATACGCTCCCGCTGAAACAGGACAATCCGAAAATTAAAGTGCTGTCGGTGTCTGAGCTATTCGCCAAAGCCATCGGCCGCATCCGTGATCACGAATCTATTAGTTCACTTTTTATAAAATATTAAAGAGCGAAAGAGTGAAAGAATGAAAGAGTGCCTTCCGGGTCACTCTTCGCTCTTTCGCTCTCTCGTTCTTTCACTCTTTCAAAATTTACAAACAATGAAAAAACTCGAGATTGTAGGGTATAAAAGAGCGAATCTCGGTCGTGGTGAATCACAAGAGATCCGGGCCGAAGGTAGTATCCCATGCGTATTGTATGGTGGCTCAGAGCAGGTTCACTTTTTCGCACCGGCTATTCTGTTCCGTGAGCTGTTGTTCACGCCGGACACCTATGAGGTAACGCTGAATATCGAAGGTGCAGAATACCGTGCCATTTTACAGGAAACTCAATACCACCCGGTAAGTGATGCCCTGTTGCACGCTGACTTCCTGCAGATCATTGACGGCAAGCCATTGAAAGTTGCCGTTCCTGTCCGGATCGTTGGTAACTCGCCAGGTGTACAGAAAGGTGGTAAGCTGGTAACGCGGATGCGTAAAATCCGTGTAAAAGGTCTGGCTGAAAACATTCCTGATTATATTGACGTAAACGTCTCTAAACTGGATCTTGGTAAATCTGTACGGGTTAACCAGATCGAAGTAAAAGACATCGAATTGCTGGAAAGCGGTTCAAACCCGGTTGCTTCTGTAGAAATCCCACGGGCACTGCGGAGCCAGCTGCGCGGCTAGTCTGCGGATTTCCTTTTCAACTAATAGATACACGAAAGCCTGTTCTCCGGAACGGGCTTTTTTGTTTTTGTTCCCCCCTCCTGCTTATCTCCCATAACCAATAGTGATTGGCCCTGCCCTCCTGCCTTGCGTACCTTTGTGGCCTACGCATACCAGACAACAATACCATGATTACCACTGATATATGCATCATCGGCGCAGGGCCGGTCGGACTGTTTGCCGTTTTTGAAGCCGGATTGCTCAAAATGCGCTGTCACCTGATCGACGCGCTGCCACAGGTCGGCGGCCAGCTGTCGGAGATTTATCCGCAAAAGCCGATTTATGATATTCCGGGCTATCCCGAAGTCAAAGCCCAGGAACTGGTTGATAACCTGATGCAGCAGATTGCGCCTTTCCACCCGACATTTACCCTCGGCGAACGCGTGGACGGGCTACAGAAACAGGCCGACGGCTCGTACCACGTCATTGCCAGCGATGGCACCGTCGTGCACTGCCAGGTTGTCGTCATTGCCGGTGGTCTGGGCAGTTTTGAGCCACGTAAACCCGACATCAACGGACTCGAACAGTTCGAAGGTAAAGGTGTTGCTTACATGGTTAAACACCCCGAGCAGCTGCGCGACAAACGGGTGATTCTGGCCGGTGGCGGCGATTCGGCCCTGGACTGGACGCTTTACCTGACCGACATCGCCCGCGAGGTAACGCTCATTCACCGCGGAGAATCGTTCCGCGGCGCACCGGACTCGGCCGAAAAAGTCGTTGAACTGGCCAACGAAGGCCGCATTAATCTGATTCTGCAATCGAACATCACGAGCTTGCACGGTAATGGCCACCTGAAGGAGGTAACCGTGACGGCCAGAGATAAATCCGTCACCACCCTGCCGGCCGATTACCTGATTCCGCTTTTCGGCCTGACGCCTAAGCTCGGACCAATCGCCGACTGGGGCCTCAGCATCGACAAATCGGCGATTGAGGTGAATACGCACGATTACAGCACTAACGTCGAGCGCATATACGCCATCGGCGACATTAATACATATCCCGGCAAGCTGAAACTGATTCTGTGCGGTTTCCACGAAGCCGCCCTTATGTGCCAGAGTGCTTTCCGGTACGTCTATCCAAGTCAGAAATTAAGCTTTAAATACACCACCGTCAACGGCGTACACGCCTTTTAACCATGATCCGATTTACGATTGAAGACCGCACCGGCGACCGTCAGGACCTCGACATTCCGGAAGGCATCAACCTGAGTTTAATGGAAGTCCTGAAAGCCTCAGACTATAACATTCTGGCGACCTGCGGCGGTATGGCACTCTGTGCAACCTGCCACGTACAGGTGCTTCAGGGTCTTGAGCAGCTGCCGGACAGCAACGACGCCGAACTTGATATGCTGGATACACTCCCGGATGCCGACACCGACAGCCGGCTCGCCTGTCAGCTGCGCGTCGATGAAACGATGGAAGGCGCTGTTTTCCGGATTCGCGGGGCGGAGAACTAGCGTTTTTAGTTGTATTATTTTTTACCACATAGCCACATAAGGGCACAAAGAGAAGGAGCATTAATTACCCTCTATGTTTTCTAATGTGGCTATGTGGTAAACTGCTTTTTGTCTTCAGTAAAACAAAAACGAGGAACCATCAGGCTCCCCGTTTTCATACATATATAGTCCCGGTTTACAACCGCTCAACCGGCTTCAGGGCCGAAGCGGCTACCTTGTCACGGCAAACCGATGAGCACTTTTTCTCAGCTTTAACCGTGTGCTCCCCGTCTTTGATCGCAATGTATGGCGCAATGACCAGCGATACGATGGACATCAGCTTGATCAGGATGTTCATCGACGGACCTGATGTATCCTTGAACGGATCACCTACCGTATCACCGGTTACAGCAGCCTTGTGCGGCTCCGACTTCTTGTAATAAATCTGACCGTTGATCTCTACCCCTTTTTCGAATGATTTTTTGGCGTTATCCCAGGCACCACCGGCGTTGTTCTGGAAGATCCCCATCAACACGCCCGACACAGTCACACCGGCGAGCAGACCGCCCAGTACTTCCGGACCGAAAATAAAGCCAACGATTACCGGCACAGTCAGGGCAATTACACCTGGCAGCATCATTTCGCGGATAGATGCCTGCGTCGAGATTTCAACGCATTTTTCGTACTCCGGCTTGGCCTTACCTTCCAGAATACCCGGAATTTCGCGAAACTGACGACGTACTTCTTCCACCATCTTCATAGCCGCACGACCCACCGCCGCAATCGCCAGCGACGAGAAAATAAACGGAATCATCGCGCCCACAAACAGGCCCGACAATACATCGGCTTTGTAAATATCAATAGCGGTAATGCCGGAAATACCAACGAAGGCCGCAAACAGCGCCAGTGAGGTCAGCGCAGCGGATGCAATGGCAAAGCCTTTACCGGTGGCTGCTGTTGTGTTGCCAACAGCATCCAGAATATCTGTACGGCCCCGTACTTCTTCCGGCAGCTCGCTCATTTCGGCAATACCACCCGCGTTATCGGCAATCGGCCCGAAGGCGTCAATCGCCAGCTGCATCGCCGTGGTAGCCATCATACCGGCCGCTGAAATTGCTACGCCGTACAGACCGGCAAACTTATACGACATAAAAATACCGGCTGCCAGCACCAGAATCGGTAATACGGTCGATTCCATACCCATCGCCAGACCACCGATAATGTTGGTCGCGTGCCCCGTCGACGACTGCCGCACAATGGTCATCACCGGCCGCTTACCCATTGATGTGTAGTATTCGGTAATGATCGACATCAGCGCACCGACAACCAGACCGGTGAAAATGGCATAGAATACATCCATCCGGTCGAAGGCAACGCCCCGGATCTCAAACGTAGCTTCCGGCAAGAGGTGGTGTACAAGAAAATACGATGCAACCAATGTCAGGGCGATTGATCCCCAGTTACCCAGGTTTAACGCAGCCTGTACGTTGCCGTTATCGTCTTTAACCCGTACGAAATACGTGGCAATGATGGAGAAGATAAGCCCCATGCCGGCAATAACCAGCGGCAGCACAATCGGTGCGTGACCGAAAATATTCTCCGCAGCCGGCACTTCAATTTCACGGCCCAATACCATGGTAGCCAGAATGGTAGCCACGTACGAGCCAAACAAGTCGGCACCCATACCAGCCACGTCACCCACGTTATCACCCACGTTATCGGCGATGGTAGCCGGGTTACGCGGATCATCTTCCGGAATACCGGCTTCTACTTTACCGACAAGGTCAGCGCCAACGTCAGCCGCTTTGGTATAGATACCACCGCCTACCCGGGCAAACAACGCGATAGACTCAGCGCCCAGGGAGAAACCAGCCAGTACTTCCAGCGCCTTTTCCATGGCCAGGCCGTTTACATCGCCCGACTCACCCACATACATGTTGTAGAACAGGATGAAGAGGCTGCCCAGACCCAGTACAGCCAGACCGGCTACCCCAATGCCCATTACCGAACCACCGGCAAAGGACACGTTCAGGGCCTGCGTCAGGCTTGTCCGCGCGGCCTGTGCCGTCCGGACGTTGGCTTTGGTTGCGATTTTCATCCCGATGTAGCCCGCCAGCGCCGAGGTAAAGGCCCCGACGGCAAAGGCTACACCAATGACCCAGTCAGAATTTTCGACCAGGGTACCTGACCACGCCAGCAGCGCAGCCACAACTATACCGAAAATGATAAGAACACGCCATTCGGCTTTCAGAAAGGCAATAGCTCCGTTGGCAATGTACGAAGCGATCTCCTGCATCCGGGCGTCACCGGGGTCTTGTTTGGAGACCCACTGAAATTTGAAAAACATCACGAGCAGGCCCACGATGCCCAGGAGAGGAACTACATAGAGAATATCCATGCGGGAAAAAGTTAAATGGGTTTAAGTAAGGTTATTTTGTGTTTCCCGCAAATATAATTTCTTATAAATGATCCCCAAATCTTTATACGCTTAGATTTGGGCATATTTGATATAGAATTGCAAATTTTTTATAGATCATGCCGGATATCATAACCACTGCTTCCGTTTGAAATACCACCACGTTCCCAGTGATGAGATGATCATCAGGAGGATAGCAAACGGATAGCCGTATTTCCAGGTAGTTTCGGGCATATTCGGGAAGTTCATCCCGTAGACACTCGCAATAAGCGTTGGCGGCAGCAACACCAGCGACACGACGGTAAATATTTTGACGACCCGGTTCTGCTCCAGGTCAATCAGACCAAGAAAGGTATTCTGGAGGAATTCGAGCCGTTCAAAAATAAAGTTCGTGTGCTCAATCAGGGAGTTTATGTCTTTGATCAGCGTCCGGAGCTTGTTCTGCTCGTCTTCGGTAAACCAGCCGTCAGACCGGATCATGGCAGAAATCACCCGCTGTTTATCCACCACGTTTTCACGGATCGACATCGTCAGGTCCTGGTAGTCGTTGATCTGGAGCAGCATTTCACGGTCGAGCTTGGCGTCCAGATCCAGTTGTTTGTTGATAAACCGTACTTCCTGCGCCACCGCTTCAATCAGGTCGGCGTCGTAATCGATCCGTGACTCAAAGAGCGAAATCATAATCTGCCCGCCGTCTTTAAAGACCGCGCGGCGCGACTTGATTTTTTTGACCATGTCGGCAAACGATTTCAGATCCGCATTCCGGTACGTAAACAGCATATCGTCTTTCAGAATAAAACTGACCGGTACGTTAATGTACCCGCTTTCTTTCGACGGAATCAGAAAATTCGTGTTGGCAATCAGGTAATCGTCTTCTTCGATATACCGCGAACTGCTCTCAATTTCTGACTGCTCCTGCTGGCTCTGGAAGTTAACATCAAATTTTTCTTCCACGCTTTCCAGCTCGTCACGGCTAGGGTTCTGTAAGTCAACCCACAGCGTCCGGTCGGTCTGCGAAAACGATTCAATGTCTTTGATTTTACGAACGGCGGTTTCGTCCTGCTGAAAAATGCGGATCATACACTACGTTTTTTGACTGGCTTTGTCAACCCACCGGCAAAGTTCAGAAACTTTAGTCAAGATTATTCCGGTGGGTCTCATCTTTCTACCTTTCCTACCTGACCAGTAACCCTATTTTACTGAAAAACAATTTATTACAGAAAAACTCTGGCTTATTAAGAATTTATGTAGTCCGGGATCCGGATGCAGCATTGCCTTTATTTTCTGCACAAATCCCGTTGTACAGCGTTATACTATGAAGACTCAACGTTTCCGGATATGAATTGTTCCCGTTTTTTCGCGGGCGCCGGCCTCGTCCTGCTGACCCTGTGGGCACCGGCAGCACCGGCGCAACGCAGCAGCTATAAATTACCGGATGGTCTGGTCCGGTACGCCAGTCAGCGCGGGGTCAGGCCCGAAGCTACCGGCACCGACAGCCTGCGGCTGACCAGGTTGCTGTTTACGCTGGCCTACGGCACCAAAGACCGTACTTACTTCGACTACGCCGACCGCCTGCGCGTTCCGGAACAGCCTGATACCGCCAGCATCCGGGCAGCGACAGCAGCGATTGCCCGTGGCAGCAACTGGGAGCCGGTCGTCAGCAAACTGGAGCCCCGCTTTCCCGAATACCAGCAGCTGGTGAAAGCCAATATGCAGGCCGGGCTATCGGCCCAAAACCGCAAATGGCTGGCTATCAGCCTCAATGGTTACCGAATCCTAAACCGCTATATGCCTTTCGACCGGATGCTGCTCATTAACATTCCGCAGGCGGTGCTGACGGTGATTGACAACGGATCGGCTGCGAAGCTGCGGATGAACGTAAAAGTCGGTACGTCCCGCACACCGACCCCGCGTTTCTATACGCTCGTGCGGCAGGTGAACCTGTATCCGTACTGGACAGCGCCGAAACCGGAAATAGAGGGCTACCTGCCCAAAATTCATACAAATACCTTACCACCGGCGTTCTATGTGGTCCGGAAAAAAGACAGCCTCCGCATGGACGGCAACGACCGGAAACTGCGCCGGATTTCGGCCCGTAAGTTCAATAAAAAGTACTGGCTGAAGAAGGGGCCCGGCACCGATAATCCGCTGGGCGTGGTGCGGATTAATTTCCAGGAGTCATTCGAAGATATTTACCTCCACGACACCAACGAGCGCACGGCCTTTTGCCAAACGCCGTCGGCGCTAAGTCACGGGTGTATCCGGTTACAAAAGCCGCTGTCGCTGGCCAACCTGCTGCTGGAATCGCGCAAAGACTGGACACCGGTCCGCTATCAGGACCAGGTATGTTATCAGGAGCCGTCGGGCAATCCGGTGGTGGAGAACCGGCCAGTGCTGGTGCAGGGGACCATTCCGGTCTTTATCGTGTATTTTCCTGCGTTCTATGATCCGCAGGCCGGCAAAGTGGCCTATCGGGATGTGTATAAAAAGTTTCCGTAATAGGGCTAAAACTAAACTCCCCGAGGGTTTTGAACCCTCGGGGAGTTCTGGCAAACCAGACGGCCCTGCCCCGGGGAGTTAAGTTAATTCAGCGTGCTCAACTAACGGCCTCGTTCAGTAAATCAAGTTCCGATGCCAGTACTACTTCGCGGCTTTCCAGCAGCGGAATAATCTGACCGATAACCACCGCCCGGAAATGCTCCGAATTACGGTGGGCCTCAACAGCGGCCTCGTCCGCATAGCCTTCATATAAGAGGATTGTGTCCGGGTCAGTGTTACTTTGATGCACTTTATAGACTAAATTCCCTTCCTCAAGCCTGCTTTTCTGTACTGCTTCTGTCAACAAGCTCAATACGGCATTCAGCTGGCCTTGTTTGACCTGCCATTTGGCAAATGTGAAAACGGGTTTCCGGTTCATTTGAGTATGTATCTAAGGTTCGTCTCGGCACCTTACCCGCCGAATACGCAACAGGTAAAGCAGGTTAGTTATATTACGCTTCAACAGTGAGCAGGGCCACTATTTTTTCGCCGACGCCTTTAGCGGAGGCAGGGTTCTGGCCGGTAACCAGATTGCCGTCGGCAATGCTGTTGGCTGACCAGGGTTCAGCCGCGTGGAAGATCGCGCCCTGCTCAGTCAACGCAGTCTGGAGGTCAAACGGTACGTCCGGTCTGGCATAATTATCTTCTTCAGCCGTTGTGAACGAAGCGATGTGTTTACCGGTGACCAGATACGAGCCATCGCTCAGTTTCACATTCAGTAACGATACCGGACCGTGACAGACAGCGCCCACTACCGCACCGCGTTCGTAGGTTTCGGCAATGACTTTTTTGAGCAACTGATTTTCAGGCATATCGACCATCGGCGCTAATCCGCCCGGTACAAAAACCGCATCATACTCCGCCACATTTACGTCCGAAAGTTTAGCAGCTTTCTGCATTTTTGCCCAGCCTTCTCCCGTCAGAAAAGCTAAGTTATCCGGGTCATCCGCTAAATTCAGCGCATCTAAATAAGGTGTATCACCGCTCAGGCTGGCAAAGTCGATATGAAGGCCGGCGTTGTTAAATTCAGCGTATGGGTGTGCTACTTCGGGCAGGAATGTTCCGGTTCTTCTGTTGAGCGGACCAATTACATTTGCATTTGAAACGATAATCAGAACTTTAGTTTCCATTGTTGTAACTGTTTAAAGATTGATTTTTTGTGTTGTTTGATGTGTCAAAATTAGGGTCAGGTGACCGGTTCGGCGAGGAGCGGAATCACTTTTCCTGTGTGATCCGGATCACACAGTTTAGTGGATACCTTTTAGAATTCCGCCGTCTGCTTTAATGGCCGCACCGTTTGTGGCAGCCGCTAACGGACTGGCGATAAAGGCAACCGTAGCCGCTACTTCATCGGGAGAGATAAACCGCTGCAACAAACTCAGGGGCCGGGTTTCGGAAAAATAACGGTGCTCTACTTCCTGCGTAGAAATTTGCTGTTGCTCAGCCAGTTCGCCAATAAATCGTTCGACGCCCTCTGAGAATGTAGGTCCGGGCAATACTGAATTAACCGTAACACCCGTACTTTTTGTCAATTGCGCCAGACCGCTTGCCACAGAAAGCTGCGCGGTTTTTGACATCCCGTAATGAATCATTTCGGTAGGAATCTGGATCGCGGACTCACTGGAAATAAACACGACACGGCCCCAGTTAGTACGCAGCATTCCGGGCATATAATGACGGGCCAGCCTGACACCGGTCAGGACGTTTGTCGTAAACATTTTCACCCAGTCTTCATCTGTCGATTCAAAGAAAGGTACCGGCTCAAAAATGCCCAGATTATTGACCAGAATATCAACTTCCGGCAGTTTATTGATCAGGAATTGAAAGTCATTTTCCGAGGTCAGATCGGCTGCAATTCCCTCAATTGTAGCCGCCGGAATTTCTTCCCGTATTTTCGTAATGGCAGCATCAACTTTGTCGGCTGTCCGGCCATTCAGGAAAACAATTGCGCCTTCTTTTGCGAAGGTTTCAGCGATGGCGTATCCAATACCGCTTGTTGAGCCGGAAACGAATACACGTTTGTTTTTGAGTAGTAAATCCATGTTTTTCGTTGTCTTAATTTCTGTTACAAAATTAGGGCAACGTTCCCGGGCGGGCGAGGAAGCAAATCACAAAAAAGGTGTGACTCAAATCACACCTTTCACTTGTTCAGCCGCAGCTATTTTGTGTTGGCATATAGCCTGCTGAGGGTTTCGCGGCTGACCCCCAAAAACTCAGCGATGTATTTTTTCGGTATCCGTTGCAGCAAGGCCGGATACCATTTTGAAAACTCTTCGTACCGCTGCTGCGGGGTGCTCGACAGCAGTAGCGCTATCCGTTGCTGTAAGGCAACATAACCGTTAGTGAGCTTAATCCGGAAAAAATGCTCCATTTTATGCAGCTCAGCAGCCAGTTTTTCCCGCCCCTGCAACGAAAGGCACAGCACCTCCCCATCCTCCATGCATTCGACGTACATGGTGGCGGGTTGTTGCCTGAAAAAGCCGGTGTAGTCAGAGACCCACCAGTTTTCCTGCGCAAACTGAAGGATGTGCTCCTTGCCTTCCCCATCTACATAAAAGACTTTGTAAATACCTTTCAACACGAGGTATTCGTACTTCACATCATCGCCTTCATTGATCAGGTACTGGTTTTTCCGCACCCGCCTCAACGTAAAAAACGAGTTGACATAGTCAAACTCGTCGTCGCTTAAAGGCGTAATCTGCTCGATATGAGCGCGTAACTTTTCCATGTAGAGTCCTATTGACATGTAGATTTATTACCTTCCAGGAAGTTTAGAACTTCCTGGAAGGTAATAAATCTACACCGGGTAAGCACTAACAACAACTCCCCGAGGGTTTTGAACCCTCGGGGAGGTATACTATGCTAAACCAGGCAAATGCCTTATTTTTTCTCAGCCAGTGGCTTCTGGCCTTCGTACTTGTCTTTGTAGATTTTGTACAGACGCTTGTGCTTGTCGTCAAGGTCAACCGTCCGGCCTTGAATATACACCTGTTCCACCACGTTCGTACGCATGTCGAGGGCGTCGCCTTTTGATACGAACAGGGTGGCGTGTTTGCCTTTTTCCAGCGTCCCCACCACGTTGTCAACCCCCATGATCTTCGCCGCATTGGCGGTGATCATTTTCAGGGCCTCTTCGCGGTCGGTTACGCCGAAACCGGCTGCCGTACCCGCCAGAAACGGTAGGTTTCGGGTCCGCCACCATTCTTCGTTATAGCTCAGGGCCACCGTTACACCGGCTTTCTGGAGCATACCCGGCATTTTGTATGGCAGATCCACATCTTCGTCCTGCCGGTTCGGCAAGCGGTGCAGCGGACTCAGAATCACCGGAATGTTATTGTCCTTCAGAAAGGACGCCACGCGGTAAGCCTCATCGGCACCTACCACCACAATTTTCTGCACGCCCGCTTCTTTCGCAAACTTCACCGCTTCGATGATGTCTTTTGCATAATCGCAGCGGATGTAGAGATTGCTGGTACCGGCAAACAGGCCGCGCATCGCCTCAAATTTCAGGTTCATCGGCGTTACCGTTTTCTGGGCCGAATAGGCTTTGGCTTCCGAGAAAGTCGCCAGCAGGCTATTGATGGCGGCTTCGCGGCGGCTGTTCTTCCGCAGACCGACCGAGAAATCCTCGAAGTTGAATTCGCGGCTGTAATAACCCGGCCAGTTGAGCCAGATGCCGTCGTCTTTTTTCAGCACGGCATCTTCCCAGTTCCAGCCATCGGTCTGCATGATCGACGAGCTACCGGAAATCGTACCGCCCAGCGGCATGGCCTGCGTCAGCAACACCCCGTTGTTCCGGATCGTCGGAATGACCTCCGAATCGGTGTTGTAGGCAATCAGGGCGCGGATGTTCGGGTTAATAACGCCCACCTCGTTGAAGTCGAGCGTGGCCCGTACGGATGCATATTCCTGCAAACCAACCGTTGCCGCCGGCGAAATCAGGCCCGGATAGACGTGTTTACCCGACACATTGATGACCGATGCGCCGGTTGTCGGCGTATTGGCATCGCCGATGGCGGTGATGATGCCTTTGTCAAATACAATCACGCCGTTGTTGATCACCTGCCCGGTGCCCACGTGAATGGTCGCCCCTGTGAGGGCAATGGCCCCTGCCTGCGGTTTTGCCGCCGGTGGGTTCTGCGCATACGCCCGACCCAGCGCTGCTACCGTTAATATGGTTAAAAATATCTTTTTCATCTGTGATTAAAGTGCGAAAGAGTAATAGACTGAACAACCGCTGTTACTTCTGCTCAGCTTCCTGATGTTCTTCCCCTTCGGCCATTACGCCTTCAATATCTTCGCAATGGAACATCCGCTGGCGACGGAACGTCGGGCGTTGTGTCTGCGTACCACCGGCTTTGGCCGTCAGCATTTTCTGGATCAGACGGGCACGCTCTTTCGACAGGTCTTCGCGCTTGCGGTCTTCGTCCTGTAAGTCAAAGTAAACCGTGCCTTCGATAATGGTTTTTTCCGGACGGGCATAAATCGACAGCGGGTTGTTGTTCCACAACACTAAATCAGCGTCTTTGCCGCTCTTGATACTGCCCATGCGGTTATCGAGGTGCAGCAGTTTGGCAGGGTTCAGGGTTACCATTTTCCAGGCTTCCTCTTCGCTCAGCGCACCGTACTCAACCGTTTTGGCCGCTTCCTGATTGAGACGGCGGGCCATTTCGGCATCATCTGAGTTGATGGACACCACAATACCCTGACGGTGCATCAGCGCTGCGTTGTACGGAATTGCGTCTTTTACCTCCATTTTATACGCCCACCAGTCCGCAAACGACGAACCGCCTACACCGTGTTTCGCCATTTTGTCGGCCACTTTGTAGCCTTCCAGAATGTGCGTAAACGTATTTACGCGGAAGCCCAGTGAGTCCGCTACTTTCAGGAGCATGTTGATTTCAGACTGTACGTAGCTGTGGCAGGTGATGAACCGTTTTTTGTTCAGAATTTCGGCCAGGGCATCCAGTTCGATGTCGCGGCGTGGCGGAACGGCGGTTGCTTTTTCCTTGGCTGGCAGGCTGTTGTATTTCTTCCACGCGTTATCATACTCGCGGGCACGGTAGAAATGATCGAAGTACACCTGCTCAACCCCCATCCGTGTCTGCGGGAAACGGGTCAGCTGGTTCGGGTTCGGATAGTTCGCCTGTTTTACGTTTTCACCCAGGGCAAACTTGATGAAGCCGTCGGCACCTTTGATCAGCATTTCTTCCGGAGAAGCACCCCACTTGAGTTTAACTAGTGCCGACTGACCACCGATTGAGTTGGCCGAGCCGTGGAGCAGCTGCGACGCCGTGACACCACCCGCCAGCTGACGATAGATGTTGGCATCTTCTGAGTTCACGACATCGCTCATGCGCACCTCCGCTGATGAGGTCTGACCGCCTTCGTTGATTGAATACAGGGCAATGTGTGAGTGTTCGTCAATAATACCCGATGTCAGGTGTTTGCCTGTACCGTCGATTACCTTGGCACCGGCCGGAGCCGTCAGGTTTTTTCCAACCTGCGCAATTTTTCCGTTCTGCACCAACACATCGGCATTCTGCATGATCCCGTCCGTTTCGTTGGTCCATACCGTCGCGTTTTTAATCAGCATCACCTCCGCCTTTGGTTTTTCCGGATTACCGAAGCCAATAAACGGATAGATCACTTTACCGATTTCCGGTTTACGGGCCGGACGCGCCGAGTCAGCTTTGGCTACACTTTCACCGGCCCGTACGGCCGACCACGTAATCCGCTGACCGTTTGGCAGATCGCCGTCGCCTTTCAGAGTCGAGCCGTCGCGGTAGCCGGTCAGACGGGTTGTGCCCGGATTGCGGCGGTCAAGCTGTACCTGCATCGAAATCAGGTCATTGGCTATCGATACTTTCGGGGTAATTTTGATGGTATCGCTGGCCACTACCTGATATTCCAGCTTATCAGCCGTTTTACCGGTAATGTTCAGTTTCAGGTTTGACCGGTTTCCGATGGTCAGGTTATACGTACCCCGCAGGTCAGCCGTCGGCTGTGCCGTTACGATGTACTGCTTGCCCTGAATCCAGTTTTCCAGAATGGCATTGGTTGCACTAAACAGGTTGTCCGAGGTAATGATGAAATTAGCCACCTTCCCTTTTTGCAACGTACCGATCTGGCCGTCGGCCTTAATCAGTTTTGCCGGTGCCGTGGTCAGGGCTTCCAGAGCTTTCTGCTCCGACAAACCATATTCGATGGCTTTGCGGAGGTTCGCCCAGAATTCGGTTTTGTTCCGCAGACCGGCGGTTGTCAGGGCGAAATTAATGCCTGCCCCGGCTACCACACCGGCATTAGACGGTGCCATTTCCCAGTGCTTCATTTCGGCCAGCGATACGTTGTCGGCATCCCATGCGTCTTCCACGTCAAATGCCTGCGGGAAGTTTACCGGAACCAGCAGCGAGGCGTTGGTACCTTTTACTTCATCAATACGCTGATATTCATCGCCACCGCCTTTGATGATAAACTGTACGCCGAACTCATCCCCGATCTTGTCGGCCCGCAGAATACCCAGCCGGTCAGGCGCTTCGAAGAACGCCGGCAGACCGCTCAGTTTATTCAGCGCTTCGAGTGACAGGTTCATCTGCTCTTTATTGCCGCCTTTCTTATACCAGTCGGCATCGTAAAACGCCTGACGCAGCAAGGCAACCGACCCCATCGGTGAGTTCGGATAAGCCTGTGTTGACGTGCCTTTGCTGAATGAATAGTGCGATGAAACTGCCTCACGCAGCACAATGGCGTTTTCCCGCTCATCGGCCAGGGTCACCAGTACCCCGCTGCCCCGGGCAATGCCATCGTGCGGGTGCGCCAGTACCGTGCCGAAGCCCAGTTTCCGGAGCTCATCGGCCTTAGTGCCGTTGGCTTTAAATAACAGACTGGCGCTTACTTCCGGCTGTACGGCCTGGTTCCAATAGTAAGGGCCTTTTTTAGCTGACTCATACTGAGGTGGTCCGCCCATGCCACGGCCACGACCACCGGCAGCACCCTGCGGCGGTTCCGGCATACCATAATCAGAATCCAGATCGATCAGGGCCGGATAAATCCGTTTGCCTTTCAGGTCTTTTACTACCGTACCGGCCGGGATGGTCACGTTAGTGCCCACGGCCTCAATAATACCTTGACGAACCAGTAAAGTTGCGTTGGTTAGGGTTGTTTGTGGGTCAACCACAATGGTTGCATTCGTAAATGCAAAAAGGTTAGGCCGCTCGTCGGCTACGCCGTTGTTGGGGAACGTAGTCTGCGCCCATCCGGGAGCCGACAGACCAGCAGCAAGCAGCAACGTAAGTACTACTTTTTTCATAGAAACAGTTTTGATGAATAGGTACTCCGGTAAAAATACAAAAGGGATTTCAAATGATTGTTGTTATACCAATGATGATTTGGCAAATCCCTGTAATTAACAAATTTATCCTTTGTTTATACTTATTTTCTCCCAGGCTGGTTAATAGCGTACAATAACCGCAAAAGCCCGGACAAATTGCCCGGGCTTTTGCGGTTTAGACCTACTGACTATTTTGTACAGGCTGTTGGCCGGATCACCTTTACTGACAGGCGGTACCGGTTACAATCACCGTACGCCGGTCCTGACTTTGCCCGCCGCACGGATTCGTATAGTACGCCGTGTAGGTATACATACCCGGCTTCGTAATTGTTGCCGTCGTCGCAAACGGGTAGGTACCCCCTACCCGGTAAACCGTGCTGAACACATACCCGCCCGGACCCGTGATCTCAAAGCGGTCGCCGATACCCGTGCCGGTGATCTTCACCGAACAGGCCCCTGCACCCAGTTGCCCCGAAACCACCGCCTGTGTCGCCTGTGCCGTCAGTACGCTGTTGACAATGACTGCCACACCCGTTACGGCCGTACAGCCGGACGTATTGGTTACCGTTACTGAATACACGTCAGTGGCGGTTGGTGTCAGCGCGAGGACGGCACTGGTGGCACCCGTTGACCAAAGGTATTGGCCGCCACCCGTCGCCGTCAGCGTTGTTGACTGACCGGCGCAAAGCGTCAGATTACCGCTGATCGCCGCCGTTACTGCCGGATTGACGCTCACCGTTACCGAAGTTGCCGACCAGCAAGCTGATCCGTTGCTCACGGTTACGGAATACGCCGTGGTACTCACCGGCGAAACCACAATGGCCGCCGCGTTTTCCCCCGTCGACCACCGGTAGCTGCTGCCGCCCGAGGCCGTCAGTTGTGTCGACGTGCCCGCACAGATCGTCAGATTGCCGCTTACCGTCGCGGTCACTGCCGGATTTACACTTACCGTTACTGAGGTCACGGACTCGCAACCTGTTGCATTGGTCACCGTCACGGAATACGCCGTGGTGCTCACCGGAGCCGCTACGATGGACGCACTTGTGCTGCCCGTCGACCATTGGTAGTTCGTTCCCTGACCGCCGCCCGCATCTGAAGCAGTAAGCGTCGTGCTGCCGGCCGTACAGAGGGTCAGCCCGCCGCTGATCGCTGCCGTCACCGCCGGATTGACCACTACCGTCACAGCTGTAGCCGACTGACAACCCGAAGCGTTGGTGACCGTCACCGAGTAGGCCGTTGTGCTGGCCGGTGACACGACAATCGCCGACAGGCTTGCTCCCGTCGACCAGTTGTAGCTCACTCCGCCCGAAGCGGTCAGCGTCGTACTCTGCCCCGGACAGAGCGTCAGCGTTCCGCCGATGGTGGCCGTCGCCGCCGGATTGACCGTTACCGTTACGCTGGTTGTCGAATACCCGCCGAATGCATCGGCAATGGTGACCGAATACGCCGTCGTACTGACCGGCGAAACGACAATGGCGGTTGTGCTTTCGCCCGTCGACCAGTAGTAAGTCACATTTGACCGGTTAACCATATCAATGGCGGTCAGCGTGGTACTGCTACCGGCACAAACCGACAGGTTACCGCCGATCTGAGCCGTCACGGCCGGTATGACCGTTATGGCGGCACTCGTCTCAGAAACGCACCCTGAGGCGTTGGCCACTGTGACTGAATACGCTGTGGTACTGACCGGACTGACCGTAATGGCGGATGTACTTTGTCCTGAACTCCAGGTAAAGGCCGTACCGCCCGAAACCGCCAGAGTTGTGCTCATACCCACTGAAATCGTTTGCGAAGCGGGCACAATCGTCAGTGACGGCGGCCCGCTGATCAGTGTTTCATTAGTAGCTGTTGTACAACCGTTCGGCATCGTGACGACTACGTTATAGGTACCGGTTTCGGTTGGCGTATAGGTCAGTTTGGCCGCGCCGGATTCCCATTTCTGCACCCGGTTATTATAGCCATCAGCAATATACATGGCACCGGCAGCATCCAGCACAACACTGGAAGGACCGCTTAGCCGGTTTGCCTCAGTACCGGCAGTACCATCACCGGCAACCGTAATTCCGCTGGTTTCGCCCGGAAGCCATTTCTGAATCCGGCTATTGCCCTGATCGGCTATATACAGGGCACCGGCCGCATCGATATACACTCCGGCCGGGTAATCAAGCTGACCGGCTGATGCTCCGGGGTTACCATATTTACCGGCTACAAGAGTACCGCTGGTAGCACCGGCGGCCCATTTAACCACGCGGTTATTTCCGGCATCAGCTATATACATAGTTCCCGCCGCATCGACAAAAACCCCCGCAGGGGAGCTTAATTCTCCGTTTGCCCCGGCGACCGTAATACCCTCAGTCGCACCGGGTAACCACTTCAGCACTTTATGATTATCCTGATCCGCTACATAAAGTATTCCGGCCGCATCAACAAAGATCCCGGATGGTAACCCCAACTCGCCGTGGTCACCTCCACCGGCCACTGTAATTCCGTTTGTTGCACCCGGCAGCCATTTCTGCACCCGATAGTTCAGCGCATCTGCGACGTATAACACCCCCTCAGTATCAACAAATACTCCGGTCGGTCCCCAAAGATCTTCAGCTGCATTACTACCGTCAGGTCCACCCGTACCCGCCACAAGTATTCCGCTTGTCGCGCCCGGTAACCACTTCATAACCCGGTTATTTGTAAAGTCTGCTACATAAATTGCGCCGGCAGCATCCCGGCAAAGTCCGGCCGCATAATTAAACCGGTCAGGACCACTGTCAGCTCCTCCGTCAGGATCACCGGCAACGGTAGTGCCGGCAGTAACTGCATATGCACTTGTGGTATGTACCAACGTTGTTCCTTTATACCAGTCAGCCTGACTGATCAGCTGACTGCTGCTCAATGTTAAACTCGCTAAACCGACACAACTCGCCGCGCCGGTATTCGTCAGGCTGACTACCGGTGTGTTACACGGTGTGACGCTGATCGTGGCCGTTGCCGTTCCGGAACAGGCTCCTGAGGTGCCGGTTACCGAATAGGTCGCCGTACCGACCGCAGGCGTAACCACCAGTGAGGTACCGGTTGAGTTATCTGACCACTTATACGATGCGGTCCCATACGCTGTCAGAGACACAGACTGTCCTTCAGTAATGGTTCTGGAAGCCGGTGCAATACTCACAGTAGGCGCTGCACCGACTGTCAGGCTGGTAGTCGTGGCCGTACAACCGGATGTAGTTGTTACTCGTGCCGTATAGCTACCCGAAGCCTGCGGTACATAAACCGGATTGATGGTTACCGGACGCCACTTCTGCACACGGTTGTTTCCGAAATCTGCGACGTACACCCAGCCATTGGCATCAACAAAGACATGAACCGGTGAATTAAAACCGTAGGCATCGGTATTATACCCATTACCACCGGCTACGGTTGTTCCGCTGGTAGCACCGGCAGCCCATTTCTGCACCCGCTGATTGGTCATATCGGCTACGTAAACCGCATCAGCGGCATCCACGTATACACCGCGCGGGCTGTATAGTTGCGTAGAAGCCGGGCCGCCCCCGTTTCCACCGGCAACGACCGTACCACTGGTCGCCCCCGGGGCCCACTTGACCACCCGGTTATTGGCCGCATCGCTCACAAAAATGGCACCGGCCGCATTCAGATAGAGACCAATCGGGTTGTTCAGTTGATTCAGTGCATTGCCTTTACCATTACCACCGGCAACGACCGTTCCGCTGGTGGCACCGGGTGCCCATTTGACTACCCGGTAATTATTGAAATCAGTAATATAAATATTACCCGCCGCATCAACATACAACCCTTCGGGTCCATTCAATTGGTTGGTACCGCTTCCGGCATTATTCCCACCGGCAACGACCGTACCGCTGGTGGCGCCGGGCGCCCATTTCATAATACGGTGATTATCGCGGTCGCCGACATAGACCGCACCGGCAGCGTCGACAAATACCAGATTAGGCTTATTCAGTTGATTGGCAGCATCCCCCGGCCCGTTTCCGCCGGCAACGACCGTTCCGGTAATCGCGCCGGGTGCCCACCTCATAATCCGGTGATTGTTAAAATCCGCAACATATACCGCACCGGCCGCATCCACAAAAACGCCTTCGGCTAAATCCAGCTGGTTCAAACCACTGCCCTGTCCGTTTCCACCGGCAGCAGTCACAGCCGTAAACGCGTAACCTGAGCTCACTAGTGTGGTCCCTCTATACCAGCTTATCCGTAATGGTGACTGATCACTGCTCACCGATAAACTCGCTACACCAACACAATTTGCAGCTCCGGTATTAGTAAGATCAACGACCGGTGTCACACACGGCGGTCCAACCACGGTAATACTGTTCACCGCGATACACCCGCCGGACAGCCCGGTTACCGAGTAAACACCTGGCGTATTGACCGAAACCGAGGTGGTGGTTTCGCCTGTGCTCCAGATATAGCTGTCGGCCCCGGCGGCCGTCAGGGTAGTCCGTTGGTCAGGAGTTACGGTTAAGGCGGGACTCGCCGAGATACTGACCGAAAAAGAGGAGGTTACCGTAATGCTGTTGCTCAGGGCAGTGCATCCGTTTGTTCCCGTAATCAGTGCCGTGTATGTGCCGGAAGCGGTTGGCATATACAATACATTGGATGAGAGCCACTTCTGGATACGGTGATTCCCGAAATCGGCTACGTAAACGGAGCTTGCTCCGTCGACATACACGGCAATCGGTGTGTTAAAATAAGCACCACCCTCCAAATTAACGCCATACCCACCGGCAACCGTGGTCCCGCTGGTTGTTCCGGATGCCCACTTCTGTACCCGCTGGTTAGTTGCTTCGGCTATATATAGATCCCCCTGGTTGTTGATAAACAACCCGCGCGGACCGTAAAGCTGATTAGCGGCGTTTCCGGCACCATTACCACCGGCAACGACCGTCCCGCTGGTAGCACCCGCTGCCCATTTCATCACCCGGTTCAACCCGCCATCGGCCACGTACACGGCACCGGAAGCATCAACGGTCATACCCGACACAAACGAAAACTGATTCAGGCCGGTACCTTGTCCGTTCCCACCCGCTACGACTGTCCCGCTGGTAGCCCCCGCTGCCCATTTCATCACCCTGTAGTTATTTCCGTCAGCGACATACACAGCACCGGTGCCGTCGACATAAAGCGCGCCGGGTGCATTTAACTGGTTTGTCGACGGGCCACCAAAACCTGTACCAGCTACCATTGTACCACTGGTCGCGCCGGCCGCCCATTTCATGACACGGGCAGTCGCACTAGAGGAGACATAAACGGCCCCGCCGGCATCCACAAAAAGACCGGTAGGATTGGAAAGCTGATTATTGGCTGTTCCCTGGCCATTGCCACCCGCTACTGTAATGCCTTCGGTCGCCCCAGGAAGCCATTTCTGCACCCGGTGGTTACCGTAATCGGCCACATAAATTGCCCCGGTACCATCAACAAATACACCCTGTGGTAAATTCAGCTGATTCAGTGCGTTTCCTGATCCATTACCGCCCGCCACTGTACTGCCGGTAACGACTGACTGCGCATTGGCACTGGCGATCAGCGTTCCTGACCTGAACCAATCTATCCGGGATATGGTCTGGCTGCTGCTGGCCGACAAACTGGCGGCTCCCACGCAATTGGCAGCACCGGTATTCGTGATTGCCGCATCCGGTAAGGTGCAGGGGGCCTGCGCATAAGCTCCCGTCCCGAAAAGCAAAACCGCCAGCACCCGGATGCTGACGGCCAGCCATAAACGTTGCTTACATAAAGCCGGTTGGTGACTTGCACGCCAACTGAAATAAACGTGTCTCCAAAACGCCGGAAGAATACCCGTACACCAGGAGCGTAACAGTAAAAAGTCCATATATGGATCGTGAAATGATTGGGGAAATACGTTTTTTGAGTCGCACAAAGTACGTTCTCACTATAGTTTAAATCCTGCCAATCAATACCCGATGCCTGCCAATGATGGCTGAATCCTGCCAATCAATACCCGAATCCTGCCAAAATCAGTTATCCGGCAGGATTCGGGCCTGTTTCGCCAACAAGTACCCTCTTTTTACCCATAATTGACTTCGTTGTAAACACTGATCTCCACTGTATTCACAAATAGTACCCGGTTGCAATCACCGTACGCTGGTCCTGACTTTGCCCGCCGCACAGATTTGGTGTACCTGCCGGTGTCCGCCCCGCCGGCTTCATCAGGTAACCGGACGGGCGTCCGGCGGAGCAGACCGGCAACGTGCTGCCGCCGGCAAGGCTAATCTATTTCTACCCAGCCCCCTTTTGTGGTGTCGCTAAAATCGTGCATATTTAGCCAGGCATCTGATCTGAAAAGCCTTTCTTTCCTTCTCCCGAAAAAGCACTCATATACATGCAAGTATCTCAAAAAGTCCCGGCCAACCACTTAACACTCGACGAACTAGACTACGCTATCCTTGAACAACTACAACAGGACGGCCGCCGGTCATTCACCGACATGGCCGAACACCTGGGCGTTTCGGTTAGCACGATCCGTACGCGGGCCAGTAAACTGATTGACGATAAAACCATTCAGGTTGTCGGCCGCGTAAACACGGAACGCGTTGGCTTTCACGCCTATGCACATATTAAAATTTCGATCCGGCCGGCCAAGCTCATCGAATCTGTGGCAGCTCAGTTGCAGGAGTACCGCGAAGTGAGTTTTCTGGCCCTGACTTCGGGCGATTTCGACCTTCAGGTCGATGTAATGTGCCGCGACAACAACCACCTGCTCGAAATTATTAACGACCGGATTCTGCGCATTGAAGGTGTCCATCAAACTAAAACCGATATGTATCTGAAGATTCTGAAATATGCACAGCCGGATCTGAACCTCCTCTTCTGACGTTACGGGGCACCGCCGTAAGCCCCATTTTATACGTCGTTTTTAAGATTTCTTATAATATTGCGTCTGTTTCAGCAAATTTTACAGAATACTATTCTTTTTTCTGCAAAATCGTACGTAACTTAGTGTTCGAATTATACTTCATCAACAGACTTATTTCTTCTCCTATGCAAGAACGTGTGTGGACACGGTAAAATGACCGGCTATTTACATCAATAGCCCCCGGCTCGCTTCAGATCGTCTTCGCTTAACTAACCAATACGTATTGTTCATGTTTACCTTAAACCGACATCGGCTGCTGGCGTTTGTGTTGGCCTGTACTACCAACACCATCGGGTATGTTGCCAACGCACAGACAGCACCGAAATTCGCATTTGCTGAACCAGGCATTTCGCCGGACGGCACCGAAATCGCGTTTATTTCCGGAGGAGATATCTGGACCGTTCCGGCAGCCGGGGGCGATGCCCGTCTGTTGGTGGCGCATGCCGATTACGAGTCACGTCCCCTGTATTCGCCCGACGGTAAATACCTTGCCTTCAGCTCGACCCGCACCGGAAACGGGGACATTTACCTGCTCACACTTGAAACCGGTGAACTCCGCCGCCTAACCTACGACGACGGTGCCGAGTCTCCGACGGCCTGGAGTCACGACAGCCGCATGGTGTATTTCCAGTCGACGACGAAAGACATTGCGGGTATGAACGACCTGTTCCGGGTCAATATTCAGGGTGGTACGCCGATGGCCGTCACCGCCGACCGGTACGCCAGTGAGTTTTTCGGAACCCCCTCTCCCGACGGCCGTCTGCTGGCCTTTTCGGCACGCGGTATCTCGGCCGCCCAATGGTGGCGCAAAGGCAACAGCCATATCGACCAGACCGAAATCTGGACCTGTCAGCTCAGCAGCAAAGACAGCAAGCCTGTTTATGAACAACTTACTGAAGGCGGCGCCAAAGAACTCTGGCCCCTCTGGAGTCAGGACGGGCAAAGTCTGTATTATGTATCCGACCGCAGCGGCCAGCAGAATCTCTGGACGAAACCGCTGAGCGGCAAACCTGTACAGCTCACCACGTTTAAGGACGGACGGGTGCTGTGGCCGTCCATCAGTCAGAACGGCAAAACCCTTGTTTTCGAACGGGATTTCCAGATCTGGGCCTATAATACTGCCACGAAACAGGCCGCGCCGGTCAGCATCAGACTGCGGGGTGCCGCCGCCGGTTCATCGGTCGACCACCTGAAACTCAGCAGCCAGTTCCGCGATCTGGCGGTATCGCCGGACGGCCGGAAAGTGGCATTTACGGCTCACGGTGAAGTATTTGCGGCTTCGGCCAAAGACGGCGGCGATGCCATGCAGGTAAGCAATACCCCGGCCGTTGAATCTCAGCTGGTCTGGACACCCAACAGCCGGTCACTCATATACGCCAGTACCCGTTCGGGCGCAACCAACCTGTATCAGTACGATTTCAATACCCGGAAAGAAACCCGCCTGACCAATAGTGATCAGGATGACAGCGGGCCCGTTTTGTCGCCCGACGGCAAAGCCCTGGCCTTTGTCCGTAACGGACAGGAGCTGCGGGTGCTTGATCTGGCGACCAATAAAGACCGGATACTGTATAAAGGCTATCTGGGCCGTGCTCCCTTCAGTAGCTCGGGTTCGGTGGTCTGGTCGCCGGATGGCAAGTGGGTAGCCTTCGCGGTATACGGGGCAAAAACCTTCCGCAACGTATGGGTAGTACCGGCAGCCGGTGGCGACAGTAAACCCGTCAGCTTCATTGCCAATACATTCGGTGGTAATCTGAGCTGGAGTCCCGACGGCAAATATATCCTGTTCGGCACCACCCAGCGGACCGAAACGGCCCAGCTGGCGCGGATTGATCTGGTACCGCGTACGCCCAAATTCCGGGAAGATCAGTTCCGCGACCTGTTCAACGAAGAACTTCCGAAGACATTACGGCCGGCGACACCCGCCACCACAACACCGGCGGCCACAAATAAACCCGCCAAAGCCGATACCTTATTGGCTTCGACAACCGCTACGGCCAAAACGGCAGGCAGCAGCAGCACGACGATTGTATTTGATGATATTCGCCAGCGCCTGAGCCTCTTACCGGTCGGGGTTGACGTAGATGCACAGACCATCAGTAAGGACGGCAAAACCCTTTTGCTGGTCGCCACGGTCGGTGGTCGTCAGAACCTGTATACCTATTCACTCGATGAAACAACCGGCGAACGTCCGGTAGCCCGTCAGCTGACGTCTACGCCTGGCTTCAAAAGCAGTGCACAGTTCAGCAGCGACGGAAAAGAGGTGTATTTTCTGGAGCAAGGCCGTATCCAGTCGGTTTCGCTGGAACGCCGCGAACCGAAAGCCATTGCCGTTAACGCCGAACTTGATGTTGATTTTTCAACCGAGAAGATGCAGGTATTCCAGCAAGCCTGGGATGTGCAGAACAAAGGATTTTACGATGCCGGTTTCCACGGTACCGACTGGCAGTCGGTTAAATCGCAGTATGAGCCGTTCATAGCCGGTACCCGCACACCCGATGAATTACGGCGACTGCTGAATCTGATGGTTGGTGAACTGAACGCCTCTCATTCAGGCGTATCGTATCCGCAGGGAGCAGCAGAGCCAACCATCGGCCGTACGGGGCTGCGTTTCGACCGCGCCACCTACGAAAACACCGGAAAGCTCCTGATTACCGAAATCATTGCCCTGAGCCCTGCTGCACTCGCCAGCGGTCTGAAAACCGGTGATTATTTGCTGGCGATCGACGGAAAAACCATCAACGGACAGACGAATATTGACCAGTTGCTGAGTAATAAAATTAACCGGCGGGTCACCCTGACTGTCGCGTCGGCCGCTGAAGGCACCGCATCCAGAGAGATCAATATTCTGCCGGTTAACCTGGCCACCGAGAAAGGCTTGTTATACAAACAATGGGTACAGCAGCAGCGGGATTACGTCGACAAGGCCAGCAAAGGCCGGTTAGGGTACGTTCACATGCCCGATATGTCGGCCGAGTCGCTGAATCAGCTGTACATTGATCTGGATGCCGACAACCACGCCCGCGACGGGGTGATTGTGGATGTCCGGAACAACAACGGCGGGTTTGTGAATGCCTACGCCATCGACGTGTTTGCCCGGAAAGGCTATATGACTATGACCTCACGCGGCCTGCCACCGGCTCCGGCCCGGACGCAACTGGGGCAGCGGGCGCTGGAGCGGCCGACAATTCTGCTGACGAACCAGCACTCGCTGTCGGATGCAGAAGACTTTACGGAAGGCTACCGGTCGCTGAAGCTGGGCAAAGTAGTGGGCGAACCAACAGCCGGCTGGATTATTTTCACCTCGGCAGCTCAGCTGATTGACGGATCCAGCATACGGTTACCGTTCTCAAAAATTACCGATAACAGCGGCAAAAATATGGAATTGGCACCACGACCCGTTGACATTCCCGTCAAACGGCCGGTTGGTGAAAGCTACACGGCACAGATCAAACAGCTCGATGTAGCCGTAAAGGAATTGCTTAAACAAGTAGACGATGAACGGTCTACGAAGGCAATCAGTGGTAAATAGCTGATAAACCCCGCCAGGTCTCCCGGCGGGGTTATTTGTTCAATTAGTTTACCATCACAGCCGACCGGCAGGTCAATTGTTTATAGTCGGTGAATACATACGTCTGCCGCAATTGCCTGACCAGATCCCTGTCTCTGCGGGCCGCCTGCATGTACGCATTCCGCAGCCTCACCCGTGCGCGTGATAACCGCATTTTAATGGTACTCAGCTTACATTTTTCCTGCATGGCAATCTGTTCAACAGGCAGCTGTAGCTGATAGCGGGCATACAGGAGCTTCTGCTCCTTTGGCGTCAGGTAGACCAGCGCGCGGTCGAGGTTTTTAACCTGTTCGTCCTGCTGCGTATAATCGTCGTATCCCGACACGCCTTCCTCATCCAGCAGAAAGCTGGCATACTCGTTGAAGCGTTTTTCTTCTTTTGACGCATTCCGCAGCTGATCACTACAGTAGTTGCGCGTAATTACCCGTAGCCAGGTAGCAAACTGCGCACGGCCACCGAAGGTATCCAGCCGGGACAGTACTTTCAGAAAGACCTCCTGAGCCATATCCTCTGCCTCAAAGGTTGTAGCCGCAATGGGCTGGCACATGCGCATTACCCGGGTAAAATAACGCCGGTACAGTTCATCAAAAAAATGATGCTTACGGGTTTCTAAAAATGATCGGATCAATAATTCATCGGTCAGTGTAGCGTACATGTTTTCTGGGGGCTTTAGATGCATTATACTTCCGGCGAACCGAAAAGCATTTGTTTAAATAATTGCCAAAGAACATACATTTGATTGACCCAATCCTGCCAATCGATACCCCAATCCTGCCAAAATAGCCCGTCAATAAAAAAAGCAGGCTCATTTCAGGGGGCATAATCACCTTAAAGCAACTATAGCAAACAAATAGTTACTTTTTAGTTACTTATACAGCCAGCGACAAATATATAGTTACTGACAACTGTACCCGTCACGATATATACGGGTGCATTAGTGACTACAGTGACTATATCGCTGAAAGCTTTTTTGCGCTGCATGATATCACTCTATCAGTCCGACCATATGTTCAGTCAATAGCTCTTTCCGCTTAACCGGTTTTTGAAAATTCTGAGTAGCCTGATAAAAAAAGCACTAACTACAAAAGCGGACTCAGGGTATTATCGTTTTTTTTCGTCTATCAAGTAACACGGAGCACTAAGCGCAGCATCGTTTGTCAGTTACTGTCTCAAAACGCTTTCAGATGTATGACCGGTACCGCTCTTACCAGAAGCATAATGGAGTAGAAAGTCAGTCACCCGCCATTTAGTTTTAAGTGGCAGTGACTTTTTTTGCTACTGATGAGTTGTTTGTTACTTGATATTGCTCTTGTTAGTAAATGTCGCCATTTGTTTACGTTCACCTTAACAACCTGTTTTTCTAACCTGTTCTTTCAACGTCTATGCTAGGCAAACGACCGTTAACTTCCTTACTCCTTGGATTATCCTTATTAACACCGGCTGTTGATTCCGTTGCCCAGAAGGCCTCCGGCCGGATCGCACCGGCCTATCCGCTGATTACCCACGATCCGTACTTCAGTGTCTGGTCGTTCTCTGATTCCCTGAACAGCTCACCTACCAAACACTGGACCGGTACTGACAACTCCCTTTCCGGGCTGATTAAGGTGGACGGCACCACGTACCGCTTTCTGGGACAGCCCGGAAAAAGCTACCAGACCATTCTGGCTGCCGCCGACGAAGAAAATTACCAATGTAAGTTTACCGAAGCCGAACCGGCCGCCGGCTGGGAAAACCCGGGCTTTAACGACAGCCAGTGGAAAACCGCAACGGCTCCGTTCGGCGATAACAATCAGGCAAAAACGCAGTGGCACAGCAAAAACCTCTGGGTACGCCGGACCTTTACGCTCACTGACACTAACCTCGATAACCTCCTGCTGAAACTGCATCACGACGACAATGTGGAGGTCTATCTGAACGGCGAAAAAATTCATAGCCATGTCGGCTGGCTGAACAAATTCCGGTACTACCCGATTCCGGCTTCGGCAAAAGCGAAACTGAAAAAAGGCGAAAACGTACTGGCCATTCACTGCGCCAATACCGCCGGTGGTGCCTGGCTCGACGCGGGTCTGTCGGTCGAAAAAGTAGCGAAGGAGCTGGCCGGCATCCAATTGGCTACGCAGAAAAGCGTTGACCTGAACGCCACTCAGACGACCTATCAGTTTACGGCCGGTAAAGTAAATCTGACTGTTACCTTTACCTCGCCCCTGCTGATTCAGAACCTCGCTCTTTATGCACGGCCGGTTTCGTATGTGTCCTATAAAGTCAGTGCCAATGACGGGGCGGCCCACGACGTTTCGGTATATCTCGGTGCGTCAACGGATCTGTCGGTGAACACCGCCGTTCAGCCGGTTACCACCGAACAGTATACCAACGGCCAGCTGTCGATTCTGAAAGCGGGGTCGCAGGCACAGCCCGTTCTCCAGAAAAAAGGCGATGACCTCCGTATCGACTGGGGGCACATGTACGTGGCAGTACCCAAACAGGCCAACGTCCGGCAATACGTAAGCAGCGATGACCAGGCCCTGCCGTCGTTTTCGGCGGCGGTTAACCCGGCAGCGGTTGCAACCGGTAAACACCTGGTGCTGAACACCGCCGTTTCGCTGGGCAAAGTCAGCAGCACGCCGAAAGAGCAGGTGTTTATGCTCGGCTACGATGACCAGTTTTCGGTCCAGTATTTCGGCGAAAATCTGAAACCGTGGTGGCGGCTGGATGCGTCCCAAACGATTGAGAAGCAACTGGCACAGGCCGCAACTGACTATAAGTCGGTAATGGCCCAATGCGCGGCATTCAACCAGAAACTGTATAACGATGCCTTGCAGGCCGGCGGCAAAAAATACGCGGATCTGTGTGTACTGGCCTACCGTCAGGCCAATGCCGCCCACAAACTGGTGAAGAGCCCGCAAGGTGACCTGCTGTATCTGTCGAAGGAAAATTACAGCAACGGGTCGATTAATACCGTTGACGTCACCTATCCGTCGGCACCGCTCTATCTGGCCTACAACCCTGACCTGCTCAAAGGCATGCTGAACGGTATTTTCTATTACAGCGAAAGCGGCAAATGGGCCAAACCGTTTGCCGCCCACGACTTAGGTACCTATCCGCTCGCCAATGGCCAGACCTACGGCGAGGACATGCCGGTTGAAGAATCGGGCAATATGCTGATTCTGACCGGTGCCATTGCCAAAGCCGAGGGCAATGCCAATTATGCCAAAAAACACTGGAAGACGCTGACAACATGGGCTGAATACCTCAGCAAAGACGGCTTTGACCCTGCCAACCAGCTGTGTACGGATGACTTTGCCGGTCACCTGGCCCGCAACGCCAACCTGTCGGTTAAAGCCATTGTCGGCCTTGGCTGCTACGCTATGCTGGCCGAACAACTGGGCGAAAAAGCAACCGCACAGAAATACCGCGCGATGGCTACCGATATGGCTAAACGCTGGATGGACATGGCGCAGGACGGCGACCACTATGCGCTGACATTCGACAAAAAAGGAACATGGAGCCAGAAATACAACCTTGTCTGGGACAAGCTGCTTGGCCTGAATCTGTTCCCGAAAGCCGTTTACGACAAGGAGATCAAGTATTATTTGACGAAACAACAGCCATTCGGTCTGCCGCTCGACAGCCGGAAAACCTACACCAAATCCGACTGGATTATGTGGACCGCTACCCTGGCTGATAACCGGAATGATTTTGACGCGCTGGTGAACCCGATTTACAAGTTTGCGACAGAGACACCATCCCGCGTGCCGCTCAACGACTGGCACGAAACCACGAACGGCCGCATGGTAGGCTTCCAGGCCCGCAGCGTCGTCGGTGGTTATTTTATCAAAGTACTTGAGCAGAAATTAAAGAAATAAGCCTTTGTAACCACATAAGCCCCGGACATTGCCCCTGGCTGTCTGCCGCTTATGTGGTTATCTATTGATTCCTATCCCAATGAAAAAAGAACTCATTTCCTGGCTCAGTGGCAGTCTCGCCGTTCTGAGCCTGACGCTCGGTAATGCCCAGACTCCGCTGAAGGCCACGATTCTCAGCAAGTGGGAGAAAGCCGTTACCCCCGAAAATGCCTGGCAGAATTACCCGCGGCCACAACTCGTGCGGACCAGCTGGCAAAACCTCAACGGTCTCTGGGACTACGCCATCCGCCCGAAAACGGAAGGTGCCCCGACCAGCTATGACGGCAAAATTCTGGTGCCTTTCTGCGTCGAATCAACGTTGTCGCAAGTGAATAAGGGCCTGAAGCCAACCGAACGGCTGTGGTATCACCGGAGCGTATCGATTCCGCAGCAATGGCAGGGTCAGCGCGTGCTGATGCACTTCGGGGCCGTCGATTTTGAATCAACGTTGTGGGTTAACGGCGGTCTGGTCGGTTCGCATACCGGCGGCAACGACCCGTTCACCTTCGACCTGACCGATTTCCTCAAATCCGGCCAGAACGAGATTGTCCTCGGCGTAACCGACCCAACCTCGGAGGGCGAACAGCCGCGCGGCAAGCAGTTACTAAACCCGAACGGTATCTGGTACACACCGGTTTCGGGCATCTGGCAAACGGTCTGGCTGGAGCCGGTCGCGAATCCGGCCTATATCGACGAAGTAAAGCTGACACCGGACCTGGATTCCAGCCGCCTCTTTGTTGATGTCCTGCTGAATAAACCGGTGACCAACAACACAACCGGTATCCGGATTACGGCGCTCGACGGCAACAACGTCATCGCCAGTACCATCGTGAAGGCAGGCCGTCATGCGTCGTTACCCGTCAGCAATCCGAAGCTCTGGACACCCGACAGCCCGTTCCTGTATAACCTCAAGGTAGAACTGGTGACGGTGGCGGATCCGTTCCCGAACGTCGAAAACCGCAACCGGCCACGGAACAATGCGGCCGAAAAAGCGGCCTACGCCAAAGCAGAAGTCACCGGCACCCCGATTGATCAGGTAACGAGCTACTTCGCCATGCGGAAAATCTCGATGGGCCCGGGGCCGGTGGCGGGCCAGCCGGTGATGCTGCTCAACAACAAGCCGGTGTTCCAGAACGGTCCGCTCGATCAGGGCTGGTGGCCGGGTGGTCTGCTGACGCCGCCATCAGACGAAGGCATGGCCTTTGAGATTGATTTCCTCAAAAAGTCCGGCTTCAACATGCTGCGGAAACACATTAAGGTAGAGCCGGACCGGTATTATTATCTCTGCGACCGCATGGGCATGCTGGTCTGGCAGGATATGCCGTCGGGCTTCCTCAACGGCCAGAACCTGTCGCCGAGCGAGTACATTGAGCCGCCGCGCCGTTCGCAGGCCAAAGAACAGTTTGAGCTGGAACTCCGCCGCATGATGAACCGCCTGCATAACCACCCGAGCATCGTTACGTGGGTAGTTCATAACGAAGGATGGGGTCAGTACGACAACGTCCGGATGGGGAACTGGGTAAAAGCGCTGGACCCAAGCCGGCTGGTCAATGCCGTCAGTGGCTGGACAGACCTCGGCGGCGGTGATTTCTTCGATATTCATACCTACGAAGAAGTACCCCGCGAACCGGCGCCGAAGAAAAATCACGTGATTGTGGTCGGCGAATTCGGCGGAATCGGCTGGCCGGTTAAGGATCACATCTGGGATGTCAACAAACGGAACTGGGGCTATCAGACCTATCAGGATCAGGAAACGGTGATTAAGGCCTACCGCACCAAATACGCAAAGATCGCCGAGATGTACAAAAAGCTGGGGCTATCCGCCGCCGTCTACACCCAGACGACCGACGTTGAAGGCGAAGTAAACGGTTTGCTGACCTACGACCGCGAGGTGGTTAAAATACCGGTCGAAACCCTGAAAGAAATACACGCGCCGCTGTTTAAGTAACCGGTGCAGCCTTATAAAACAGAAGCGGGGACGACCGAAAAACACGGTTTGTCCCCGCTTTTTGTATTGACTCACTACCTTTGCAGAAAACTTCTGAAACCATAGAACAATGTCGAAACAGCAGCTCATCCGGATTAACACACCCGATAAAGCCACGCAACCGCTTTCTAAACCGCAGAAAGAGTTCAACCGGCTCACCAAAAAAATCGGCGAACTGGAAACAGATATAGCTGCATTCCGCCGTGCCGCAACAACGATTCAGCAACGCGTCGCCAGCGAATATGAACCGCTTCTGCTGGAGTACAATCTGTTGCGGTCAAAATTAGTCTATGCATTTGACCAGGCACACGACCGGCCGGGAACGACCAAAACCGAGAAGAAAAAGCTGGTTGATCTGATTCTGACGATCAGCTACGAACTGATCGACCAGCATGGATTTGACGAGCTTAAGCCGGTTTTCGATAAATACGACAGTGAGGGTTTCGATAGCATTATGACCGACGCCGATCAGGAAGTGTCGGAAGTTATGAAACAAATGGTCACGTCGATGTTCGGGATTCAGTTTGACGAAAACGTTGATGTCAGTACCCCGGAGAAATTTACAGCCTATGTAGAGGAACAGATGCACACGAAGCAGCAAGAGGTGGAAGAAAAAAACCGGATTTCGGCCGAAAAACGGGCAGCGAAACCTAAAACCGCTAAACAGCAGGAACGTGAAGCTAAAAAGGAGCTCGAATTACGAAACATTACCAAAGCAGTCCGGACGCTGTATATGGACCTGGTCAAAACGTTTCACCCCGACCGGGAGCCCGACGAAGCGGAGAAAGCCCGTAAAACCGAAATCATGCAGCGGGTAACCGAAGCCTACGAAAAAAGCGATCTGTTAGCATTACTCCGGCTCCAGCTGGAATTTAACCGCATTGACCAGACACATCTGGAGAATCTGGCCGACGAGCAGCTAAAGTATTACAACAAAATTCTGCGGCAACAGGTGGAGGAGCTGGAACAGGAATCGTTCAGTCTGCAACAACAAATGGCCACCATTTCCGGCCGTCCCGGGATCTTCAGAGGCTCCGCAATCAGTCTGGAGTTCAGCTTCAATAATGACCTTGCTGAACTTAAAACCAATACAAAGGCATTGAAAAATGATCTGAAAGCGCTGAACGATCCGGCAGAAATGAAAGCCTTCCTGAAATCGTACCGCATTCCCAAACGCGATGATTATGGCCCGGCTGATCTGATGAACGGGTTCTTATAACGAAATCTGCCGCATATCCCGGCATTCTCCTCACTTCAGAAAATAAATCATGACAATTGACACAATTTATCATTTATGGCATAACAATTGACAGCACACAAACCTATTTGTTAATTAAACCCATAATAGCCTGTCCGTTGTTTTCAAAACTGAATAAAAGCAACTATAACACAAAAAAATACAACATTAACTTACCTTTCCATCAAATTAGGATACATATTAATAAATGGCGTATTTTTTGTGATCATTGAAGGCATACTTGCTTATTCTCTTTAGCACATGTAGCCTTTACTGGTTATGAAGAAACTATACTACGGTCTTTCTTCGGAAACGTTCGTTTCCGATAAAAATCAATTTTCAGCTAACGTTTCCTGCGGCGTAAGCCAAACACCGGCATACCCACGTCTGTCATTCAGGCTTTGGTGGTCTGTTTTATTTCTACTACTTGGCGGCGCATTCAATAGCTACGCACAATGTACACTTACGTTTAACAAAATATCACCTTCAGGTTGTTACTCCGTAAGTGGTGTCAGTAAAGCGACGGTCAGTGTCGAAGTGGCCTGGACAAATGCCCCCACAAACGGTTATATTGTGGTCACAAGTGGCACACAAAGCCAGACGATTCTGCCGGGTACCATTACAGTTACCTACGCCCAACCCCCCGGCTATACGAACACTGTGACGGGTACTCAAACGATTGTATCGCCCCAGGTGGTTGCCTTTGAGGTAGATGCCAATGGAAGTTCCGGAACGGTAACGGCACGATTCTCAAATCAGACCAGTTGTTCGGCGACCGGTTCCTTCACTACCCCTGCTGCCTGCCTGCCAACAACCTGTTCCGGTAACAATCTGGGCGGGATGGTCTTCAAAGACTTTAACGATGACGGCACCATGCAAGCCGGCGAAACAGCCGGTATTCCTGCCGTAACTGTAACAGCCATTGCCTGTGACGGGACACCGTATACGGCTACTACGGATAACTACGGCCTTTATTCCATTAATATCCCGGCCAATAAATACCCGGTCAGGGTTGAGTTCAGTAATGTGCCTTCCGTTTACAACCTTGGGGTAAACGGCAACGACTCACGAACATCGGTTCAGTTCATCAACGCTCCAAGCTGTGATGTCAATTTAGGCATTAATAATCCGGTCGATTACTGTTCAAACAACCCCGTCGTTTTTGTTCCCTGCTATGTCAACGGTGATCCGCTGGCCGGTGGAACTGCCGGTAGTGCCGGGGCACTGGTATCAATTCCATACGGAGTTTCATCAGCAACTACATTCACGGGTGAAGTCGAAATCGCCACCGCCAGCCAGATTGGTGCAATCTGGGGATTAGCCTACAATAAGTATACAAAGCGGCTTTTTCAGGCTGCTTTTCTCAAGCGGCATGCCGGTCTGGGTCCACAAGGACTTGGCGGTATCTATGTTACGAATTATAGTAATCCGGCGGTGCCCACAACTACTTCCTTTCTGAACGTCACTGCCCTTAACATCAGCGTAGGTAACATCGCCTCCAATTCTGCACGGGGATTATTAGCCAGCGCAACGTCGGCTAACCGTGATATTCAGTCATTCTCGGCTGTTGGCAAAGTCGGGATGGGTGACCTTGAAATCTCCGATGACGGAAACATGCTTTGGTTTACCAACCTGTTTGATAAAAAACTGTATTCGATTGATATCACACAGTATAATATAACGGGTACACTGCCGACGGCAGCGAATGTAACGTCATACAGTATTCCGGCCAGTTGCTCAGGCGGACAGTACCGTCCATGGGCAATAAAAGTTTACAACGGGAAAGTCTATGTCGGCGGCGTCTGTGATGCGCAGTCTTCGGGTAGCAAATCCAACCTGAGAGCATCAGTATACGAACTTAGTGGTACTACGTTTACCCAGATTTTTGACTTCCCGCTTACTTATCCCAAAGGATACCCCGCAGCGGCCAATGTCAACAGAACCGGCTGGTTCCCGTGGACTGACAACTTCAACGATTTACTAAGTAATTCCACAGAAACATATTATCGCTATCCGGTACCTATTTTTACGGACATCGAATTCGATGTAGACGGATCGATGGTACTGGGCTTCGGAGACCGGACTGGTTTACAGGGCGGAGATCAGAATTACCGTCCGGATAATACAAATTCAGACTTGTACTCAGTTAACTCACAGGCAGGTGATGTACTGCGGGCTTATTATGCAAACGGGGCTTTTGTACTGGAAAACAACGCAAAAGCCGGACCGAACACCGGCTCCGGTAAGAGCAATTCGCAAGGTCCCGGCTTTGGTGAATTCTATAATGATAACTGGATTCAGGATGGCACTCCGCCTACTCCTTACTACCACGCAGAAAACGTCATGGGTGGGCTGGCCCTGAAACCTGGTTCAGGCGAAGTTGTTGTGACGACCGTTGACCCCGTTGACCGGCACCCGTTTGCGGGTGGTGTGCGCTACCTGAATAACAAAACCGGTCAGGCCGGTACATCCTATGCAGTATACGTTACAACGGGGCCGGACGGTGATCTTAGTCCGGGCACCTTTGCCAAGGCAACCGGTCTGGGTGATATTGAGCTAAGCTGTAACACCATTGAGCTATTACAGATCGGTAACCGGGTCTGGCTCGATGATGATAAAGACGGCGAACAGGATGCCTGTGAAAAAGGACTCGCTGGTGTGTCTGTGTCTCTTTACCGGAGTGGCACAGTGGTAGCCCGTACAATAACTGACGCTAACGGGGAATATTACTTCCCCAACTACGCTAATCCGTCGAGTGTTACATTTACCGGTTCACAGACGGCTCTGGTCCCCAACACAGCCTACCAGCTCGCTTTCGGTACCAACAGCCAGTACAGCAGCGGTACACTGACAGTTGCCAACGGCAAATACCTGCTCACGACTGCTAACGCTACCGGTACAAACATCAATGATCTCAACGATTCAGACGCCGCCGTCACTACTATAGGCGCTGCGCCCATTACAGTACCGGTCATTTCATTGACCACAGACGCCGTCGGTACTTCTGATCACACCTACGATGTCGGTTTCTTTTGCCAGACAATCACTTCCGGTGCGATAAGCCTTACGCAGGCTACCTGTAACCTGACCAATAACACGGCCAACAGTAACGGGCGGATTACCGTCAGCGGCATCGTGAATGGCGACAAGGCAGCCATTGTAGCCTTTGGAGGTACAGTGCCTTCCTACACGGCGACGACCAACGTAACCATTACCGGCGGTGTTGCTTCGTTCTCCGGTCTGGCGAACCCGACAGCTACTACCGGCACGTCGTACAGCATCATTATCTATAACGGACCATGCTGTACAGCCGTTGTCACCTCCCTCCTGCCCCGTACAGACTGCACATGCGGTCTGAATGCAACCGTTACGGCAGGCAACTGTAATCCGGTTAATAACCAGTATTCGGTTTCGGGTACAATTTCACTGACCAATACACCGGCCGGTAGCTTTACCGTTACCGACGGAACCCGTTCATCGGTCGTCAGCGTCACGGCTGGTCAGCCATCGGTTAACTTCTCAGTGACCGGTCTGACCAGTAACGGCATCACCCATACCGTTTCCGTAGTCTCTTCAGGCACCGCCTGTGGGTCTACGTCACTGACCTACCTGGCTCCGGCGTCCTGTACAGTGGCAGCGTCCATCGCCGTTACCTCTGCAACCGTGTGCTATGGAAACAGCGCCACACTAACCACCTCTGGCTGTAATGGCACGGTAAGCTGGTCAAACAGCACCACCGGTACCAGTCTGATCACCCCGAATCTGACGCAGACTACCAACTACACAGCCACCTGTACTACCGTCACTCAAACTACATTCGCTGTCGGCACCGTCACGGTCTATCCGCAGCCGGTGTTGACCCTCAACGCCAGTTCGACGTTTGTTACGCAGGCTACGCCCGTCAGCCTGTCGGCCATCGGCTGTGTGGGCAATGTAACATGGAACACCGCTGAAACGACGCCGGTCATTTCGGTGACGCCCATGAACAGCACCCAGACCTATTCGGCTACCTGTACGACGGGTCCGGGCTGTTTCACTACCGCCAGCATTACGGTAACGACCCTGCCACCGGCCAGCATCACCGCTTCGTCGGCTACCATCTGCTACGGCTCATCGGCTACCCTCGTCGCCACCGGTTGCGCCAGCGGCACCATCGCATGGTCTAATGGAACAACCGGCAGTACCCTGTCGATCCCAAGCCTGACGGCCACTACCAGCTATACCGCTACCTGCTCGACACCGACCGGTTCAACCGCCTCGGCTGTCGGCACCGTCACGGTCTATCCGCAGCCGGTACTGACCATCAACGCCAGTTCGACGTTTGTTACGCAGGCTACGCCCGTCAGCCTGTCGGCCATCGGCTGTGTGGGCAATGTGCTATGGAACACCGCTGAAACGACGCCGGTCATTTCGGTAACGCCCATGAACAGCACACAGACCTATTCGGCTACCTGTACCACCGGTCCGGGCTGCTTTACCACAGCAGCGATTTCGGTGAGCACCCTGCCACCGGCCAGCATCACCGCTTCGTCGGCTACCATCTGCTACGGCGCGTCGGCTACCCTCGTCGCCACCGGTTGCGCCAGCGGCACCATCGCATGGTCTAATGGAACAACCGGCAGTACACTCGCTATCGCCAGCCTGACGGCCACTACCAGCTATACCGCCACCTGCTCGACGCCGACCGGTTCAACCGCCTCGGCTGTCGGCACCGTCACGGTCTATCCGCAGCCAGTGCTGGCCATCAACGCCAGTTCGACGTTTGTTACGCAGGCTACGCCCGTCAGCCTGTCGGCCATCGGCTGTGTGGGCAATGTGCTATGGAACACCGCTGAAACGACGCCGGTCATTTCGGTAACGCCCATGAACAGCACACAGACCTATTCGGCTACCTGTACCACCGGTCCGGGCTGCTTTACCACAGCAGCGATTTCGGTGAGCACCCTGCCGCCGGCCAGTATCACCGCTTCGTCGGCTACCATCTGCTACGGCGCGTCGGCTACCCTCGTCGCCACCGGTTGCGCCAGCGGCACCATCGCATGGTCTAATGGAACAACCGGCAGTACCCTGTCGATCCCAAGCCTGACGGCCACTACCAGCTATACCGCCACCTGCTCGACACCGACCGGTTCAACCGCCTCGGCTGTCGGCACCGTCACGGTCTATCCGCAGCCGGTACTGGCCATCAACGCCAGTTCGACGTTTGTTACGCAGGCTACGCCCGTCAGCCTGTCGGCCATCGGCTGTGTGGGCGATGTGCTATGGAACACCGCTGAAACGACGCCGGTCATTTCGGTAACGCCCATGAACAGCACACAGACCTATTCGGCCACCTGTACGACGGGTCCGGGTTGCTTCACCACCGCCAGCATTACGGTAACAACCCTGCCGCCGGCCAGCATCACCGCTTCGTCGGCTACCATCTGCTACGGCTCATCGGCTACCCTCGTCGCCACCGGTTGCGCCAGCGGCACCATCGCATGGTCTAATGGAACAACCGGCAGTACCCTGTCGATCCCAAGCCTGACGGCCACTACCAGCTATACCGCCACCTGCTCGACACCGACCGGTTCAACCGCCTCGGCTGTCGGCACCGTCACGGTCTATCCGCAGCCGGTACTGGCCATCAACGCCAGTTCGACGTTTGTTACGCAGGCTACGCCCGTCAGCCTGTCGGCCATCGGCTGTGTGGGCGATGTGCTATGGAACACCGCTGAAACGACGCCGGTCATTTCGGTAACGCCCATGAACAGCACACAGACCTATTCGGCCACCTGTACGACGGGTCCGGGTTGCTTCACCACCGCCAGCATTACGGTAACAACCCTGCCGCCGGCCAGCATCACCGCTTCGTCGGCTACCATCTGCTACGGCTCATCGGCTACCCTCGTCGCCACCGGTTGCGCCAGCGGAACCATCGCCTGGAGCAACGGCACTACCGGCTCAACCCTGTCGATCCCAAGCCTGACGGCCACCACCAGCAATACCGCCACCTGCTCGACACCGACCGGTTCAACCGCCTCGGCTGTCGGCACCGTCACGGTCTATCCGCAGCCGGTGCTGACCCTCAACGCCAGTTCGACCTTCGTTACGCAGGCTACGCCCGTCAGCCTGTCGGCCATTGGTTGTGTCGGTAATGTGACATGGAGCACCGCTGAAACGACGCCGGTCATCTCGGTGACGCCCATGAACAGCACCCAGACCTATTCGGCTACCTGTACCACGGGTCCGGGTTGCTTCACCACCGCCAGCATTACGGTAACAACCCTGCCGCCGGCCAGCATCACCGCTTCGTCGGCTACCATCTGCTACGGCGCGTCGGCTACCCTCGTCGCCACCGGTTGCGCCAGCGGCACCATCGCATGGTCTAATGGAACAACCGGCAGTACCCTCGCTATCGCCAGCCTGACGGCCACCACCAGCTATACCGCTACCTGCTCGACGCCGACCGGTTCAACCGCCTCGGCTGTCGGCACCGTCACGGTCTATCCGCAGCCGGTGCTGGCCATCAACGCCAGTTCGACGTTTGTTACGCAAGCCACGCCGGTCAGCCTGTCGGCCATCGGCTGTGTGGGCGATGTGCTATGGAACACCGCTGAAACGACGCCGGTCATTTCGGTAACGCCCATGAACAGCACACAGACCTATTCGGCCACCTGTACGACCGGTATCAACTGCTTCACTACCGCCAGCATTACGGTAACAACCCTGCCGCCGGCCAGCATCACCGCTTCGTCGGCTACCATCTGCTACGGCTCATCGGCTACCCTCGTCGCCACCGGTTGCGCCAGCGGCACCATCGCATGGTCTAATGGGACAACCGGCAGTACACTCGCTATCGCCAGCCTGACGGCCACTACCAGCTATACCGCCACCTGCTCGACGCCGACCGGCTCAACCGCCTCGGCTGTCGGCACCGTCACGGTCTATCCGCAGCCGGTGCTGGCCATCAACGCCAGTTCGACGTTTGTTACGCAGGCTACGCCCGTCAGCCTGTCGGCCATCGGCTGTGTGGGCAATGTGCTATGGAACACCGCTGAAACGACGCCGGTCATTTCGGTGACGCCCATGAACAGCACACAGACCTATTCGGCCACCTGTACGACGGGTCCGGGTTGCTTCACCACCGCCAGCATTACGGTAACGACCCTGCCGCCGGCCAGTATCACCGCTTCGTCGGCTACCATCTGCTACGGCTCATCGGCTACCCTCGTCGCCACCGGTTGCGCCAGCGGCACCATCGCATGGTCTAATGGGACAACCGGCAGTACACTCGCTATCGCCAGCCTGACGGCCACTACCAGCTATACCGCTACCTGCTCGACACCGACCGGTTCAACCGCCTCGGCTGTCGGCACCGTCACGGTCTATCCGCAGCCGGTGCTGGCCATCAACGCCAGTTCGACGTTTGTTACGCAGGCTACGCCCGTCAGCCTGTCGGCCATCGGCTGTGTGGGTAATGTAACATGGAACACCGCTGAAACGACGCCGGTCATTTCGGTAACGCCCATGAACAGCACCCAGACCTATTCGGCCACCTGTACGACGGGTCCGGGCTGTTTCACCACCGCCAGCATTACGGTAACAACCCTGCCGCCGGCCAGTCTGACGGCAGCGTCGACAACAGTGTGTCTGGGCTCATCCGCTACGCTGGTAGCCGTGGGATGCACTAGTGGCAGTGTTGTCTGGTCAAACGGCACAACGGGTAGTACGCTTACCATTACCAGCCTTACTACGACAACCAGCTATACGGCTACCTGTACGACCCCAACCGGTTCCGTCAGCAGCGTCGTAGCGACTGCTTTTGTAGAAACACCGGCCAGCCTCACCATCAGCCGGACGGCCATCACCGACGGACAGTCGGTGACCATATCTGTGCGTGGCTGCAATGGCAATACCATGTGGTCGACCGGGCAAATGAACAGTTCGTTCATCGTCGTCCCATCCGATCTCAATGCCACCTACAGTGTCACCTGTACCTCACCGCTAGGGTGCTCATCGACCGCTAAACTCACCATCGGTAATCTCAATCCGAATGACTTTACCGTCGGCGATGCCATCACCTGCCAGAGCCAAAGTGCTACGCTTACTGCCGTTGGCTGTCAGGGAACACTGTTCTGGACCGGCGCCGGTACGAACGGGCAGACAACGGCTTCAATCGTAGTGACTCCGGCTCAGACAACGGCCTATACCGTTGCCTGTACCAACGGTGCCGACGTTACCGAGCTGGTTGCTCAGGTCACGGTTGTACCCGCTCCGAGCCTGACACTTACCGTCAGCAGTCTGACCATTACGGAGGGAGATCCGCTGAGCATCACTGCCCTGGGCTGTGACATCGGACAGCTGATCTGGAGCCTCACCGGCGTTACCGGTAATGTTCTATCGACTACAGCCAACCTGACGACAAGCACCTACTCAGTCACCTGTGCCCTGACACCAACCTGTCTGGATACTAAATCTGTGACGGTAACTGTCATCCCGCTGCTGCCACAACTGAATCTGACCAAAGTGGCCAGCAAGACCCGTGCGAACCTCGGTGAAGTCATCAGCTATACCGTCACCCTGAGCAACACCGGAAACGCACCCGCAACCAATGTGGTCGTCGAAGATGTCCTCTCGGCAGGGCTTGCCTACGTGCCGAACTCGGCATCGGTAAGCCTCGGTACCATTGCCGCCGGTTCGCCAATCAGCAGCTGGTCGATTACGTCACTGGCCGCCGGTCAGACCGCAACACTGGTGCTCTCAGCCAGCATTCTGGCAGAAGGTGTCCACTACAATACGGCACGGATTCCGGGCGATACTACCACGACCTGCGTCAGCGTAGCCTACCGCGTTTGTCAAGGTTCCGGCTATGCTATCCGGATACTCGGTCCAACCGGTTACACCCGCTACCAGTGGTATAATGGTACGCAGCTGGTGGCCGAAACAACCACGAACAGCTACACCGCCACTGCCGCCGGTGAATACAAGGTCGTCGTTGATAATGGTAGCGGTACCTGTCCTGACGGTAGCTGCTGTCCGGTGATTATCGAAGAGGTAGCCATCCCGTCGACATTCACTGTTGCCGGTACCAACCCAAGCTGCGTAGCATTAACGCCGCAGAACAACGGGGTGCTTACCGTCAGCGGACTGGGTACTGACCTGACTGGCTATCGTTACGCCATCTCGGAAGGCAGCAGTTTCACGGCTACCAACCCGACAACGCAGCCGGTACCGGCCAACGGGGTGATTGCCACCACACTGACGGCACCGAAGACCTACACCGTACGGGTGTATGATCAGCTGGGTTGCTACGCCGACCGGACCGTCACGCTCAGCGCCGACTGTGTCTGCCCGCCGGCTACCTGCGTACCGATTACAGTAAAGAAAATTGTCAGACCATAACCTATCAGGAAACTTGTCAAACAGAAAAGCCAGCTGAAAGCTGGCTTTTCTGTTTGACAAGTTTCCTGCCTCTTCCGGCACATCGTCTTTTGTAAAAAGAATACAATCCATGGCATAATAATTGCTTACAATAACAAATAAAAATACTATCATTTTCTTTGTTACCAATAAACCAATAACACAAACAAAATACAATAATATTGTTTACAGAAATACAATATAAGATTTGTATTCTTAAACATTTTTTTTCTTCCTGTAGTATCTTGTCCTGGTGGCGTCTTTTTTGTGACTCTTCAGTGTATTCGCTTGCTTATTATCAACCAAAGCTGAAGTAAGATGTCATGAAAAAAATCTACCAGCCTTACCAAAGGAGGCCTTATAGCGTCTTTGGTAGTTTTCCCCCCCCAACATTCACACATGCAGACCAGGCACCGAACACGGCCAAATTGATTCAGATCAGTTGTCTGGCTGTTTTCTTGCTAATAGGCTCAATTACCGCAGGATTTGCCCAACAGTGCTCCCTTGCCATTAACAAGGTTACTACGTCCGGCTGTTACGCGGTTACAAACACCAGCGGTGTACTCGTCAGTAAATCAACGGTCAGCGTTGAAGTAGCCTGGTCCAACGCACCGGCAAACGGCTACATTGTGGTCACAAGCGGGACCCAGAGTCAGACGATTCTGCCGGGTAACATTACCGTTACCTACGCACAGCCCACCGGGTATACGAATACTGTAACAGGTGGCCAGACAGTTGTATCGCCCCAGGTGGTTGCCTTTGAAGTAGACGCCAATGGCAGCAATGGTACTGTAACAGCCCGTTTTTCCAACCAGACCAGCTGTTCGGCTACCGCTTCCTTTACTACGCCGGCTTCCTGCCTGCCCATCACCTGTTCAGGCAGCAATCTGGGAGGTATAGTTTTTAAGGATTTTAATGATGACGGCGGTAAACAGGCCGGTGAAACCGCCGGTATTCCTGCGGTTATGGTAAAAGCCATTGCCTGTGACGGCACACCTTACACGGCTACTACGGATAACTACGGCCTTTATTCCATGAATATTCCGGCCAGTAAATATCCGGTCAGGGTTGAGTTCAGTAATGTGCCTTCCATTTATAATCTCGGCGTTAACGGAAATGACTCCCGGACCTCGGTTCAGTTTGTGAATGCGCCCCGGTGTAATGTCAATCTGGGCATCAATAACCCGATTGATTACTGTTCAAATAACCCGGTCGTTTTTGTGCCCTGTTACGTTAACGGAAACCCGCTGGCCGGCGGTAATGCCGGCACAGCAGATGCTCTGGTAACGATTCCGTACGGTGTTGAATCAGCAACTGCCTTTACAGGCGAAACACCTATTGCCACCGCCAGCCAAATCGGATCAATCTGGGGGGTTGCCTACAATAAGTACACCAAGCGCCTGTTCATGAGTGCCCTGCTCAAGCGGCATGCCGGTCTTGGCCCGTTGGGATTAGGCGGTATCTATGTAACCAACTATTCAAATCCCGCCTCACCGGTTACGTCATCCTTCCTGAGTGTGACGGCCCTTGGTATCAGTGTCGGCACCATTGCCAGTAATACGGCACGGGGCATGGGGGCGAGCGTAGGTACGCCGAACCACGATATTCAGTCATTTTCCGTCATCGGTAAAGTCGGTATCGGTGATCTGGAGATTTCCGATGACGGTAATAAGTTATGGTTTACCAACCTGGCGAATAAGCTATTATATTCGATCGACATCACACAATACAATCAGACCGGCACCTTGCCGACAAGTGCCAATGTTGCCTCATTCACTATTCCAGCCAGCTGTACCGGTGGGCAATACCGGCCATGGGCGCTTAAGGTGAATAACGGGAAAGTGTATGTCGGCGGTGTCTGTGATGCGCAGACATCCAATAAGTCCAACCTGAGAGCGTCAGTGTATGAGCTCAACGGCACGACTTTTACCCAGATTTTTGACTTCCCGCTGACCTATCCGAAAGGTTATCCGGCACTTGCCAACTCGAGCATTACCGGTTGGTTCCCATGGACTGATGTATTCAGTGAATTGCTGGACGGAAGCTCAACACTACGACATCCGGTACCTGTTTTTACAGATATCGAGTTTGATATTGACGGGTCAATGGTACTGGCTTTCGGCGACCGGACCGGTTTACAGGGGGGTGACCAGAATTACGGCATTGATCCTTCTAATACATCAACGCTGTATGAAGTAAACTCCCAGGCGGGTGATATTTTACGGGCTTTCAGCACAAATGGTACGTTTGTTCTTGAAAATAATGCGAAAGCAGGACCAAATACGGGCTCCGGCAGAGGCAACTCACAAGGTCCCGGCTTTGGCGAGTTCTATAACGATAACTGGATTCAGGAAAGGAACTCATCCCGGCCGTTCCCGCCGTATTACCATGCGGAGAACGTTATGGGGGGTCTGGCACTGAAACCGGGTTCAGGTGAGGTAGTAGTAACAACCGTCGATCCGGCCGATTATCATCCCTATGCCGGTGGGGTTCGGTACCTGAACAATACATCCGGCTTATCAACCACACAATATGCGGTTTACATCACCCGTGGTCCGGATGGTATCCTAAACCCCGGTACGTTTGCCAAAGCCACCGGTCTGGGCGACATTGAACTGAGCTGTAACACCATCGAACTGCTCCAGATCGGTAACCGGGTCTGGCTCGACGATGATAAAGACGGCGAGCAGGATGCCTGCGAAAAAGGGCTGGCCGGTGTATCGGTCTCCCTCTACCGGAGTGGCACCCTCGTGGCCCGTACGACTACCGATGCGAACGGAGAGTATTATTTCCCCAACTATGCCAACCCGTCAAGTGTGACGTTTGCTGGTTCACAGACGGCTTTGGTACCTAATACGGCGTATCAGCTCGTTTTCGGTACCAACAGCCAGTACAGCAGCGGTACACTGACGGTTGCCAACGGCAAGTACCTGCTCACAACCGCTAACGCTACCGGCACAAACCTCAATGACCTTAATGATTCAGATGCGTCCGTAGCCACTGTCGGTGGTATTACTGCCCCGGTTATCTCGCTCACGACCGCGGCCATCGGTACCTCAAACCATACCTTCGATGTTGGTTTCTATTGCCAGACTATCACGTCGGGAGCCATCAGCGTTACGCAGGCAACCTGTAATCTGACCAACAACACCGGCAACAGCAACGCGCGCATTACCGTCAGTGGCATTGTGAATGCAGACAAGGCAGCTATTGTGGCTTTCGGCGGAACTGTACCTTCGTATACAGCGACAACTAACGTGACCATTACCGGCGGTGTTGCGTCATTCTCCGGCCTGGCCAACCCGACAGCAACAACGGGGACATCGTACAGCATCATTATCTTTAACGGACCATGCTGCTCAACGGTAGTGACTACCCTCCTGCCCCGTACGGATTGTGCCTGTAACCTGCGTGCCAGCGTAACACCAGGCAACTGTAATCCGGTCAATAACCAGTATGCCATTTCGGGAACAATATCGCTGACCAATACACCGGCGACCAGCTTCACCGTCACCGACGGTACCCGTTCGTCGGTTGTCAGTGTCACGGCAGGACAAGCATCGGTTAACTTCTCGGTGACCGGTCTGACCAGCAACGGCATCACCCATACCGTTTCCGTCGTCTCTTCAGGCACTGCCTGCGGATCAACCTCGCTGACGTACCTGGCTCCGGCGTCCTGTACGGTAGCAGCCGCCATTGTTGTCTCATCGGCAACGGTTTGTTACGGTAACAGTGCAACCCTTACCGCTTCGGGCTGTAATGGTACGGTCAGCTGGTCAAACGGTACCACCGGCACTAGTCTGGCGACACCTGCTCTGACGCAGACGACCAACTACACGGCTACCTGTACGACGGTTACGCAGACAACATTTGCCGTAGGAACGGTGGTTGTTAACCCGCGACCGGTATTGAGCATTAACGCCAGCGCCACGTTCGTAACGGTAAATACACCGGTAAGCCTGTCAGCCACCGGCTGTGTCGGTACCATCCGCTGGAGTACAAACCAGACAACGCAGGTAATCTCGGTGACGGCGGCTAACGCCAGCCAGACTTATTCGGCTACCTGTACCACCGGTCCGGGCTGCTTCACGACGGCAAGTATCACCGTCAATACAACGCCTCCGGCCGGTATTGTGGTGTCCTCAGCAACGATCTGCTACGGCTCATCAGCCACGCTGACCGCATCAGGTTGTGCGAACGGAACGATCAGCTGGTCAAACAGCACTACCGGTTCCACACTGGCCACCCCGAGCCTGACAGCGACCACGAGCTACACCGCGACCTGTACAACCCCGACGGGTTCAGTAACCTCGGCGATTGGTACAGTTACCGTAAATCCGCGACCGGTATTGAGCATTAACGCCAGCGCCACGTTCGTAACGGTAAATACACCGGTTAGCCTGTCAGCCACCGGCTGCGTCGGTACCATCCGCTGGAGTACAAACCAGACAACGCAGGTAATCTCGGTGACGGCGGCTAACGCCAGCCAGACTTATTCGGCGACCTGTACGACGGGTGTGAACTGCTTCACGACGGCCAGCATCACCATCAGTACACTACCACCGGCCAGCGTAACGGCTTCGTCAACGGCTGTTTGTTTTGGTTCATCAGCCACACTGGTAGCCTCGGGCTGCTCAAGCGGTAGCATTGCCTGGTCAAACGGAACGACCGGCGCTACCCTGGCGATTCCTAGCCTGACAGCGACAACCAGCTATACGGCTACCTGTACAACCCCAACCGGCTCACGGGCAACGGCAGTAGGTACCGTTACAGTATATCCGAAACCAGCCGTAAGCATCAATGCCAGCTCGACATTTGTTACGGCCGGTACGCCGGTAAGTCTGTCAGCTATCGGCTGCGCGGGTAATGTTGCCTGGAGTACAGGAGGGGCCGGTAATACCATTACCGTTATGCCGATGAACAGTTCGCAGACCTACTCGGCAACCTGTACAACCGGCCCCGGCTGCTTAACGACTGCTACAATTACGGTCAATACCCTGCCACCGGCTGATCTGATTGCCACCTCGACCACGGTCTGTCTGGGATCATCGGCCACGCTGGTTGCGCTGGGCTGCAACAATGGTAGTATTTCGTGGAGTAACGGCACAACCGGCCCTCAACTGGCCATCGCCAGCCTGACGGCAACCACCAGCTACACCGCTACCTGCTCAACACAGACAGGCTCGGTCAGCAGCGTTGTCGCCACCGCTTTCGTGGAAACACCGGCCAGCCTGACCATCAGCCGGACGGCCATTACCGACGCACAATCGGTGACAGTATCGGTACGTGGCTGTACGGGTACCACTCACTGGTCAACCGGAGACATGGGCAGTTCGTTCATCGTCGTTCCATCCAATCTCAATGCCACCTACAGTGTCACCTGTACCTCACCGCTGGGTTGTACCTCGTCGGCTAAACTCACGATCGGTAACCTCAATCCGAATGACTTTACCGTTGGCGATGCCATCACCTGTCAGGGACAAAGTGCTACACTGACGACCGTTGGCTGTCAGGGCACTATAAACTGGACAGGGGCCGGGGTAAACGGGCAGACATCGGCAAGCATCGTCGTTAATCCGGCACAGACAACCTCGTACACCGTTGCCTGTACCAACGGCACCGACGTCACCGAACTGGTTGCACAGGTCGCGGTCGTTCCTGCACCTAGTCTGACACTCACGGTGAGCAGCCTGACAGTGACGGAAGGCGATCCGCTGAGCATCACGGCTCTGGGTTGTGACATCGGACAACTGACATGGAGCCTCACCGGCGTGACCGGCAATGAGCTGAATACGACGGCTAACCTGACGACAAGCACCTACTCGGTCACCTGCGCCCTGACTCCGACCTGTCTGGACACTAAATCGGTAACCGTAACGGTCATCCCGCTGAAGCCAGGGCTCAACCTGACTAAAGTGGCCAGCAAAACACGGGCAAACCTCGGGGAGGTCATCAGTTATACCGTCACCCTGAGCAATACCGGAAACGCGCCGGCGACCAACGTGGTGGTAGAAGATGTCCTCTCGGCAGGACTCGCCTATGTGCCGAACTCGGCTTCGGTGAGCCTTGGTACCATCGCCGCCGGTTCGCCAATCAGCAGCTGGAGCATTACGTCTCTGGCCGCCGGTCAGACCGCGACGCTGGTGCTCTCGGCCAGCATTCTGGCGGAAGGTGTTCACTACAACACCGCACGGATTCCGGGCGATACCACCACGACCTGCGTCAGCGTAGCCTACCGCGTCTGCCAGGGATCGGATTACGCGATTCTGGTGACAGCGCCAGCTGGTTACAGCCGCTACCAGTGGTATAACGGAACACAGCTGGTGGCCGAAACAACTACCAACAGCTATACCGCTACAGCTGCCGGTGAGTACAAGGTTGTCGTTGATAATGGTGCCGGTACCTGTCCTGACGGCAGTTGCTGTCCGGTGATTATCGAAGAGGTAGCCATCCCGTCGACATTCACCGTAGCGGGTACGAACCCGAGCTGTCTCGGTACAACACCGCAGAATAACGGTATTCTCACCGTCAGCGGACTGGGCAATGACCTGACCCTGTATCGGTATGCCATCTCGGAAGGCAGCAGCTTCACGGCTACCAACCCGACAACGCAGCCGGTACCGGCCAACGGAGTAATTGCTACCACGCTGACGGCGCCGAAGACGTACACCGTCCGGGTGTACGATCAGCTGGGCTGCTATGCTGACCGGACCGTCACCCTCAGCGCTGACTGCGTCTGTCCGCCGGCTATCTGCGTACCGATTTCAATTAAGAAAGTCGTCAGGCCATAACAGGCGCAGACGTATAAAACGGGAAAGCCCGCTCAGCTGAGCGGGCTTTCCCGTTTTATATTGTATATACCAGGGGCCATCATTTACAGCGGGATATTTCCGTGCTTTTTACGCGGCAGTGTCGCCACCTTATTTTCCAGCATCTTAAAGGCCCTGATCAGTTTCTGCCGTGTTTCATTCGGATAGATTACCTCATCAATATACCCACGGTGTGCGGCCCGGTATGGGTTTGCAAATTTTTCGGTATACTCCTGCACCTTCTCCTGAAGTTTCGCCTGCGGATCCTCCGCTTCCGCAATTTCCCGCTTGAAGATAATCTCAGCAGCCCCGCTGGCACCCATTACCGCGATCTCGGCGCCCGGCCATGCGTAGTTCATGTCTGCACCGATGTGTTTCGAGTTCATTACGTCATAGGCGCCGCCATACGCCTTGCGGGTAATTACCGTCACCCGCGGCACCGTTGCCTCGCAGAACGCATACAGTAATTTCGCCCCGTTGGTGATGATGCCGTTCCACTCCTGATCGGTACCAGGCAGGAAGCCGGGTACATCTTCGAGCACCAGCAGCGGTATATTAAACGAATCACAGAAGCGCACAAACCGGGCGGCTTTCGTACTGGCATTGATGTCGAGCACCCCGGCGAGTACCGCAGGCTGGTTACCGATCACCCCAACGCTCCGGCCGGCAATGCGGGCAAAGCCGACCACGATGTTTTCGGCAAAGTTTTTATGCACTTCAAAGAAGCTGTCCGCATCGACCAGCGCGTCAATCACATCACGCATATCGTACGGCTGGTTCGGGTTGTCCGGAATGATCGTATCGAGCGCCGGGCGGCTTTCGTCCTGCGGCTCATACGGCAGCAACGGCACTTCGTCCTCGCAATTCTGTGGCACGTAGCTCAGCAGCTTTTTAATGTGCTGAATACAGGCCAGTTCGTTTTCACAGGCAAAATGCGTCACGCCCGATTTGGTGCTGTGCGTACTGGCTCCGCCCAGTTCTTCTGACGTCACCTCTTCGTGCGTCACCGTTTTTACCACGTTGGGGCCGGTTACGAACATGTATGAGGTATTTTCGACCATGAAAATAAAGTCGGTGATCGCCGGACTATAGACGGCCCCGCCCGCACACGGCCCCATGATGGCCGAAATCTGCGGAATGACGCCGGACGCCAGCGTGTTGCGGTAAAAAATATCGGCATAGCCCGCCAGTGACAAAACCCCTTCCTGAATCCGGGCCCCGCCGGAGTCGTTCAGGCCGATCACCGGCGCCCCGTTTTTCATGGCCAGGTCCATGATTTTGCAGATTTTTTCAGCGTGGGTTTCTGACAATGCACCACCGAAAACCGTGAAGTCCTGCGCAAAAACATAGACCAGCCGTCCATCAACGGTACCATAACCCGTTACCACGCCGTCACCGGGATAATATTCCTTATCCAGGCCAAAGTCTTTGGTGCGGTGCATGACAAACTTACCGATCTCCTCAAACGAGCCTTCGTCGACCAGCAGGGCGATGCGTTCGCGGGCGGTCAGTTTGCCTTTTTTATGTTGTGCATCAATCCGTTTCTGCCCGCCACCCAGCAACGCTTCTTCGTTTTTATAGGCCAGTGTCTCCGCCGGGCTTAGTTTGGCATGTGTTGGTTTTGTCGTAGTGTCCATGCAAGAGGGTCAAGAATGAGAATGGACAAAGTTATAGTTCTTTGTGATTTGCGTACTATGCTTATTTTTGTTGTAAGGCAAACGCAGGCCCACTTTAGATAACTTTTTTGCTAATTACCTATAGATAGCCCTGTTTGTCACGTTTCTATCCATCAATACACACAGCAGCCCTTTCTTTTTATGCGTTTCAGGTATACGTTTTTCGTCGGGCTGCTGGTGCTCCTGATGCATGTCAACGGGGTTTACGGACAACCGGCCACCGATACACTTCCGCCTGCTCCGAAACCAGTCCGGCTACGCCCTACTTACGCCGTTATCAAGCTCGCTCCCCTCACGCTGATTGATATTGATCCTGCCTGGCAGGCCGGCCTTGAACTCCGTACAATTCCGTCAGTATCGGTGCAGGGCGAAATTGCCTATGGGCCCGCTAACTGGTCCGGGCCGTTTCCGGACCTGAACCTGTTCGGGACAGATTATCTGCGGGATGGCTGGAGTTATCAGCCCTCATGGCGTTATCGCGGTGAGTTACGCTATTACCTGCCTTTTTCCTTTTTACAAAAGCTATTCAAACCCAAACGGCGGCTCAATGGCGTGTATGTGGCGGCTGAGTATTACTACAAAAATGCCGGTATTGTCAAAAAAACCGGTGCTGCAAGCGGCGGCCTGATTACCTCCCTGGATTACTCGCAGAAAATCAACCGCACCACACAGGCCGGTTATCTGAAAATCGGGCTACAACTGGCTCTCAGTCATCAGAAAACGTCGTTTTTATCGCGCGTATTTCTGGATGCCTACGCCGGAGCCGGCCGCCGCTACATCACTATCGATCAGACCGAAGGCCCCTCAGTGCTGCTGGCCAATGGCCGCGTGCCGGAAGCGCTGCGATACACGCGGTTTATTCCGGGTCTGGAAGGCTGGCTGCCCGGCGTTTCGTGCGGACTTAAAATCGGCATTGCATTGTAGCAGATGACCGGAATATTATTTTTTGCGCTTACTTCCAACCATTTACACTATTCTGATATCTGCATAAAAACGAACCATTTCCTTTTATGAAACACTTTATCCCACACCGGCATCCGTTGCTGGCAGCGCTGCTGTTGCTAACCGGTTGTTACTACGACTACGCGGAGGACCGGCTCTCCGCCAAAACCGGCTACCGGCCGGTCTACGCTTCTTACGAAGAAGTCCGTCAGGTTCAGACCCTTACGGCCCAGCCGCTGAAAGCGCCGGGTAAAATTTACATTAAAGACAAGTTCCTGTTTATCAACGAAATTGACAAAGGAATTCATGTTGTTGACAACACCGATCCTGCCAAACCGGTACGCCTTTCGTTTATTACGATCCGCGGCAACCGGGACATTGCCATCAAGGACAGCATCCTGTATGCCGATAACGCAACGGATCTCGTAGCGCTGAATATTGCCAATCCGCGTAATGTCCGCATTGTTAAACGCATTGAGAACGCATTCCCCTATCCGGCCTATCCGCCGGAAATGAATGTCACGTTTGAGTGCGCTGATCCTGCCAAAGGCGTCGTAATCGGTTGGGAAAAAGCCGAATTAATTAATCCGAAATGCTTCCGTTAAACACCATGAAAACCATAAAACACCTCCTTTTTGCCGGCCTTTTGGCGGGTCTGGCGGCCTGTCAGAAGGGCAGCGACGGGTCCATATCTCCGGGTGCCGGGATCGGCGGCTCCATGGCGCGGTTCACCGTGGCGGGCGACATGCTATACACCGTCAACAGCAAAAGCCTGCAAACATATACGATTGCCAATAGCGCCAATCCGGTAAAAGGGACCACTATTCCGCTGGGCTTCGGCGTGGAAACAATTTTCCCGTACGGCAAAAACCTGTTTATCGGCACACAGACCGGCGTCTACATTTTTGATATTACGCAACAGGACTCACCCAAAAAACTCGCCCTCTATCAGCACATTATGAGCTGCGATCCGGTGGTGGCACAGGGTAATCTGGCCTTTTCTACCCTGCGGAGCGGCACCGCTTGCCGTAACGGTGGTGTGGTTGGCGCTAATGTGCTGGATGTGATCGACTTCACCAATCCATCTGCCCCGAAATTGCTGAAAAGCTATCCGATGCAGAACCCGCACGGACTGGGTGTCGACGGCAACCTGCTGTTCGTCTCGGAAGGCGATTACGGGCTTAAGGTACTGGACATCACCGATCCGCTCAATGCGCAGCAGATGGCCTGGTTTAAAGACATCAGAACCTATGATGTGATTCCGAATCAGAAAGTTCTGATCGTAACGGGGCCGGACGGACTCTTCCAGTACAGCTACGCCAACCCGAAAGAAATTACCTTACTCAGCAAACTGCCCATCGAATGATCCGATCGTTTTACCGGCTGGTCGCATCGGGACTTTGTCTGATGCTGGCCTTTCACGCATACGCCCAACCCACTGACACAACCGCTATCCGGCGTTACCAATGGGTCATTAAGCTGGCTCCGCTGGCCATTGTTGACCCGGACAATACCGTGCAGTTCGGGGCCGAATACATCTATGACCAGCGCCACTCGGTACAGGCCGAACTGGGCTATGGCTGGCACAACTTCAGCCTCTATGCCAATGAGCGGGATTACCGTTTCCGCGAGGTCTGGCGCAGCCGCGCCGAATGGCGTACCTACTGGAAACGCCGCGGGCAATACCGGACACCGTTTGGTGGCTACTGGGCGGTAGAAGCCTTTTATAAACAGGTAAATAACCGCGAAACGAACACAATTGGCCGGGAATGTCAGGGCGGCCCCTGTGCATACTACCAGCAGCTGGATACGCCCATAACCAAATACGTATCCGGCAGCAACCTGAAGCTTGGTTTTCAGAACCGGTTCGGCAGCGATCCGGATGATCGCTTGCTCATTGATCTATACCTGGGCTTCGGCCTGCGTTTCAGAAATGTAAAGCGGGGGGTCATTCCGCCTGACAGTGATCAGTGGTATTACCAAAGCCGGGACCTCTTCGGCAGCTATGAGCGCGGGCGAGCCACCCTTCCGAATATGACCGCCGGCTTTAAAATCGGGTATGCCTTTTAACTGTTACTCGCCCGCAATCGGGTCAGGGCTGCCGTCGGGATCGCCGGTGGCAGTGCCTTTGGTCGGTATATTCACGCCACGGATGTAGAGCAGACCGGCTACGTGCGGGGCCGCCATTGAGGTCCCTGACAAGGTCGTATAAGCCCCGTTTTTATACGTTGAGTAAATCCGGACGCCATAGGCTGCCACATCAACCGAAACGCCGTAATTGGAGAACGACGCAAATTTACCGTTGGCATCCACGGCCGATACGGTAAACACGTTGGCATGGTTCACCCGCGCCGGTGACTGGTCTTCGACCGAGGTACTTTCGTTTCCGGCCGCAATCGCAAACAGAATACCCCTGTTAGCCGCTGTGCGGATGGCATTATCCAGAGTGGTTGAGGTCGTTTCGCCGCCGAGGCTGAGATTCACCACATCCCCGGCCGTTCCGTTCTGCGACACGTAGTTGACTGCCTGAATAATCCCCGACAAACGGCCTTCGCCCAGCTGATTCAGTACTTTCAGCGCCACCAGCGTTGCGCCGGAGGCCACACCCGTTACCCCGACATTGTTGTTCAGGGCTCCGATGATCCCGGCCACGTGGGTACCATGCCCGTTATCATCATTGGCTGTCGTACTGCCTGATACAAACGAACGGCTGCGGTCGGTGTCTACGTTCAGATCAGGATGGTCCAGGTCGATACCCGAATCAATGACCCAGACGATTTTGCCCGTCTGCCGGTCGCCGCGACCGTAGCTTGTCTGCTTCACATTCCAGGTAAGGGTCGATTCCTGCACCAGATCCACACAACTGCAAACCGACATAATCCGGTCGGGTTCGACCAGCATCACTGCCGGATCCTGTTTCAGCAAAGTGGATTCGTCTGCGGTCATCGTTGCCAGATAGGTTGTCTGCGTCGCGTTGTTTGCCAGCAAACTGGCGCTGGTATTGATGGCGTACTTTGTCAGCAGTTTTGTCAGGACGGCCACCTGCCGTCCGCCCGCCGTGCTGGTATCCGGTGTTTGTACGGTGACGATGTATTCGCCTTCAATTGCCTGTCCGGAGAGTGAAGAGGTTGTCACAAGGCAATCGGCTGAGGGCTCGACCTCACGGTCAGACTGACAGCCAACGATCAGTAACGGAATCACAGCGGCTTTGACAAAAGCCGGAATTGTAGATAGTCGCATGAGTTCCTGTAAACGAACGGTTTAATTCAGATTAGAAAATGTAAGTCCGTAGTGGTTCAGCTCATGCAGGGGCGGTTTGTTTCTACTTCATAATACGCTGTGATTCCCTTTTGTGTTGCATACAAACACGGTAAATCCCCCGCTTTCTCTATTTTTACGGAGTAAACGCCCTTACCATTCAACCGCAGACACGCTCAACAGACAACCTGATGATTACAAACGACGCCGTAGTACTCGGCATTTTACTGGGTATTCTGGCCCTGGTCTTTCTCAGTGCCGATAGCCGGCGACCCTTCTGGAAACGCTTTTACGAATACGTACCGGCTACCCTGCTTTGCTACTTCATTCCTTCATTGCTCAATACAACCGGTCTGGTCAACGGCGACACGACGGCCCTCTACCCGATTGTCTCGCGTTATCTGCTGCCCGCCAGTCTGGTGCTATTCACGCTGAGTGTCGATTTTGATGCGTTCCGGCGGCTGGGCCGTGCATCGGTCCTGATGTTTGCGGCATCGGCCGTGAGCATTATGCTGGGCGGCCCGCTGGCGGTCTGGCTGTTGGCTCACCTGGCACCGCAGCTCGTAGGTGGCGAAGGCCCCGACGAAGTGTGGCGCGGACTGGCAACCATTGCCGGTACCTGGATTGGCGGCGGGGCCAACCAAACGGCCCTCAAAGAAGTTTTTCAGCCCAGCGACCGGCTTTTTTCGGCCCTCGTAACGGTCGATATCTTTGTGTCGAACCTCTGGCTGGCAGCCCTGCTCTACGGGGCCGCCAACTCCAAACGCATTGACCGCTGGCTGCGGGCCGATGCATCGGCGGTTGAGGAAGTCAAGCAGAAAGTAGAGCATCAGGCTGAATCCATCAAACGGATTCCGTCGTTTACGGATCTGATTGTGATGCTGGCCATCGGCTTCGGGGCTACGGCCATTGCCCACGCCGCCGCTGACCTGATTGCCCCCTTTATCGATGCCAACTATCCGACCCTGAAGCAGTTCAGCCTCAACGCGCCGTTTTTCTGGATTGTCGGGCTGGCAACGGCCATCGGCATCGGGTTGTCGTTTACCCGTGCCCGCCGGTACGAAGGGGCCGGAGCTTCTAAACTGGCCAGTGTGTTTCTGTACATCATGATTGCCACCATCGGCCTGAAAGCCAACATTCTGGCCATTGCCGACCAGCCGGGGCTGATCATTGTCGGTCTGGTCTGGATGGCCTTCCACATCCTGATCATGATTCTGGTGAGCCGGTTGCTGCGGGCGCCTTTCTTCTTTCTGGCAGTGGGCAGCCAGGCCTGTATTGGTGGTCCGGCCACGGCGCCGATCATTGCTGCCGCCTTTCATCCGGCCCTCGCACCCGTCGGCGTGCTGATGGCCATTATGGGATACGCGGTCGGAACCTACATGGGTTATCTGTGCGGAATCATGATGCAGTTGGCATCGCCGTGAAAAAGAGCTATTTTTGTAAAATCATAACTGTTGAATCTACGTTAACACAGCGTGAAACACATCCGAAATTTTTGCATTATCGCCCATATTGACCACGGCAAAAGTACGCTGGCCGACCGCCTTCTGGAGTTTACCAAGACGGTTTCGCACCGCGACATGCAGGCTCAGTTGCTGGACGATATGGACCTGGAGCGGGAACGGGGCATCACCATCAAGAGCCACGCCATCCAGATGAACTATGTCTACAAAGGCGAAACATATACCCTGAACTTAATCGATACGCCGGGCCACGTTGACTTCTCGTATGAAGTATCGCGCTCGATAGCGGCCTGTGAAGGGGCGCTGCTGCTCGTTGATGCGTCGCAGGGAACCGAAGCCCAAACGATTTCGAACCTGTACCTGGCAATGAATAACAATCTGGTTATCATCCCGGTACTGAACAAGATCGACTTACCGGGCGCCCGTCCTGAAGAAATCAAGGACGAAATGGAAGACCTGCTCGGCTGCGAACGCGACGACATTATTCCGGCCAGCGGCAAGGAAGGCATCGGTATCGAAGAGATCCTGAACGCGATCATCGAACGGATTCCGGCCCCGACCGGTAACCCGCAGGGCGAATTACAGGCCCTGATTTTCGACTCGGTCTTTAACTCGTACCGTGGTATCGAAGTTATCTTCCGGGTGAAAAACGGCAGCATCCGCAAAGGCGATAAAGTAAAGTTCATGGCAACCGGCAAGGAGTATTTTGCCGACGAAATCGGAACGCTGCGTCTAGAGAAAGAGCCGAAAGATGTAATCGAGTGCGGTGACGTAGGTTACCTGATTTCGGGGATTAAAGTGGCCCGCGAGGTAAAAGTCGGTGATACCATCACCCACATTGAAGCGCCGGCCAGCGGTGCCATTCAGGGTTTCGAAGAGGTTAAGCCCATGGTCTTTGCCGGGATCTATCCGGTGGAAACCAGCGAATTCGAAGACCTGCGCGAAGCCATGGAAAAACTTCAGCTCAACGATGCGGCCCTGGTGTGGGAACCGGAAACATCGGCGGCCCTTGGTTTCGGATTCCGTTGCGGCTTCCTCGGCATGCTCCACATGGAGATCGTGCAGGAGCGGCTGGAACGCGAATTTGACATGACGGTTATCACCACGGTGCCATCGGTGCGGTTTGAAGTACTGACGACCAAAGGCGAAAATCTGGTGGTATCGGCCCCTGCTGAGATGCCGGAACCGAACAATATTGACTTCATCGAAGAACCGTTTATCAAGGCCCAGATCATTTCGAAGGCCGAATACGTGGGTGCGATCATGGGGCTTTGTATGGAAAAACGAAGCATTCTGAAAAATCAGGTCTACCTGACTGCCGACCGCGTTGAACTCCAGTTTGAAATGCCGCTGGCGGAGGTTGTTTTCGACTTTTTCGATAAGCTCAAAACCATTTCACGCGGGTATGCCTCGCTCGATTACGAATTTACCGGGAATCAGGAGTCAGACATGGTGAAACTCGACATTATGCTGAACGGTGATAAGGTCGATGCCCTGTCAGCCATCGTTCACCGGTCGAAATCATACGAATGGGGCAAGAAACTGTGCGAAAAGCTGCGCGAGTTATTGCCGCGTCAGCAGTTCGAAATTGCGATTCAGGCGGCGATCGGCCAGAAAATCATTGCCCGCGAAACGGTAAAAGCCCTGCGGAAAGACGTATTGGCGAAATGTTACGGGGGGGATATCAGCCGGAAGCGGAAACTCCTCGAGAAGCAGAAGAAAGGTAAGAAGCGGATGCGTCAGGTAGGTAACGTTGAGATCCCGCAGGAAGCGTTTATGGCGGTCCTGAAGATCAACTAACGCTTATGCTTTTGTTCGATGAACAGGGGTTCTTGACGCCACATGATCTGCTTCAAAGTGACTGGATTACAGTAAAGTCGACTTTTGGCTGGATAGCCATAGACAACAATTGCTGGACAAGTTTGCCGCGTTAAATAGTGCAGTCTCAGCGCTTATTAAAGAGCCATATACTTGCTGGATTGATGGAAGTTTTGTGACGGCCAAAGAGTATCCCAACGATATTGATGTAGTTTATTTTTTTTCAACTTCCATCTATCGCAGGTATGAAAAAGAGTTCAGAGCACTAAAGCAATCGGACAAGCAGTTGGATGTTTACTTTGTCAGGGAAATAAACGAGGACGAAAAAGATTACTTCCTTTTCGTTGCGGATAAAGCCGAATGGTTCTTTCAGTTTACAACCAGTCGGCCAGATCGGTTTAGCCGGAAAAAATTCCCGAAAGGATTTTTACAAATAACCTGGAACAATGAACAGACTATCAGCACTGAATAGTGAAATTGTGGATGTTTTAGGACGCATTGAACGTCTCAATGACATGTTGGCGCTACATCAGCAACAACCCCGGCCTGATGAACTGGCTATTGAAGGGTACGCCGACTTACGTGCTCAGTATATTGGTCAGCTCGAAGATTTACTATTGTCTTTAAATATTCAGGCAGACATCAAACTTAAAGCAGCATAACTCATCATGCCAGCGATAAAGTCCCGTTATGAACGTTCATAATGGGACTTCTTTTTTAACATGCCTGTGACAAACCCTTACCTCCTCGACGGATACCTGACTGATCGCCTGCTGTTCCGCCCTGTGAGGCAGGAAGATTTTGCTCAGTGGCTGCCGTTTTTTCAGGATCCGGCCACGCATGCCCACTGGATTGCGGACCTGGAAAGTCCGGAAACCGAATGCCGGAAATGGTATGACAAACAGTTTTTCCGCTATGCTAACCAGTTGGGCGGCATGAATGCCCTCATTGACCGGCAAACCGGTAGCCTAACCGGCCATTGCGGGCTACTGGTGCAGACCGTCGACGGGAAGACCGAGCTTGAGATCGGTTATTCGCTGCTGCCCGCCTGCTGGCACCGTGGCTTTGCCTCCGAAGCCGCGCAGGCCTGCAAACAGTTCGCTTTCGACCGGAAACTGGCCGACTCGCTGATTTCAATCATCAGCCTGACGAATCAAGCCTCCGCTCAGGTAGCCATCCGCAACGGCATGGTGATTGACAGGGAAACGGATTATGCCGGCAATCGGGTTAACATTTTCCGTGTCTACCGGTCGTAGTGAAGTGGCTTCCCCGCTCATTTTCTGAAACAATTTGTGCCGGTATCCGGTCTATTGCGTCAAAGCATGTACCACACAATATACCGGATCGATATGAAACTGATTAAAACAGGGTTGTTAGTCGCGGGATGGTTTATTACCCTTCAGAGTTTTGCGCAAACCAAAGTAGCCAACTATTACTATAACAAAGCCGGTACGGATCAGTACGAACACTTCAGTTTCTGGGTCAGAAACGGGCAGCGGGCCGACATTACCTACGCCTACGGGAAAGACCGCAAAGAAGCCCGGCTGGCATTTCTCGGGAAAGACATCGTAAAAGGCATGCCGGCGTTTAAAGTGCAGTTTCCGAACGGCACGCTCCTCTACCTGATTCCGAACGGTACCAGCCTGAACGTAACGGCCGACAAAAACCGACTGCCTAAACTGTTTACCTGGGAGTATGAAGGCCCCGTCAACGGTATCGGTACCTTCTGCAACGTTTGCGCGCAGGACAGAAACGAGGCCATACAGCTCGTACGCCGGTACTACCTGCAATAACTCACCGGATTTCCTGCCCGTGTGTCAGCCGCATCACGGTATGCAATGCCGGAGGCAGCGTTTTAAAGAACGACAGAGCCAGTTCTGACAGCCATGCATCGCCGAACAACCGCTGCACCTGACGGCCGACCCACAGCCGCTGACGAAACAGCGCGTTCCATTGGCTCGTGTACAACCGTTCGGCTTCGGCGCGGCTGATCGTCCCCGCCAGCAACTGACTGATGACCAGACTTGCTATTCTGGCTCCGTGAATTGCCATGGCCATGCCGTTACCACACAAAGGCGTAATCATCCCCGCCGAATCGCCGGCCATAAACAAATGTGCCTCAACAGCCTGTTTAGGGGCAAAAGAGACCTCGTTGATCACTTCCGGCTTATCGTACAGGTGCTCTGCCTGCGTAAAAATCCGTTTCAGGTGCGGATTCCGGTAGAGAACCGCCTCTTCCATAGCTGCAATGGAACCATGCCGCCGGACATTGTCGCGGGTGGTCAGGTAGCACAGGCAAAAGCGGTCGTCTTCGATCGCCGACATGCCGCAATAGCCCTCCTGAAAATTATGCAGCGTAATCCGGTCACGGGCATAGGCCGCCGGGTCGGCAAACCGCACGTGGTATTTGACGCCCACATACGGCGAGGGCTGCTGCATAAAGGCACGATTCAGGGATTTATCAAGCCGAGAGCGCTTCCCGAACGCACCGATTACCACGCGGCTCTGCCACTGCTGCCCGTCCTGCGCTGATACCGTGAATAATTCCGGCAATCCATCCGGACCAATGCCCTCTGCCCGTACGCTCTCTGCGGCCTTACCGGTCACAAACGAGACACCCGCCTGCATACCCAGCTCATACAGCGCATAATCGAGCCGGTAACGGCTGATGCCGAAGCCACCCAGATCGAGCGGTGCCGTCAGCTCACGGCCGGCCGGCGAGGTAAAGGCAAACTGCCGGATATCGGCCGCACCCAGTTGCTGCAGGTCAAGTCCCAGCCTGGTCAGATACGGGCGTACTTCATTCGAAATATACTCCCCGCACACACGGTGATAAGGATACATTTTCCGGTCAATCAGGGTCACTAAATAGCCGGAACGCGCTAATTCTATGGCACTTATCAGCCCTGCCAGCCCTCCTCCAATGATGATTACGTCCTGTATTGTACAATTTACGTCCTGCATAGTACATTTGCGATATGCCTACCCCCATCGAACTTCTGCAAGCCGACTGGCAACAAAACTACGCCCGATACACGGATGTTTATCAACAGGGCGAAAGTTCCTTTATTCCCCGCTTACTGCCGCAGATGGCCGTACAGTTTTCGGTTTTTAAAACCCTGGGGATTCTTCATAACCGCCTGGGCAACGATCTGCTCCGCCGGGCACTCGACCCGACCGAGACGATACCCAGCCCGATGGCTAAACGACCGGACGGCTCGTGGATTAAACGCAGCAATATGGTTGGCGTCAATGTGCGGACCATCGGCTCGTTCTGGAACGTGATCAACTACGTTCTGACCCTGCCCGCCTGCCACGACAGCATTCACCTCCTGCCCATCTGGGAACCGGGTGTTGTGGGTAGTCTGTACGGCATGGTCAGCTGGCAGATCAATCCCGAATTTTTCAGCGTTGAACTGGCTAAATATGTACCGGCCCTTGATACGGTCGAAAAACAGTTGAAAGTGGTCACCAACCTGCTGCACGCCATGGGCCGCACCGTCGGAATGGATGTGATTCCGCATACCGACCGGTTTTCGGAAATGGCGCTGGTTTACCCCCGCTTTTTTGAATGGGTCAAACGCAGTACCACACCGCCCATTATGCTGATTGACCAGACCGAGGGGGTGTATAAAGATGTTGAAAAAGCTATCTGGAACTGGCTGACAACTGCCGGTTTTACCCATAAAGAGCCCTATCCGATCACGGCTGATGTCTTTTTTGACCCGCAATCCTTCCTGACCGATGCACAGCGCCATGCCATTCTGTTCGGCTATCCGGGCGATTACGGCGGGCGGTTGAACCGGCGGCTGCAACTGATTCAGCATCTGGTAAAGCAGGGCTTTGAAACGGTACCGATGACCATGGCCCCTCCCTATCGTGGCCTGCACATCAATCCCGAATCGTTTGTCATTGACGATTATGACCAGAAGTGGTACCAATACGAATTTGATGAGCCACAGGCCATGTCACGGGTTTTCGGGCCACTGGCACGCTATAAATTCCACCATAGCAAAGACGATAACCGGTACTGGGTACTCGATTTCGACCGGCCAAACCATTCCGTCTGGCAGTACGTCTGTCAGAAGTTCCACGAATGCCAGCGCGCCTATAATTTCGATTTTATGCGGGGCGACATGGCCCATGTCCAGATGCGGCCGGAGGGTGTACCGGCAACACCGGATGCGTTTTATGACCCCTTGCTCGCTATCAAGACCTATGTGCAGCAGCAGGGCGTAACACATTTCGCCTTCTTTGCTGAAACGTTTCTGGTCGAGCCCGACTTTATGGGATACGGCGACGAATTTGACCATTTGGAGGCGATTTCCGCTGATTCAACGCTCGGAGATCTACAGTCGGCAGCCGTTACTTCGCCCGAATTTACGGAACGGTTTACTTTATACGACAGGCTGTTGCGTACCCGCCGGTTTGCGCCCAACTTTACGGTTATGACCGCCGATAAGGATGATCCCCGCTTTGACGAATTTTACCGGACCGGCAACGTTTTCCGGTATTTTACCTCGCTTTTTCTGACGGATATGCCAAGTTACGTCGGCCTTGGCTTCGAAGTCCGTAACCCGCATCTGACGCGGGGCGCCAACGAAGAATATACCAAGCTCTATGTCTTCCAGGTTACCGACGAAGCGGAAACCGACAAAGTAACGCGCGGGCCGTTTATCTGGGGCCAGAACGGCGAGCAATTTAGCGCCATTGACCGGATACGGGAATTTGCCGAATCCATCTGGCCTGATATTCAGGGCAAAGAAACCGTCTGGCTCCTGCCGCCGGATTCGGGCGACATTCTGGCATGGAGCCATGCTCATCGGCCGCAATACCGCTTCTTTGCCAGCCTGACCGGTACCCTTCCGGATACCATCGACGGCTTTTCTACCGGCGAAACACTCCTCGAAACAAACGGTTGCCGGGTTGTTTTCGGATCATAATCTTTTCCTGTCTGGTTGCAGGATGGTTCTGGTGAACAACCAGAACTGACCCGAACATCCGGATGTATCCCGTATCTTTGCCGCATGATGTCATTGCTCAACGGTCAGGTAACAGATGGCCTCAACTTTTTCAGCAAGCTGACGCCGAAGCGGGCAGCTAATGCCATTAAGCTGATTGCCAGCTACTACCGGTCACGTCAGACGGGGCTCGCGCAGCCGTGGGGACTGCCTATGTCGGTATCTTTTGAACCAACCACGTCCTGCAATCTGCGCTGTCCGGAATGCCCGAGCGGATTACGGTCGTTTACGCGGCCTACGGGCATGCTGGGTGAGGACCTGTTTAAACGGACCATTGACGAACTCCACGATACACTCCTCTACCTGATTTTCTACTTTCAGGGAGAACCTTACCTGCACCCGCAGTTTCTGGAACTGGTGCAGTACGCGGCGAAAAAGAAGATCTATACGGCTACCAGCACCAACGCCCATTACCTGACCGACGCCAATGCCCGTAAAACGGTAGAATCGGGGCTCGACCGGCTCATTATTTCAATCGACGGCACCACGCAGGAAGTGTACCAGCAATACCGCGTCGGCGGCAAGCTCGAAAAGGTACTGGAGGGTACCCGTAACATCATCCGCTGGAAAAAAGAGCTGAAATCCCGTACGCCCCATGTGCTGTTTCAGTTTCTGGTCGTACAGCCCAATGAACACCAGATTGCCGATGCCAAACGCCTCGCCCGTGAGCTGGGCGTCAATGAAATCAAGTTTAAAACGGCCCAGATTTACGACTACGAACACGGTAACGCGCTCATTCCGACCCTTGACCGGTACAGCCGCTACGCGCCGCAGTCCGATGGTACGTACCGCATCAAAAGTGCGCTCGACGATCATTGCTGGAAGATGTGGCACTCCTGCGTCATCACCTGGGACGGGCTGGTCGTACCTTGCTGCTTCGACAAAGATGCCCACCACCGCATGGGTGACCTTCAGCAGCAACGATTTACGGAACTCTGGCAGAGTCCGGCCTACCGCGACTTCCGCCAGGCACTCATCCGCTCCCGCTCCGAAATCGAGATGTGCAAAAATTGTACGGAAGGCACAAAAGTTTGGGCATGATAAAGAGTGAAAGAGCGAAAGAGAAAAAGAGTGAAAGATTTTTGACGTGAAGGGGTGATAAAGCCCCGTTGATTGATAAATAATTAGCGCCTAAAAATTATATTGCAACCAATGAAAGTTCGTGAATTCCGGTTCGCTCTTTCACTCGTTCACTCTTTCGCTCTTTACGTATATGCTGAGCCGCGTAGCTAATTCTATTTACTGGATGAATCGTTACATCGAACGGGCAGAGAATTATGCCCGTTTTATGAGCGTAAACTTTAACCTGGCCCTTGACTTACCCCCTACCGTCAGTCAGCAATGGGAGCCGCTATTGATCGCTACCGCCGATAATTTCCTGTTCTATCAGCATTATAGTGAGCCGACGCGTGAAAACGTCATCGAGTTCATGACGTTTGACAAACGGAATCCGAACTCCATTGTGTCGTGTCTGAACTTTGCCCGCGAAAACGCCCGTACCATCCGCGAAACCATCTCCAAGGAAATGTGGGAGCGCATCAACCAGCTTTACCTGATGGTGCGCGACTCGGCCCCGAATCATTCGGAGTGGTCACAGACACGGATGCAGGACTTCCTGACCGAAATCCGGGACGGAACCCAGTTGTTCTACGGCATTATCGATTCGACCATTACGCGCAATGAAGCGTGGCATTTCGGCCGCCTGGGCCGGTTTCTGGAGCGGGCCGACAAAACGTCACGCTTCCTGGACGTAAAGTATTTCACGCTGTTTCCGGAAGAAGACGAAGGCTCAACGCTGGATTTGATGATCTGGTCGGCGGTGCTGAAATCGGTGAGTGCCTATAACATGCACCGGCAGCAATACCGTACGCTGACCCCCCAGGGCATTGTGGAGTTCCTGCTGCTGGATAAGCTCTTCCCGCGGGCCGTTGCCCACAGCATCCGTCAGGCTGAGTTATCGCTGTATGAAATTGGCGGGCAGAATCCCGGCAACGGGTATACCAACCAAGCCGAAAAAGCGATGAGCAAACTACGCGCCGAACTGGAATTTACCGAAGTAGCTGATATATTCAAAGACGGCCTGCACCAATACCTTGACCGTTTCCAGATCCGGGCCAATGCCGTTGGCGCTGCTATTTTCGAAACGTATTTCGACCTGAAACCGGTTGAAAATTAATGTCAGGAGAATAAAAAAGGCGACCACATGGAGTCGCCCGTACAAATATTTGTAGGGGCGGCCCCATGTGGCCGCCCATTTCATTGCCAATCAAAACATCGGAAACGACAACGCCACATACGGCATAGCCGCCCGGTTGCGGTAACGCAGATTGCCGTCAAGAGTCCGGTCCTGCACCAGCTTCATTTCGGTAGTCAGCCACTGATAGGCCACTTTCACGCCAATCCGTTTCGTAATCAGAAAGCGCGCATACACCTCCGTTGCCAGCGAACCACGGTCGTTATCGCCCAGTAACCGGACATTAATCGAACGCGGATGTGCGCTCTGTGCTGTGTGTTTCGGTGCAAAATAGATCAGAGAGTCATCCTCAGAAGCAGTATCTACATAATAGCCACCTTTTGATGACAAAATCTTTGCGCTCCGCAACCGTCCCAGCGCAAATCCAAGCAGATCGGCGCTGCCACCCAGCTCTACCGGTCCCAGCTTAATACGGGCGGTCAGACCAACGTTAAACATTGACTGCGAGGTGCGGTCAAAACGCAGGGTATCAATATACGACGGCCGGACGTCAGCCGTCAAGGCTGCCAAACCGGTTTCGCCACGGGTGAGCCGCGCAGGAGCAGTAATATAATCAACATTTTTGCCGTAAACGCCGCCGGCGCGGAACGTCCAGCCCAGGCTAAATACCTCCTGACGGCCGAGATTCAGCAGTTCATAGTAGGTAAACGACGGCGCAGTATGGTCATTCTTAAAGCCAATGCCAAGGTCAATACCTTTGCTGATACGGTTGTTAAACTGCGACTGACTGAACGATACTAACGGAATAATCGCAAACAGAATTGTATAGAAAACTCTCATGCAGTGGGTACAGTAATTTGGGGCAAAGATACGGCCCCCTACTGAGAAAATTAATATGTACCCATGAAGAATGGACAGGATTTACGTTCGTTGAATAAGTTTCGTGCAAAAAACAACACCGACCTCAATTTTGGGTCGGCGTGTCGAATTACACTTCATCAACAAACTAAAAACCAAATTAGGTAGCTAAAAAAGCTGGCTGTAGGAGGGGGATTCGAACCGCCCACGGTGCAGTTAGCCACAGTACAACATCTGGTGGTCAACCCCAGTCGCTCTTGCGAGCGGCATTATGCTGTGTTTATCCCTTATCACCACCCCCGAGACAGGAGGGCACGTCTGCCAATTTCGACATCCTACAGTATATGAAGAGAACGTTGTCAAGCGCTTCAGCGTGTCTGTTTGATTAACTTGACGATACAAAGTTAAAACACTTGCTCCCTTTTTTGCAAATTTTTTATAAAAAAATCTGAAAATTTATATTCCATTCAAAAAAAACTTATTTTTGTTGGCATCCATCAAATACCAGGTTTGAAAAATGGAGAAAAATTTAGAAATTGATAACACAGACCTTAAGATACTCGATTTATTGATGCAGGACGCCAATATGGCGTACACTGAAATTGGTAAGCGAATCTACGTGTCAGGCGGTACGGTACACGTCCGCATGAAAAAATTAGAGCAAATGGGCATTGTCCGGGGGTCACAGCTGGTCATTGACCATACCAAGTTAGGCTGGGACATCAGCGCGTTTCTAGGCATCTATCTTGATAAAAGTTCGCTCTACGAAGAAGTAGCCGTTGAACTGGAGAAAATCCCCGAAGTGGTCAACATCCACTACACTACCGGTATTTACAGCATCTTCGCCAAAATCGTCTGCCGCGATACCCAGCACCTGCGCGAGGTACTGCACGATAAAATTCAGAAAGTGGGCGGCATTCAGCGAACCGAGACATTTATTTCGTTAGAAGAACGGATCCTGCGCCCGATTCCTTTCGAATATTCAAATGACTAGCGCCGGCCGGCAACGTATTTTCTGACTGTTAATCGCCAAACGCTTGCGGCATTTACTCAACATCGTCGTCTTCTGGATCGGGCTTAAAGCTGCCTGTCTGGCCCAACCCATTGCCGGACAACAACTGTTTCCGTTCCTGAATCTGCCCACACATGCCCGTGTGGCCGCTTTGGGTGGGCAGGTTGCTTCGGCTACCCAACCCGACGGGATGTATTTCCAGAATAACCCCGCCCTGGCCGACTCCGTGGGCGACCACCAGCTCGGACTGTCGTTTATGCCCTACCTGGCAGCGGCCAAATACTATACCCTGCAATACGGTCTCCCCTTCGGCCACAACGCCGCGCACACGGGCCGCTGGGCTGCCGGGCTTCAGTACCTCTCCTACGGGCAGTTTGACCTGACCGATCCATCCGGCAACAACCTTGGCACCTTTACCGCCAACGATTATGCCCTGAGCGTCTCCCACGCCCGGACCGAAGGTAACTATTCGCTCGGAGCCACCCTCAAAGCCGTTGGCTCGTCAATCGAAATGTACAGCGCCTTTGCAGTGATGGCCGACCTCGGTGGTGTGTGGCGGCACCCGAAAAAACAGCTTACCTTCGGGCTGACCGCCAAAAATATCGGCCGCGTCCTGCGTAGCTACAGCCCGACCGATGCGCAGCTACCATTTGATTTACAAGCCGGTGTAACGTTCAAACCGGCCCACGCGCCCGTACGGATCACGATTACGGCCCATCATCTGCACCGGTTTGACATTGCCTACAATGATCCGAAGCTGAACCTGACGTATGACCTCAATGGTAACCCGATTGTCAAAAATATAGGGCTGGCCGATAAACTGGCCCGCCACCTGATTGTCGGGGCCGAACTGCTTATCAGCCGTAATTTTAACGTTATGGTCGGCTATAACCACCAACGGCGGCAGGAAGGTCGCTTGCAGGATTTCGGCGGGCTGTCCGGCCTGTCGTTCGGGCTGTCGGCTCAGGCCCGTGGCTTTCAGCTGACCTACGCCCGCTTTATGTATACCCCCGCAGCAGGCGGCAGCAGCCAGCTCAGCCTGCGCATCAGCATGGACCGGTTGCTGACAAAAAACTAACTGCCACGAACCCCTTTTGCCCCAAAAACTGTTAAGACGAAGACACTACTCAGGGAGGCCGGGCGTTTACACCTTACCGGTTCCCTGATTTGATTAAACCAGCATGAATGAATTTCTGAAAGACCTTACCCCCCGGCAGATTGTTGCCGAGTTAGATCAATATATCATCGGCCAGCACAACGCCAAACGCAACGTGGCCATTGCCCTGCGGAACCGGTGGCGCCGGATGAATGCACCGGCCGATATCCGCCGCGAAATTGTCCCGAACAACATTCTGATGATCGGGGCGACCGGCGTTGGTAAAACCGAAATTGCCCGCCGCCTCGCCAAACTGGCCGATGCACCGTTTACCAAAGTCGAGGCCTCGAAGTTTACGGAGGTCGGCTACGTGGGCCGCGACGTGGAAAGCATGGTCCGCGATCTGGTAGAGCAGGCTGTCAGCATGGTGAAAGCGGCTAAAAAGGAAACTGTGAAAGCCCGTGCCCAGCAGATTGTCGAAGACATCATTCTCGACATCCTGATCCCGCCCGTCAAGCAGCCGGTGACCACCGGTTTCATGCCCAATGACAGCAACCGTGTGCCCGACAGCGACGCCGAACTGAACGAGAAGACCCGCGAACGGTTCCGCGAGAAAATCCGCACCGGCGAAATGGACGAGCGGAAGATTGATATTGAGGTACAGCAGTCTCAGGCACCCAATATTGGGGTGATGGGCACCGGTATGGATGAACTGTCGATGATGAACCTGCAGGATATGATCGGCGGTATGATGCCGAAGCGGAACCGCAAGCGGAAAGTAACCATTGCCGAAGCCAAAAAGCTGTTGCTCGAAGAAGAAGCCGCCAAGCTGATCGACATGGACGAGGTGAAGGACGAGGCTATTTTTAAGGCCGAAAATACCGGCATCATCTTCATTGATGAGATTGACAAGATTGCCACCAACCGGTCTGGTGGCGGCGGACCCGACGTAAGCCGCGAGGGCGTACAACGCGACCTGCTGCCAATCGTGGAGGGAAGCACCGTGAATACCAAATATGGTACGATCAATACCGACCACATTCTGTTTGTGGCGGCCGGTGCGTTCCATGTGTCGAAGCCCAGCGACCTGATTCCCGAATTGCAGGGCCGTTTCCCGATCCGGGTCGAGCTGCAAAGCCTGTCGGAAGACGATTTTTACCAGATTCTGAAAGCGCCGAAAAACGCGCTCACGAAGCAATACGAAGCGATGATGGCTGCCGAAAGCGTTGACCTGACGTTTCAGGACGAAGCTCTGCGCGAAATTGCCCACATTGCCTATGAGGTCAATACGGAGGTAGAAAACATCGGAGCCCGACGGTTACAGACGGTGATGAGCCACCTGCTCAACGACTTTATGTTCGACATTCCGGACGTAATCGGGGCCAACGCCCATCTGGTGGTTACGAAAGAGCTGGTGCAGGAAAAGCTTACCGGCCTCGTTCAGAACCGCGATCTGAGCCAGTTTATTCTGTAGGCTTCCGGAAAAGGCGTCTTGTAGTCCCTGCCGGGCTGATTATGATCAGCCCGGCCTTTTTTTACATTTTGCGAGTAACAAATACCAGAAAAGATCTCTGACTTGTAAATGCATCCGGCAATTAACCAATTGAATACCAATCTTTTGCTATCAGCCGTCTTTATCAGCGTATGAAAAAACTACTGACATTGATCCTTTTGCTTGTATCGTTTTCCGGCAATGCACAGCAAAAAGCCATTCCTGACCTACCTGCAATTAGCCCGGAAGCCGCCGGTTTTAATAAAGACTCCATTCAGGCGCTTACGGATACAATCGCCGGATTCAGGCAGCGGGATTACCGGGGATTGGTTGTTATTAAAGACAATAAAATTGTGGTAGAAAACTACTACAATACCTTCTGGCGTAACCACATACATGATATCCGGTCTGCCGGGAAAAGCATTACAGCGTTGCTGCTGGGCGTAGCGATCAAAGAAGGGTTAGTACAGCATTTAGAACAGGACGTCTATTCGTTCTTTTCAAAAAAGAAATATCCATCCCTGCACGAAGATTATAAACAGATCAGACTGATTGACCTGCTGAATATGGTATCTGGCTTAGATGCGGATTCAGATAACCCCAAAACCCCGGGCAGTGAAGGGAAATGGATGCCGAAAGATGAATGGCTAACCTATTTGCTAAGCATTCCGCTATCAAACAAGCCGGGCCGGAAATGGGTCTATGCCGACATTAATGCGGTTCTGATCGGTGCTGTTATTGAAGAAAAATCAGGTATGAGTCTGAGGGATTTTGCCAGACAAAAAGTATTTACTCCTCTGGGAATTAACGAGTTTTACTGGTACACCAATGCGGCCAATCAGACCGGTGCTGCCGGTAACCTTTACCTATCTACGCTGGACTTTGCTAAACTGGGTTTATTAGTTGCCAACAAAGGAAAATGGGGCGGTAAGCAGCTGGCCGATCAGGCCTATATGAACCGGCTGTTGAACGAACATTCCACCGCAATTGGTGATTATAATCCGTTGGCTGACGGTTATGGCATGCTTTGGTACAGAACAAAACGAACATTTGGACAAAGAGAAGTAAGCTACCTCTGGGCATCCGGCAATGGTGGCAATCATTTAGTGGTTGTGCCCGAAGAAAACATGGTCATTGCCCTGACCTCCGGTGCGTACGGCAACTGGTATCCGCATGCAAGGGCCTATTTTATCCTCGGCAAGCTGTTTCAGGCTCTGGAAAAGAAATAAGTTATCCGATCGTTACAGCGATCAAACTAAGGCCTCACGCATGATTAGGCCGCTACCGGTTCACCCTTTACCCTGTTAATGAACAATAACCAGCTCAACACAAAACCCCACTATCTACTTTTAGATGGCCTGCGGGGGGGGGCTATGTCGCCTGGATCAGTAACCACAAAGGCATTACGTTTGCGCAGGCGTGGGCGTATGCCCTGCTCACCTTTTCCGGTGCAATTGTGCGGGCCTATGTCAGCCTGAAACTGTATGATGAGCCGGTCAGGGCCTGGCTGCGCAGAAAGCTGAACGAATAAGTTATCCCGATAAATTATCCGAACCCATGACCACTCACAACTCGTCCGTTACCCTCACCCCTACCGAACCCGCTGATCTGGAGAACTTTTTCCGGTTTCAGCTCGATCCGGAAGCCAGCCATCTGGCGGCATTTACGCCCAAAAAACCAACCGACAAGGCGGCTTACCTTGCCAAATACTCGGCCCTGCTCAATGAGCCCTCCGTAGTGATGCGGACCATCCGTCTGAACGATACTATTGTGGGCAGCATCTCCACATTTGTTATGGATGGCCACACCGAACTCACCTACTGGCTGGACCGGGCCGTTTGGGGGCAGGGTGTTACCACCACCGCCCTGACTGAGTTACTGACCATCGTCAGCCAGCGTCCGGTCTTTGCGCGGGTAGCTTTCGACAACATCGGGTCACAGCGGGTATTGACAAAATGCGGCTTCGTAAAAACCGGCACCGACCACGGCTTTGCCAATGCGCGGCAAGCCGAGATTGAAGAGTATATTTACCGGCTTTCCTGACGGGCTTTATTAACCGGACAACAACCATGGACAAACGAGTAAAATTTGACTTTGCTATTTATTTCACCAACGGCGGCAGCCTTAAGGGCGAAGATTTCCGCCTTGATATTGACGGGGATGACATTAGTGACCAGGCCCTGGCCGACTACATTGTTGCCGATCTGCGGTTGCTGATGGTCGGCAAAACCGTCATTCTGAACAAGGAAATCCTGACCGAGCCCCATAAACGGAAACCCGTCAGCACGGAAACCGGTAAGGCCATTTTTATTGACCTTAGCCATACCATTGAAGACGGTCTGGTCACCTACAGAGGCTTACCGGCTCCGGTCATCTGCGATTACCTGAGCCGCGAGCGTTCCAGACAGCTCTATGCCGAAGGAACTGAATTTCAGATCGGTAAAATCGAGATGGTGACCAATACCGGCACCTATATCGACTGCCCGTTCCACCGGTTCTCCCATGGCAAGGATCTGTCTGAGGTTGAGCTGGCGCGCTTTGCTGATCTGGAGGCGATAGTGATCCGGGTGACTTTTACCGATACACTGGAAATTACCGAAGCACACTTCCGGAATTACGAGATCCGAAACCGCGCCGTGCTGATTCATACGGGCTGGGCCACGCACTGGAACACCGAAACCTACTATGAAAACCATCCGTATCTGACCGAAGGCGCTGCACAATATCTCAGGGACTGCAACGTGTCGCTGGTTGGCATTGATTCGCATAACATTGATTGCACGACCGGCAACGACCGGCCGGTGCATACGACGCTGCTGGGCGCAGAGATTCTGATTGTTGAGCACCTGTGTAACCTGCATTTGGTGCCCGATGCCGGATTTACGTTCAGTGCCGTTCCGCCTAAATTTAAAGGCGTCGGTACCTTTCCGGTACGGGCCATGGCGAAGGTCCGGTAAATAGCCGTCCCTTCCTGTTTGAATCCGGCCATTGTACCGCCCCTACAGGGCGGATGGTAAAAATACAAATACGGTGCTACCGACGCTGCGCTGTTATGCTCCTACGGAGCGAGTCCTTTCCCGGAATGCGCTTCCATCGTACATTCCGCCTCGCGACGTCGTCACGTCCCGGAAGGTCCATAACAGCGCAGCGTCGGTAGCCAAACAAAAATCCCACAATCCACTCGTGCCGTAGGTACGAAACAGCGTATCGTCGGTAGCCCAAAAAAATCCCCGCAATCCACTCGTACCGTAGGTACGAAACAGCGCAGCGTCGGTAGCCAAACAAAAATCCCACAATCCACTCGTGCCGTAGGTACGAAACAGCGTATCGTCGGTAGCCAAACAAAATCCCCGCAATCCACTCGTACCGTAGGTACGAAACAGCGTATCGTCGGTAGCCAAACAAAATCCCCGCAATCCATTCGTGCCGTAGGTACGAAACAGCGCAGCGTCGGTAGCCAAACAAAAATCCCACAATCCATTCGTACCGTAGGTACGAAACAGCGCAGCGTCGGTAGCCAAACAAAATCCCCGCAATCCACTCGTACCGTAGGTACGAAACAGCGCAGCCTCAATCCATCTGAGAAATGGTTTGCAAATATTTTTATATTAATTATCTTTGTTTCTAAGATAATTAACAACTAAGACAATGGACACAGATGAGCCAATCAGGCAGCTGCGCAAACTGAGCCAGTTATACGCTTACACCTCCCTACAGATGCACGAGGCTGTAGCCCGGAAAGCGGGGCTTTCCGGCACCGACCACAAATACCTCGGGTTTCTGCTGGAAAAGGGGCAGATGACCGCCGGTGAACTGGCCTCCCTCACGGGGCTTACCACGGGTGCCGTCACGGGGCTGATTGACCGGTTCGAGAAAAAGAACCTCGTCCGCCGGCAGTTTGCCGCTGATGACCGGCGTAAGGTCTTCATTGTCCCGAATACGGATATTATTATGGCTCTGCTCGAACCCTTGTACCGGGAGTTCCGGCGCCGGAACGAAGCACTTCTCGCCGCCTTTCCGGAATCGGAACGCCAGATCATCGAATCGTACTTCCGGCAAGCAATTGCCATTATGCAGGAAACCACAGACGAACTCAACGACAACTAATCTATGCTCCCCTACACCCTTGCTTTTCAGGATATTGATAAAACTACTTTTACCCTGACCGGTGGCAAAGGCGCCAATCTGGGCGAACTGGCCCGTCTGCCGGATATCCGTGTTCCCGATGGTTTCTGTGTCACGACGGAGGCATTTAAACACGTCATAGACGGCGTACCGGCCATCCACCCGTTGCTGGATCAGCTCGATAACCTGAACGTCGGTGATCAGGGGGCCATTATGACCCTCAGCGCCGGAATCCGCCGTCATATTGAGGCGGCACCAATTCCGGACTACATCCGTACCGCCATCGATCACCACCTTCGTCAGGCACCCGCGCAACAGGCCTATGCCGTTCGGTCGAGTGCCACGGCCGAAGACCTGCCCACGGCTTCGTTCGCCGGGCAGCAGGATACCTACCTCAACATTATCGGCAGGGAGGCGATCCTGACCCACATTCAGAAATGCTGGGCCTCCCTGTTTACCGACCGGGCTATTGTTTACCGCATGCAACAGCGCTTCGATCACCGGACCATACAGCTCGCCGTGGTGGTTCAGCACATGGTGTTTCCGCAGGCTTCCGGCATTCTGTTTACGGCCGACCCCGTTACCGGCAACCGGAGAACCGTATCGATTGACGCCGGTTTCGGCCTGGGCGAGGCACTGGTTAGTGGACTGGTCAATGCGGATACGTATAAAATCCGTAACGGCGTCATTACGGAAAAGACGATACCGGCGAAAAAAAAGGTTATGGAGGCGACACCCGCAGGCGGTACGCAGGAACGGGAATTGCCGTCCGGCCATCAACAGCAACAGGTATTAAACGATGATCAGATCCGACAGCTGGCGCAGATCGGCCGGCAGGTTGAAAGCCATTTCGGTTGTCCGCAGGACATTGAATGGTGTCTGGCCGATGGTGTGTTCTATCTGGTGCAGAGCCGTCCGGTTACCACACTGTTTCCCCTCCCGCCAGCAAATGATCAGCAGCCGCATGTCTACATTTCGGTCGGCCACCAGCAGATGATGACCGATCCCATGAAACCACTGGGGATATCGTTTTGGCAGCTGACGGCCGGACGGCCTATGTACGAAGCGGGCGGACGGTTGTTTGTCAATGTTGCTCCGGAACTGGCGACAGCGTCGGGAAGACAGCTGATGCTTAACGTACTAGGCAAGAATGATCCGCTGATCAAAGATGCGCTGACAACCATCATAGAGCGTGACGGCTTCATTCCGGAGCAACCTGATCCGGCACCGGACGGTCCGGCCGGAGGCCCGCCCAAAGGCCCCGGGCTGGCCGACTACCAAACGCTGAAAGATTTTGACCCCGCAATCGTTGATGAGCTGATCCGGCAAAGTCAGGACTCTGTCGGGGCATTGCGGCAGGAGATTAGTACCAAAACCGGTCCGGAGCTCATCCCGTTTATCCTGGACCATTTCCGGCAGACCCGCGTCGTCCAGAAAGACCCGCGCAGTTTCGCGGTGATCATGACCGCCATGAATGCTTCAACCTGGCTCAACGAACACATTGCCGAATGGCTGGGCGAGAAAGGCGTTGCCGATACCCTGACCCAATCGGTCCCCAACAACGTTACGTCAGCAATGGGGCTGGCGCTGCTTGAGGTGGCCGATGCCATCCGCCCCTACCCGGCCGTTATCAGCTTTCTGGAGCAAACGACCGGAGCTGATGTTCTGCACCAGCTGCCCGGGCTTGAGGGAGGCCGTGCGGTGCAGGAAGCCATCAACCGATTCCTCGACAGCTATGGCATGCGGTGTGCCGGTGAAATCGACATTACGCGCCCCCGCTGGCGCGAAAAACCGGCAATGCTGATCCCCGTTATTCTGAGTAACATCCGGAACAACGCTCCCGGAGCCGCCCGACAGAAGTTTGAATCGGGCCTGCGGGACGCGATGCACAAGCGCGAAACCCTCCTCGAACGCCTGAAACAACTCCCTGATGGTGAAGCAAAAGCCCTTGAGGCGGACCGCATGATTCAGCTGGTCAGGAATCTGATGGGCTACCGCGAATATCCGAAATACGACATTGTCAGCCGTTATTTTATCTGTAAACAGGCTTTGCTGGCCGAAGCCAGACGCCTTACGGAAGCCGGCATTCTTCAGGACTCCGAAGATATTTTCTACCTGACCGTTGATGAACTGGACAGTCTTTTCCGCCAGCACACAGTAGACTACGGGACGATCCGGCGGCGGCAAAGTGATTTTCAGCTGTTCGGGAAACTCACACCGCCACGGGTGTATACCTCGGAGGGCGAAATTATTACGGGTTCTTACAGGCGCGAGAACCTACCGGCCGGAGCGATTGCAGGGCTTCCGGTATCAGCCGGTATTGTCGAAGGGCGCGCGCGTGTGCTGCTGCGTATGGACGAAGCAAATCTGGAAGCCGGTGATATTCTGGTCACCGCTTTCACCGATCCGAGCTGGACGCCTTTGTTTGTGTCAATCAAAGGGCTGGTCACCGAAGTCGGCGGACTGATGACCCACGGGGCCGTGATTGCCCGCGAGTATGGCCTCCCGGCCGTCGTCGGCATCGACAACATTACGACACGAATCAAAGACGGACAACGAATCCGCGTAAATGGTACGGAGGGGTATGTAGAAATCCTGGATTTCGGTTAACTTACGGTTCTTAACCTGTTAACTCTCAACAATCTGACGTATTCATGAAAGTTTATTACTTTTCCGGCCTGCTGGCAGCCCTCTCCTGCCTATCGGCGCAGGCACAGTCGACCATCAGCGGCTTTACGCCCGACAATCAGGCAAAACAGACTAAATTCGAGCAGGTCTTCCAGACGCAGCAGTCGGTCGAGCGGTTTAAAAAGCACCTGCAGACGATGTGTTCGGTACCACACCTTGCCGGTACGCCCGAAAACGCCAAAGTCCGCGATTACATTGCCGAAACGATGCGGAAAGCGGGCCTTCAGGTGGATATTTACCCCCACGACATCTACCTGCCCAAAGGGCCCGGCACCATCGCCGTGGAGCTGGTTGAGCCCATCCGTGAACCACTGAACACCCGTGAGTACATTGTTCCGGACGACAAGTACTCGGGGCATCCGCTGCTGACACAGGGCTGGAATGCGTGGTCGGGTTCGGGCGACGTAACGGCGGAGGTGGTCTATGCCAATTATGGCCGGAAAGAAGACTTCGAACAGCTGGCCAAACTGGGTATTTCCGTAAAAGGCAAGATTGTGCTGGCCCGCTACGGCGGTAATTTCCGGGGCTACAAAGCCAAACACGCACAGGCAGCCGGAGCGGCCGGGGTTATCATTTATACCGACCCCGAAGATTCCGGCTACAAAAAAGGGATTACGTTTCCGGAAGGTCCGCTATCGAGTGAAAGCACCATTCAGCGCGGCTCGCTGCTGACCGTCGACTTTACGGGCGATGCCCTGACACCCGGCGAACCGGCGCTCCCCCTCGATGGTCCGGTGAAAGTGAAACGGAGTGATCCGAAAGATGTAGCGCTGCACAAAATTCCGGTGACGCCCCTACCGTGGAACTCGGCGCAGGAAATCCTGAAGCGCATGACCGGCAGCAAGGGTGTACCGGCGGGCTGGCAGGGTGGTCTGCCGTTTGCCTACCGGCTCGAAGGCGGACCGGCGCTCAAGGTCCGGCTGAACGTACAGCAGGAAAAAGATTTTATCCGCGTTTATCAGGTTGTCGGCACCCTGACCGGCAGCGAATTTCCGGACGAATGGGTGGTGATGGGTTGCCATTACGATGCGTGGTCTTTCGGCGCTACCGACCCTAACAGCGGTACGTCTATGCTGTTATCGCTGGCCGAATCGCTGGGTAAAATGGCCAAAGACGGTCAGCGCCCCCGCCGGACCATCAAGATTGCCCATTGGGATGCCGAAGAAGCGGGTGTGATCGGCTCCACGGAATGGGTGGAGCAATTCCGTGACGAGCTGGGTAAAAAGGCAGTTGCCTACTTTAATGCCGATGCGGCCGTGTCGGGCGCTATGTTTGGTGGCAGTGCCTCCCCTTCGCTGAAGACGTTGCTGGTCGAAGCCTCACAGGCCGTTCAGTACCCGGATTCCAACAAAACGGTGTATCAGCACTGGATGAACAGCAAAAAACCGGGCAGCAACGAGCCGAATATCGGTAACCTCGGCGGTGGTTCTGACCATATCGCGTTCTACATGCACGCCGGTGTGCCGTCTGCCAGCATCGGTACCCACGGCCCGACCCTATACCACTCGGTCTACGACGATTTGTATTACTACGAGAAGTTTGCCAACCCGGGCTATAAAATGGGGCCGCTCGTGGAGCAGATGATGGGGACCATCACCACGCGGCTGGCCAATGCCGACCTGATTCCCTACGACGTTACCCGCTACGCCACCGACCTGACCACACACCTGAAAGCGGCCGAAAAGGCAATTAAAGCCTACAAACCGGACTATTCAATTGATGCTGTGCTGAAGCAGGTCGACGCCCTGAAACAAAGCACGGATGCCTATGCAGCAGCCGTTAAACAGAAGCTGACGGCGGGGGCCATCGACAAAAAGCAGGCTGAAGCCATTAACCGGGAGCTGCGCCAGCTGGAAAAAGCATTCATCGATCCGGATGGTATGGTGTTCGGCAAGTGGTACAAGTCCTTGTATGCCGCACCGGACCCGTACAGCGGTTATGCCGACTGGATGTTGCCGGCGTTCCTCTACGAAGCCTCCCTGAAATCGACCGCTAACCTGCCGGCTATTGAAGCCCGTTATTCGGCCGCCATCGGCAAACTGACGGAGCAGATTAATACGCTCACACAGGCCGTAGGTCAGGCGTCAGCACCGGCCGCGTCGATCGGCACCGGAAAGAAATAGTTTTTTATTTTCAGACCACGAAGGCGGGAAGATAAGAAGGGGCACGAAGGTTATTCCTTTCTGCCCCTTCACTCAATATAACTATATGCAAATCAGACCGTTTAATCCACACACAGATGTACCGGTGCTGTTGAGTCTGCTGCGGCTCAATACGCCTGCGTTTTTTGCGCCGGAAGAAGAAGAAGATTTTATCAATTACCTGAAATACGAAGCTACCCGTTATTTTGTGGTCGAAGCAGATGGTCAGCTCGTTGGCTGCGGGGGCTATAATAACCCTGATGGCCCGACACTTTTCCGGTTATCGTGGGATATTGTCCATCCCGCCTGGCAGGGACAGGGCATCGGCCGGCAGCTCGTGGCGTTCCGGATACAGCAAATCAGTGACGTTGAAGACGGTACGGCCGTTATTGTCCGTACCTCACAGCATGTGTACCGGTTTTACGAACGGCAGGGCTTTGTGCTGAAAGAGGTAGTCAGGGATTACTGGGCAGCCGGTTACGATCTCTATCAGATGGAGTACGCGGGCTTGTCAGACCGCTGACAGCACCTGTACCAGCCGCAGCACCGCCTGATCGGTATCGGACCGTTTGGTGTGGGGCGGCTCAAAACGGTTAAATGGCTTTAGCTCCAACACAAACGTTTCGTCAATATCGTCGTCAAACGGCGTAAACAGCTTGTAGCCGATCACCTGCATGGGCATCAGTCCATGCTTTTTTTTATACCGGATGAGCAGTTGTCCCAGCCAGCTTTCCACGTCCTGCGCCGAACGGCCTGCCGCCGGCACAAACCGGACTTCGGCATGATTCCGGTCGCGGATGGTTTGGTCGGCGGGGTCATAATGTCCTTCACAGCTCGAAAATGTCCGGACGATGCCCGTCGCGTTCAGGGCATCTACCAGCGGCAGTATCTTTGGTTCGATTGATTCCATCGTATTATTAACTACGAAGGCGGGAAGATAAGAAGGAACACAAAGGTTAATTTTTCCGCTCACAAAGCCGGCAATAAAAAAAGCTGATTTAAATCTGTCTGTAAAACAGCTTCACTCCCTGCGCTTTCCTGTCTTCAAACCTTAATGTTTAAAAACTTTGTGCTACTTCACGCCTTCCCGTCTTCGTGGCAAACCCCTTTTAAAAACAAACGCTACGACAAAAATATGCCGTAGCGCTGTTTCCATCTATGGGTAGGTTACTGAAATCCTTTATTTAACATCCCAGAACAACTTTGTGGTCTGCGTGTCTTTGGCTTTCACCGCCTGATAGTTGATTGTGTTCAGCGAGGCTTCGCTGGTCGGATACAACAAACGGGTTGGCGGCGTTTTGGCGCTGTTCGAACCGTTATCGGTCGGGAAGGTGAACCCAACCAGCTTCGTCCGGCGCGATTCCGCCCATGCCTGTGTCGCCTGCATCACCGTATAGTCAACCCACTTCTGCGTCGCAATCTTCTTCAGGTTATCCGTTCCGTAAGCGACCGAAGGCTGTGCCAGGAACGTAGTAATCTGCGCTTCCGTCGGTGTTACGTCCTTCGCGGCATTCCGGCTGCTGCCGCTGTTGATGCCATACCAGAACGCAATTGACTGACGGATACCGCTTTCGTACGCCGTTTTCGCGTTACCCAGGCCCCAGCGCTCATACGCTTCAGCCTTGTTGAACCACGTTTCTGCCGACGTTATCAGAATGCCCGGGAACAGATTGTTCTCCGAGAAGGTAGTTGAGTCCCAGCGCGAAATGGCATTGGCCGTCTGCGCCGCTGTTAACTCTGTCGCCGTCCAGGTATTTTTTACACCGGCATATTTACCCGATGCATTGGTCGTAAAGTAAACCGGCAGACGCGGGTCATTGGCGGGTGCCATCACCTCATTCACCAGATAACCCGGTGCGAATGGATTCACGCCGAAACCATTACGCATATCATTAACCGCCACCAGGTTACTGGTTGTTGCAGCCGGCTGAATCGTGATGCTTTCCGTTGCCGCATCTACCAGCGGATATTTCGCCGGATCGCTCAAGATCGTTGTTACCAGCGCTTTGGCCGTTGCTTCGTCAGCGTTCGACACCCGCATCGCCAGACGCAGCATCAGCGAGTTACAGTATTTCCGCCACTTCGTCAGATTGCCTTTGTTTACGTAGTCATACGACGTAAACTGATTGGCATAGAACGTCGTTGGCGTCGTAGTAGCCAGGTAATCCGAGATACGCTTCAGATCGGTCAGGATCGTGCTGTAGGTCGTTTTGGCCTCGTCATATTTCGCCAGTGAGATCGTCCCCTGCGCATTCAGCTGACCCGCTGTCGAGAACGGAATGTCGCCCCACAGGTCAATCATCTGTGCTGTCTGATCGTACAGGAAAATACGTCCCGTTTCCAGGAACAGCTGCAGACCGGCTTTATCTTCGGTACCCAGGTTATTGTATACCTTTTCCAGTTCCCGGTAGCGGGCCATTGTCTGGGTGTAGTATACGTTCCAGCGGTCGGCGTTGTAGGCCGTTACCTGCTCGTATACACCGTTGGTTGTGGTAAAGCCGTTCAGCTGGCTGTACGTACCGATTTCCGGAATCAGGAAGGTGTACAGGTTCCAGTAACGGGGGTTAACCCGCTCGTTAAACAACATACCGGCCCACAGGCGCTGTACGTCGGCACTTACCGCTCCGCTCGGGTTCAGGTACGCACTGTCAATATCTGTTTGTTTACAGCCGGTCACGATAGCCCCTACGCTCAGCAAGCCAAGTAAACCGGATACAATTACTTTTTTCATTTTATAGAATGATTCAGAAAAGCCGATTAGAATGAGAAACGAACACTACCACCGATTGACCGTGATGCGGCTGTACCACCCCCTACGCTTGTCGCGCGTGAGATCCAGCTTGTACCGACACCTTCTTCAGGGTCAAGACCCGGCAGCGACTTGTAGAAGTAGAACAGGTTACGACCATAAGCCGATACCGTCAGGTTCTGCATTTTCAGCTTCGAACGCAGGCGTACCGGGAAGGTGTATGCCAGCGACACTTCACGCAGCTTGATGTAGTTATTGTCGAACACCGCATTCTGGTACGAGATGTTTGAGCCTGAGCCAGGATAGCCACCCCAGTTGTAGTGATAGCGGTAGTACTGACCGGCTTCCACGATTGTTTTGTTCGGTTCGCCGCTGGCTGTTACCCCCTCAGCAATGATCCCGTCGTCAAATACTTTCTGTCCGTTCGGACCGGCTGTTGTACCGGTACCTACCTGTACAAATTGTCCCTGGCTGTTCACGTAGTATGAAACACCGCCATGCTCGGCGTCACGACCGAAGATTGAGTTTTTGAACAACCCTGAACCGGTTCCGTACAGACGTGACAGGGATACGATCTGACCACCCCATACAAAGTCGGTCAGGATATTCAGGGATACGTTTTTGTAGGTGAAGGTGTTCATGAAACCGCCCGAGAACTTCGACTGCAGGTTACCGAATTTCACCAGTTTCGAGTAGTCAACCACGTAGAAACCGTCGGCACCAACCACCTTGTTGCCGCTGTTATCACGCTGGTAATCGTAGCTCCAGATACTACCGGCCGCTTCGCCCGGCTTCGCGTATACATACAGTGAACCGTTGTCCATGTTCGACAGCGTCAGCTGCTCCAGACCGTTAGCCAGTGAAACTACCTTACCACGGTTAGCCGCGTAGTTCAGGCGGGTTTCCCACGTAAAGCCGCTGGCCGACTTAACCGGCGTACCCGACAGGCCGATTTCAACCCCGTAGTTACGCATGTTACCCACGTTTACCAGTACGCTGCTCGCACCAATCGTCGATGGTGTACCCAGGCTCGTGATCTGATCTTTAATCTGGTTGCGGTAATACGTGATGTCCAGCCCTAAGCGGTTGGCGAAGAACTTGTTTTCCAGACCGATTTCAAATTCGGTTTTCATTTCGTTTTTCAGCGACGGGTTACCGTAGCCCGATGTCGACGGGTACAGGTACGGAATACCGTCGATGCTGCCCGACGAGTAAACCACGTTTGAGATGTAGCGGTCCGGCGGGTTACCTACGATACCCCAAGCCCCACGCAGTTTGCTGTAGGTAATGAAACGCGGCAGTTGCAGGGCGTTGCTCAGTTCGAGTGACGTACTGACACCCGGATACAGGAACGTGTTGTTGCCCGGCGCCAGGGTTGATGAACGCTCACGACGCAGCGTACCTTCCACGAACAGGAAGTTGTTGTATTCGAGGTTCAGGATACCAAACACACCGTCTTTGATGAGGTAACCCATTGACGAGCTACCCGATGGCGGGTTGGTTTTGCTGGCGCTCAGGCTGAACCAGTTTTCAGACGTCAGACCGTCGCGGGTACCGGCCGATGTTGACGTATACTGCTCTTTACGGCCCTGGTAACCCAGTGACAGGGTTGCATTGAACCGGTCAGACAGCTTGCGCTCGTATGTCAGCAAGAGGTCACCGTAGGTGTATGTCGATGTATTGGCGATGGTGCCGTAGTAGCCCGTTGCACCGGCCGAAATCGGTTGTGTGCTGCGCTCTTTTGTTTCCTGGAAGAAGCTCGTGTAGTCAGTCAACGCCCATCCGGCCGCGCAGGTTCAGACCAGGGGCCACGTTGTATTTCAGCGTAGCAGCCGGCATGAAGCGGTTCGATGTTTCTTCATACTTGTTGGCCTGCTGGAACCACAGGAAATCGAGCAGGTCTTTCGCGCGGATGTTGTATTTTAACCGCTCTTCCACATCGAGTGTTGAGTTAAAATCAACCCACTTGTAGCCTTTCGAGGTCTGGTATTTGTTGAAGTACACGTCCATGTAATCGGCCGGGCTGAAGAAACCACCGAAGTTGTTGGTCAGACGGTCGATCTGGCGCGGACGGTTCAGCACCTTCTCGTTCACATAGTTCATCACGAGGTCAAGCGTCAGTTTCGGCGTGATCTTGTACTGTGAGTTCAGGTTGAATGTGTTTTTCTCCTGCTTACCGCCAATCTGAATGCCTTTGTAGTCGTTGCGGGTATACGAAATGCGGTAGTTGCCCTTATCGGTTGCGTTGCTCAGGGCCACGTTGGCAATCAGGCTGCTACCATCCCGGTAAAATGCTTTCCAGTTGTTTTCGTGGGATACGTACGGACGCATCTGACCGTCCCACCAGTATACCTGGCTGCCGTCCATTTTCGGACCAAACTGAGCATACGAACGGAAGTTCGGGTATTTTACCTGCTGACCGTTTACCGTTGTCCGGATCCAGCCCTCATCGTCGGCACCGAAAGACGCCTTATTCACCGAACGTTCGTAGCCCGGGCCCCATGTTGTCTGGAGGTCAGGACGTGTAGACAGTTGCTCCACGTTGGCCGACAGGTTTACGTCAACACCGATACCACGGTTAGCACGGCCCTGGCCGTTTTTCGTTGTGATAACCACCACACCGAAGTTCGCATCCGAACCGTACAGTGCCGAAGCTGCCGCACCTTTCAGGATGTTTACGTCCTGAATGTTTTCAGGGTTGATATCGAGCAAACCGTTACCGTTAATTTTCTGGTTACCACCCCAGTAGCCTTCGTTGTTGGCATCGCCGTTCCGTACGATTACCCCATCCACAACGATCAGCGGCTGCCGCTGATAGCCAATCGAGTTTACACCACGGATCTGGATACCTACCGCAGAGGTAGCACCACCCGTGTTGCTGTTGATCGTTACCCCCGGTGCACGACCGTAAAGCGCTGAGGCAAAGTTTGTCGGAGATGTTTTGATGATGTTTTCACCGGAAACCTGCGCCGTTGCGTAACCCAGTTTCCGCTGTTCTTTTGAGATACCAAGGCCGGTTACAACCACCTCGTTCAATACTTTGGCATCTTCAGCCAGCTGAATGTCAATCACTGAACGGCCGTTGATCTCAACCGTCTGCGTGGCGTATCCAATGAATGATGCCGTCAGGCTGCTTTTGAGGTTTGGTACCGACAGGGTGAATTTCCCGTCTGCATCCGTAATGGTTCCCGTTGTGGTTCCCTGTACAATGATGGATACACCGGGAAGTTTTTCACCGTTGGGGGCTGTTACCCTCCCTGTCACAGAAACCCGCTGAGCCAGGACCGAAAAGCTAAAGAACAGCAACCAGCCCAACAGCAACTTGGGTAAATGGTTTTTCATAAATTTTAAAATATAACCTTTGTTTTTAAAATAATTTAAGAACTCAATTTTAAGGAGGTTTTAACTAATCACCAAATTTCGTTACAAAAATATTACAGCCATAAATTGGAGAAGAGCCGGAAAGCAGCGTCGCTTTGAGTATTGCGAACGTAGAAAAATACAAAGTGTCTAGAAGTGGACAGCAGGATGCTTAAATAGTATTTTTAGCACAAATCAGGGCCGTTAGCTAATTTTACGGCAAAAATGAACAATTATTGTTTAATTAACAATTAGCTGGCTACAGAAATAGTACTATAAAGAGTGCAAAAGAAGTTTTTTTTATTTTTTGTACTTTACTAACCAGCCGGTTGCCATCAGAGCGAGTATGCCGGACACGGCAAAGGCCGCATCCATACCCCATGGCAGGTTATTGAAGAGCCAGCCGGAAGCCAGCGCACCCAGCCCGATACCGGCCTCGAGGGCAATATACATGGTTGCCATAGCCCGTCCGCGGGTGGCTTCATCGCTCAGGTCAGCCGTCCAGGCCTGAATAGTTGGTGAATTCATACCCCATGACATGCCAAAGAAAACGGCCGAAATCCATAGCCAGGTCGTTGAATCGGTCCATACCAGCATGGCCATCGACACAGCCAATACCAGAGCCGAAATAATTAGTACCGGTACGCGCCCGTGTTTATCAGAGGAACGGGCAAACAGCAGCCTGACTCCCAGTGACGCCACGGTATATACGGTGAAAAACAAGCCTTTATTCATGATGCCCACTGACTTACTCAGAGCCGGTGCAAGGGTCAGAATGGCGCCCGACGAAAACGACAGCAGCAACAGAATCCAGAAAGGTCGGATTGCCTGCTTATCGAAAATTTCGCCTGTTTTTAATCGGAGCAGGCTAAACCGGAACGGCTCTCGTGTGTGCAGTGTTTCGGGCATCCGGAGCAGGATAATAATTGACAGCAGCGCAAACGCCGAAGACGTACAGAAAAGCACATTGATTGAAAACGCATCGGCCAGCCAGCTGCCGATGGCCGGCCCGAGCGACATGCCCGTTGCGGTAAACAGGCCCAGTGCTCCCATGGCCTCACCCCGCCGGTCAACCGGCACCACATCGGCCACGTAAGCCGCCGTTGCCGTTGGCTTGGTGCCCGTCGAAAATCCGTGAATCAGCCGGAGCATCAGGAAGCCCCAAACCGTCAGAACAAACGGATACAGAAAACCGCACACAAAACACACCAGCGACCCGAACGCCATCACCGGCACCCGCCCGATGGTATCGGTCAGTTTTCCGCTGAATGGCCGCGAAACCCCTGCCGTCAGCGTAAACAGGGCAATAATCAGCCCGACATACTGCTGCCCGCCCATCTTCGCCAGGTGGTCGGGCAACTCCGGAATAATCATCTGAAAACTAGCCGAGAACAGGAAATTACTCAGACACAACAGCCAGAACGGAAGTGTGTATAATGATGTCTTATTAGCCGCTTTTTGTGACGTAACCAACCGATTGCTTTGTTTGTCCCTATCTAAATCAGGGCAAAACCAACCCATAAAGTTCCGGAAGCCGGGCAGATTTCAGAAACAGTTTAGTCCGAAAGCTCAATAAAACAGTTGTTATGGCATTGAATGAAACTGATGCAAAGCTATACAGCGCCCAACCTATTCACTTGATTATCAAAATATTAAATACCACATAGACACATTAGGACACAGAAGAAAAAATATTTATTACTCTTTGTTCTCTATGTGCCTATGTGGTAAATCACAATTAATTTCTCCATAATCCGGTATTACCAGCTGCGGTTCCGCCAGCTGAATCAGCAAAATTTTTCATTTCAGTTTAATGGCCTTTGCCGTACCTTTGCCGCCGCTAGTGAACACAAAACAAGCCGTTTATTAACAGTCCAGTCATGTCGCGTAATTTTAAAATCGGTATTTTTCTTACCGTTTCCATACTTGTTACCACCTTTACGTTCTATTTCTGGCAGATGTTCAAGACGCCGAATCTCAATGCTGCCGAAGCAACGGGAGATGACAACGTCAAAACATTTGCTCTGCTGATTCCGAAAGGCGCTTCGTTCGAAGCCGTGGTCGATTCGCTGAAAAAACACAAAATGATCAACGACGAGGTGTCGTTCCGTTTTGTCGCGAAAGTGCTGAAATATCCGGAGCACGTTAAAACGGGCCGCTATGAGATCCAGCCGCGTACCGGCAACTACGATGCCATCGTGAAGCTCCGGAGCGGCGCGCAGGACCCAATGACGCTCACGTTCAACAACATTCGCCTGAAGTCGGATCTGATTCAGCGCCTTGGCAGCAAGTTTGCCTTTGGTCCCGACTCGCTGGCTAAATACCTGAACGATCCGGAAGAGTGCCGGAAGTTTGGTTTCGATACTACCACCGTTGTCTGCATGTTTATCCCGAACTCCTACGAAATGTTCTGGACCACCAAACCATCCACGTTTCTGGAGCGGATGGGTAGCGAATATAAAAAATTCTGGACGGCTGACCGTAAAGCGAAGGCCGCCGCCCTTGGCCTGTCGCAGACGCAGGTGCAGGTACTGGCTTCTATCGTTCAGGCCGAAACTATTAAAAATGATGAAAAGCCGCGCGTGGCCGGTGCGTACCTGAACCGGCTGAAAAAAGGCATGAAGCTCGAAGCCGACCCGACAGTGGTGTTTGCCAACCGCGATTTCACTATTCGCAGGGTACTGAACCGTCACCTGGCGTTTGAGTCGCCGTACAACACCTACCGGCATACTGGTCTGCCTCCCGGCCCGATCAATATTCCGTCGCCGTCGTCGATTGACGCCGTACTGAACCCGGAATCGCACGAGTACATTTACTTTGTCGCAAAAGCCGACTTCTCGGGCTACCATACCTTCGCCAGAACGCACGAAGAGCACATGGCCAATGCCCGCATTTACCAGAAAGCCCTCAGCGAACGTGGTATTATGAAATAGCGGGTAGCGAGGGGCGTGGGGTCTGGTGCCGGGAGCGACAAAACCCATACACTTAACTTTTCGCCCCTTGCACCAAGCACCTTCCCCGGCCCAAAAGCCCTTGTTGTATGTTTATTTTTGATGTCAACGATATTCGGGTGCGGTATGCCGACACCGACCAGATGGGCTATGTCTACTACGGTAACTATGCCCGTTTTTATGAAATCGGCCGCGTAGAAGCGCTGCGCAGTCTTGGCTTTCATTATAAGGAAATGGAAGCATCCGGTGTCATGATGCCGGTTTACGAAAACAAATCGCGCTACCTGAAGCCCGCCCGCTACGATGATTTGCTGCGTGTTCGGGTAACGATCCCCGAACTACCCAAAGTCCGGATTATTTTTCAGTATGACGTCCTGAATCAGGAGAACGAGTTGCTGAATAAAGGCGAAACCACGCTGGTTTTTCAGCGCATGGATACCGGTCGTCTGTGTCTGGCGCCGACCGCCATGCTGGATGCCCTGAGGCCTTTTTTTGAGGCAGCCGGGTAAGTAAATCAGCTCATTACGGGCCAAAATCTGTCCCTTGGCCAAACATTTGGCCTTGCTTCAGGCTTACTACTATACACACTACCGCCCGGTACTATGCTTGAAAAACTTCGCAACAACAGCTCGCTGGTGCGTGTCCGGCAACGCCTGAAACGCAACAAACCATTTAAATCGTCGCAGACCAACTGGTACGATTTTTTAAAGGATATTCTGAACAAACTGGGTAGCACCGACCTCAGCGAACGGGCTGCTGCGGTCTCGTTTAACCTGTTTCTGGCGGTATTCCCGGCCATTATCTTTTTATTTACCCTCATTCCCTATATCCCGATCAACAACCTGGAAGGGCAGATTATGGATCTGCTGCGACGGGTTATTCCGACCGGTACGTTCGAATGGGTCGAAACCACCATCCGCGACATCATTAACCAGCAGCGGAGCGGGGTTCTGTCGTTTGGTTTTTTACTGACGATCTACGCCTCAACCAACGGCATGTTTGCGCTCATGAATGCCTTCAACCATTCGCATGAGACCTCAAACCGGCGCGGTTTCCTCAAAACCCGTCTCATTGCCCTCGGCCTGACGTTCATGTTTGCGTTTGCCATTGTGCTGGCCATTGTGTTTCTGCTGGTGGGGGGTATTGTAACGGATTATCTGCTTCACATTGCCGTGTTAAACAATCCGGTTACCGTTATTTTTCTGAATGTAACCCGTTATTTACTGGTTTTCGCCGTTTTCGTCTGTGTCGTTTCCCTGTTATACCGGTTCGGTCCCGACCGCAACATGCGCTGGGGACTGATAACGCCCGGCTCGGTAGCCACATCGGTCCTGATTGTACTGACAACATACGGCTTCTCCTACTATCTCGCCAATTTCGGCTCCTACAACAAACTGTACGGCTCAATCGGCACGCTCATCGCCCTGATGGTGTGGATTAACCTGATTGCGATGCTGGTTATTCTGGGTTTTGAAATAAACGTATCGCTTTATCATCCTGTCATGCTGGGAAGGGGCAAAAAGGGTAAAACAACAAACGCCACCTCAGACCTGTGAAGTGACGTTTGCAAACCCTAACCCATAAATGTGACTCTTTATGTTTAACGCCTTAGGTAAGCGTTAAACGATCAGTTATTCATTAGTAAAAATCGTGCCAAAAAAACCGGAAGTGCCCGATTATTCGTTTTTTTTCCTTTGGCTCAATAGTCTATTAATCTACTGAGACAATAGCGTAATATTGTATTAACAAGACACCTGCGGGGAGAAAAATCTCCCTTAAGACCTAATTACAAATACATTACGCTTGAATCAGTAGCATGCGCTCGGTCACCCAGCACTATAATGCGGTGCCAATGGCACCTTATCTGCACCAACATAAACCGTGGGTTACCGTAATCTGCACGGCCTATAACCACGAACAGTTTGTCGGAGAAGCCCTGGAATCAGTGGTGGATCAGCAATACCCGAAAGTTGAACTGATCGTGGTCGACAACGCCAGTACCGACCAGAGTGCGGCCCGGATACAGGCATTTGTCAACCGGCACCCGAATACGCAGTTTATCCGGAATACGACCAATACCGGTCTTTGTAAAGCCTTCAATCAGGCGCTGCGGATTGCTACCGGTAAATACGTAATCGACTTATCGGCCGATGATGTCATGCTTCCCGACCGCATTGCACGCCAGGTCGAGCGGCTGGAAGAACTCGGCGACCGCTATGCCGTTGTATTCAGTAATGCACGGTATATCGACGAGCACCGGCAGTTGCAGCAAACTCACTACCCCGTTGATGAGCTCGGACAAAGTACGCTGCCGATACCAACCGGCGATATTTTCCGGCACGTGCTGAGTTCGTATTTTATCTGCACGCCCACGATGATGATCCGGAAAAGTGCCCTCGACGAACTCAATGGCTACGACGAATCACTCACCTACGAAGATTTTGATTTCTGGGTTCGCTCCGCACGTACCTACAAGTATGCCTATGTGGATGCCGTGCTGACACAAAAACGCCGGTTAAGCACGTCTCAGTCCCTGCAAGTTATCCGGACCGATAACCAGTTGCTATCATCAACGCTGGCTGTTTGTTACAAAGCCTATATGCTCTGCCAGTCGGCCGATGAGTTTAAAGCCCTCGCCAACCGCATCCGCACGTTTGTCCGCAAGGCATTCTACACCGAGCAGTTCGATCTTGCCAATCAGTTTGGCCGGCTCCTGAGCGTCATTGAACAACCCGATCCGCTTACCCGGGCTATTCTGCTGGCCAGCCACCTGCATCTACCCGTCAACGGCCTCTACCGGCAGTATCTGCGCTGGTGCGGCGCAGACCATTCCATCAGAATGGCAGCCAGGGCAGCCTGATTTTTCGTTTTCAGCATGTATTCGTAGTTTGTGCTCCCATAAACAAAATTACATTCGAATCATGCCAGCGGAATACATCCATATACATCCTCAGACACCTGAACCCCGTAAAATCAATCAGGTGGTGTCGGCTCTGCGCGATGGTGCCGTCATTATTTATCCAACCGATACCATTTATGGTCTGGGTTGCGACATTCATAATGCCCGGGCGGTGGAGCGCGTGGCCCGTATAAAAGGTATTAAGCCACAAAAGAATGATTTCTCGTTTATTTGCTACGACCTGAGCCATATTGCCGATTATGCACGGGTCGACAATCAGGCGTTCAAGCTCATGAAGCGGCTACTGCCGGGGCCGTTCACGTTTATTCTGAATGCCAGTAATTCGGTACCAAAATTGCTGAATACGAACAAACGGACGGTCGGTATCCGCGTACCCGATCATGAGATACCGCGCCGGATTGTCCACGAATTAGGTAATCCAATCATAACAACAACCATTAAAGACGAAGACGAAATTATTGAATACCCGACTGACCCTGAAATCATTTTCGAACGCTTTCAGCATCAGGTCGATATTGTGATTGACGGTGGCTATGGCGGCAACGTGCCCTCAACCATCATCAACGCAACCGACTATGAGTTTGAGGTCGTCCGGCAGGGATTAGGTCAGGTCGATTAATCCAATCGTTTCGGACTCACCAAAACGCTATGCTAAAACTCTGCTTATCAGCACTAACCGTTTCATTACTTTTATTTTCCAGCTGCCAGAGCGGAGCGAAAGAATCCGGAAATGCGAAGACGGCTACTGATTCGGCCGCAACCGGGCCAGCCAAAACGACAGAAGCCGCCGCAACGGCCGACACAATGGCCACCGTTACAGCCGACACCACTCAGGCGAGCGCCGAACCGCTTTCCGCGCTGGATTCACTGGCGATGATCGGGCCGAAAATTACGGGTAACATTCTGCCGGCCAAACGGATTCTGGCTTATTACGGCAACCCGCATTCGAAGAAAATGGGTATCCTTGGTGAGTACCCGAAAGCCGACATGCTCCGCCGCCTCGACGAAGAAGCCCGCAACTGGGAAAAAGCCGATTCGCTACCAATCCAGAAAGCCCTGCACCTGGTCGCCACCTCGGCCCAGGGCAGCCCCGGCAAAGACGGCAAATACCGGATGCGGATGTCGGATAAAACGATCCTGAAAGTAATCCGCTGGGCCGCCGAACACAATGCGATTTGTTTTCTGGATATTCAGGTGGGCCTTGCCGATCTGAAACCTGAGCTGGAACACATGGAAAAGTTCCTGAAGCTGCCTTACGTTCACCTCGGTATTGACCCCGAATTTTCGATGAAAACCGGCGCACGGCCCGGCTCTAAAATCGGAACCTACGACGCCGATGACATCAACACCGCAACGCAGTTTCTGGACCGGATCGTGAAAGAAAACAAACTGCCGCCGAAGATTCTGGTCGTACACCGGTTCACGCAGCGAATGGTGACCAACTATAAAAACATCAAACTGAATTCAAACGTGCAGATTGTGATGAACATGGACGGCTGGGGGCCTCCGGTACTGAAAAAAGATACGTACCGCGCCTATATCCAGAAAGAACCGGTTCAGTATACGGGCTTCAAACTATTTTACCATAATGATGTGAAACGTCCGCCGCACAAACTGATGACACCGGCCGACGTCCTGGCCGTTACGCCGAAACCCGTTTATATCCAATATCAGTAACCGTAGTTTCTGCGAATATTCTACCGTTTTTTAGCAGTTTATTTCAGGAACTTATTACATTTGCAGCATCAATCTCATCAACGAAAACGGCACAGAAGCGTGCCGTTTTTCAAAGATACAATAATCTATTAAGTCGATATACTTTATACATTATGCAGCCAACTGAGTTGTCATCGACCGAAACAGCGGGCTCCCCCGTATCGGGAAAGTCGCTCCCATTCGACCTTAATGGACTAATAATCAGACTAGAAGGTGACAATGCTCCCACCCAGGCCGAGAAGATAAAATCCGTATTTCCTGAAGCACAGATTGCCATTGATACCCCTCCTGCAACCAATAAATTCAGCAATCTGCTGCGCCGCCGTAACCGGACCGAGATTGCGGTTTACTTTTTTGCGGCGGTCGCGCTGATGATTGTCGGTCATCTCCTGTTCAGCTATTTCACAGTAGAACGTATAACAATCCTGGCGGGCGAAATCAACATCACACCGGATATTTTCTATTTCGTGATGGCGGGGTTTGTAGCACAGATGATTGATGGCGCTCTGGGCATGGCCTATGGCGTTACGGCCACTACCTTCCTGACGAGTGTTGGCATCAGCCCCGTCTTCGCCACGGCCAGCGTACACAGCTCCGAGATTTTTACGAGCGGTGTTTCCGGCTATATGCACCTGAAATTCGGCAATATCAACAGCAAGTTATTCAAGGTTGTACTGATTCCGGGCGTCATCGGAGCCGCTTTAGGGGCTTATTTTATAACGGCCCTTTCAGAACTTGAAATCGTTGCCAATTACCTGACTCCTGTTATTTCCATATATACGGCTATTCTCGGAGTATTGATTCTGAAAAAAGCCTTGACGAAACGGACTAAAAAACGGCCGGTGAAGCAGATTGGTCTGCTTGCCTGGTTCGGCGGATTTGTGGATGCGATTGGCGGTGGTGGCTGGGGCCCGATTGTGAACTCAACCCTGATTGCGGCCGGCCGTCACCCGCGCTATACCATTGGTTCTGTGAACCTCGCTGAATTTTTTGTCTCGTTTGCCAGTTCTGTAGTTTTCGCCCTCTATGCAGGTCTGGGTAATTACGGCCTCGTCATTATCGGCCTCATTCTGGGCGGAATGATTGCCGCACCCATTGCGGCTCACCTTTCGCGCCGCTTGCCGGTAAAAACCATGATGGTATTAGTCGGAATCGTGGTGATCCTCGTAAGTTTGCGCAAAATAGTAAAGTTCTTTTTTTAAAGTCGATATCTGTCGGCACAAGAAGCTGGCTGGTATCCTGTTAGTACCATGAAAAAGCAGACCAAAGCCATCCGGACTCAGACCAAAAAGTCACAGTACCGGGAACATTCAACGCCTTTGTTCCTTACGTCAAGTTTCACCTTCGAAACGGCTGAACAAGGCAAAGCGTTATTTGAGGAAACAGAAGAGGGCAACATCTACAGCCGCTTTTCAAATCCGAACGTAACGGAGTTTGTTGATAAAATCTGTATGCTGGAAAATGCCGAAGAAGGTATTGCTACGGCAACGGGTATGGCGGCGGTATTTGCCAGCATGGCTGCATTGCTGAAATCAGGTGATCATATTGTAGCCTGCCGTGCCTTATTCGGATCTGCCCACCAGATTATCACCCAGATTCTGAACAAATGGGGTATCACCCATACCTACGTTGACGCTACGGCCACCGAAGCGGAGTGGGAAGCGGCTATTCAGCCGAATACCCGCATGGTATACCTCGAAACACCATCGAACCCGGGTCTTGAGCTGGTTGATCTGACGATGCTGGCCCGCCTCAAGGAAAAATATGGCTTTATCATCAACGTCGACAACTGCTTTGCGACGCCGATTCTGCAAAACCCGATTGACTTCGGCGCTGACCTGTCGGTGCATTCGGCTACCAAGTTTATGGATGGCCAGGGCCGCGTACTGGGCGGTATTGTTGTCGGTTCTAAAGAGCTGATTGCTCAGATCCGCTTCTTTGCCCGCCACACCGGCCCGTCGATGTCGCCGTTCAACGCCTGGACGCTCTCGAAAAGTATTGAAACGCTGGAACTCCGGATGGAACGCCATTGCAGCAATGCGCTGAAACTGGCCGAAGCGCTGGAACAGCATCCGGATGTGCAGTCGGTAAAATACCCGTTCCTGCCTTCGCATCCGCAATATGAACTGGCGAAAAAACAAATGCATGCCGGTGGGTCTATCGTGACGATTGAACTGGAAGGCGGCTTTGAGCGCGTGAAAGCCTTCTACGATGCGTTACAGATTCCGTCCCTGTCGTCGAACCTGGGCGACACCCGCACTATTGTAACCAACCCGAACACAACGACCCACTCGAAACTGAAACCAGACGAAAAAGCAGCACTGGGCATAACGCCGGGCCTGATCCGGATTTCGGTAGGTCTCGAGGCTATTGACGATCTGATCGAAGATTTTTCACAGGCAGCCACTGCATCAGCCACTGCGCTGAAAACAGCAGAAGCCTGATTTTTACCACTGAATAAACACAGGTGCAATACCATGATTGCAGAACCATCCTATACAATGGAAAGCCTGAGCAGCTACCTCGACGGTAAAGCCGAAGTGGAAGCCCTGCGTGCGCTGGCCGACCTCTACCCGGGCAAGGTTGTTTTTTCGACCAGCCTGGGCTACGAAGATCAGGTCATTACCGACATGATCTGTAAGCATAATATCCCGATCCGGATTTTTACGCTGGATACGGGCCGGTTATTCCCGGAAACGTACTCGGTCTGGAAAAAAACCAACGACCGCTACGGCATCCAGATCGAAACTTACTTCCCGAACCAGGAGGCAACCGAGAAACTGGTCACGGAAAAAGGCCCGTTCAGCTTCTATGATTCGGTCGAAAACCGGAAAGAGTGCTGCTTTATCCGCAAGGTAGAGCCGCTGAACCGGGCACTGGCCGGTAACAAAATCTGGATCACCGGTATCCGGGCAGAGCAATCGCCGAACCGGCAGACGATGACGCAGGTGGAGCAGGACGACGCCCATCAGCTCTTCAAGTTTCACCCGCTGATGAACTGGTCATTCGATGATGTAAAGACCTATATCCGCGAACACAACGTCTCCTATAACCCGTTGCACGACAAGGGTTTTGTCAGCATCGGTTGCCAGCCCTGCACCCGCGCCATCCGCGAAGGCGAAGACTTCCGCGCCGGCCGCTGGTGGTGGGAAGACAACTCCAAAAAAGAATGTGGACTTCACGCTAAATAAAGAGTGATAGAGCGAAAGAGATAAAGAGCGTTTCTGCGCTCACTCTTTCGCTCTACCGCTCTTTCACTCTTTAACTATGAAACTCGACTATCTCGATCAACTCGAATCCGAAGCGATTCATATCATGCGTGAGGTGGCTGGTCAGTTTGAACGGCCTGCCTTACTCTTTTCGGGGGGAAAAGACTCGATCACGCTGGTACACCTGGCGCGTAAAGCGTTCCGTCCGGGTAAATTCCCGTTTCCGTTAGTACATATCGATACCGGCCACAACTTTCAGGAGGCGCTCGATTTCCGCGACTGGCTCGCCGAAAGTCTGGGCGAAAAGCTGATTGTCCGGTATGTAGAAGATACTATCCGCGAGAAGAAACTAAAGGAGCCGACCGGCCGCAACGCCAGCCGCAATGCGCTCCAGACGTTTACCCTGCTGGATACTATTGAAGAGTTTGAATTTGATGCCTGCATCGGCGGAGCGCGCCGTGACGAAGAGAAAGCGCGGGCGAAAGAGCGTGTGTTTTCCGTCCGGGACGAATTCGGATCATGGGACCCGAAACGCCAGCGCCCTGAATTGTGGGATACCTACAACGGCAAAATCCACAAAGGCGAAAACGTCCGCGTTTTCCCGATTTCCAACTGGACCGAACTTGATGTCTGGAATTACATCAAGCGCGAGAACATTGCCCTGCCACCGATTTACTTCGCCCATGACCGTGAATGTCTGCTGCGCGACGGTAAACTGCTGGCCACGGCCGGCGGCGTAATTCAGCGCGAAGAAGCCGACGAACTGGTGACGCGCCGCGTGCGCTTCCGGACGGTCGGGGATATCTCCTGCACAGCCGCCGTTGAGTCGAACGCCGACACGCTGGAGGCGGTCATTGCCGAAATTCAGGCAACCCGTATCTCTGAACGCGGCGAAACCCGCATCGACGATCAGGTTTCCGAAGCCGCTATGGAAGACCGCAAAAAGGGGGGCTATTTTTAAAGAGCGAAAGAGATAAAGAGTGAAAGTGCGAAAAAACGTGCTCACTCTTTCATTCTTTCGCACTTTCACTCTTTCAAAAATATGGATTTACTACGATTTATCACCTGCGGCTCTGTGGATGACGGGAAAAGTACCCTCATCGGCCGTTTACTATACGATTCCAAATCAATTCTGGCCGATCAGCTCGAAGCCGTGGAGCGGGCCAGCAAAAGCAAAAACGACGGCGAAATCGACCTGGCGCTGCTGACCGACGGTCTGCGTTCGGAACGTGAACAGGGCATTACCATCGATGTGGCCTACCGGTATTTTCAGACGCCCGTCCGGAAATTTATCATTGTTGATGCGCCCGGCCATATCCAGTATACCCGGAACATGGTAACCGGCGCGTCGAACTGTCAGCTTGCCATCGTGCTGGTAGATGCCCGTAACGGAGTGGTGGAGCAAACCCGCCGCCACTCGCTGATTGCCTCCATGCTGGGCATTCCACATCTGGTGGTAGCGGTGAACAAAATGGACCTCGTTGATTATTCGGAAGATGTCTTCTCGAATATCTGCATTCAGTATGCCGAACTGGCGAAAAAGCTGGATGTGAAGCAGGTCACGTTCATCCCGCTGAGCGCACTGAATGGCGATAATGTCGTAGACCCATCACAGCACATGCCGTGGTACGAAGGTCCTACACTGCTGAACTACCTCGAAACCGTTGAGCTGGACCACGATGTGAACCTGACCGATGCCCGGTTCCCGGTGCAGTATGTCATCCGCCCACAGACAACCGACCTGCACGATTACCGTGGCTATGCCGGTAAAATCACGAGTGGTATTTTCCGGAAAGGTGATACCGTTACGGTGCTGCCATCCGGCGAAACCTCTACCGTCGAGGCCATCGAGTTTTTTGAAGAAGTAAAAGATGAGGCGTTTGCCCCGATGTCAGTGATCCTGCATCTGGCCGATGACATTGACATCAGCCGTGGCAATCTGATCGTAAAGGCAGACAGCCAGCCGATTGTCAGTCAGAATATTGAGGCCATGCTCTGCTGGATGGATACAAAAGAACTGAAAATCGGCAGTAAATATACGCTCCAGCACGGTACCTTCCGGTCACGCTGCGTAGTCCGCGACATTGCTTATCAGCTGAATGTCAATACGTACGAAGAAACAGAAGGCATAGAAAGCCTGAAGCTCAACGACATCGCCCGCGTGGTACTGAAAACAGCGCAGCCGATCAGCTTCGATCCATATTCCAAAAACCGTGTAAACGGCGGTGCCATCCTGATCGACGAAACATCAAATGTTACCGTCGGCGCATTGATGCTTCAAAACGAAACGAACTAATTTTTTCAGACACAATTTTGTGATCATCAGGATTTAATTGCAATTCATTAATTCTGATGATCACAAAATCCTGTCGTGTTTTGGACCAGTTATAACTTTTGGTTATAACCTATAACGAAAAGTGCCGGTCGTTTTTTTCTGTCCTCCCCACAAGGCACTATATTTGCCCGTACAATGTTACCCAAAAGCGCCGGAGCCATTCCGGCCTTTGTTTTTAAGAGATAGAATATAAACTCTATAGACTACATACCTTATGTCTGTACGATTTTCCGATAACGTAAGCGCCAAAGCTCAACGCGACATTCTGGATCTTCAGAAGAAGATCAGTGTTTTTACGAATGGAGAACTTACCGATGAGCAGTTCCGTAAGTTTCGTCTGGCACGGGGCGTGTATGGCCAGCGTCAGCCGGGCGTACAGATGATCCGGATTAAATTGCCGCATGGCCGGATTACGGCCGATCAGCTTATCCGCATTGCCGAAGCATCCGACAAGTATGCAACCGGTAATCTGCATGCCACAACCCGTCAGGATATTCAGCTTCACTTCGTTAAACTGGCCGACTCCCCGCAGCTTTGGGCTGATCTGGAAGACGCCAACATTACGCTTAAAGAAGCCTGTGGCAATACAGTCCGGAACGTAACGGGCTCTGCCCGTGCCGGTGTTGATCCGCTTGAGCCCTTTGATATTACCCCGTATGCCCAGTCGATTTTTGAATACTTTCTGCGCAATGCCATTTGCCAGGAGATGGGGCGTAAGTTTAAGATTGCCGTTTCATCGTCTGAAAAAGACTCAGCCTACGCCTATATCCACGATGTCGGACTGATTCCGCGCGTACAGGACGGCAAACGAGGCTTTAAGGTTGTCGTTGGCGGTGGCCTGGGTGCACAGCCTTACATGGCGCAGACTGCCTATGAGTTTCTGGAAGCCGACAAGGTTATTCCGTTTACTGAGGCCGTTATCCGCGTGTTCGACCGCTACGGCGAGCGGACCAAGCGGCACAAGGCCCGGATGAAATACTTATTGAATGATTTAGGTCTGGAAGGATTTCTTGCGAAGGTTGAGGAAGAATGGCCGGCGCTGAACGCAAAGGTATATCCGGTAGACACCACTGCTTTTGATTTACCACTGTTTGCAGAACGTCCGGAAGTCTCAGGCTATCAGCCTGAGTCTACGGATGTACAGTTTCTGGAGTGGTTCAACACCAACGTATTTGAACAGAAGCAAAAAGGCTGGTACGCTGTTCAGCTGCGGGTGTTACTCGGCGATATGTCGTCGAATACGGCCCGTGCACTGGCCGGTATCGTTAAAAAATACGCCGCTGATGACATTCGTGTAACCGTCAACCAGGGCTACCTGCTGCGCTATGTCCGCCCCGAAAATTTACAGGCGATATACGATGAGCTGCATGCGCTGGGTCTTGCAGAACCGGGTTTCGACTCAACCGCCGACATCACGACATGCCCGGGTACAGATACCTGTAACCTCGCCATTTCGAGCAGCTACGGGATCACACGGGCACTGGAGGACATGATGAAGCTTGAGTTTAAAGACCTGATTTACAACAACGATATCAAAATCAAGATCAGCGGCTGTATGAACGGTTGTGGTCAGCACTCAGCGGCCAATATCGGTTTCCACGGCTCGTCGCTGAAAAACGGCGCCTATGTGCTGCCTGCCTTACAGGTACTGCTGGGTGGCGGTTTTAACAGCAAAAACGAAGGTCTGATCGGCGATAAAGTGATTAAAGTACCGACCAAACGCGGTCCTGCTGTGCTCCGGGCGCTGTTTCAGGATTTTGAAGCCAACGCGTTTGACGGCGAATATTACAGCGATTACTACGCACGTCAGGGCAAAAACTATTTCTATCAGTTACTGAAACCACTGGCTGACCTTAAATCGGTTACCGAGCAGGATTACATCGACTGGGATCATACCGAGCCGTTTGTGACGGAAGTTGGTGTGGGCGAGTGTGCCGGGGTAATGATTGACCTGGTTGCCACAACCCTGATTGAAGCGACGGAAAAATTACAGTGGGCCAGCGAAGCCCTGGAAGAAGGCCGTTTCTCCGATGCTATCTATCACGCCTATAACACGCTGATTACCGGTGCCAAAGCGGCATTGATGACGAAGGATGTGGCTACCAATACCCAACATGGCATTGTGAGTGACTTCGACAAGCACTTTATCGGCGAAACCGGTTTTCATTCGGCCGAAGGCGAGTTCAAAACACTGGCCTTCAGTATCAACAAAAATGAGCCTTCAGAAGCCTTTGCACAACAACTGATTGAGAAGGCCGGCCAATTCTTAACTGCTGTCAACGCCTACCGCGATCACCAGATCATGCTCGAAGGCTCCCCTGCCCTCCAGGAACTGATCCAGGCACAAGACAGCTAATTTTTCAAAGAGCGAAAGAGACAAAGAGTGAAAGAGTGATCTTAACAGCTCTGCCTCCTCGCCTATTAAGAAGACTGAAAGAGTAAATCTGTGACTTTACCCGTTGGTGCTCACGCTTTATCTCTTTCGCTCTTTATCTCTTTAAACCATGAAGCTAACCCTCGTAGGTGCGGGTCCGGGCGATCCGGAGCTGATAACGTTAAAAGGCATCAAGGCGCTGAAACAAGCCGATGTGGTGATGTATGATGCCCTTGTTCACCCTGATTTGCTGGATTACTGCCGACCGGATGCCCTGAAAGTATATGTCGGAAAACGGCGGGGTGCGTATTCGTGCGTGCAGGAGGAAATCAATCCGCTGATCGTGCACTATGCGCAGCAATACGGTCACGTGGTCCGACTCAAAGGCGGTGATTCGTTTGTGTTCGGCCGTGGTTACGAAGAACTGGAGTACGCCCGTCAGTATGGTATTGACATCGACGTCGTGCCCGGTTTATCAAGCAGCTATGCCGTACCGGCGAGTGCGGGTATCCCGCTTACCACCCGCGGGCTCTCCGAAAGCTTCTGGGTTGTGACCGGCACGACTAAAGACGGTAAGTTCTCGCAGGACCTTCAACTCGCCGCCCAATCAACGGCCACGGTGGTTATTCTGATGGGCATGCACAAACTACCGGAGATCATGAACGTATTTGCTGCCCTTGGCAAACAGGACACACCGGTTGCCATCGTACAGAACGGTACGCTGCCGGAGCAGCAGGCCGTTATCGGTCAGGTTGATACCATGATCGATGTCGTTGCCGAAACCGGTATCAGCAATCCGGCGATCATTATTATTGGTGAAGTAGCCCGCCTGGGCAATCCGACGATTCTTTCCGCAGTACAACAAGCAACCTTTGCAACCGGCGTGTAAGCCTCTTTTAGTAAATAGATTACTTTGTTTGTGGGGTCTCGCTTTTACCGGCGAGACTTTTTTTATTCCCCTCCGTCTCAGTTGAAACGTCAATCATACTTCAACCACCATGAGAGGATTAAACAAAGTCTCGCTGATCGGTCATCTGGGCAAAGACCCTGTTCTGCAACACATTGACAACAATACGGCTGTCGCTAAATTTTCGCTGGCGACTACGGAAAGTTACAAAGACAAAAACGGGCAGACCCACGCCGAAACCACCTGGCATTCCATTGTCGTCTGGCGCAATCTGGCAGAGGTTTCCGGTAAGTACCTGCAAAAAGGGAGTCTGGTATATCTGGAAGGTAAAATCAAATCCCGTCAGTACGATGATAAGGAGGGCAACACCCGCTACGTCACCGAAATTGTGGCCGACCAGCTGATTATGCTGGACAAAAAAGTTGATCAGGAATAAATTGCGGAATCCTGTCCCGGAAAATCCGTCCTTTACAGACAACTATTTTTTTGTACCTTCGTAGCGGCTTTAGGGGTATTCTGAAAAGAATTGAGAGAGTCCCTTTGAACCTGATCCGGTTGATACCGGCGTAGGGAAAAGCAGATACGCCGCACAAGCAGTGCCGTACTCCGTCTTTACTTGCTTCTCAGAAGAGCGTCTATAGCCATTTCATGTACTTCATTCATTGTTATGGTAAACAAGCTCTGGAATCACATCCAATCTGTCCGCGACCAATCGCCGCTCGTTCATAACATCACAAACTTTGTGGTGATGAACAATACCGCCAATGCGCTGCTGGCAGCCGGTGCATCGCCTATCATGGCGCATGCCCATCCGGAAATAAAAGACATGGTCTCGATCTGTCAGGCGGTCGTCATCAACATCGGCACACTGGACGAGTATTTTGTTAAATCCATGAAAATGGCTGCCGGCCACGCCAATGCACTCGGCAAGCCCTGGGTGCTGGACCCCGTCGGGGCCGGGGCCACGCCGTTCCGCGACGAAGTGCTGTCCGAACTACTGGCCCTCCACCCGACCGTCATCCGGGGCAACGCCTCCGAAATCATGGCGCTGGCCAAAGCCAATCAGACCGTTACTAAAGGGGTTGACAGCACCGCCGAAAGTAACGAAGCCCTTGAAGCCGCCCGGTTTTTACAGGAAACGTATGGCGCTGTCGTCTGTATATCCGGCGCAACCGACATCATCCTCGGGCCCAAACAAACTGTTTATCTCAAAAACGGACATCCACTCATGACCAAAGTCACCGGACTTGGCTGCTCATCAACGGCTGTGATCGGGGCCTTTATTGCCGTTGTACCTGATAAAACGGAAGCCGTTGCCGCGGCTATGGCCCTCTTCAGCCTCGCCGGTGAACTGGCTGCACAAACGGCCACCGGCCCGGGCAGTCTTCAGGTACAGCTGCTGGATAAGCTTTATGCCTTGTCTGAAGCAGAATTCAAGCAGCAGCTTACTATCAGTCATCATGCCTGATCGCTCTGCGTTTCCGTATTTGCTCTACCTGGTCATCTCGGCGCAAAACTGCCGCGGCCGTTCGCTGTTTTCAGTCGCCGAAGAAGCCATCTCAGGCGGTGTCGACATTATTCAGCTGCGGGAAAAAACGCTGGATCATGCCTCATTTCTGCGGCAGGCCCTCCTGCTGAAAGAGATCACCGATCGCTATCGGGTTCCACTGATTATTAACGACAATCTGGCAGTAGCCAAAGCCATCGGCGCATTTGGTATTCATGTCGGCAATAACGATATGCCTCCGTCCGAAGTCCGCCGGCAGTGGCCTGATTGCCGGAATATTGGTTACTCGGTAGAATACCTGCACCAGTTGGAAACGGCCGAAACCGCTACCGCCGACTGCCTGGGCCTCAGCCCTGTATTCAGTACCCCGACCAAAACGGACACCGTTACGGAATGGGGTCTCGACGGTATTGCCCGTATCCGTTCGCTGACCGATAAGCCACTGATTGCCATCGGTAATATGAACGCTCAAAACGCGGCATCCGTCATCCGGGCAGGTGCAGACAGCATCGCAGTGGTCTCCGCCATCTGTGCGGCTGACCAACCGCAGCAGGCGGCTTATGAACTTAAAAACTCAATCCTGAAAGCATTATGAGCCAGTATCGTTATCCTTCTGTGCTGACCATCGCCGGATTCGACGGCAGTGGCGGCGCCGGTATTCAGGCCGACATGAAAGCCGTTTCGGCGCTCGGCTGTTACGCTACGTCGGTGCTGACCGCCCTGCCGGTACAGAATACCCAGGGCGTCCGGACGATTTACCCGATTCCGGTAGAGGCTGTCCACGACCAGATTGCCTGCATTCTGGACGATATTTTCCCCGATGCCATTAAGATCGGGATGGTACATACCAGCGAACTGGTCAGGACCATTGTTAACACCCTCGGCCAGTATTCGGCCGTACCGGTGGTATTTGACCCTGTTATGGTCGCCACCAGCGGCCACCGGCTTATTGAGGAAGAGACCATTTCAACCCTGATCGACAACCTGTTCCCGATAGCCAGTGTCATTACGCCGAACATGGACGAAGCTGCAATTCTGGCCGGCATGGCTATCCGGACGCTCGATGACATGTATGTGGCCGGTGAAAAAATCCTGAAACTGGGCTGCCGGTCAGTGCTGCTGAAAGGCGGGCATCTGCCAACGCCGCTGCTTACCTCGCTATACTTTGATGGCTCGGGATCTATTCAGGTGTTCGAATACCGGAAGTTTGACACCCGCAATACGCATGGGTCGGGCTGCACCCTTTCCTCGGCCATCGCCGCGTTTATTGCTCAGGGGAAACCACTCTACGAAGCAGTAGCACTCGGACAGGCGTACGTGCATGAGGCCATCCGGAGCGGCGCTGATGTCGTCACCGGCAAAGGCAATGGTCCGCTAAACCATTTTTTTAACCCGCAAAAACTGATCAAACATGAACTGGTCTGAGCACGCCTGGCAGCAGATTACGCCGGTTTATCAGTCGATTCTGGCCATGCCGTTTATTAAGGAACTCAGCGCCGGTACACTACCGGCTGAAAAGTTCCGGTTTTACATGATGCAGGATTCCGGCTATCTGGACCATTTCGGACGAGCCCTCGCCCTGATTGGCGCCCGCGCCGCCCATACCGGCGACGCGCTTGCGTTCATGCGTTTCGCCGAAAATGCAATTCTGGTGGAAAACAGCCTGCACGAGTCCTATTTTGTTGATTTCGGCATAACGGCGAAGGAAGTACTGCAACCGGCCTGCCATCATTATGTCCATTTTCTGAAAAGTACAGCAGCGCTCGATCCGGTAGAGGTGGCCATGGGAGCCGTGTTGCCCTGCTTCTGGATTTACAAAGCCGTCGGCGATCATATCCTGCGGCAGCCACAGGCAACCGGCAATCCTTACCAGCGCTGGATTGCTACGTATGGCGGAGAGGAATTCGGCCTCGCCGTTCAGCAGGCCATTGCTATCTGCGACCGTGTTGCTGCCGGGGCAACCAATACAGTCCGGCAGACAATGACCGATGCCTTCATCACAGCTTCGCGGCTTGAGTACGACTTCTGGCACGCCGCCTACACGCTGCGGACCTGGTAAACCGGGGTTGTTCCGGCCTCAGCCAATCACTACTTTTTGCTGAGGCCGGCGCAAACCATCCATTTCCCGCCCACAGTTAATTCGCCTGAACCGGCAGTTAATACTGCCAACCCCGCAATTGGTACTTGTTCTGTTTAAAAAACCGGCTGTGTGTCTGCATTTTTGACCCATCATCCGACAACAATAACGTAAACAACTGTACCAATGAACGTTACAAAATCACTCCGCAATCTCAACGGCCTCTTAACACTTACCGTATTCGGACTGCTCAGTACCACAGCCTGCCAGAGTAATACGAACACGGTTGATCCGGGAAACCCCTCCGGCGGCAAAAAAGGCTATGTGACCGGCAACGTTACAGATCCGCAGGGCAAACCACTGGCCCAGGCAACCATCTATACCGAAAACACCGTGGTCAAGGATCGCGGCGCCGAAGTCAAAACGTCTGCCAGTGGCAGTTATCAGATTCAGTTAATCAATAATCTGGGGCAATGGATTGCGCGGGGTTATATCCTGAAGCAGTATAATGGCCACGTTTATAAAATCAGCCTTGATCCGAAAAACGCGGATTCGTTTACGGCCGAGGAGCAACCTGTCCGCGATTTCCAGTGGAAACTGACCGGCCACGTAGCCGATCTGAGTCTGGATTTATATTATGGCGGAACGGTTGAGCTGTTCCGCGATCCGAACACAGATTTATACGACAACGAAAACATCGAATTTACCTTTAAACCTGTCGGGCCGCTGATTGACGGATCAACCGGACAAACCCTTACACTTAAAGCGAAAAAACGCTACGACAACTTCTTTAAAGATGTGCCGATTGGCCGTTATGAGGTATCGGCAGTATATAAGCCAACCAATACAAAACTGAAAGTCAGCGATGTATTCGGCGACGGGCAATATGCGTCTTCCATAACGGTCGACTTCACCGGCCGCGAATCTGCCACCCGCGAGAACATGATGGGCATTGGTTACACACGCTGACACCTAATCGAATAAACCCCTTCTGTTATTCAGAAGGGGTTGCTTGTATAACATACATCTTTAGTTTACAGCGATTGTAGTTATCCGGCCCGTGCCGTACCTTTATCCGATACCAGTGTAGAAACTGACTATGACGTATTATCAGAAACAGGTCAGGCAACTGAGACACAGCTGCTTTCCGAACCAGGTACTCATCAACCGTCTTGTAAAAGCTAAACAACTCATCGACAGCCAGTTTACTGAGCCGCTCAGGCTGGAAACAATTGCCCGTGAAGCGCATATGTCCCCGTTTCATTTTATCCGGCTTTTCCGGCAATGTTACGGCATCACTCCCCATCAATACCTGACATCGGTACGGATACGCGAAGCCAAACGATTACTCCGGACCGGACACTCCATGACCGAAACCTGCTTTATGCTGGGGTTTTCCAGCACAGCTTCCTTTTCGGCACTGGTTAAAAAGCATACCGGACAGCTTCCGTCGGCGTGGCAGAAAAAAGCAATATCCGATAAGCCGCTGCCCTGATCCGGCGCTTACTTGCGTCTTTAAACGCACAATCCGATGAAAATACGTCTGAAAAGCCTGCTGGTGGATGACCAGGAAAAAGCGCTCCGGTTTTATACGGGCATACTGGGTTTTGTCAAGAAAACAGAAGTACCGATGGGCGAACACCGGTGGCTGACAGTAGTTGCCAAAGACGAGCCTGACGGCGTCGAGCTGGTACTGGAGCCAACCGCCTTCCCGCCCTCCCAAACGTTTCAGAAAGCCCTTTTTGAGGCCGGTATTCCGTATACGGCGTTTGAAGTGGAGGACCTTGACGAGGAATACAACCGGCTGGTGTCGGCTAACGTGGTGTTCAGTATGCCGCCGACACTCATGGGTCCGACGAGGCTGGCCGTTTTTAACGACACCTGCGGCAACAACATTCAGATTTATCAGATGCTGTAAACATAAGCGGGAGTGAAGCCAAAATTTATTTTTCAGCTTCACTCCTGCCATAGGGCTGTCAGGGCACCTGCCGATCTTTGCCCTATGAGCGCACTGAAAGACCTTTATTCGCCGGTATTTTATCAGGAATTTGCCCGCGTCATGCAGCAGGTGATACCGGACTTTGACAAGACCCGGTTCATTGACCTGATTTTTGATGCCGGATTTGCCAATATGGAGCTGAAAGACCGGATGAGGCACACTACCCGTGTCCTTCACCGGTTCATGCCTGCCGGTTTCAGCGAGGCCGTTGCTGTCATTGATGCATTGATCACAGAGCTCCGGACTGATCCGCTGGGCAAAAACAGTTTTCTCTTCCTGTTTTTACCGGATTATATCGAAACCTACGGGCTGGATGACTTCGACACAGCCGTCGCCGCTATTGAGCGGGTAACGCAGTTCATCAGCTGTGAATTTGCGGTCCGGCCGTTTCTCCGCCGGTATTTTGTGCCGATGATGGCGCAAATGCAGGCGTGGGCACATCACCCGAATCACCACGTCAGGCGGCTGGCCAGTGAAGGGAGTCGTCCGCGGTTGCCCTGGGGTATGGCCGTTCCTGCGCTGAAACAAGACCCATCCCCCATTCTGCCGATTCTGGAAAGCCTGAAAAACGACCCGTCGGAGTATGTCCGCCGGAGCGTTGCCAATAATCTGAACGATATGTCGAAAGACTACCCTGAAACGGTACTGGCCATTGCCCGCGTCTGGAAAGGTCTCAGTCCGGAAACCGACGCCCTGATCAAACACGGTTGCCGGACACTCCTGAAACAGGGTAATGCTTCCATTCTGGATTTTTACGCCCTCGACAGCTCCCGGGTTGAGGTGCAGCAGTTCCGGTTGCTGACACCAGTCATCCGCATTGGCGACAGGCTCACCTTTACCTTTTCATTCCAAAATAGCCATACCTCGCCGCTGACGATCCGGCTCGAATACGCCGTGTATTACCGGTTGCAGAACGGGCAGTTATCCCGCAAGGTATTCAAGATCAGCGAACGGTTGTTTGCCGCCGGTGAACAGGCTTCCATCGTCAGGCACCAGAAATTCGTTCCTATCACCACTCGCCGGTTTTACGCGGGTGAACACCGCATTGCCCTCATTGTGAACGGCAAAGAATACGATTCGGTGCCGTTTGAGTTGGGTTAACAATGTAGCCTGAAAAACGCTCCGACAGTGAATCAGGGCGTTTTTCAGGGATCGCTGCCGGCCTAGAACAAGGCGACAATTTCTTCAGCGGTCAGCTGCTGCTGCTCGCCGGTAATCATATTTTTGACGGTCAGTTTTCCGGTCTGTATTTCCTCCGACCCAATCAGCACTACGTATGGGATTTGTTTGGCATTGGCGTAGTCCAGCTGTTTCTTGACTTTGGCCAGATCCGGGTAGGCTTCGGCAGCAACACCGGCATTCCGTAACTGACTCAGAAGTGGATAGGCTACGCTGCGGCCTTCGGCATCGAAGCAGATAATTAATACCTGCGAACTCTGCTGCGCCGTCGCCGGAAACAGGTTCAGTTCGTCCATGACATCATATATCCGGTCAACACCAAACGAGATGCCGACGCCTGATAAGCCGGGTTGCCCGAACGCGCCCGTCAGGTTATCATACCGACCGCCGCCGCTAACGCTGCCGATCTGGACACCGTTGGCTTTGACTTCAAAAATAGCCCCGGTATAGTACGACAGGCCACGCGCCAGCGTCACATCCAGTTCCAGTTGTGAGTCTGCCAGGCCAAGTGCGTTCGCTGTCTGCCAGACTTCTTCCAGTTCGGCAATGCCTTTCTGCGCCAGTTCCGAATCTGCCAGCCATACCTTAAGCTCATTCAGGGTTTCGAGCGAGTCACCGGCGGGGGCGAACATCGGTTCCAGCCGGTCAATGGATTCTTCCGGAAAACCGCGCTCACGCAGTTCATCAAGTACTTTCTCCCGGCCGATTTTATCCAGTTTATCAATGGCCACTGCCAGCGGCCCTTCCTGTCCGGGCGCGCCGATGGCTTCAGCAATCCCGGCCAAAATCTTGCGGTTATTGATTTTGACGCTGAAGTTCTGAATACCCAGATTCCTGAATACTTCGTGAATCATCATCACGATTTCTGCTTCGCATAGCAGCGAATCCGTGCCGACTACGTCTGCATCACACTGATAAAACTCGCGGTAACGGCCTTTTTGCGGCCGGTCAGCCCGCCACACCGGCTGCATCTGGTAGCGCTTAAACGGCAACGCCAGCGCATGCCGATTCATGACCACATAGCGGGCAAACGGTACGGTCAGGTCGTAACGCAGGCCTTTTTCAGAAATCTTAGTTGTCAGTTTTTTAGCACCGGCGGCAATATCGGCGTCGGATACTTTATCAAGAAAATCGCCGGAATTCAGGATTTTAAACAGCAGCTGGTCGCCTTCGTCACCGTATTTACCCATCAGGACCGACAGGTTTTCCATCGCGGGTGTTTCAAGCGGCTGAAAACCGAACCGACGGAATGTTTGACGAATGGTATCAAATATATAGAGCCGTTTGCCCATTTGCTCCGGCCCGAAATCGCGGGTTCCTTTTGGTAAGCCTGGTTTTTGCATACCGCAAAATTAGGATTTAATCCCGTAGAGACGCAACATCTTGCGTCTCAGCGCCGGTCAGGTCAATACATTATTCGTCCGGTGAAGTGGCAAGAACAGCCATACATTGCGTCTCAGCGCCGGTCAGGTCAATACATTATTCATCCGGTAAAGTTGCGGGAACAGCAACATCTTGCGTCTCAGCGCCGGTCAGGTTGTATACTTCCACACGTTTACTATATCCGCCAAAATATATGTCACGGCACGTTACCAAGCAAAAGAGACGCAAGATGTTGCGTCTCTACATAAAAAATCGTAATTTTGCGGTTCATTTTCAGAAGATACGAAAAATAACTATACACAATGGGAGTTTCAGCACTTAAGCGGAAAGACCGCAAAAACAAAGCGCGCGCTAACAACGCAGTTAGCAAAATCAAACAATTGTTGCGTAAACCGGAAATCCGCAACGTTGACGTCGACGCCATCAAAGCTTCTTTCGCTGAGAAAAAAGCTGCTTAATTATCAGGCTGTCGGGGATTTACCCTCTTATCAGTCCTGTAATTATACAAAAACCACATACCGTTATAGTGTGTAGACATGCTGCTACCAATACTATAACCGTATGTGGTTTTCATTTGTATACTCCCAACGGCACAAGCACTTAGCTCTGCCCGCCTTTATTTCCTGCCGCTGCCTTACGCCGCGCCAAACGGTCTTTAAGCTCCTTCTTCAACTGCCGCCGCACAAAACGCCGGTAATCCAGCGCGACCCGTAACCGCACTGCCTGCCCGAACAGGGCTAAACCGCCATTGATCATAATCAGGCTGTAGGTCCCGATCAGAAACCATTGCCGGAACGGCGCACCGGTATGTTTCAACTGTGACGCTTCACTGAAAATACATAAACCAGCACCCACTAAAAGCAGGCTTACAGGTGACAGAATCATCCATTTAGTGCGGGTACTCATCCGCTTTAACAGGCGTCGACCGGGGGGCTTCGCAGGATTAGGCATAAGGCTTGCGGGTTTCTCAGTTATTCATTGCGCGTTTCTAATCAGATAACACGCGTCTCATAGTGATGTTTTACAAGTTAAAGTACAACAGAACGGGCAACTACGCACCCGTTCTGCCAATTTTCTTTCAGGCCGGCCGGAAGAACTCCTTGAGGAAGCCTAAACCGTACCCCGTCAGCTGAATCAGAGCAGCAATCATACTCAGGCCACCGACGTAAATACTTTTCTCGCGGCGGGCGGCATCCAGTCCGAGCAGTAGCATAAACAGACTCAGCAGCGACAGTCCCAGTCCGAACATCGGCCACCAGACCAGGGCCAGTACCGGCAGACTCAACAAACCGACGGTGAACCATACCGGCAAGGTATGGACCAGTTTCACCGGAATGCCGTACTTCCGTTTGAGCTGAATCCGGGTACGGCCGAAGCTGAATACCTGTTTAAAAAAGGCCCCGAACGTGCCCCGGCGCTTATGATACACGTAGGCATCCGGAATCAGCCCGACCGTATAGCCCGACCGGATCAGCCGCGTGCTCAGTTCCATATCTTCGCCCATGTCCCGCTTCGCAAAGCCACCCGTTTCCTGAAACACTTTACGCGAAAGGCCCATGTTGAAACTACGCGGATGGAACTGCCCGCCCAGATTCTTTTTGCTGCCCCGGATTCCGCCGGTCGTAAATACCGACGTCATTGAGTAACTGATCGCGCGTTGCAGCGGCGTAAAATCCGGATCGGCCGCGTCAGGTCCGCCGTAAGCGTCCAGCCAGCTGGTGTTCAGATGCCTGTCTACCGTTTCCAGATATGTTGGGGGAACAATGGCATCAGAGTCAAAGACGATAAAATAATCGCCTTTGGCCCGTTCAAAACCAAAATTCCGCGAAAACCCCTGTCCGGTATTTTCCTTGTAATAGTAGGTCAGCGGTAACCGGCCGGCATACTGCTTAGCCACCTGATCGGCTTTCCGCGTCGAGCCATCTTCGACGACAATTACCTCAAAAGCGGTAAAGGTCTGCCGGGTCAGGCTTTCGAGCAACTCAGCCAGTTCATCAGGGCGGTTATATACCGGAATGACAATCGAAAACGTCATGTTTAAACGGCTTCCCGCAGGGCGTCTTCGTTGACCGAAATTACCTCGTCGATTAACTCATCCGTAAGGGCAGTCGATACAAACAGGCTCTCGAACTGCGAAGGAGCCAGATACACACCACGCTTCAGCATAGCCTGAAAATAACGGCCAAACAGGGGCAGATCACAGGTCTTCGCCGAGGCAAAATCAGTAACCGGCTGATCGGTCATGAACATCGTAAACATCGACCCGATCTGGTTGATGGTATACGGCAGCCCAACCTTGTCCAGCCCTGCTTGAAAGCCTGCCGCCAGCTTACCGCCGATTTCTTCCAGACGGGTATATACCTCCGGATGGTCGTTCAGGTGATGCAGCATCGCCAGACCCGCCGACATAGCAATCGGGTTACCCGACAACGTACCAGCCTGGTAAACCGGACCCGCCGGCGACACAAAATTCATAATCTCGGCACGGCCGCCATAAGCACCGACCGGCATGCCGCCACCAATGATTTTGCCCATCGTAGTCAGGTCGGGCGTAACACCGAAACGTTCCTGCGCACCGCCTTTGGCAAGCCGGAATCCGGTCATGACTTCGTCGAAAATCAACAGAATCCCGTGACGGGTGCACAGGTCGCGCAGACCTTCGAGGAAGCCCGGCTCGGGCAGCACACAGCCCATATTGCCAACCACCGGCTCCAGAATCAGAGCGGCAATCTGGTTCGGATTATTGTCAATCAGATTTTCTACGGCCTGCAGGTCGTTGTAGGGAGCCGTCAGGGTATCGAGGGCGGTCGCTTTCGTTACCCCCGGACTGTCCGGCGTTCCCATGGTCAGGGCGCCGCTGCCGGCCGCGATCAGAAATGAATCGCCGTGGCCGTGGTAACAGCCTTCAAACTTGATAATCTTGTCCCGTCCGGTAAAGCCCCGCGCCAGCCGGATCGCTGCCATAGTCGCTTCGGTACCGGAGTTAACCATCCGGACTTTTTCGACCGACGGTACGATACTGACAATCAGCTCGGCCATTTCGACCTCCTTGCGGGTTGGTGCTCCGAACGAAAACGAATGCTGAATGGCCTCCCGCACGGCTTCTTCGACGGGTCCGAATGCATGACCCAGCACCATCGGGCCCCACGAGTTGATTAATTCAATATATCGTTTACCGTCTTCGTCGTATAAAAACGGGCCTTTTGCCGACTTAATAAATACCGGTGATCCACCCACTGCGCGGAATGCCCGTACCGGTGAGTTCACCCCACCCGGAATCAGCGTTTTCGCTTTTTCAAAAAGTTGTTCGCTCGTTGTCATAACTACTTTTTTAATGAATAATGGATAATGAGCAATAGATAATGTGTTCTGAAGCCAACCTATACGACGAGCGTAAGCCCTCATTATACATTGTTCATTACACATTACATATTTTTCATTTAATTAGTTAATTTTCGTAAGCCGCCCGTCTTCGAACTTGACAATAGGCACAATCTGATTTTCGTTTCCTTTCGCGTAATCGAAGCCAGACAACAGGTAATCATCGGCCTGTGCCCCCGACGAGTTTTTGACCGGAAAACTATTACGGGCAATCTGACGCCCGAAGAACAGCAACATGTCATACCCCTGTGCGGCATACACCGACGGGATTATGTTCTGCATATTCAGGTATGCTTTTTCGAATTCATCGACCACCGGCCGGCCACGGTCCAGAAAATCCGGATAGAGCAGGTACAGTTCCTTCTTGGTAAATGTCGAAACGGAATTCTGATAAAAATCAAACGCCGACGAGGTGGCAATTACCGGCGCCGCAACCCGTCGCTTGTTCAGGGCGTCGATGATGCGTGGTCCATCAGCTTCGTTGCTACTGGCCACAAACACGTGGCCGGGCATCTGCGACGAATTGGCCGAACCAATGGCCGGCTGGCCTACCGATGTGCTCACTCCGCCAATCTTCATGGATGCCGCAATAGCCTCTGCGTTTCCGGCCAGTTTTTTAAATTCCAGAATCTGGTAACCGCGCCGCTTCAGTTCAGCCTGATACAGCGCGGCGAGGGTTGAATCCTTTTTTGATCCGCCATAATAGAGCGCTGCCCGGCGTGCCTGCCCCAGCGAATGCGCGAACGCCATTGCTTTTTCTGCCTGCTGATTCAGCGACGGCTGAGCCAGATAAGCCATCGGCTGGCCATCGACCAAGTCGCGGCTGGTTGCGATCGGGTTGATCAATGGTACTTCGCTCTGCATGGCATACGACGTCACCAGCCGGTTTGGCTCGGCGTACATAGGCCCGAAAATCATGTCAGCCGATTGCGCAAAGGACGGATTATTGATCAGCTCCAGCGTTTTGTCGTCGTCATTGTCGAGATCGTAAGCAAACAGGTTTACGGTAATTCCTTCAGCCTGGAGCTTTGCTTTCGCCAGTTTCATGCCGCCATACAGGTCGTAGACAAACTGCGTGTTGCGGGCCGGCCGCTCGGTATCCGTTTCCGGTAACCGGAATGGAAATAAAACGGCGATATTATAGTAGCCTTTCTGCCGGTTTACGGCCGGTTTACGCGGTGCTGCCGGCTGGGTCTGCACTACCGGAGGCGGTGTCGTTTGTTGTTGCGCAGGACGGGTGCCGCGCGGAGCGGTCTCAAAGGCCAGCTGTGACGGGTCGCCGTAGCGGTTCGTGAGCTGGTCAGACAGGACCAGATCCGCCTTATCCGTCGAGGATTGCTGAATGCCGTCAATCAGCGTCCAGGCCAGGTATTTATCTTCCGGATAATCACGCTGTAGTTTTTTCAGCAGCGCCAGATCCTTAATTTTCGGCAGAAAGGTCCGCTCCATTTTAACAGCTTCCCGCTTTAGGTCGGCATCTGTAATCCGTTGCAACGCCGCAATGCCTTCTTCCCACTGGCTGGTTTCGAGTGATGCGGCGGCATAGAGATAATGGGCATCATCCAGTTTTTTCCAGTCCGGAAAGCGTTCTGTGAGCTGGGTGAGCATGGCCCGTGCCTGGGCGTAGTTCCGTTGCCGGAACGACGCAATTGCATAGTAATAGTGTGCGTACGGTGCCAGCCCGTTTACGCGCTGCGTCATGGGCGACAGTTCGACTTTGGCGCGTTCATAATCACCCAGCTGTACCAGTTTAACGGCCGCTTTGTAACGACGTTCGGCCTCGGGTGAAATCTGACTCCAGCTTCGTAACGGGTTTCCTGTCAGTAATACGGTTATCACCAGCAGGTAAAGCCGAAAGCATCTATGTTCCATCGGATAAAGTAGTTAGCGCACTAAACAGACAAAAGCAACGCCCGAAAGCGTTGCTTTACATAACAAATAAAAACGAATGACAGCTGATAATGTATGAGCATCATTAGCTTTTTATCCAGTGACTATTTCTTCTTCGGACGTTGTTCGGCACGACGCTTGGCTTCTTCGGCATCTTTACGGGCATCTTCTGCCTGTTGCAGCGTGCGTTGCAGCATATCCTGGAATTTCGATTTCTTCGCCCCGCCTCCGGTAGCAAACTTCTTCCGGTTTTCGTCCAGCACCGCCTTGATTTTGTTTTCATCCACAAAACGGCGGATAACCTGCTGCTGAGTGATGGTAACCACGTTCGAGACAAAGTAGTACCACGTCAGACCGGCCGGGAATGAGTTCAGTACGAACATAAACATTACCGGGAAAATATAGCTCATCGCCTTCATGTTAACCGGACCAGGCTGTGCCGGCGTGTTCTGGTTGTTATACCAGGCATAGACAATCGACGAAATGGTCATCATCACCGTAAACAGGCTCAGGTGGTCGCCCAGGAACGGAATAGTTACCGGAAACTTCAGAAACGCATCGTAGGTCGACAAATCGCTTGACCATAAGAACGACTTCTGGCGCAGTTCGATCAGGTTCGGAAACAGGAAGAACAACGACATCAGGATCGGCATCGTTGCCAGTACAGGCACACATCCGCTCAGCGGACTCACTCCCACCTGCTGATACAGTTTCATCTGCTCCGACTGCACTTTCGTCATATCATCGCCGACGCGCTCTTTAATTTCGTTGATTTCCGGCTGCAGCACCCGCATTTTCGCCATGCTGACATACGACTTATACGTCAGCGGCGTCAGCAGCAGTTTTACGAATACCACCAGCGCGACGATCAGCAAGCCGTAGTTCGTAAATACTTTTTCGAACATGCTGAATACCGGCACAAAGAAGTATTTGTTCAGCGGCTTCAGAACGGCATAGCCCAGATACACGTTGCGGTCAAATTCAGTAGCCACATCGCCCAGCAGCTGGTAGTCATTCGGACCATAGTAGAAGCGATAGTTACCTTTGCCGGTTTTGATGTCACCCATCGGCAGATTCACAATGGCCACGGCTGTTTTCACCACCGAGCTATCCGCAGGGTCAACCAGCGTCTTAAACGTTGCATTCTGCAACGGCGCATTTTTTGCGATGAAACCCGCCAGGAAATACTTGTGCTTGATCGAGAACCACTGTACCGGCTCTTCAACCGCTTTTTCGTGGCTATCCTGTCCTTCAGGCAGGCCTTCAAACGTTTCGTCCTGAAGCAGGTAGTTAATCACCGCTTTCTGCCGGTTCTCCTTCAGGTCGTTTTCGAACTGGGGCATACGATCCTGCCAGAAGAACCGGACATTTTCGTTACCGACCAGATTATCCAGTCCGTTCATTTTCAGGTCATAATCAACCGTATAGCCTTCTGCCGGAATGGTGTATGATTGCTCTACAGTTTCGCCCGGAGCCACCTCCAGCCGGAACGTAATCCGCTGTGGCTTTCCGCTCACGGTTGTGTTTTGGGCTGCGGTCTGGAAATACAGGCTGTGTAAATCGACTTTCCCCTTTCTGGTCTGCACCTCCAGTAAGGTGTTGCTCGTTTTTTCGTCAATCAGGAAAAGCGGCTTTTTGGTGTAGGTCTCATAGTTCTTGAGCAGCACCTGCTTTACGCGGCCACCTTTTGTCGAAAAGGTAATTTTTACGTCCTTATTTTCAACCACGATGTCGCGTGCTTCGCCATTGGCAGCCACGGCAAAATCGCCGTAAAGCGAACGGGCTGCGGTAGAATCAAGCGTCTGCGTGGTGGTTTTCTGCGTGGTGGCAGCTTTTGAAGAGGCCTTGGCCTGTTGTGTTTGTGTTTGAGCTGGTTTCGGCTCCGGCTTAGGCATCAATACCTGATACCCGACGAGCAGCGCTAAAATCAGGGCAATTCCAACGAGTTGATTACGATCCATTTGTAATTGATTTCAGTATACAGCACTCAGCTTATGGTTTTGTTGTCATTTAACTGTAACCGGTAACCTGAAAACTGAAAACTGCTTGAATAAGTGCAAAATTACGGGGAAATGCCGGGTTAACCAACGGTGAAGTCATACCATTCATCCGGGTTTACTGCCGATAAGCACACAGCCCACTCTGTCCGGAGCGAAACAGGAGTGGGCTGTGCAGTTAATCAGGGCCTTACACCTTATGATAATACGGCCGCATCTGCCGCTGGCTCAGGCTGATAATTCTGTTTTTTCTGGGAATATGCGAGGGCTGCTTTCACAAAGTGAACAAATAAAGGATGCGGTGCCATAACCGTACTTTTCAGCTCAGGATGGAACTGAACGCCCACAAACCACGGGTGATTCGGTACTTCCACGATCTCAACCAGTCCGCTTTCCGGATTAATACCGGTAGCCTTCATCCCTGCCTTTTCCAGCTTGGTCAGGTATTCGTTATTGAACTCATACCGGTGGCGGTGGCGTTCGCTGATGGTTGTTTTACCATAAATCTTATGCGCCAGCGAATCCCGCTTGACCTTACACGGGTAAGCCCCCACCCGCATGGTACCACCTTTTGCGGTGACGTTTTTCTGATCTTCCATCAGACCGATCACCGCTACCTGCGTTTCCGGATTCATCTCGGTTGAGTGAGCCTCTTCCAGACCCAGTACATTCCGGGCATACTCAATCACGGCCATCTGCATCCCCAGACAAATACCCAGGAATGGAATCCCGTTTTCCCGTGCAAAACGTACCGCGTTGATTTTGCCGTCGATTCCGCGCTCACCGAAGCCCGGTGCAACTAATACACCATCCAGTTCGCGCAGTACATCGGCACAATGATGCTCGTCAACCAGCGTTTCCGACTGAATCCACTCCAGTTTCACCTTGCACTCGTTTTGGGCACCGGCATGAATAAACGATTCAGCAATGGATTTGTAGGCATCGTGCAGCTCCACATACTTACCAACCAGACCAATCCGGACGGTATCCGACGGATTCTTCAGCCGGCCCAGGAAATCTTTCCAGGCATCCAGATCGGCATCCTGATCGTTATACAGGTCGAGCATATACAGCGTACGCTGGTCCAGCTTTTCCTTTTTCATCAGGAGCGGTACATCGTAGATCGTCTCCGCGTCGATTGCCTCAATTACAGAGTTGACCTGCACGTTACAGAAGAGCGCAATTTTACGGCGGATTTCCATCGGCAGCGGATGTTCGGTCCGGCACACGATAATGTCCGGCTGAACGCCGTTTTCGAGCAGCATGCGCACCGAGTGCTGGGTTGGCTTGGTCTTCAGCTCGCCGGCCGATTGCAGATACGGGATCAGGGTCAGGTGAATGACCAGGGTATCTTTTTCGCCCAGTTCAAACTTCAGCTGCCGGACCGCTTCCACGAAAGGCAGGGACTCGATGTCACCTACGCAGCCGCCGATTTCGGTGATGATAATGTCATATTCACCCGTATCGCCCAGCAACCGGATGTTACGCTTGATTTCGTCGGTAATATGCGGTACAACCTGTACAGTTTTCCCAAGGAAGTCCCCACGGCGTTCGCGGTTAATTACGTTGTAGTAAATCCGCCCCGTAGTAATGTTGTTGGCCTGCGACGTTGGCCGGTTAAGGAAACGTTCGTAGTGACCAAGGTCGAGGTCCGTTTCGGCCCCGTCATCGGTGACGTAGCACTCTCCATGTTCGTATGGATTCAGTGTGCCCGGATCAACGTTGATGTAGGGATCGAACTTCTGGATGGTTACCGATAAACCTCGTGATTGAAGTAATTTAGCAAGCGATGAAGCAATAATGCCCTTGCCAAGAGAAGATGTTACACCGCCTGTAACAAAGATGTATTTTGCGGATTTTGAGCCCGTAGACGCCATGTCTGAAAACCTGTTTTCGTCGTTACGGGATGTAAAATTACGAAAATTACCGGGATTCGGAAACGGAATTTAGGGTATATCCGGATAATTAACTGGCAATCAGCGGACCACTTCCTCAAAAAAAGTATTTTACCCGCCGGCCTTTGATTTATGAAAAAACGTCTATATAACGACTTTTCAGTGGTGGCACGAGCGAAGGGCCGCTCCCTTAAGTCGTACCACCATTATTATTGCTCAGCTCACTTCACCCGCTTCAGCTCCAGATCCTGAAAGTCGAAGCTGAAGTCAGTCAACGGCGAAATCGGTTTCATCGTAATCCGCGACGGTTTCATGTCCTCATCCACCTGAAACATGACATACGCGTCGGCATCGAGGCTCCGGTTATTCCATTTCACGATGAAGGTATTGTTTTTGTAGTAAAACAGCTCACCGGTCAGCTTCGGTGACCGCACCGAGGTAAACCAGTAGCGGTTATCCTTCTGGCTGATCACAACATCGCCGAACCAGTTGTCGCGGTAGGTGCCCAGGTATGGTGCAATGGCGGGTTTTACCGTCATGCTCTGCTGTTCTTTTGCAATGGCTTCCCAAACCGATTTCGTGATCGCATCGGCTTCAGCCTGTCCTTTTTGAACCCGGTCACCGTAGATTTTCACCCAATCGGTCGGCGGAAGACCCAGATAACTATCTTTGATCGTGTTGGTTACGGCGCTGAACGCGGCTCCTACCTGCTGATTGGTAAACACAATGATACCCAGCTGTAATTCAGGAATGAGCGTTACCTGCGTTACCATGCCGGCGAGCCCGCCCGTATGGGTGATCTGTTTGTAGCCTTTCACGTCGGATAAGCCCCAGCCCAGGCCGTAGGCCGAAAAGTGGGTGTTGTAGGGCGGAACCGGTACAGGACTTACCGGCGTAATGGTCTGCGGTGCCCACATTTCGTTGTGCACCGACTCGCTGAACAGCCGCTTGCCGTCGCCGTATTTCCCGCGGTTCAGCTGCATGGTCACCCATTTCGCCATATCCGAAACGCTCGAATTGATGCCACCGGCCGAATGTCCGAACCGGAATTTGTCGCGGCTGATGACCTGTACGGTTCCGTTTACTGCGGCATGGGCATCAATCGCATTTACCTTATCCGGAAGCCGTTCGTAGGAACCGGCGCTGCCATTCATCTGCAAAGGCTTCATAATGCGCTCTTCGACAAAGGCTTCCCAGCTTTTTCCGCTGACCCGCTGAATGACCTCACCGGCAACCATGTAGAGCAGGTTATCATAATCGTATTTAGTCCGGAAGCCCGATACCGGTTTCAAATACCGCAGGTTATGGATCACATCCTTCAGTGTGAAGTTGCTTGAATCAGGCCAGAACATCAGGTCGCCAGCACCAAGGCCGAGGCCGCTGCGGTGAGTCAGCAAATCGCGGATGGTGAATTCTTCGGTGACGTAGGCGTTGTACATCCGGAACTCAGGGATAAAGTCAATCACCTTCGAATCCCAGGTCAGCTTGCCTTCGTCCATCAGGATACCCAGCGCCGCCGCTGTAAACGCCTTGCTGTTGGACGCAATGCCGAACATCGTGTTTTCGTCTACCTTTTCTTTGGTCCGCAGCGACCGGACACCGTAGCCTCTGGCATGCACTACTTTCCCGTCTTTTACGACAGCCACGGCGATGCCCGGTACCGAAAATGTGGTCAGTGTCCGTTCGACCAGCGCGTCAATCTGCGGCGCCGTAATAACCTGTGCCTGTACCGGTGCAACCAGGCAGAAAAGTAAAAGCGCCAGCAGCCCGCCGGTTGATGTCCAATAAGGTTTCATGAGTCTCGTAGTGTTGGTTATATAACTGGCAATTAGCGCATTTCCCGGCGTGAAATCAACTCACAGCTTCCCGGTATCAACTAATTGCGGCAGCCAGACCCGGAACCGCGACTGATCATTGTAGGTATTCCCCGCCGACGCCATGTCGCAGAGCATCAGCGTAACCGGCGGCACGCCCCGTTCGAGGTGTGATTCAAGGGCAAATTTTGCGGCATACTGTACCCAGACTGCCGGATTTTTGGGAACAACCGGCTCCAGTGTCAGAAAACCTTCCTTATCGGTGATCGGGTTCAGCGGCTCGTCAACGCTGATTTTATCCAGACGACTGTCGCGGGCCAGCACCAGCGGACCACGTAAAACGGCAACGTGTTCGGCCAGATTACCCATGCGCACCAGCCGCCCCCGCATATCGAGGGTAAGCGTCACCTCATCGGTGGGCTGCCACATGCGCCGGATAGTCGCGTATTGTCCGTTTTTCACCCCATCGACCGGCTGACCGTTCACCAGCAAAGTAGTCTGTGTGCTCCAGACCGGTATGCGGATCTGCATGGTCAGTTCCTCGGCTTTCGGCAAGGCTAGTTTCAGGCTGACGGTTCCGGCATCGGGATAGGTCGTTTGCTGGATCAGCTGTGCCGTCTGCCCTTTGGGTGTCTGAAAAGTGTATTGCCCAGGCACAAAGAAATTCACGGAAACCCCGCCGGACTGACGCATCACAACCGTCGCCGGCAGTGTAAATAAGCCGCGCGGGCCGCTGGCAACGCAGCAGTTCAGATCCATACCGCACTGCCCCTCGCCCTCCAGCCGCTGCCCCGACAAGGGTGAATACTTGGCCCAGTCGGCCCCATCGGGCTGCATCGACGCCAGCAGGGCGTTGTAATAGCTTTGCTCAATCGCATCGGCGTACTTCGCGTCACCGGTCAGGCGGAACAGCTGCTGGCTGAGTTTAATCCACGTCACCGTTACACAGGTCTCCTGATAATGCCGCACGGGCAGGGTTTGCAGACTTTTACCGCCAAACCACATTTCCATGCTTGCGCCCGAACCGGCAATGTTGATTTCTGTGTCCCGGATGTTGGCCCATGTCTGCTCAACCGCCTCCTTATACGCCGGTTTGCCGGTCAGCCGGTAGAGTTCCAGCAGGCCTTCATAACACGACATCATTTCGTAGGCTTTCTGACCCTGTTCGTAGCCATAATGCTGTTTGGGGCGCGGAAAACGCTTCGACACATCCTGCGAGGCTTTCGCCATCAGCTGGGGGCCGTCGGGGGTTTCCCATTCGCGGACAATTTCTTCGGCAAAACTGAGGTAGCGTTTATCATTGGTGCGGATATACAGCTGCGTTATCGGTTCGAGGACTGAGCTTGAGGCCATACCCCGGTAGTTTCCCGTTTTCACAATCAGGGTATTGCGGGTAGTCAGTTCATTGATGAGGTGATCGGCCAGGCGACGGGTGGCGTCGAGCACTTTTTTATCTCCGGTCAGGTCATACCAGGCAAGCAGACCCAGCATGCAGTATTTACGTCCCCAGACATCCCACTGCTGAAGGTGTTTATCTTCGGCATAGTTGCCGATGTAGCCGTCCGGCGTCTGAGTAGCCAGCAAACCGGCCACGGCTTTGTCCAGTATTGCTTTCAGGCGTGGTTCGGGGCGGTACTTGTAGGCCTGAACGGCAGAGGTAAACCATTTCCCCCAGAATTCACTCTGCCAGCGGGTTGATTCGGTGCGGGTCCGGAAAGGGGCGACCAGATGCTCTACATCCTGAGCAATAATCCGGTGCTCATAGGCAGCGTCCAGGCGACCGCCCATATACCCGCCGGTCTTGACAGTTTCGAGGGGCTGCAACTGGTCATTTATGACCGGCTTAACCAGTTTCTGGCCAAAGGCCGGTAACATCAGAACGGCCAGCACAAACGTCCGGGCCCATGAAAAGCTAAGCATGATGGATGATTAAGGAGTGTATAACGCTAAGCGCACGAAACACCCTTCCAACGGCAGCGCACATCACGGGCCCGGAACTCCGGTACGGCTTAACTCAGCCGGTCCTTAAAGCTTTCATAGCCGTACGACCGCACGAGCCGGAAGGTGTTATCTTCTTTCCAAATGCCGATTGACGGCAAATTTACTCCATTAAACGTGGTTGTTTTCACCATCGTGTAGTGAATCATATCGTCGAATACCACCTGATCGCCTTCCTGAAGCGGCTCGTCAAAGCTGTAGTCGCCCATGAAATCACCGGCCAGACAGGTCATGCCGCCCAGGCGGTAGGTTGGTTTACCGGCCACCGGTTCGTGATAGGCCCCGATAATCCGTGGTTTGTAAGGCATTTCGAGCGTATCGGGCATGTGGGCCGCAAACGACGTATCGAGTACCACCACCGGAATACCCTGACTGTCGAGCACATCCAGCACCGACGATACCAGCACGCCGGTCTGCCAGCCAATGGCCGAGCCCGGTTCCAGAATCACCTCTACGTTATACTTTTCGCGGAAGGCAGTCAGGAGCCCGACGAGGTGATCGGTGTTATAGCCTTCGCGGGTCATAAGGTGGCCGCCACCCATGTTCACCCATTTGGCCTGATGCAGCAGCTCGCCGAACCGAGACTCCAGTGCTTCAAGGGTTCGTTCGAGTGTGTAGGAGTCATTTTCGCAAAGCGTGTGAAAATGAATGCCTTCCATCCCCTCCGGCAGCGAGTCAGGGAGTTTATCCCGCGTCACACCCAGGCGGGAGCCCGGAACGCAGGGATTGTACATGTCAGTAGCTACTTCCGAGTACTGCGGATTAACACGGATACCGCAGCTCACCTGCTGCTCCGGCTCAACCGATGCATTATAAGCAGCTACCCGTTCCCGGTACTTTTCCCACTGATTCATGGAATTAAACGTCAGATGGCTGCTGCGCGACAGTACCTCTTCGAACTCATGCGACTGGTAGGCAGGCATGTACGTGTGGGCCGGAATGCCCATGTACTCGTTAATGAGTTTAATTTCGTTCAGTGAACTGGCCGTTGCACCCGGCAGATATTCCCGCACCAGCGGAAACGCACTAAACATCGAAAAGCCCTTCAGGGCCACAATAATCTGTATGCCTGCACGCTGCTGAACCGAGTTAATCAGTTCCAGATTCCGGCGGAGTTTCGCCTCCTCCAGCACGTAGCAGGGTGATGGGATTTGTTGAAAGTCAATTGCCATAGCACTGTACCAACGGTAGGTAGACCGTTTTTGTTCAGGCCGCAAAGGTACAGCGAATTGAGCAACGGCCCTACAGCAAAAAAAAGCCCTTCCTCTGAAATCAGGGGAAGGGCCCGGATGAGATAATACCCTTACGCGACGTCGCAAATCTGGATGCTCTGTTTGAGCGAAGCCAGCGGATCGCGCTTCGGCACAAACTCCTGGCCGACAAAGCCTTTATAGCCCGTATCAACAATGGCCCGCATGATGGCCGGATAATTCAGTTCCTGCGTATCGTCGATTTCGGCGCGGCCCGGCACGCCGCCGGTATGGTAGTGCGCAAAATACGGGTGAAACTTCTTGATGGTGGCAATGACGTCACCTTCCATGATCTGCATGTGGTAGATGTCGTACAGCAGCTTCATCTTTTCAGAGCCCACCTGCTTGCAGAGCTCCACGCCCCAGGCCGTATGATCGCACTGATAATCCTTGTGGTTGACTTTGCTGTTCAGCAGTTCCATCACCATCGTAATACCGTGTTTTTCGGCGGCCGGCATAAGACGCTTCAGGCCTTTTACCGCATTTTCCATGCCCTGCTCGTCGGACATACCTTTGCGGTTGCCCGAAAAACAGATTACTTTATCGTACCCGGCAGCGACCAGTTTCGGGAAGTGCTCTTCGTAGCTTTTTACCAGCTCGTCGTGTAGCTCAGGGTTGTTGAACCCCTTCTCGATACCTAGTCCGGCACCCCACGGCAAGGCACAGGTCAGGCCATATTTTTTGATGGTCGGCCACTCAGCAGGGCCTTGCAGCTCCACCGATTTGATGCCCATGTCTTTGGCCGCTTTGCAGAGGTCATCGAGGGGAATTTTGCTATAGCACCAGCGGGCCACCGAATGGTTAATTTTTCCGTTCAGCTCGGCACCGAGCGACTGCTGTGCCTCGGCAAAGGCATCAGTAAGGGCGGCCGTGCCCGACAGAATAGCCGAGCCCGCGACCATATTTTTGAGCGCAGAACGGCGTGAGGTGATTGACGACATATAGGTTAACAGGGGTTGTTGGTTATTTCTTCTCTGATTTGGTCGCCATGTACAACGAATGTTTTTCGTTGCCACCGGCCATCAGATACGCCATCAGGTCACTCAGTTCGGCCGGATTCAGGCTGTTGATCAGCCCCGGTAACATAATTGACACGGTAGAGTATTTGGTATTGACCACATCTTTCTTTGGAATCTTCCGCAGGTAATCGGCAGCAAACGGGTTTTGTGAAATCGAGTAGCTGGTATTATCCTGGCTAATCAACCGCCCGAGCACAGACTGTCCATTCTTTAAGTAAAAAATAGTCGATGCATACTGATCCGATATGGCTTTATCGGGTTCAATAATGGCCTCCAGAATATCTTTTTTCGAGAAACGGGTGCCGAGTTGCGTCAGATCAGGCCCTATATCGCTGCCTTCGCCGCGCATAGTATGGCACCGGTTACAGACAATGGCCCCGAAAATCTGCTTACCACGGTTAAAATCCGGATTCCGCATACCGGTATCCAAAACTGCCAGGGCTGTTTCTACTTTCCAGCCACGGCCGGGACCTTTCGGCGTGTAGCTGCTTGCCAGATCATTGCCCGACGACGTCAAGAGGTCTTCACCGGAAAGTTTGGCATACTGTGGCTGCTGTTCTTTCGGTACGTTGGCAAGGGCCAGTTTACGGGCGCGGTCCACAAAGCCGATGTAGCTGCGCCCCCCCTGATATTTAAACGCGTTGGCAAACCATCTGAAATAGGTCTCGCGCAATTCAGGGGTCCAGCCGGTTTTCAGACGGCTTAGCATGGTCGCATAATAGGTTTGCTGGGCAGGTGGTACTTTCTCCAGCATACTGGCAATATCAAGCCCGTATTGCGGGTTCCGCAGAATCAGATCCGAGGAGTTATTAGTCATTTCGCCGTTGACGTTGCCGCCGTCCGGCTCGTCTTTCAGCGCCAGTTGCGTCAGTGTTTTAGCCGCAATACCCGGCGCTTCCAGCGCAATCAGGAGCTTGCTCAGGCTGCGGTTCGGCAGGGCGCTCTTTGCCGGAAAATACGGATTCAAATACGCAATGACGTCGTTGCGCAACTGTCCGTCCGGGATACCCATCCGCAAAAAGGTTAACTCAAAAGCCCGCCACAGATCAATCTGCTGCGATTCGGTCAGGGCTTTTGCATTAATAACCGTCAGGGCTTTCAGCATCGCATCGCGTTGCGCCGGTGCGCCGTGGTGTGCCAGTGCAATCATCCCCTGAATCAGCCGTTGCGGGTCTTTTTCAGCCAAAGCCTTGTCCTGCCACGTCGCCACCGGCTGATGTTCAACGGCCACACGGGCGGCATAGCGCACAAAGCGGTCAGGATGATTCAGATTCGGCCATGCTGTTGCTAATGCTGCCGGATTCGGATCCCCGTGGTAGGCTTCCAGACGAGTGCGTAACTGATGTTCCGGCGTTGGGGCCGAAGCAACCGTCGCCGCCGTTGATTCACTGCCCTCGTAATACACCCGGTATAAATCAGACTCCAGCCCGCGACCACCGGTCAGGAAATACATGGAGCCGTCCGGACCAATCGCACCGTCGGTCAGCGGCAACGGTGATCCTGAAATAAACTCTTCGCGTTCACCGACATACGAGGCACCCTGCGGTTTCATGCTGATGGCATAAATAATCCCGAAGCTCCAGTCGAAGGCAAACAAGCGACTGACGGTACCGTTGCGGAAAACGTGCGTTCCGGCCCGACATCAGGTTGGTAGGCGACCCCTGCCCGATGTTGACTACCGGCGGCAGGTTATCCGGGAAAGCCGGTGTCCATTTGCCGTTGCCCGTACGCCAGCCGAATTCACTGCCGCTCGTAGCGTGGCAGATACGCGTCGGCCGGTACCACGGAAGCCCGAAGTCCCACTCCATGTCGGAGTCATAGGTAAACATATCTCCCGTTTCGTTAAACGCAATGTCAAACGGATTCCGGAAGCCGGCGCTGACCAGCTCCCACTTTTTGCCAAGGGAATCAATGTTGGCGATCCAGCCACCAGGTGCCATCCGGTCGGCTGCATGACCGCGCGGGTCTTTAATCTGCGGGAACAGGTTATCTTCCTTCCATACCTTTGGCAGCCGGTAGCTGTCCATTTCCGGCACATCGGTATGGTTTCCGCAAATCACATAAATGGACTTTTTATCCGGAGCCAGCACGACGCTGTGCGGCCCGTGCTCGCCTTCTCCCTTTAATGCCTTCAGTAATGTAATTTTGTCAAACTGATCATCGCCGTCGGTATCCTGGAGCCGGTACAGGCCGCTACCCGTCGGGAAGGTTTTATCGCTCCGGTGGTTGACCATGACGTACAGGCTGTTAAAGGCCCATAATAAGCCCTGCGCGTAGCCAAGGCCGATTTTTGCTTTTGTAGTATCGCCAGGCTGCGGTTTAATATTGAGCGGCTGCACCTTTGCCTGGCCACCACCGATAGGCGGTATCTCCAGCCGGTACAACCGGCCGTACTGATCAGAGGCGATCATGCGCCCTTTGTTATCAAAGGTCATTGACACCCACGACCCCTGCTTATTTTCGGATGGACTGTAGAGGTGCTCCGCTTTGAAGCCCGGCAGTAATTTTAGCTTGTCGATTTTAGGATTGGCCGCCAGCGGCTGTGTCGTACCGGCATCCTGCATACGTACCCAGGCCGTTCCGAACAACACGAAGCCTGACAGCGCAAGGGCTAATTTGCTCAGCTTGAACGTTGAAAACATAAAACAAGGTTAAGTAAAAGGTTTAGGAGAGGCAAACGCCTTACAGACCGAGCGCAACGCGGTTGAACACACTTTCCGGTGCAGGAGTCTCACCGGCCAGAAATGTCAGTACGTTTTGCACAGTGTACATACACATAGTACGATAGGTAGTCGCGGTCAGGCTACCCACATGCGCAGTAATCATGGTTTTCGGGTGTCGGGAGATCAGATCGTCGGCGGCAGGCGGTTCTTCGGTCAGTACATCGGCTCCGAAACCGGCCAGTTTTCCATCATTGAGTGCGTTCAGCAACGCCTGTTCGTCGATCAATCCGCCCCGGGCCGTATTGATCAGAAACGCCCCCGGTTTCAGTAGCGCCAGCCGGTCTGCATTCAGCAGCCGGTCGGTTTCGGACGTCAGCGGCAGGTGCAGACTGATCACGTCCGCCTTCCCCAGCAGCTCTTCCAGCGGCAATGCCTGATAACTCACCGACGGATTCTGACTCAGATCCCAGTAAACGACCTGCATGCCGAAGGCTTCGGCCAGCCGGGCCACGCGCCGGCCAATGTTGCCCAACCCCAGAATACCCAGCGTTTTGCCCGTCAGTTCATCACCGCTGTACTGGTTCCGTCCGTTCCAGTTACCGGCCCGCACCTGCGATACGGAGTTGTACATATTCCGGACCAGCATCAGCATCAGCGACATCGCATGCTCGGCAATCGTGGCGGCGTTGGCACCGGGTGCATTAATCACCCGGATACCACGCGCTGTTGCCGCCTGTACATCCACATTGTCGAGTCCGACTCCGCAGCGGGCTACCACTTCGAGCGCGGGGCAGGCATCCAGCAATGCCTGATTGACCTGCCCTTTGCCCCGCGTGATGACCGCGTGAATAGTCTCGTTCTGTAAAATATCCGCCATAGGCCGCTCACCATAGGCCGTCAGCACCCGCACGTTGTCGTGCAGCAGGGCATCAGCCTCTTCGGCTACGGTTTCGAGCAGCAAAACAGTTTTCTGCATGATTACTCGTGATACAGCGTCGCGTTTTCAGAACGTTCGCCGCGGAAGTCATTGCGGTTTGATACATAAAGCCCGTCGGCATACAGCTCGTCTTCGAAAATCGCCGGATCGGGCTCGTAGGTCGGGCTCGATGAGATTTCGACCAGGTTGCCCGCCGGGTCGCGCACAAACATCTGCATGGCACCATCCGGCAACCGCCGCACCTTGCCCCAGGGCGTGACGTCAACCACGCCCAGCTCTTTCATGCGCCAGAAGATCGGGTTAAAGTCATCGACCTGCACACAGATATGGCCCCGGAACGAGGTAGTATCTTCCCATTCCGAGATGTGCAGCTGCTGCGTCTCGTTAAATTTGAAGAACATAACCGGGTAATCGAACTTGAACGCCGGAAGGATTTCCAGACCCAGTTCGTTGGCGTAAAACTCGCCGGCTTTCTCGAGGTTATCCACGATCAGCGTTACGTGATTGATGCGAATGGCTCTTGCCATGATTGAAAGGAGGTTTTGGTTGTTCAGGATTTACTCAGATCTTCTGGCTGAATTCTTTCACGAATTCCCAGTTCGGGGGTAACACCGAGGCCGGGGGCCGTTGGTGCGTCAAGCTGGCCGTCCGTTACGGTAATCTGTTCTTTCACCAGCTCATACATCATCGGGTTACCGCCCAGTGAGAACTCAACGATGGTGGCTGCCGGTGCGGCAAAAGCCATATGCACGCCCGCCATAAACGAGAATGCCGAGCCCCAGCAGTGCGGAGCCAGTTCGAGCTGATGCGTACGGGCCAGATGCGCCACCCGCATGGCTTCGGAAATACCACCGATAATGGCCGAATCGGGCTGCACCACGTCCAGCGCGCGGACTTCGATCAGGTCGCGGATGTCAAAACAGGTATATTCGCTTTCGCCGGCCGCAATCGGGATCGATGTCGCTGCCCGGACTTCGGCCGTACCGTAGCGGTTGTCGGGGCTGATCGGCTCCTCAAACCAGTAGAGATTGCAGTCTTCCACCCCCCGGCAAAACTGTTTGGCTTCCGGCACGCTGTAGGTACCGTGTGCGTCAGCCATCAGTTTAATGCCATCGCCCAGTGCCTCGCGGGCCGCCCGGACACGGTCGATACTGGCCTGAACGGTTTCGTCCATGACGCCGACCCGCATCTTCACTCCCTTAAAGCCTTTGGAAACATAGCCGTTGAGTTGCTCGCCGATTTTATCGACACCGGCCCAGCCGCCGCTGGCATAGGCCGGCATCTGATCGCGGCAGGCACCGCCCAACAGATCAACTACCGGCACGCCTAACGCCTTACCTTTAATATCCCAAAGCGCCGTATCGACACCGCTCAGGGCCGAAATGGTGATACCGCGACGACCCAGCACCGGAAATCCGCGGCCGCGTTTCAGCGCATAATGGTCGCGGGTACCGTTATAGACCATCTCCCAGATGCGTGAGATATGGCGCGCATCCTGACCGACCAGCAACGGCTTGATTTCATTCTCAATACAGCTGACAATCGACGCACATACGCCCGACGAACCTACCGCTGCCTTGGCCTCGCCGAACCCTTGTAGACCGGAATCGGTTGTTACGACCACCAGCGTCATATCAAAGTTTGTCAGCAAACCGTAATCAGATGCGTGCTGTTTTTCTTTCGGAATCGGGCACCGCAGCCAGAAGGCTTCAACGTTTGTAATTTTCATTTATGAATGGGCAATGAGATGATTAAATTAATGGCAGTAATGTTTCGGCCGACTTCCGGGTGAGCATGGTGTAAAACTCTTCGGTGACCGAAGAACTGCCGTGGTCTTCGAGGAATTTCTTTTGTTCCGCGCTCAGATCTTCCGGATTTTCGTCGATTGAGTTTGGATACGGGTTTGCGGGTGTACGGTCGAGCGGTGCGCAGAACTCCACAGAAAGCACCTCATTATAGCCGATTTCCTGTAAGGTTTCAATGATTTTCGGCCAGTTCAGTGTACCCATGCCGGGCGCCATGCGGTTGCTGTCGGCCACGTGGAAGCCCACTAGCCGCCCCCTCGCCCGGCGAATGGCCGCAAACATATCCTCTTCTTCGATGTTCATGTGGAACGAGTCCAGGCAGACGCCACAACGCGGCCCGACTTCTTTGGCCAGCGCCAGTGCCTGATCACCGCGGTTGACGAAATAGGTCTCAAACCGGTTGATCGGTTCGATGCCCAGCAGAATATCCACCGATTCGGCGTACTCATAAATCTGCTTCATCCCGTCGACGGCCCATTTCCATTCATCGTCCGGGCGACCGTCCGGCACAATTTTACCAACCGTACCCGGCACCACCGAGACCATGTGTCCGTCCAGTTCCTTTACCATCGTCACCACATCCTTGATATACTGCACCGACTTAGCGCGCTGGGCGGGATCTTTGGCCAGCAGGTTCCGGTCTTCGAGCATCAGCGTCACCGAGCCCCAGCAGGTCATACCTACCTCTTTCAGTAAAGCACTGATTTTTTTTGTATCGTATAAAGACGGTTCTCCCTGAATTTCAAGCTTTGTATAGCCAAGCTGAGCAATACGGCGGATTGTTTTTTCAACGGGTTCGGCCCGCATCCAGTTGTGAATGGAAAGCTCCATAAGTGCGAAAATCGTTAGTAAGTTTAGGGTTTTCAGCCCCTTAAAGGTCTGTAGGTCTTTCCTCAGCCTGACATCCTGTTGAGTATGACCTGAGTTGTCCGAATATAGTACTCTTCTCTATACTCACATAAGACAAAGAGATACCATTTTTAACGCCTGAACGCTATTTTTTACCTAAACGGCCTTTACCTGGCTGGGCGGTATACCGTATTTTTTGCGGAATGCCGTGGTGAAATGGGCCGGATGCTGGTACCCAATCCGGTAGGCGACCTCACTTACTGACAGTTGTTGCTGTAATAACTGATACCCCACATCAAGCCGGTAGTTGAGAACCCAGTCGTACACGCTCGTCCCGTAAGCTTCCCGGAACCCCTTTTTTAATTTAAATTCGTTCAACCCGACCGCACGGCTCAAAGCCGCTAAGGTGGGCGGCCGGGTAAATTCCTGCTGAAGAATCCGGCGCACTTCTTCCAGCTTGTCAAAATCCGTTACCGGAGCAGGCCCCAAGTCAGTACCCGCCTCTAATTCCTGAAACTGTTTCAGTTGAAGCACCAGTAATTCCATGACTTTAGCTTCCAGAAACAGCTTTAACAGACAGCCGGAAAGCGATACATCCACCAGTTGCATCAGCACTGTATGCAGCGACGGCACGACCGGTAATCCATTAGCAGTCAGTCGCATCGGCTCACCGGTCATTACTTGCTGCGCCAGCGTCACCAGCGGATCGCCATAGGTTTCCGCCAGTGAATGCAGCAAGTCGGGATGCCAGCGCACATTGACAAACTCAAGCAGGCTGCCGGTAGCTACGTCCATACATAATACTCCCGTTGGTTCATGAAACAGCGTATGATGCCCGGACCCGCAAATAACAGACGACACCCCGTCAGGCTGATACCGCCTCAACTCACCCGACAGCGCAAAGAACATATCCAGCTGCCGCTGTGGGTTGGCAAACTGCACACAGAGCGGTGCAGCATTCACCAGCCGTCCCCAGCGGATGAGCAGTTTTCCGGGAATCAGCACCTCACCAAGTTCCCGGTTCTGTGCCTTGTCAATATCGGTGATCCGGTGCTCCGCTAAACCGGTTGCGTCGGGGCAATCATCATGAATGAAAAGCTGCTGCTTTCCGTCGCGTAGAGTCCAGTCAAATGGCATATGCTTCGTTATTATCCGGTTGGTTTATTTACCGGCAAATCCGGCTTCAGGATTGACCGGGAAGGTGGTTGCTCCCGATTTCGTAGGTAATAATCCGGTTTGCGTAAGTCACGAAAAGCGTTTACCGGATTACTTTGCAACATTATTTAAATTTGATCTAAATAACAATAAATAAATTAAAAACGCGGCATGATTTGGAAAAAGGCAGCTAACGTACTGGTTATCATAGCCACCTGTACATTCTGGCATTCACAGGTACTCGCTCAGGACAAACCGGAGCGGATTGTTTCACTCAATGGAACAGTCACTGAAATTCTCTGCGGCCTCGGTCTTCAGTCACAAATTGTGGGCGTTGATGTCACGAGTACCTATCCGGCAGCGATGGAAAAGGTCACGAAAGTCGGCCACAACCGGAACATCGGTGCCGAAGCCGTACTGGCCCTGCAACCCACACTCATTGTCGGTACTAAAAGTGCAACGGGCATGGATATCAAGCCAGAGCTGATCCGGCAGTTTGAACAGGCAGGCGTGAAGACCCTGTTTTTTGAACAAACACACAGTGTGGCCGGTGCCAGAAAACTGATTCAGGACGTTGGTGCAGCCTTCCGGAAACCAGCACAGGCTACGGCCCTGATCCGGAAGCTCGACGTTGATCTGGCCGGCGTCCGGAAACCGGCGAAGGCAAAAAAAATCCTGTTCATCTACGCCCGCGGGGCCGGAAATATGATGGTAGCCGGCGAACATACACCGGTTGACCAGCTGATTACGCTTGCCGGCGGACAAAACGCCGTAACCGGCTTCGACAGTTTTAAACCACTTACGGCCGAAGCGCTGGTCAGTGCCAATCCGGATGCTATTCTCCTGTTCAGCAGCGGCTTAGAAAGTCTGGGTGGCATGTCGGGCTTGCTTAAAGTGCCGGGTGTAGCCCAAACCAACGCGGGCCGCAGCAAGGCCGTTATCGAAATGGACGGACAGCTCATGACCGGTTTCAGCCCGCGACTGGGCCTTGCCGTACAGGAGCTTAGCCGGAAACTCAACGAGCCAGGACGTACAATTCATTAATAAGTATGCAGTTCGACGCAACGATAGAACGTCCCGTTCAGACCCCACTACGGGTACACACAGGTCCCGCCGCCAAAAGCCGGTGGCTGACCAGTGGCCTAGCCATTGGGTTACTGATCACGATGATCTGCTCCGTAGGTATCGGTGCGCTGGCGATTCCGGTAGCCGATGTAGTGGCGATTCTGCTGAAGCAGATTGGTCTGGAAACAGGCCCGGTCGATGCGCAGCAGGAAACGATTCTGCTGGTGATTCGCCTGCCGAGAATTCTGCTGGGCGTACTGGTCGGGGCGGTGCTGAGTATGGCCGGAGCCAGCATTCAGGGGTTGTTCCGCAATCCGCTGGCCGATCCGGGGCTGATTGGCATTTCATCGGGCGCTTCATTGATGGCCGTTGTGATGATTGTCTTACAGGTCAAACTCTTCACCGGTTTATCGGCGCTGTCCGGTCTCTATGCCCTGTCACTGGCCGCTTTTGCCGGAGCCGTCTGCGCTACGGTGCTGGTTTATTTCCTGTCCCGGCAAGGTGGCCGGACCATTGTCTCAACTATGCTGCTGGTAGGCATTGCGGTCAACGTACTCTGCGAAGCCTGCCGTGGATTACTGGTCTATATGGCCGATGATGCCCAGCTGAGAGCCATTTCGTTCTGGAGCCTCGGCAGCTTAGGCGGAGCCACCTGGGAAGTAATACGGGTAGCAAGCCCCTTTCTGCTGGCTCCCCTCCTGCTGATGCCACGGCTCAGCCGGTCGCTGAACGCATTTACACTCGGCGAGAGTCAGGCGGGGCACCTCGGTGTCAATGTCGGGCGGTTGAAGGGGTCCGTTATTCTGCTTACCACGCTGGGGGTTGGTGTTGCCGTGGCGGTATCAGGGATGATCGGGTTTGTGGGACTGGTGGTTCCGCACCTGATCCGGCAAATGGCGGGCGCCGATAACCGCCTGGTACTGCCCGCCTCGGGCTTACTGGGCGCCATCATCCTAACCCTTGCCGATCTGGTGGCCCGCACGCTCGTAGCGCCGGCCGAACTGCCGATTGGCATCATCACCGGTATGGCCGGCGCCCCTGTTTTCCTGTATATCCTGCTTAAAAACCGTTCACAAGCACACGCATGATACACGCCCAACATATTTCGTATAGCATTGGCGGCCGTACGCTGCTCCAGCCCCAAACCGTGCGTGTCCGCTCCGGCGAGCTGGTTGCCGTAGCGGGGGCCAACGGGGCCGGGAAATCGACCCTGTTGAAGCTGCTCAGCCGCGATCTGGCCCCTTCGTCGGGCACCATCCAGCTTAACCGGCAGGAACTTGGCCGGTATCCGGCCCGTGATCTGGCCAAATGCCGCGCCGTTCTGACGCAGCACCATACGCTGACGTTTCCGTTCAGTGTCTACGAACTGGTAATGATGGGGCGCTACCCGCACTTTGATCACCAGCCAACCGGGCAAGACCTCGCCGTGGTTGACCATGTGCTGGAGCAGACCGGGCTCACGCAGATGACACACCGCTCCGTACTGAGTCTGTCAGGGGGCGAGCAGCAGCGTGTTTTCCTGGCAAAAGTCATGGCACAGCTTATTGACTACCATGAGCTTACTCACCCTGACAGTGATAGTCTGATGCCGAAGTTTCTGCTGCTCGATGAACCAACGACCGGTCTTGACCTCTATTACCAGCACGCCCTGCTGCAACAGGCCAGACAGCTGACAAAGCGGGGCTATGGGGTAATAGCGATTCTGCACGACCTGAATCTGATTATGCAGTATGCCGATCAGGTGCTGCTGCTTCATCAGGGTCAGTCACTGGCATCCGGTACACCGGCCGCTGCCCTGACACCTTCCACTATCCGGCAGGCATTCGGCCTTGATGTACAGATTATTGACCAGCCAACCCTCGATTACCCCATTGTTATTCCCGCAACCCGGCAAACCCATTATCAAACATTAACCGCATAACACATATGGTAACCAACACAGCTGATCTCAAAGTACAATACGCAGCCTATAAACTGGAAAATCCGAAAAGCCGCATCCGCGAAGCCGCGGCCCAACTCCATGTCAGCGAAGCCGAACTGGTAGCCACCGGTGTTGGCGAAACAGCCATCCGTCTGGCAGGCGATTTCCGCGAATTACTGAAACAAGTGACAGCGCTTGGGCATGTGATGGCCCTGACCCGAAACGACAGCGTGGTCCACGAGCGCAAAGGAGTCTATGAGAAGGTTTCCTTTACCGGACAAATGGGCCTCGTCCTTGGCGACGACATTGACCTGCGGCTGTTTATGAGCAGCTGGGCATTCGGCTTTGCCGTCAATGAAAACGACCGCCGGAGCCTGCAGTTCTTCACGGCCGACGGCGAGGCCGTGCATAAAATTTACCTGACCGAACACAGTAATCAGGCGGCGTATAACGAGCTTGTCGAAGCCTTCCAGGCACCCGATCAACCTTCTTTTTTAGTAACTATTCCTGCCCCCAACCCTTCACCCGAAACGCCCGACAGCGATATTGCCGTAACTGAATTTCAGGACGCCTGGCGCAACCTCCAGGATACCCACGACTTCTTCGGTATGCTGCGGAAATTTAAAGTAGCCCGCCTGCAGGCCATGCGGCTCGCGCCCGAAGGCCTGGCCACCCAAACGTCTATGGAAGCCGTCCGGGCGGTGTTCGGGCGGGTTTCCGAAACCGGCCAGCCGATTATGGTTTTTGTCGGCAATCGTGGCTGCATTCAGATTCATACCGGACCGGTGAAAAAACTGGTCACAATGGGGCCGTGGTTTAATGTGCTCGATCCGGCGTTTAACCTGCACCTCCGCGAAGATCACGTAGCCTCGGCGTGGGTAGTGAAAAAGCCGACGGCCGATGGCATTGTGACCAGTCTTGAACTGTTTGACGCTACCGGTGCTCAGATTGCCCAGATTTTCGGCAAACGTAAACCTGGCCAGCCGGAACAACCAGAGTGGCAGCAAGTTGTAGCCGACCTGGCCCTGTCAACGCATTAATGCCATGCCAACGTTACTGAATGCGTTTCTTTTCGCTGTGCTACAGGTCGGGGGCACGTCCGGTCCGCTACAACCGGATCGCCCCCAACCCCGCACGGATTCCTTAAAAAGCCGGAAACTGGATGAAGTTGTCGTGACGGCCACCCGCACCGAGCGCCCGATGGGTGCCCTGCCCATGCCGGTGACCGTTATCGGGAAGCAGCAAATCCGGCAAATGGGGTCGTTGCGGCTTAACGATGTGTTGCAGGAACAAACCGGTCTCGCTATCGTTACCGACCACGGACAGGGCGTACAGATTCAGGGGTTCGCTCCGGAATATACTCTGATTCTGCTCGACGGCGAACCCCTGATCGGCCGCACGGCCGGCACGCTGGAACTCAACCGGCTGGCAGTCGGCAACATTAAACAAATTGAAATTGTCAAAGGCCCGTCGTCGAGTCTGTATGGTTCCGAGGCGCTGGCCGGTGTCATCAATATCATTACCGACAATGCAGGCAATTCGGGACGCCGGCAAACCAATGCCTCGGTGTCAGCCCGCTACGGGGCCAACCGCACCAGCGATCTGGCCGGTGACCTGGGCCTGCGCCGTGGCAAAATCGGGGTGTATGCCTTCGCTAACCGGTACGGTTCGGCGGGGTATGATCTCTCGCCCGAAACGGCGGGCAATACCGTATCGCCGTTTGCCAACTATACATTCAGCGGCCGCGTAACGGCCGATATCAGCAGCCAGCTAAAGCTTAGTGTCTCGGGACGATCATTTAGTGAGAAACAGGAAAATCGTTACGAAGCCACGGCGGGTTCAGTTGTGGTCGGGCCGAGCATGATCTCCGACCGCAATCTGAATCCTGTTCTTACCTACCGCCCCAATCAGCACTGGAAGCTGACCGGCCGGTTCTACGGCAGCTATTACCGCACCGAAACCGACCTCCGCTACCAGAACGACGGCAAACTGTATGACCAGAGTTTTTTTGAGCAACGCTTTAACCGGCCCGAGGTACAGATCGATCATTACCTCAACCGGAAACATTTGCTGACGCTGGGTGTCGGGTATAACGCTGAAAGTGTGGTGGCTACGCGCTATACCGACCGGCAGCGGTTCAGTAACCGGTACGCGTATCTCCAGTATGAGTGGCTGCCCAACCGGCGGTGGGACATCATCATCGGCGGACGGTTCGACAACCATTCGCAGTATGCCAGTCAGTTCAGCCCGAAAGCGTCGGCGCGGTTCGAACTCTCCCCGACCCTTGCCTTGCGCGGCAGTACCGGCGTCGGATTCAAAGCGCCGGACTTCCGGCAGCTCTATCTCAACTTTGATAATTCGGTGGTCGGCTACAGCGTTTTCGGAACCCATGAGCTGGTCAACAGCCTGTCCCGGTTACAGCAACTGGGCCAGATTGCGGAGGTACTTACCGATCCGGCTCAGTTCAGCGACATCCGTGCCGAAAGCTCCGTGGCCTATAACCTCGGGGTGACGGCGGATTTGAATGCAGCCTACAAGTTGCCGGTTACGTTTAGCGTCAATCTCTTCCGGAACGACATCCGCGACCTGATTGAAACCAGAGCGGTTGCCCTGAAAACCAACGGGCAAAGCGTATTCAGCTATGTTAATCTCAACCGCGTCTTTACGCAGGGCGCCGAATTCGATGGCAGCTACCGGATCACGGCAGGCAACGGGATCCTAAAGATCAGTGCCGGTTACCAATTCCTGCTAACGGGCGATAAAACGGTGGTTGCGCAGATAAAACGGGGCGACGTCTATCGGCGCGATCCGGAAACCCTGGCCACCCAACGCGTGAAGCCGGCCGACTATGGCGGATTATACAACCGCTCAAAGCACATGGCCAACATCAAACTGTTTTATGAGCTGCCGAAGCAGGGCCTGACCGTGAACCTGCGGGGGATCTATCGGGGCCGCTACGGATTTTCGGACCGTAACGGCAACGTGATTCTCGACGCCGCGCCGGAATATGTGCCGGGCTATATGCTCTGGAACCTGTCGGCCGGTAAAACCATCAGAAGCCTTACGGTTCAGGCCGGCATCGACAACCTGTTCGGGCAGACCAACCCGCAATACATCCCAAATCTGGCGGGGCGCCTTTGGTACACCAGCATTCGCTGGAGCATGCCAACACTTGCCAAAAACTAATTAACAACCTTTATTTTCCAGTATATCTATGAAACGCGTACATCTTTCACTCGCCGTCGGTCTGTTCAGTGCCATCAGCTTTTTCAACTGCACAAATGATGATAATACACCGACCGTTCAGCCGGTACAATCGCAGACGGTCAAAAACCTCGCCGCTGATCCCGTGACGATTGATCCGCAGACGGGTCAGCCGGGCGCCGGTACCGGCAAGTATACCCTGTTCAGTCTGAAAGACGGCAAGCAGATTGCCAACAGCGATTCGGCCTCCAACAAGTGGGACATCGGTTTCAGGGGCACAACCATTATTGTTAACGGCGGGGCCATCCGGTCGGGTCAGGGAGGTGCGTATATCCATACCGGCACATTTGAGGAATTAACCAGCGTTCCGGAAAGCGTCACATTCGCAACCGATCAGAGCAGTTCGCAGCTGGCTATACCAACCGGATCGGGTAAGGGTTGGTACAATTACGCGAATACAATTGTTTCGCCGATTCCAGGCAAAGTCCTGATTCTGAAGACCGGCGACGGTAAATATGCCAAACTGGAGGTCCTTAGCTATTATAAGGATGCGCCGGCAACCCCGACCGCTACCAGCGAAAGCCGCTACTTTACCTTCCGCTATGTTTACCAGCCGGATGGCAGCAAAAAACTGAATTAGACCGCCGGTACCGGCCTCTATCTCATAGCAAACGGATTGTCAGCAAAGCCGTATACCTCTGGTGTACGGCCTTCTTATCTTAGGAGACACCTTTTGTTTTTTCGTTACTTGAAATGCATAATGTGATGTTTTTGTGCTAGTTTCGGCTGCATTTCTATGGCAATGCGGCAGAGACGCAAAATATTGCGTCTCTGCAGGATGTACTCGTTAACAAACACAATTCTATGCAAAAACAACTCCTTCTCTCCGGCCTTCTGGCCACTACGACACTTTTTGCGTTCGGGCAGGATGAAAAAATTGACCTTCAGATGATGCAGAAAATCCGGGAAGAGGGTCTTCAGCGGTCGAAGGTTATGGAAACAGCCTTTTATCTGACCGATGTAAACGGCCCGCGCCTGCAAGGTCCCGGCTTTATGAAAGCTGCCAACTGGACCAAAAACAAACTGGCTGAATGGGGACTACAGAATGCCCGCCTCGAATCGTGGGGCGAATGGGGTAAAGGCTGGGAAGTTGAGCGGTGCTACATCGCGATGACGGCGCCGTATTACAAATCAATGATTGCCGTACCGCGTGCCTGGAGCGGCAGTACCAACAAGCTGCAACAGGCCGAAATTCTTTACATCAGCGACTCCGATACAACGGCGCTCGAATCGTACCGCAGCAAACTCAAAAACAAGGTGATCCTGATCGATCAGTCGTTTACCGGCAAACCATCCTTCAAAGCCGATGCTGACCGCTTTACGGACGAAGACCTGGCCAAAATGGCCGCTGAAACGCCGGCAGCCGGTGGTCGCGGTGGCCGGAACGGGGCCGATTCAACCTACCGCAACATGATTCAGGCGATGCGTACCCGCAACTCCTTCAACCAGAAAATGCGGAAACTGGCCAAACTGGAAGGTGCACTCGGCATCCTGAATACGACCCAGACCAGTAAAGACGGTACACTGTTCGTAAGCGGTGATTATGCCAACGCAGCCCTCGGGTCAACCCAGGACGATCTGGCCGATCTGTCCATTTCGATGGAAGACTACATGACGCTGTGCCGGTTGATGAAAGCCAATGTACCGGTTAAGCTGGAACTGGACGTAAAAACGAAATTCCATACGGCCGATACCAAAGGCTATAACGTACTGGCCGAACTGCCGGGCACTGACCCTAAACTGAAAGATGAAGTGGTGATGCTGGGCGCTCACCTCGACTCATGGCATGCGGCAACCGGCGCAACCGACAACGCCGCCGGTTCGGCCGTGATGATGGAAGCGGTCCGCATTCTGAAAGCGCTGGGCGTAAAACCGCGCCGTACGATCCGGCTGGCGCTCTGGAGCGGGGAAGAACAAGGGCTGCACGGGTCAAAAAATTACGTGACCAAACATCTGGTTGACGCCAATAACAAACTGACGAAGGAAGGTGAGAGTCTGGCAGGCTACTTTAACGTAGATAACGGCACCGGTAAAATCCGCGGGATCTATTCGCAGAATAACACCGATGCAACCCCGATCTTTACCCAGTGGCTGAAACCGTTCCACGACCTGGGCGCAACCACCGTGGCACAGCGCAGCAGCGGCGGCACCGATCACGTATCGTTCGACCGCGCCGGTCTGTCAGGCTTCGGCTTTATTCAGGACCGGATCGAGTATGATACCCGTACACACCATACCAATATGGATACCTACGATCACCTGCAGCCGGACGACCTGAAACAGGCGGCGACCATTGTTGCGGCGTTTATTTACAATGCGGCGATGCGTGATCAGAAATTACCGATGAAGACACCGGTGACAGCGATGCAATCGGCCCGGTAAACTTTTTTCAGACCGTTTACAAAAAAAACGGGTAAATAACAGTATGTAGGTTGATGAATACCCTTATATAGACGTATACGCTTAGTGCGTAAGACCACGTAACGTCTGTTTATACACTCATCAAACATGCTATTTGCTCAATTTGCTGAACATTCAGTAACGGTTTCCCCGTTTTCAGATAAAGAGTTTAGATTGTTTAGGTTAAGAAAATGTAAAAACCACTCCCTCGATGAAGGAGTGGTTTTTTGTTTTATTGCGTTGTAAGGCTTAGTACTCGTGCGGCAGCGTGATATTCACACGGTCCTGCACCGGTAAGCCCTGGACATTCATCTCCTCGATAAACGGATCCGGATCCATTTCTTCGCAGTTCCAGACACCCGGTTTGTTCCAGATGCCTTTCAGCATCAGCATCGCACCGATCATGGCCGGTACGCCGGTTGTATAACTTACCGCCTGGCCGCGTACCTCTTTATAGGTCTCCGCATGGTCGCAGTTGTTCCAGATAAAATACGTTTTCTCCTGACCGTCCTTAATACCTTTGATCTGGCAACCGATTGAGGTCTGGCCGGTATAGTTTTCGCCGAGCGAATCCGGTGCCGGTAATACGGCTTTCAGGAATTCGAGCGGTACAATATCGACACCCTGGAATTTAATCGGCTGAATGCTGGTCATGCCTACGTTCTGCAACACCTCCAGGTGCGTCAGGTACGCCTGGCCGAAGGTCATCCAGAAACGGGCGCGTTTCAGAGTCGGGAAGTTTTTCACCAGCGACTCTAGTTCTTCGTGATACAGCACGTATGACTCACGGGCACCGATTTCAGGATATTCGATTGGTTTGTGAATCGACATGGCCGGAATTTCCACCCACTCGCCGTTTTCCCAGTAACGGCCAGGCTGCGTAATTTCACGGATGTTAATTTCAGGGTTAAAGTTGGTAGCAAATGCCTTGCCGTGGTTGCCCGCATTACAATCGACGATATCGAGGTAATGCATCTCGTCGAAGTGGTGTTTAGCGGCATAGGCCGTAAATACCTGCGTTGCGCCCGGGTCGAAACCACAACCCAGCAGGGCCATGATACCAGCCTGCTCAAAGCGCTCTTTATAAGCCCACTGCCAGCTGTATTCGAACTTAGCGACATCTTTCGGCTCGTAGTTGGCCGTATCCAGATAGTTGACACCTGTTTCCAGACAGGCATCCATGATCGGGAGATCCTGGTAAGGGAGTGCAACGTTGATGACCAGTACCGGCCGGAACTGCTTAATCAGCGCAACCAGCTCAGGCACTACGTCGGCATCTACCTGCGCAGTCTGAATCGTTACGCCGTGCATTTCCTGAATTTCGGCTGCAATCCGGTCACATTTTGCCTTTGTACGGCTGGCCAGCATGATGTCAGTAAAGACGTCAGCGTTCATGGCGCACTTATGTGCAACCACGCTGCCAACCCCTCCTGCACCAATAATGAGCACTTTTGCCATGTTAATCGAATGGTTTGTTGTCGTTGTAATGATTTGGGCGCAAAGATAGTCCTTATTTGCGGGATAAAGCAGTGATAAATAAAGACAAGGAAGTTTGTTACTGAAACAATATTTATGTATATTCGTTTAGTAGATTATCTCTCTTTCTTTAAATCACTCAAACGTTATGAAACTGGCATCTTCTCTTGGCTCTTTTGAACTTTCGATTCTGGGTTATAGCCAGCAAGGCAGCAACTGGCGGGGCCGCAACAACCTTAACTGCCGCGTATCAACGCTGTGGCAGAAAAATACCGATACGCAGACCGCTCCGCTACAAACGTATGAACTTGCCCGTTTACTAACCGACCTGGAGGCCTTGCTTTCGCGCAGAACATCGCGGATTTCGACCAATTTTGCCGAACCGGGCCTGAGCGTTGATATCTCAGCGTTGCCTAACCAAACTTATGCCTGCCAGATTCAGCTTGATCACGACCTGACGCCATCGTGGAATGCCTATCCTGACTTTCCGGTTGAAATGAGCATGGTACTGACCCGTATCCAGCTTGAAGAGGTAATTTCCCAGCTCAGCCGCCAGTTAGCCGCCTTTCCTGAGCGTTAACAGTTTAGAAAGGTGAGTAAATAAAAAATACTTTTAAGATACTCTTTATACTTTAAGTTGTTTTTGCCATAATTGTAGTCTCAAACGGTTTTTTCTCCCCAAACCGTTTCAGCTATGCTGGCAAAAACAACTTTTTTCTGCTCTATAGTACAATACCAATACTTTTTTTTGCGATATCAACATAAATACGCGTTACCACTTGGTAACATAGGGTATTTTTTACATTTTTGTAACGTATATCGTAAAAAGATATAATCAGAATCGTTAACTAACCTGGCTAATCTTACACAAACTACCTAAATGCAATTTCACCTATGAAAGTTGTAAAGAGACGTAATCGTGCTATGACGATGGAGCGGATTCTGCGGGCAACCGGAGAAGTTATCGCAGAACGGGGAACTGAAAAAGCGGGCATTAATTCAATAGCCGAAAAGGCTCAGGTCAACAAAGTATTGATTTACCGCTACTTCGGTGGCTGGAACGGACTGCTGGAAGCCTATGTTCAACGCGGCTTTTTTCTGTCGATGTTTAATGACAAATACACCGACACGTTACCGGCCAACATCCCGCCTGCCGACCGCGACAAAGTATGGTCTGAGTACATTCTCGGTCTGACGCGTGAATTCCGTTCCCGAAAATCGTCGCAGGACCTGGTGCGCTGGGAAATGAGCCACGGCGAAACTGAACTGGCCCGCCGTATTGCCCAGTTCCGGAGCGAAGCCTACGCCAAAATGATCCAGAAACTGGCCCCCTATCCGGATTATGACCCGACGAGCATCACTGCCATTATTCTGGCCGGTATCACCTACCTGACGCTGCTGTCTGACCAGGGCAATCCGTTTATCGGCATTGACCTGCAAAGTGAAGCTGGCTGGGACCGCATCGAAAAAGGCGTTGAGCGTATTCACCGCAGCCTGAACCGCTCGCTGATTGAGAAAGAAGAAGAGGAAGCTGCTGCCAAATAAAGCCGCTTCGGTATATAAACCAAAAGCGCCCGGTTCAGTGAACCGGGCGCTTTTGGTTTATTCATTCATTAAGGTTTCAATTTCATCGGCTTCTACCGGAATCCGGCCCATCAGATCAAGGTTACCGTCTTCCGTGATGAGGATATTATTTTCCAGCCGTATGCCCAGTCCCTCCTCGCGGATATAGATCCCCGGCTCACAGGTGAAGACCATGCCCGGCTCGAAACGGCGGTATTTATTGCCGACATCGTGCACATCCAGGCCAAGGAAGTGCGATGTACCGTGCATAAAATATTTTTTGTACAGCGGTGCGTCCGGGTCTTGTTTTGCCACCGCCTGCGCATCCAGTAAACCAAGGCCGATTAGTTCGGCTTCCATAATGCTACCCACTTCCTTGTGGTATTCGTCCCACAGATTTCCCGGCCGCAGCATATCCGTAGCGGCCTTCATTACCCGCAGCACAGCATCGTACACGGCCCGCTGGCGGGCTGTATACCGGCCGCTGACCGGAATGGAGCGTGTCATGTCGGCATTGTAGTTAGCATACTCGGCACCGATATCCAGCAGAATCACATCACCGGCCTGGCATTGGGCACTGTTGTCGATGTAATGCAGCACACAGGCATTTTTTCCGGACGCAATAATCGGCGTATAGGCAGCACCGCGCGACCGGTTCATCAGAAAGGCATGCATCATCTCGGCTTCAATTTCGTATTCCCAGACGCCGGGTTTTACGAATTTCAGCAACCGCCGGAACATGATATCTGTAATGTCGATGGCGCGTCCGAGCAGCTCAACTTCCTGAGGCAGTTTAATTGCCCGCAGGTAGTGCATCACCGGCGCCAGGCGCTCAAGACGGTGTAACGGATAACGCTCTTTAAACTGTCTGATGAAACGGATGTCCCGGGTTTCAACCTCGGAGCCATTGCGGGTATGCTCGTTGGTATTCAGGTAAACCTGCTCTGCTTCGAACACGATCTGGATAAAAATTGCGTCGAACTGATGCGTCCAGTAGACATTTTTACGCGAAATACCCGACGTTTCTTCAGCCTCCTGTTTGGTCAGCTTGTGGCCTTCCCAGATCTCGATCAGTTCGCTGGTTTCGCGCAAAAACAGTACCTCACGGAAACGCTCGTCGGGATGGTCCGGACAGAGAACCAGTATCGATTCTTCCTGATCGACCCCCGTGAGGTAAAACAAATCGTTGTTTTGCCGGAAGCTCATCGTACCGTCGGCGTTGGTAGGCATAATGTCGTTGGCGTGCAGAATCGCCAGCGACTTTGGTTTCAGTTGTTGTACCAGCCGCTGCCGGTTCCGGACAAATAGTTGATTATCAATTGGCAAATAACGCATACCAGAATAAAAATACCGGGCTATGTCCGGCCAGTTTAGACGCAGATTGTTTGTTGACAGAATGCCACCGGCAATTCCGTTCGCAAAGAAAACAGCTTACGGGCAGGAGGAAAAGCGTTTGGCCGGATTCTTTAACAGCACCATAATACAAAGCGCCGTATCTTTGCAGCGATAACCATTGTATCAGGCATCCGTGCAGGCAATTGACACTACACCTTCCGTTTCTTCAGGTAAGAAAAAATTCACCATCAGGCCGGAATGGATTACGACCGGTCTTATCATCATTACCGGTCTGCTGGCCCTTGCGAATGTGCTGGGGCGTCTGGGTAACTTCTTCTTTCTGTTTGAGTTATGCAGTCATTTTGCCGTACAGTACGGGGTAATTGCGCTGGCATTGACTGTGTTCTGGACAATCCGGCGCCGCTGGCTGCTGGCAGGGATAGCCATTGCCTGTCTGAGCTGGAACGGTGTTCAGGTACTGCCCTGGCTCTTGGCCACCCCTCCGGCAGCCCCCGGTACCAAAGCCGATGTACGGATCCTGCACGCCAATGTCCTCTTTACCCGTGACGAAATGCAGACCACCATCGACATGATCCGGCGCGAAAAACCGGATATGTTTGTGTTGCAGGAGATGACACCGGAGAGCATTGAACAGGTAACAAAAGCGCTGGCCGATACCTATCCGTATACCGATACCCTGATGGCCAAAGACCCCTGCTTTCTGCTGGTTGCCAGCCGGACACCCTTCCTGGTCGATCAGCAGGCCAGGCGCAATAAGCTGGTGTTACACATGATGACCAATGTGAAGGGTCATGATCTGTCGTTTATTACGGTCCACACCCGCACACCAATCATGCCGTCGTGGTTTACCGAGCGAAACGAGCAGCTGGCCTTTGTGAGCGAACGTATTCAGGATGTACCGCAACCGGCGGTTGGGATGGGTGATTTCAATATCAGTATTTTTTCACCGGTCTACGCGCAGTATTTTGAGCATCAGCCGGACCTAACGGCGTGCCGCAAAGGCTTCGGCCTTCAGCAAACGTGGCCCCGCTTCCTGCCACCCATGATGATTCCTATTGATCAGGCGTTTACCAATACCGGCTTCCGGACCGTTAACTTCCGTACACTCCCGCAACCAGGTTCTGATCATAAGGCCGTCGTCGTTGATCTGGCCTTCACGAAACAGGATTAATCTAACTGTAACTGCCGGTAGGTTTTGCGGAACTGGGCCGGTGTGATGCCGGTTGTTTTCTTAAAAAGTTTCAGGAAGTAGGTCACATTGTTGAAGCCACAGACAAAACACACATCCGCCAGGCACTGATTCGAGGTCTTCAGCAATCGCATCGCCTGTTGAATGCGCCGGTTATTAATGTATTCAATCGGCGTCAAGCCGAACTGCTGTTTGAAACACCGGAAGAAATTCGGTTCGCTCATACACGCCTGATCCGCCAGTTCTCTGACGGTCATCTGCTCATGCAAACGATCCTGGATGTACTTAGCCACATGCGCTAACCGGTTGGTGTTGACGTACGGATGATAATTCATCAGCAGCATCTGCCGCGCCTTGGTCTGCATCAGCCGGATTACCAGTTCCTGCATCACCAGATTGGCGAACACATCCTTTGCCGTATTGTTCTCCGTAAAAATCTGAATCAGGCGGGCAATCAGCTGATTTATGGTTGAGTCATTGGTCAGGTAAAAATTAGACTCATCAAACTGCCAGCCTATTTTCTGATCAATCAGCGGTGCCTTGTCGTTGAGGTAGTCCGTCAACTGCTTCACTTTATCGGGCGCAATCGCCAGTGCCAGACATTGTGTCGGGTTCTGCATCCGTGCTTCCGGAAAGTCAATACACATCGTTTCATTAGCCGGCATAATCACGGACTCGCCCGGCAAGAACTCAAACGACGGTGTATTAGGCAGATGCATAACCTTTTTGCCCCGGATCATACTGGCCAGTACCGGGCTGTTAAATGTCAGCTCTACTTTTTCCGCATATTGGTGCGTCTCATATATGTTCAGCTCCGCCGTGTCGATAGTATATGCCGTACGATTTTCTACCACCTGCTCCAGTTTGCGGGTTTGCAGATGTCTGGTTAAATCAAACGTTGCTGACATGGGATTCATCTTCATGCTGTAGCCTCTATGGAACAAATTGACATCAACTCAACTGGTACTATTTTAACAAAGATTATCATTTAGGCGACTAAAGTTGCAATTTTTTCAATAATTCGCGCCATGTTCTTCGTCATACTTTATCAATTAACGCATAATTATCCAATCTGGTTATGTCTAAATCCATTTTGAGAGTATCGTTCAACTTCTTGATACGATAAGCAAACTGTTTTTGTACTGTATCGGCAAAATTTGTGACAGAAACAATGCGACTTTAACCCCTGGCGAACCAAAGAACATGGAAACGATTCAAACCAGCAGCAACACATTGGCACGGCCAATGTTTAAAGCACAATACGAAAATTACATCGGCGGCCAGTGGATTGCCCCAGTCGGTGGTGAGTATTTTGAGAATTTCTCTCCGGTCGACGGCAGCCTGATTGCCCGGATGCCACGGTCAAAAGCGGCGGATGTTGAATTAGCCCTGGATGCGGCACACAAAGCCTTTCCGGCATGGTCACGCACATCGGTCACCGAGCGAAGCAACATGCTGCTGCGCGTTGCCGATGTCATCGAGCAGAATCTGGACTACCTCGCCCGCGTCGAAACCATGGACAACGGGAAAGCCGTCCGCGAAACACTGGCCGCCGATCTTCCGCTGGTAGTCGACCACTTCCGCTACTTTGCCGGTGTAATCCGCGCCGAAGAAGGGTATTCGACAGAACTCGACGCGACAACGGTATCGATGATCATTAAGGAACCGATCGGTGTCGTGGCGCAGATCATTCCCTGGAATTTCCCGCTGCTGATGGCGACATGGAAAATGGCCCCCGCCCTGGCGGCCGGTTGTTGTACCATTATCAAACCGGCCGAACAGACACCAACCTCGATCTGTGTATTGATGGAGCTGCTGGATGGCATTATTCCGCCGGGCGTTGTCAACATCGTCAACGGATTCGGTATTGAGGCCGGTAAACCACTGGCCCAGTCGAAGCGGGTGGCAAAAGTTGCCTTTACCGGCGAAACCACAACCGGCCGGCTGATTATGCAGTACGCCTCGGAAAACCTGATTCCGGTAACGATGGAGCTGGGCGGCAAGTCGCCGAATATCTTCATGCCGTCAATTGCGGATGCCGATGACGATTTCTTCGACAAGTGCGTGGAAGGTGCGGTGATGTTTGCCCTCAATCAGGGCGAAGTCTGTACGTGTCCGTCGCGGATGGTGGTGCACGAAAGCGTATACGACCGCTTCATGGAACGCGTTATCGCCCGGACTGAAGCCATCAAAATGGGTCACCCGCTCGATCCGACGGTGATGATGGGCGCTCAGGCCTCGAACGATCAGTACGAAAAAATCCTGTCGTATATCAATATCGGTAAGGAAGAAGGTGCCGAAGTACTGACCGGTGGCAGTTCCGCCAGTCTGAACGGTGATCTGGGCAAAGGCTACTACATTCAGCCGACCATCCTGAAAGGCCACAATAAAATGCGGGTATTCCAGGAGGAAATCTTCGGACCCGTTACGTCGGTTACGACGTTCAAAACGACAGAAGAAGCCCTGGAAATCGCCAACGACACCCTGTATGGCCTCGGTGCGGGTCTCTGGACCCGCGACGCCCACGAGCTATATCAGCTGCCGAGAGCAATTCAGGCAGGTCGTGTCTGGGTAAACTGCTATCACCACTACCCTGCTCACGCGCCGTTCGGTGGCTACAAGAAGTCCGGTTTCGGCCGTGAAACGCACCTGATGATGCTGAACCACTATCGCCAGACTAAAAACCTGCTGATTTCGTACAGCAAATCAAAACTGGGATTCTTTTAATTAAAGAGTGAAAGAGATAAAGCGTGAAAGAGCGAAAAGCCCCTCTCTTTATCTCTTTCGCTCTTTCGCTCTCTAAATCATGACATCAATCTCGCGGGTATCGGTGACGGATGCAGCTGTCCGGGTCATTGAACAATTACAGACCGAATACGGTGATCTGATGTTTCACCAGAGCGGCGGTTGCTGCGACGGATCAGCGCCGATGTGTTTCCAGCTCGGTGACTTTCAGGTGGGCGCATCCGATGTGCTGCTGGACCATATTCACGGGTGCCCCTTCTGGATGTCCGAAGATCAGTACGAATACTGGAAACATACCCACCTGACCGTCGATGTTACGCCGGGGCGGGGGGCCAGTTTTTCACTGGAAATTCCGATGGGGGTCCGTTTTCTGATCCGCTCCCGGTTACTGACCGCCGAAGAACTGACTGGTTTAGACGTACCGGCAGCCGGCGCTTAACTATCGGCTGCCCTTGACGTCAGGCACGGGAAAGATCCCGAAAACGCGGACACAGCAATCAGGCAACGGGGCAGACCAGCATCTGCCCCGTTTCTTTTACTCCCGACACACCCTGCGCATCCCGCCAACCTTACTTCCGCCGTTTGGCCTTCACCACCAGTTCCTTGTAGCCGAACGTCGGGTCGGGTTCACGGGCAAAGACAACGTCGGTTAGCACACCGATGACGATTTCAGCGGTGGTATAGATTTTACACCCCTCCCACAGATGACCGCCAATGGTGCGCCCCGTCGAATCGGAGACCGACAGATGCAGATGACTGCCGTTGGCCGAGAGCGTTCCGACCAGTGAAACAATTTCGAAGTGCCCCTGCCAGTGGGCTACTTTCTCCTGATTCGCCAGCCGGAGCTGCACATCGGTCAGGCTCCCGACACAGGTCAGTACCGCACCTGCATCGATCCGTTTTTCCTTTACCACCAGATCAATCTGTTGTTTCAGATCCTGCCCTGGTTTAAGGCGGAAGGAAAACGTTTCCAGACGCGACGCCACAGGCTGGGACTGGGCATTAACATCCATCATACTATAAAAACAGCAACATACATTGAACAATAAAAACCTGAGCATACCAGTTAGATTGATGTGTGATTGATCTGACCGTATGCGAAACTACATTACCTGGCTCTTTCCGGCTACTTTTTTATTTATCAGTTCTGCCTTTGCTCCTGATTTTCACCCCGTTGTATCTGAAAAAACAGTTTCTACTAATCTCAATACAGCGTGGGAGTCCAGTGACTATCAGGTAATTGACTCCTATGCAATCCGCACCCCGGAAGCGTATGCACGGAATCTGAAAACGCTGGCCACCTATCTGACGGCCCCTGCCCACAGCGAAACGGCCAAAGCACGGTCGATCTATGCCTGGGTGCTGAGCCATATCCGGTATGACGGTTCCATCTATAGTGGTCAGGTATATTATTCAGAAGTGGATTATGCGACGAAGGTATTACAAAGCCGGCGGGCGGTTTGTACAGGTTTTGCCCTGCTGTATAAACAACTGTTGAAGCAGGCAGGTGTTCAGGTAGAGAACGTAAAAGGCTATTCCCGTGTCAGCGATTCGCAGGCAGGCATACCCATTCCCCGGCTGGATCATGAATGGAACGCCGTGCGTCTGGACGGCGACTGGTATCTGGTTGATCTGACGTGGGCAGCCACCACGGCCAAAGAGGGTCGCTTCAACGACCATTATTTTCTTACCGATCCCGAGCAGTTTATTGCCCAGCATTACCCGAACGACCCGAAATGGCAGCTCCTCAGCCGGCCGGTCAGCAAGGGTGAGTTTGACCGGTATCCGAAAATTCACGATGCCTATTTCCGGCTTGGCTTTAATCCGGCATTTCCAAAACGGGGCCTGCTGCGCGCCAACGGGCAGGTTGTCTTAACCTTTGAAAACCCGAATCAGGCCGTAGAGCTTACCTGCTCAGTAGGCAGACCTAAAGGAATGATGACGGCTCAGTCCGATGTTTCAGTCAGAAAGCAAGGCTCAACATACCAGCTGGCAGTTGATCTCCCTACTACCGGCACCTATACCGTTTACGTATTTGCCAAGCCCAAAAACGGCTATGAGCGTGTCAAATCGTACGAAGGCATCGCTACATTTCTGGTGGTGAATAACTGATGTGCCAGATGACACCGCCGTTTGTCATTCCGGACAGACACCGGCGGGGTTAATGCGAAACAGCTGTGCGAAATAGGGAGGCTTCTGAAATCCGGTACCATAGGCGACCTCTTTAATGGTTTCGTACCGGCGGGGTTCCAGCCATTCGCGGGCAGTTTGCAGACGGATTTCCTGTATAAACTGGAGAGGCGACAGCCCTGTCCGTTCTTTAATCTCCTGGTAAAACTGGCACTGACTGATGTGAAACACATCCGGTAACGAACTAACCTGAAAGCTACTGTCCGAAAGTTTGGTCTGGATATACTGTTCGACGCGCTGTACCCAATCCTCATCCATGTGGGATTCACCGGGCAAAGCTCCTTGTCCGGTCAGCTGGTTGCGTTCCTGCGCCCGGATAAGCAGGTTATGCATCCGCGTCAGCAGTTCGTCTTCGTCAAATGGTTTGGTCATGTAATCGGCGACCCCAAGCCGGAGCGCCTGTAGCCGGACAGTCTGATTGGTACTGACAGTCAGCACCGGGATTGGAATACCCCGCAGGTGTGCCTGTTGGCGAAGCATCCCGACAGAGGTAATGCTGTCCATTTCGGACATCATAATATCCGTTATGATCAGTTGCGGTAACCGGTTTGCCGGCTGACCGGTAAGCTAGGCATCGCGCCCGTTACGACAGCAATGAAGCTGATAATAAGGGTCCGGTAATGTCTGTAAATAGCCCGTCATTTCGCTATTATCCTCCAAGGTCACGGCCAGGGTCAACGGTTAGCGTTAGGTCAGCACATCCGGTTAGCTCCGTTGAGCCCTCAGGCTCAGCGGCTATTGATGTCCCGCCGGCACCGGCCCAAACGCGGGGATAGGTAAAGGCAAATGTGCTGCCCTGTCCCCATTGGGTCTCTACGGTTAATTCACCCTGCCACAACCGGCAGTAATCGCGGTAAAGGGACAGGCCGATACCCGTTCCTACCTGTAACAGCGCATTAAGCCGGCGCGACTGGTAATAGCGCTCAAAAATATACGGCAAGTCGTCAGGATGAATCCCGCTGCCGGTGTCGGTCACCCGCAGCTGCACCGGATCATGCTGCGTATCCAGCAGCACTTAACTTCATTGCCAAATGGGATGGCACAGCCTGGTCACCACTTGACATAGGATTAGGAGATCAGGTCAGTACGCTGGCAGTACTGGACTATGCCCTGTATATAGGCGGGGACTATGCCGTAGTTGGTGAGAGAGGAACTGAATTAAGCGGTCTTAACTCTATTGCCAAATGGCCTCCTTCCTCAGGTTGCGGAGATCCGGTTACGGCAAAGGGTGTATCGGTTAACCAAACTACTGTACTGAGCCTGGATAACTGCGCGGCCCTGCTGAAAGCAACGGGCTCTGGTAACGGATATACCATCAACGGACTCAATGTAACGCAACCGGGTACCTATACCCTGAAAGTAAGCTACACGGATGCCTGCGGTCAGAGTAACTCTGCCCTGATGCCCTATATCTTAACCGAAACTAGCTGTAAATAAGCACATTACATCGCAGTATAGCACATAGTATAGGGGGCATATATAGACTGAGGTTTCAGTCTATATATGCCCCCTATCGCATTTATCACAGCATCGCCTGAATAAAAAAACCTCCTTCCCGGTTTGGCATGATTAACATGCACAAAACTAAGAAAGGAGGCTCTTTTTTGTCACCCCTGAAATCAGGGAGAACTTAATTTACCTTTACCATTCCGGTCGTCTTAACGACGGCGGCGTGCAGGTGCCGGAGCTGGTGTAATCAGTTTTTGATATTCAGCATCTGACAATGGGCGCAGGCTCGTGATCGAGTACGTATTGTCGCTGATCACTACGCTGAATGAACCAATAACTGATTCAGGCTGACCGTTGCAAGGAGGCTGCGTAACGGTGAACACCGCGCGGAAGTTTTGTACCTGCGGACGAACACGACGGCCTTTGTAACGGGTAACTGAACCGCTTTCGATCCGTGATTTTTCGGTTTGCAGCAGTTGAGCCAGATCGCCAGGCAGGTCTTTCAGGTTCAGTACCAGCTGTTCGTTTTCGAATGAGTACTCACCGGCCAGACGACGGTTCAGGCTGCGGTAGCGCAGACGGGTAACCGTGTCACCAACTGAGGTAACTGTACCATTACAGTAACATACGTTAGCCACTTCGCGGGTGTACGGCGTGCGGTAGTTAACTTCCAGACGCTCCAGTTTGTGCGTGTATTTGCATGGTGCGCTGGCCAGTACCGGTTGTGCAGGGTTCAGGAATGCGAAGCTTGTTGTTGCCACTTCGCTCATACAAGAACCACATTTTGCATCCTGACGGTTGTGAACAGTCACATAGTAGAAACCACGGCGAGGCTGTCCATTGCTCAGGAATTCGGCCGGCAGGGCAAGCGTCGTATCGGTCGTGTTGATCTTCTGCGCAATTACCTGATCACCTGCTGAGGTAACAACTGTGTCCGGACGGTAGTACAGACGGGCGGTGAATGTTTCGTTACGTGCGTTAAGCGTTGTGCTCTTCCAGCTTACTACCGGTGCAGTCAGCGAACTTGTCAGGCTGTCGCGGTACGCGATTGTCTGACCGTTGATGCGCATGTTGTTGAAACGTACAGCCACTGTCGGGATTGAATCGCAGGTAGGGCAAGACGTTGGTGCTTTCGGGATCAGACGCTTCTGGTTGAAGCCTTTGCGAACAGCCAGACCGGCGCTGAAACCACCGTGCTTCCGTTCGAACTCCATCAGCTGACCGGCCATATCACCGCCGTTGTCAACAATCAGGTAATTCAGCTTTGTATAGAAGCCCTGTGCCTGAACGCCCAGGTGCCAGTTGTTACGAAGCGGGAAGAATACGCCTAATGACATCAGACCACCTGGATGGTATAGTTTATCGCTTGGGTTCACCGAGCGGATCAACCGGTCATTCTGAGTTGGCACGAATGCCGCAATCGTAGCTGCTTCCGTACGGAACAAGCCACCGCGGATTGCCAGTTCAAGAAATGATGTACAGGTCGGATTGCGGCGGCTGCGGGCAAAAATCCACTGCAGAGCCGGCCCGATTGTCAGGTACATATCTTCCGATGAGCGGTGAATAACCGACACCTGGCCGGCAGGAACACCACGATTTACCCCCAACTGTACTAAATAATCGCGATAGGCCGAGCGTGTGAAATAGTTCTGGTAGCCTAATGCAGCCCCCACGCCAAATTTCAGACGACGTTCAGGGCGAGAGAAATAGTAGTCGGCGTTACCGGTGATGTTAAACCCTGTACCATTGTACAAAGATTTATCACGCGGATTAGAACCGAATGTATTTTCCCATGTACCGCAATACGCGAAGTTAGGTCCGGCAAACAGACCAACTTTCCATGGAGAAGGGCGGCGAACCAGTACAAACGTCTGCAAGGTTGTATCGCAGTCTGTAAGTTCGGCGGTGCTTCCGTACTGCGCCTTAAAGTCAGCACGTTTCAGCGTATCGCTGTAAGGACGAATCCCTAGCTTAAACAGGTTTTCACGGGGAGTGCAGCGGTCTCCCTGGGTAGTTCGGCGAACGGTGTCTGCTTGTTGAGCGTAGGCATCAGGCGACGAAAAAAACAAACCTGTAACCAACGACCCTGCAGCCGCATAAGTTACAAATTGACGCCATTTTGCCCGTTCAAAGAGGAGTTGTCGGATAATTCTGGTCATGATAAACGACATTTTACTATTTTGAGACGAAACTTGTAATTGTCTGTCACTATTCCAAAAAAATACGGCCTGGACAGCTAAAAATCCATTTTTTTTATCCAATTGCCTGATTCGGATCAGCAAGTCACCGGATAAGACAATTATTGGAAGTGTACAATTACGTACTTTCGATACTCTTAACGTTACTTAATTAAAAATGTACTTTAAAGTTTATTCTCCGGTCCTGACGTAGTAAACCAAGTGCCGGTCAGGTAAGTAAAGCGTTCCGGATTGCTTGCTTTAATACGTGCCGTTTGGCCAATGTAACAGCGCCAGCCCCAAAAACACCCGTCATTTTTTATGTTCATACGAGCGGACGGGTGTTTACAAACGCAAACTTACAGAAAACACATTTGTTTGAGCAAATCGAAAAAACTACATTTTTCAAATAAACTTATTTGCCAGTTATGGCTAAAAACATCATTACCAGCGCTATAAAAATAGATAAACTCAGAAAACAGCATACCAGAAACTTAAGTAAGTTAGTAAACGGTATTTCTTCTTATTCGCTTTTATATATGTCGGTAACTTAAGTGACTTTCTTTAAGCAACTGGCAGTCAATCCTATTCTGTCAGGATTGCTAACCGGAACGTATAAATCGCTTGGTTTTTCTAGCCACTGCGTTTTTTAGTAAACTCCGTAATTGATGTTTTTAACAGCCCCGCAACCGAATTCAGACAAAATAAGACCCCGCGATCAATTAATGCCTTTGCCTGATCACCGCTGGAAGCGGTTGTCCCGGCAATCAGTCCGGCCTGATTAATCTTCGCCACTACCCGGGCAATCGTGCGTTTAACGTCCTCATGCCCCGGGCCGTCAAGGTAACCAAGCGACAGCGCCAGATCGCGCGGCCCGACTACAAACCCGTCAATGCCGGGCACCATTACCAGTTCATCCAAATTGTCAACCGCTTCTCTGGTCTCAATCTGTGGCAACACCAGTATCTGCTCGTTGGCAAAACGGATATACTCCTTCTGGTCAAATGCCCCCTGCAGATAGTCGGCCGCACGGACAAATCCCAGCCCGCGATCCCCCTGTGGAGGGTAATTTACAGCCCTGACCAACGTATGCAAGTCATCTGCTGTTCTGATGCCGGGCATCATAATCCCCATCACCCCTGCATCCAGGTATTGCAGGATCAGTTTCGGGTCATTGCTGCGAATCCGGGCCAGCGGAATGATGCCGCTCAGTTCACAGGCCCGTACAATTTCCAGCGCCTGCCCCGGCGTAACCGGGCTGTGTTCACCGTCAATCATGTAGAAATCAAGCCCGAAGACGCCGCACATTTCAGCAATTGCGGGATCCGGCGAGCCGGACAGGACCCCAAATACCGGTTCACTGTTCTTTAGTTTTGTCTTTACCGTGTTTTCTTTCATGTGTCTACAGATTCATACCGGCAAGGTAGCATAATGCCGGTGCATCACCAGTCTGATTGCACCTCCAATGGCCGCTTATTAGCCTATGACTGCTTTTCAGGCTCTTTCGTTGCCAACTATACGTTTTTTTTCGCAAAGGACTAACTCCGGTCCGCTTTTCCGGTTGTATATGGCGTATGAACATTGCTTACCAGACTTTCTGCAAAATAACTTGTAGATTGAGCATTGAATCAATTAACTAACATAATATAGCCAATGGAAACCTATTACAACCCCGAAGACCTCAAAAAATTTGGTAAAATCGGCGAGTTCCAGAAAGAACTGGCTGATAAATTTTTCAGTTACTATGGTGCCGTGTTTGCTGAAGGAGCATTGACCGCCCGTGAAAAATCACTGATTGCTCTGGCCGTGGCACACACCGTTCAATGCGCGTACTGCATTGATGCCTATACCACCGATACCCTTGAAAAGGGTTGTTCGGAGCAGGAAATGATGGAAGCCGTACATGTAGCCGCCGCGATCCGTGGTGGTGCATCGCTTGTACATGGGGTACAAATGATGAATAAAGCAAAAGAACTGTCGATGTAGTATCCGTACCGGTATATCGGTACGGCACCTTATCCGGCAAACCATTGGCAGCTCCTGAGAGCTGCCTTTATTTATTTCACATACAATACATTACTTACCGGTCGTTCGCCGGTATGGATCCATTGTTTACTGTCAGAAGGGTAATTGACCACACTGTTTTCGGGCTGCCCTTTGATCCACATTGTTGTTGACCCGCCCCCGTCAAAGTTGATGGCGTCACGACAACCCAGCCATTTCATGACCGAGGTCAGTTCATGCAGGTTCAGCCCCGCCGCCTTAGCATTACGTCCGTCGGCGGTCAGTAGAATCACGTTGTTATCGGTGGTCACACAGGCGCAGGTGCGCGGGTGCCGGTTATCGTTAAAGGCGTTTTTCAGTAAGGTATGGCGTTTACCGCCCAGCATCAGCAACGGGCCGGTTACCATCACATCGGGTGCGGTCAATGATCGCTCCCAGCCAGCGTAATTGCCGCCAAAAACGACCTTCACCGTATTCTTTTCAATCAGAACAGCGGCCTGCTGATGTTCTGATAATGGCTTCCCCGGCACATAGCGGGTGGTATCTATGAGTTGCCCGTCAACTTTAATCATATCGACAGAGCCGCCGTTTTTGACGTCAAAAAATGTCCCGTTGACTGCCGCCAGCGCCTGATCCCGGTTACCGAACCAGCTTGTTGCCTTCAACTCCTGACCGGCCGACCCGAAATGAATGGATGGTTTTCGCTTGCCGTTCGGGAAAATGAGAACATTGAGGTTCTGAGGGGACTGAAATAATGTGTCGAAATGCGTCTCACGCCACTGTACCCGTTTTTTGAGGCGTGTTGTCTTCCAGCTTTGCCGGACAAACCGCAGGGAATCAGATGTTGATTGGGAAAAGGCAGGAAAAACGGCCAGACAAAGCAGAAAGCAGATGGTTCTCATAGCCGCAAATGTAAATGAGACACGCTTGCTGACCCACATAATGACAATTTTGGTAACAAACATGTTACAATAAGTTATTTTTCGGAGGCGGATTAAACCATGTCCGGCTTCTTGCTATCTTACCGGCAAAGACAACCATTTCACGTGTTACGACCATGAAAGCGAACCTGACCCTTGCCATATTTTCTTTTCTGACTATTGCGTTTACACAAGCACGGGCCGACGCCGAGTTCTTTCTGCGCATCAATGATGATGGCCGGTATACCGTTTCAATCGACGATCAGACCATCACCATGTCGCGGGGCCGCTTCCGTTTTTTCGAGCTGCCGGCCGGGCGCCAGCGCATTGCCATCCTGCGGAACAACATGCAGGTGTTTGAAGACTGGATTGACCTGCGGAACGACAGCCGCACCGTTGCGGAATTTGTGCCGCGCCGCGGCATCCGCCCGCTGTCGGTCTATCCGCTGTACATTAACGGCCGGTATTGCGGACCGGACTGGGATCAGCAGGGATATGCCAACAACGGCCCGAACTGGCCGAACGGAAATCCGAACGGATCGGGCACCTGGCCGGATCGCGACCGTCCCGGCAATGGCAACTACCCGCCTAACACCAATACTGCTGCCATGAGCCGCTACGAATTCGAACAGCTGAAAAGCCGTGTTAACCGCGAAAGTTTTGACGAACGGAAATTTGAACTACTCCGTAACGTATTACCTGGTCGTCCGATGTCGTCTGCGCAGTTAGCCGACCTGCTGCGTCAGTTCTCATTTGACAAATACCGGCTCGAAACCGCTAAAGTTGGCTGGGAATCGGTTACCGACCGGCAGAACTATTACATTGTGTTCGATAGCTTTAGTTTTGAGAGTTCTAAACGCGACCTGAAGCAGTTTATAAACTGGCGGTAAGGCATTCTTTCGAGATACAACAAGGGCGGGAAACCGCCTTTTTGTTTTTTGGGGAAGTTCATGGATTCTGTAATCTATTTTCGGAACAGCTGCCGCGAATTCGCTTCAAAATCATTAAAATCGCAGCTTATCTCAACTACCGACACGAATGAAAACAAACGTATTGACGATTTTAACGCTTCTTATTGCCTCAACGGCATTCGTTTTTGCGCCTAAACCTGCTCCGATTGAGGTGATCGCCTACTACTCAGCCGGACCGGAACAAGTCGCTGAAATCGACCCGAAAAAAATGACTGATATCATTTACAGTTTCGGTCACCTGAAGGGCAACCGGTTCTCGATTGACAATGCAAAAGACTCCCTGACCCTGAAAAAGCTGGTTGCGCTGAAAAAACAGAATCCGGCCCTGAAAGTCCATGTATCGCTGGGTGGCTGGGGCGGCTGCGCTCCTTGTTCGGAAATTTTTTCGACGGAAGAAAACCGGCAGGTATTTGCGAAATCAGTAAAGGAAAACCTCCTTTATTTTAATGCAGATGGCATTGATCTTGACTGGGAGTATCCGGCCATTCCGGGCCATCCGGGTCATCGGTGGGTACCGGAAGACAAGCCTAACTTTACCCGCCTGGTGCAGCAACTACGGAAAGAACTGGGTCCTAAGTATAAAATTACGTTTGCCGCCGGCGGGTTTCAGCGCTTTCTGGATGAATCAATCGACTGGAAACCGGTTATGGCCGTGGTTGATCAGGTAAACCTGATGACCTATGACCTGGTACATGGCTATTCAACTGTTACAGGCCACCATACGCCGCTGTATTCGACACCGGAGCAGAAGGAATCAACCGACAATGCCGTACAGTGGCTGATCAGTCATGGCGTTCCCCGCAACAAGCTAGTAATCGGTGCAGCTTTCTACGGGCGTATGTGGGAAAACGTAGCCAACGTAAACAACGGCCGGTACCAGTCCGGTAAGTTCAAGTCAGGCACGAATTACCGCGACCGTAACAACGTAATGGCACCGGAAAAAGGTTTTACTTATTACTGGGATGATACCGCAAAGGCGCCTTTTCTTTACAATGCAGCCGAAAAACTGTATTTTACATTTGACGACCCGCGGTCAATTGAGGCAAAAACAAAGTACGCGATTGATCAGAAACTGGGTGGTATTATGTTCTGGGATTTAAACGGTGATCAGCCCAAAGGCGGACTGCTGGATGTGATTGACCGGGTCAAACATCAATAAAACAACCCCCAGTTATCCTGAATATCGTTAGTGCGGTCGAAGCTTTTCACCCATTCAACAAACAGCACCCTGAACTGCTCAATCTCCTCGCGAAGAAGTTTGATGTAGGCAGGATCGCAGAGGCGTTCGGCGCGCAGGTAATTGGTCTGGGTCAGGAGTTCGCGGGCGTGGATTTTAATCAACACCGCGTTCTCCATCCGGATTGTAAAAAGATCGCCGCCTTCTGCACCAACAATTTTGGGCGCCAGCATCATTGCGTTGGCGATCATTTGTTCGTGCATCATTAAAATGTCAGCCTCTTTGTCAATTGTATCGGCAATGGCCTGGGTAATATCCAGCACTTCCTGCGCTTTTTTCAGAACGGGAAGATTTTCAATACGCCGGTTTTCAGCCTCCAGCTCACGCTGAGCCGCTTCGGGGTCATAATTTTCCTCGAAATCGTCCCAGTCAAATGGCTCGTCATCGTCATCATCAAACCGCATACATTATGGCTATTTTTATAGCAAATGAACACAATCGTTTGCCAAAAACAAATCCCTGCGCATAAAAATGGAGCTTACCGTCAGTACACCCGCTATTCTGTTCTCAACGGTTTCATTGTTGATGATCGCCTTCACCAACCGCTTTCTGGCCATCGCCAGCCTCATCCGTGATCTGCACGAAAAATTCCGGACCAATCCCGATTCAGTCTATGTTGCCCAGATCCAGAACCTGCACAGGCGGCTCTTCCTGATCCGGAACATGCAGATTATCAGCATCCTGAGTTTGTTATTGAGCGCCATCTGTATGCTGGTTATTTTTCAGGGAAGCCAGACCACTGCCCGCTGGCTGTTTGTATCAGCGCTGCTGCTCCAGATTCTGGCCCTTGGCATATCGGTTGTTGAAATCTCCATTTCGATCAATGCCCTGAAAATCGAGCTGAGTGACATGGAGCATGAACTTACCTATCCCTCGCTCGAAGCCACCAGAGCGCGTTTTTTCCCGCGCCGGAACAAGAAGCAGAAGTAACCTTATCGTATACAACTTTTCACATGTGTTCTACCTGTCCTGCTTCCCCTTTTCGCAAATAATCCGTAATTTGGTGCGCAATTATCGTAGGTGCTTCGGTTAGGGCTGTGGTTATGAGATTTTTTAATTCTTCGTGGGGATTGGTACGCCTTCTACTACTCTGTTTTTCAATTACCTTCGCTTTTCCGGTTGCGGTGAAAGCACAAATCGACGCCACCTTCCCGCAGGAACGGATGGTCTTCCAGCGTAGTAACAATAATCAGGCCACCGTACAGATTGCCGGTAGTTATAGCCAGGCTTATGACCGTGTCTCAGTTGATGTGATCAACCGGATTTCGGGAGCCACGGCGATGAGCAACGTTACGTTACAGACCAACCTGAGCGGCGGCCAGTTCAACGGGAATGTTATCCTGACCGGCGGCTGGTGGAAAATCGTCGTTAAAGGGGTAGTTAATAACGCGGTGGTGGCAACCGATACCATCCAGCGGGTCGGCGTGGGAGAGGTTCTGGCCATTATGGGGCACTCCAACGCGCAGGGTTCTACCTGTAGCGTGGCTTCCTGCAACTATGAATGTAACCTCTGCCCTACACTCAGCGGTGCCACTGACGACCGGGTTACCTGTGTGCAGCTGAACGATAATAATACGTCAACGTTTTCGTCGCCGAACTTCAGTATTTATGAAAACACGGCCGACCCTGCCTATCTGCCCGGAGCAGCCCGTTTTGCCAAACTGGATACCTATGTCGGTGAGGCACCCTTCGCCAAATTTGCCTGGTTCTGGGGGTATGTCGGTGACCTGCTGGTGCAGCAGCTCGGTGTGCCGGTACTGTTCTACAATGCCGGTTTCGGCGGCTCTAACATGGAGCATACGTATAAATCAGCCTACGATATTCCGTTTGATCACGGGTTTATCCGGTATGATCTGCGCATGCCGTATGTAAACATGCGGAACATCATGAACCTGTATGTACCCACCACCGGTATCCGTGGTGTACTGCTGCAACATGGTGAAAATGACCGTTCACTTGATGCCTCTTCCATTCAGATGTATAATGTCGGGGTGATTGACAAGGTACGCTCTGAGTTCAGCATGCCGAACCTGGCCTGGAGCATGGCTATCTCGTCGTATGCCGCCGGTGCTGACTGGGCAAACGTGAAAACGGCACAGCAGAACGTCATCAATACCGCCAATTACAAGGTGTACCAGGGGCCCGATCTTAGTCAGATCAGCTCCGACACTGATCGCCCGGATCAGATTCACTTTTCGCAAACCGGTCAGCAAAAGGTGGGCGTTGCCTGGGCCAATGCGCTGCTGACAACCAACTTTTTTACCGTAACAACGCCGTATACAGGCCAGCTGCAACCCCTTACGTCGATTACTTGCGCGACGGGCAATCAGCTGACTATCAACCAGCCGGCAAATTATACCCGCTATCTGTGGGATAACGGACCAACCACTCAGTCTATTACTGCCGGTCAGGGTACTTACAGCGCCCGCATCCGCAACAGTCAGAACCAGTATTATTTCCCGCCGGCCGTGACGGTGCCTGCCAGCGTAACCGTGGCTACCCCTGCCGTTACGCCGTTAAGTGCCACCCTTTGCGATGCGCAGAGCGTAACGCTCACCTCCGGCAACACCGTCAAAAACCTGTGGAGTACGGGGGCAACTACGCAAAGTATCGTTGTGAACGCAGCGGGGCAGTACAGCGTTCAGGCCGTCAATCCGGTTTACGGCTGTGTGTCGGCACCTGCCACCGCGACGATTTCGTCAGGCTCATCGTTTACACCGGTTATTACGCCGGGGAGTTCAACGCTGACAAACGGACAAAATACAACCCTGACCGCATCGGGCTGCACAGGCGCGCAACAACGGTGGTCGACCGGGGCAACCGTTGGTTTTATCGTGGTCAACCCAACCGTTACGACCACTTACTCGCTGAGTTGCTGGAGTAGCAGTGCGTGCGTAGCAACCACATCCATAACGATTTATATACCGAGCAGCAATACGGCGGCGGCGGCTGATCTGTCACTGAACATGATGGTCAGTAGCCGTACCCCGCAGGTAGGCGACGTGGTCAGTTATACCCTCAACATCAAAAATTCGGGGCCCGGCAGCGCTACAACCGTGAGTTTTGACGACCGTTTACCACCAAATCTGAACTTTATCTCATCGCCGACATTAAGTTTTGCAAATGGCACAGTAAGCGGGATGCTCTCCAATCTGGCGGCCGGCAGTACGGCCTCACACACTTTCCGGGCACAGGTCATGGCACCGGGTATTTACCAGAATGCTGCCGAAATCATGGGTTCCAGCAATCCGGACCCGAATAGTCAGCCCGGCTCAGGTACCGGCGACGGACAGGATGATGCGGCCTTTGCCGATTTGCGGACCCGGGATCAGGGCGCGGATGTAGTTTATGCCTCGCCGAACCCGAATCAGGTGTCGCTGCCTCCCGTACAGCCGAATCAACCGGCGAGCAGCTCAACCGGTGCCGATCTGAGCCTCCGCATGTTTTCAAATGTCCGGACGGTATCCGTTGGTCAGGTTGTTTCCTTTACGATTGTCATATATAATGATGGTGGTCTGACCGCCACAAACATTTCTATCGGAAATGAATTTCCGGTCGGTCTCCAGTTTCTGTCTTCCCCAAACCTCATGACTTTCCAGAACGGATTACTGACCGCATCGGTAAGTCAGCTGCCGGCAGGGCAGAGTACATGGTTTACGTTTACGGCAACTGTCACAGCAACAGGGCAGTTAATTCAGCGGGCACAGGTGACAGGATGCAGCCAGCCCGACCCCGACAGCACGCCGAATAACGGGTCGCAGAATGGCGAAGATGATACGGCAAATATTGATATCAGGAGCATTTAATAAGGTATGCAGGAAGATTTAGTAGCATTCTAAATGCCGTTGTCCTCATTCTACAAACTTAAAAATACTATATTTGCTCCGATAACCTGACCCACTGCAAGCATGACGTACTGTCTGGGCATTAAGGTTCGCTCTGGTTTGGTTGCCATTGCAGACACCCGCCTGACTTCAGGAACTGAAGTTTCCCGTAACCGTAAGATCACCGTTCACGAAGTCGAAAATCATTCATTATTCATTATGACGTCCGGCCTGCGCTCGGTCCGGGATAAAGCGATTACCTACTTTCAGGAGGTCATTGATGAGCGTGACCGCTCGTTCAACAAGCTCTACAAAGCAGCCAATGCGTTCGGCCAGATGGTGAAGCGCGTGGCCACTGAAGATAAAGAATCACTGGCCGCCAGCGGCCTGAATTTTAACCTGAATGCGATTGTCGGCGGGCAGCTGGAAGACGACAAGGAGCACAAGTTGTTTATGATCTATCCGGAAGGGAACTGGGTGGAAGTAGACAGCGGTTCGCTCTTTAAAATCATCGGTAACTCCGGTTATGGCAAGCCGTTGCTGTTCAGGAACCTGACGTATGAAACAAGCCTTCAGGAAGCCTTAAAGATCGGGTTTCTCGCCTTTGACGCAACACGGGTCAGCGCTAATGACGTAGACTATCCGCTCGATGTGGTTATCTACCGGGAAAATAGTTTTCACATGGCAGAGCACCGGCTTGAAAAAGAAGATATGGAAGAAATTTCACATCAGTGGAGTGCCTTACTGAACAACTCAGTCCGTAAGCTGCCTTCCTACTGGATGGATCCTATTTTCGAAAAACTTAAAGTATCACCTCCATCGGTATGATTATACATGTACGGCACTCGTCGTACTATGACTACGACGATATAGTCACATTATCGCCACACGTATTGTACCTATATCCGCGCATGTATCCGTACCAGCGTTTGCTGGCATATGACCTGACGATAGAGCCCGTCCCGTCGAAGGTTGTCCGGAATGTTGACGTTGAAGGCAATGTGCAGCAGGTGATTTACTTTACGGGGCCCACGAACCGGTTACAAGTATCGGTCAGTATAGAATTGCGGTCCGACAGCTTCAACTCCTTTGACTTTGTGCTGTTTCCGTTCGAGACCAAACACCTTACCGGGTTCAAGTACCCGGCTACGGTTGAGAGTATGCTGCAGCCGTATATGGAGCGGGTAGGCGTCACGGCCGATGTCGAGCTTTGGGCGCGCCGGATTGCGGCCAGTGCCAACTGGGAAACTGTTCCTTTTCTGACTACGCTGAACCAGACCATCCGGCAGTTTACGTATGAAATCAGGGAATATGGTCCGCCATTATCGCCGGCACAAACGCTCAGCGACCGCAAAGGATCCTGCCGGGATTACACGACGCTGTTTATGGCTGCCTGCCGGAGCCTGGGGCTGGCCTCACGGTTTGTCAGCGGATACCTGTTCGGCAACCCGCAGCAGGAACACCAGCTGCATGCCTGGGCAGAGGTGTATTTGCCCGGTGCAGGCTGGCGTGGTTTCGACCCTACCGAAGGCTCGGTAGTCAGCAATCACCACATCTTTCTGACTTCGACAGCTAAACCCGAACTGGCAGCCCCTATTTCAGGCACGTACCGGGGAACGGCTAAATCAACCTTCCGGGCTGAAGTGGCGATTTATTAGCAAAATAATGTTGGCCCGAACCTCATTTTTTCGCCTGATCCATCGTTGTTTATCCAATACCCGTTTAAGGCACTATCTTTGTACATTAATTAATCTTTATCACCATTAACGTGGCATTAATTAAGTCTATCTCCGGTATTCGCGGAACGATTGGGGGGCGCAGTGGAGAAGGGCTGACCCCTTTAGATGTAGTCAAATTTGCAGCCGCCTATGCGCAATGGTTACGCCAGCGTCAGCAGGCAGCGGGCAATCAAACACCTGTAACAGTGGTAATCGGCCGGGATGCCCGGCTTTCGGGCGATATGGTATCGCGTCTGGTTTCGGCAACGTTACAGGGTATGGGTATCAACGTTATTGATCTGGGTTTATCTACGACACCAACAGTTGAAGTCGCCGTTCCGGGCGAACAGGCAGCCGGTGGCATTATTCTTACAGCCAGTCATAATCCGGTTCAATGGAATGCCCTTAAACTCCTGAACGAAAAAGGTGAATTTATTTCGGCGCAGGACGGTGCTGAATTACTGGCCATTGCCGAAGCCGAATCGTTCGACTTTGCTGAAGTAAAAAAACTGGGATCATACCGCACTGACGATACCTGGCTGCGCCGGCATATCGACCAGATTCTGGCGCTTCCGCTCGTGGATCGCGAAGCCATTGCGAATAAGAAATTCCGCGTGGTCATCGACTCCGTCAATTCAACGGGCGGCATTGCGTTACCCCTGTTGCTGGAAGCGCTGGGTGTGGAACAGATTAAGTCACTTCACGGCGAACCAACCGGTCATTTTGCCCATAATCCTGAACCACTGCCTGAAAACCTCGGCGACATTATTAAGGAGCTGGAAAAAGGCAATTACGATCTGGGTATTGTTGTGGATCCGGATGTTGACCGCCTTGCCCTGATCTGCGAAGATGGCACGCCATTTGGCGAAGAATATACGCTTGTTGCGGTATCAGATTACGTTCTGAAGCATGAACCGGCCAACGGATATGTTAAAAATACAGTATCCAACCTGTCATCTACCATTGCCTTGCGCGACGTTACCGAAAAAGCGCAGGGCCAGCATTTTGCCTCAGCCGTCGGCGAGGTGAATGTGGTTGAGCTGATGAAAGAGAAAAACGCAGTCATCGGCGGCGAGGGCAACGGTGGTATTATCTACCCCGAACTGCATTATGGCCGTGACGCACTGGCGGGCGTTGCCCTCTTCCTGAGTCATCTGGCCAAATTCGGCAAATCAGCTTCTGTGCTGCGCCGGACCTACCCAAGCTACTACATCTCTAAAAACAAAATCGAACTGACGCCAACCATCGATGTCGATAACGTGTTGGATCGCATCACGGCAAAATACGCCAAACATCCGATCAACACCATTGACGGCGTTAAAATCGAATTTGGCAAAGAATGGGTGCACCTGCGTAAATCAAATACCGAACCCATTATCCGGATTTATTCGGAGTCGGATACACTATCGACGGCAGACCATCTGGCGAAGAAAATCATCTCCGACATTAAGGATGTCATTACGGATCGCCAGTAAGCGCATTCCGATTTATACCGGACGGCGGCCTTATTCAGACAGGGCCGCCGTTTTTGTTCCGTTAAATAGGCTTTTAAACGACAGCGTGGCTGAAGGGTTAGTATGACACAATCATAGATTACTCAACAAGATGAGCGCTAAGAAAATTTTCGGAATTGTACTGACACTCGCCGGGATGGGCGGTTTGATATATGGCGGTATGGATTTATCCTCGGGCGGGGTGGCGCGTGCCTCGTTTGTGTACCTGCTGCTGGGTGTGATCTTCTTCTTTGCAGGCATTAAACTGCTTCAGAACACCAGAGATAAAGTGGTGTGATTCAAATTTAAATGGATACTGTATGATGAATAATGGATAATGATGGCCGGCTGGCGCAAGCCCATTATACATTACTCATCATACAGTATCCATTGATCCTTAAAAACTACCAGAGTTTTTCAGGGTATTTACCTTCGTCGTGCAGTTGCTTCAGCGATGCCTGTACCATCGGCTTGTCTTCCGGATAGGTAACGCCAAACCACGCCGACTGGCTTCTGAATACTTTACACTGCCCCTGATCCTGTTCAATCAGGTTGGTCATAACGGTCGGGATGTAGAATTCGGCTTTGGGTGCATCAAAATTTGCCCGGGCGTAAGCCTCAAACTGCTCCTGCACATATGGGAAAACCGCTTTTTTAAAGCCCCAGAAATTCATGGACACCGGCGTTTCCGGTGTAAGCGGAGTCAGTGTGTCCCCTTCTTCAAAAACAATTTCGCCGTCTTTTTCGTAAATCTTCGTCCGCTCAATCACTGACACCAGATTACCCGATGCATCGGCTTCACAAACGCCCCGCGAAACCGAACCAAATTCTGACAGCGTATTTTTTACTTCGTAACCGACCAGGGCGTGGAGCTCGTCGTTAGTATCATTTTTCAGGAAATCCGCCAGAATCTGAAAAGCTTCCGGACCATAAAAGTCATCGGCGTTGATCACCGCGAACGCCGTATCGGTCTGTTCCTGCGCACACAGCATTGCATGACCCGTACCCCATGGTTTTGAGCGGGTTACGGCACCCAGATCTACCGGTACGTACGAATCTAACGCCTGAATGGCAAAATCTACGGCTATCTTCCCCGCCAGCTTTGGCAAAAATATTTCTTCAAAATCAGCCCGTAATTCTTCGCGGATGATGAAAACAACTTTGCCGAAACCAGCACGGATGGCGTCAAAAAGTGAATAGTCGATGATTGTTTCACCGTTTGGCCCGAACTGATCAAGCTGTTTAATCCCTCCATAGCGGCTACCCATTCCGGCCGCCAAAATCAACAAGGTTGGTTGCATCATTTACTTAGTTTAGTCATTCCGGCTTAGGAAAGAATGACGATTACATGTTTTGCCGCGCAAATTTACAGAAAACCTGATACGCAGGTCAGCAAATGCCGATTATCCCATGCAAAACCATTCAATCATAAAATGGGAAAATTTTTTCTGACTATTGTTATAAATTTAAACTTGTTATTTTAATTTTGTGCTAAACAATAGTTGCCTGAGCAACTAATTACATTTCATCAACTAAATAAAGCCGGTATGCCATTTTACCATACACTCGGAACGATTCCGCCGAAACGGCACACGCAGTTTGAAAAACCAGACGGCGGTTTCTATTATGAGCAGTTATTCGGCACCATCGGCTTCGACGGCATGTCTTCACTGCTCTACCATCTGCACCGGCCAACCATGGTCAAAGCCTATCCGGGCAGCGTTGACATGACGCCGAAAATCAGCGTTGAACGGAATATTCTGTCGCGTAAACTCATCGGTTTTAATCTGCCGCCGGTCGATGATTACCTTGACAGCCGGACACCGCTTATGGTTAACAGCCGTACAATCATCGGATTAGCCTCTCCCAGACAGTCCATGACCGGCTATTTCTACAAAAACGCCGACGCCGATGAGCTGTTATTTATCCATCAGGGCAGCGGCCGCCTGCGCACACTGCTCGGTACGATCCCGTTTGGTTACGGTGACTATCTGGTTATTCCGCGCGGCATGATTTACCAGATCGAATTTGACAGCGATCAGAACCGCATCTTATATGTAGAGTCCGGTTCGCCGGTCTATACCCCTAAGCGGTACCGGAATTTTTTCGGGCAGTTGCTGGAGCACTCGCCCTTTTGTGAGCGGGATATCCGCCGGCCGCAGGACCTGGAAACCCATGACGAGACTGGTGACTTCATCATTAAGATAAAGAAACAGGGCATCTTACACTCGCTGGTGTATGCTTCCCATCCGTTTGATGTTGTAGGCTGGGACGGCTACAATTTCCCCTATGCGTTCAGCATTTTCAATTTTGAGCCGATCACCGGCCGTATTCACCAGCCGCCACCGGTGCACCAAACGTTTCAGACCGATGCGTTTGTGGTGTGTTCGTTCTGTCCGCGCCTGTACGACTACCACCCGAAGGCTATTCCGGCCCCGTATAATCACTCGAACATCGATTCCGACGAGGTCATTTACTACGTTGATGGCGATTTTATGAGCCGGAACGACATTGCGGCCGGTCACATGACCTTACACCCCGGCGGTATTCCGCACGGAACGCATCCGGGCGCCATGGAACGCAGCATCGGTAAAACCGGAACACAGGAATATGCCGTCATGGTCGATACGTTTCAGCCGCTGATGCTGACCGAACAGGCAATGCAGATTGATGACGGGAAATACTTTCGGTCATGGCTATAAACACTTCATCATCAAAAAATATGAAACTCACTGATCATCTTCAGGGTACGCCGGCAACGACACATACCGGCGATTTTCTGCCACTCAACGGCACGGATTATCTGGAACTGTATGTAGGCAATGCGCGGCAGGCAGCCCACTACTTCCAGACGGCGTTCGGCTTTCAGCCACTGGCCTATGCCGGACTCGAAACCGGCCTGAAAGACCGCGAATCCTACGTGGTTGTTCAGGATAAAATCCGGCTGGTCCTGACCTCTCCCCTTCATGAAGGCGGCGAAATCAGCCAGCACATTGACCGGCACGGCGACGGGGTTCGTGTGGTTGCGCTCTGGGTCGATGACGCAACCAGTGCTTTTAAAGAAACGACCCGGCGCGGAGCAGTTGCCGTGATGGAACCTACGCATGAGCAGGACGATTCGGGCTATGTGGTCCGGTCGGGTATCCGGTCTTACGGCGATACCATCCATATTTTCGTGGAGCGCAACGACTACCACGGCGTCTTCCTGCCCGGTTTCAAGCCGTGGCAGCCTCACTACCAGCCCGCACCCGTCGGCCTGCGGTATGTCGACCACATGGTGGGCAATGTTGGCTGGAACGAAATGACGACCTGGGTTAATTTCTACGCCAGTGTAATGGGCTTTGCCCAGCTCGTGTCGTTCGATGATAAGGATATTTCGACCGACTACACGGCGCTGATGAGCAAAGTCATGAGCAATGGCAACGGCCGGATTAAATTTCCGATCAATGAGCCGGCCGAGGGCAAGAAAAAGTCACAGGTCGAAGAATACCTCGATTTTTACGGCGGCCCCGGCGTACAGCACATTGCTGTAGCAACCGACCAGATCATCGATACCGTAACAGCCCTGCGCGACCGGGGAGTCGAGTTCCTGCGCGTGCCGGACACCTATTACGAAGAGCTGAAACTGCGGATCGGGGAAATCGACGAAGAGATTGATCAGTTGCGGGAGCTTGGCATCCTGGTCGACCGCGACGACGAAGGGTATCTGTTACAGATATTTACTAAGCCGGTATGTCCGCGCCCGACCCTGTTTTTTGAAATCATCCAGCGCAAAGGGGCACGCTCGTTCGGAAAAGGGAATTTCAAGGCGCTTTTCGAAGCGATTGAACGGGAGCAGGAACTGCGCGGAACGCTTTAATACAGCCGTACACCATGCACCAGCGATATGACCAATACGCCGCTTCAGACCAGGCAGTCTGGCGGTTGCTGTTCGAACGGCAGATGGCGCAGCTTCCCGGTAAGGCCAGCAGCGCTTATATCGACGGAATCCGTAAAACAGGTTTTGTGGCAGACCATATCCCCGATTTTGACCGGGAGATTAATCCGCGCCTGCTGGCCCTTACCGGCTGGCAGGTAGTAGCGGTGCCGGGCCTGATTGATAACCGGACATTTTTCGGGCTCATGGCCAGCCGCCGGTTTCCGGCTACTACCTGGCTTCGCCGCGCCGATCAGCTCGACTACCTGCAGGAACCGGATATGTTCCATGATACGTTCGGACATGTGCCGCTGCTGTCGAACCAGGCATTTTGTGATTTTCTGGCCTCACTCAGCCAGCTCGCCCTTGATCATATCCAGAGCGAAGAAGCGATTGCCATGATTTCACGGCTGTATTGGTATACGGTCGAATTTGGATTAATTCAGGAGCCGGAAGGCCTGCGGATTTACGGCGGCGGTATCCTGTCCTCGCCGGGCGAAACCATTTACAGTTTGTATGATCCGGCCCCATGCCGGTCCTCCTACGATGTATCAACACTGTTGACGACACTTTATAGTATTGATCGGTATCAGGAACGATATTTTGTCATTGAGTCCTACGGGCAGTTATATGACTCTATGCCGGAAATTGCCCGCAATCTTGAAACGCTGCTGACAAATTCCGAACATTTTTAAAGATCAGAACAAAATTGAATTATATTGAGTGTTAGCAGAATATTATTGACAAGTTCGGCAAAACAGCAATATACTCCGTAACAGAAAGTGCCTAAATAGCGTATTTAATTACTTTTGTAATAATTTTAAAAATTGCTATTAACCAATTTCCGTTATCTGATCTTTACAACATGACGCATCCTTCTGATTCGCGTGCTTACTTTTTTAAAATTGACACAACCATAAAAAAAATCAGGAATGCCCTCCAGAAGCAGTTTAATGATGCAGGGTTTGATCTGACGGTTGATCAATGGGTGGTACTCGACCACATTGCCAGAAATCCGGGCATCAGTCAGAATTTGCTGGCTGATCTGACGGCCAAAGATGCCCCGACGGTGACCCGGATTATTGATCTTCTAGCCAAGAAAAGCCTCGTTGAGCGCCGCATGGCAGAAGATGACCGCCGGAAATTTCTGATTTATCCGACCAAAAACGGACAGCAGAAATACAGCGAAATGTTACCGACCGTAGCGGCGATCCGCCGCAAAGGCTGGGGAAATCTGAACGAAGATGATTATCATCACTTCGTCAGAATTATGGATTCTATCTACAATAACTTTAATGACTGATTGGCCAGACAGGTTGGTTTGTCTGGTAAACGAACTCCGGACAATCTTCTATACTTATGTTTGGCATTTTCAGCTACGGCATCGCCAGCCCCCGCGTTGGCTTTAAAACAGGCGATTTTGTTCTGGATCTCGAAGTTATCGGGCTTCTTGGTTTTTTTCATGAAGTACCCGTCAATCCGGCCGTATTCGCTCAACCTACCTTAAACGATTTCATTGCCCTGGGCAAAGCTGCCTGGCTGGCTGTTCAGGACCGAATCAATCACCTCCTCAACGATCCTGAACAGCCTTTGGCTTCCATCCACGACCAGGTTTTTATTGAAGCCACCCGGGTGACCATGCATTTGCCCGTTCAGATCGGCGACTACACCGATTTTTACGCCGGCATCGAACACGCCCGGAATGTAGGGCTGATGTTTCGACCGGGGGGCGATCCGCTGCTGCCGAATTACCGCCACCTGCCGGTTGCCTATCATGGCAGGGCATCGTCCATTGTGGTATCGGGGACACCGGTTAAACGTCCGAACGGTCAGTTTCTGCGGCAGAATCAACCCGTATTCGGCCCTACGGAAGCGCTGGACTTTGAACTGGAACTGGGGCTTATCATGGGTAAAAATACATCGCCCGGCACCGTCGTATCCGTTGACGAAGCCGAGGACTGTCTTTTTGGTATTGTGCTGTTCAACGACTGGTCGGCACGCGACATTCAGCGGTGGGAATATCAGCCGCTCGGCCCGTTTCTGGCCAAAAACTTTGCCTCGACCATGTCGGCCTGGGTCCTGCCCTTCCATCAGCTCGACGCGGTCAGAATTGCAGGCCCGGTACAGGATCCCGTTCCGCTACCCTATCTGCAAACCCGTCAGCCCGGCCATTTCGATATTCATCTGGAAGTACTTTTACAGCCAGCCAACGGCAGTGAAGTGTTGCTCAGCCAGTCTAACACCCGCCATCTGTACTGGAATTTTGCCCAGATGATTGCCCATCATACCGTCAATGGCTGTAACCTGAAAGTCGGCGATATAATGGCTTCGGGCACCATTTCGGCTCCTGCCGCTGAAAACAGTCAGACTGGCACCTTCGGTTCGCTGCTTGAATTATCCTGGGGTGGTCAGAAACCCGTTACCTTGCCAGATGGCAGCACGCGAACGTATCTGCATGACGGCGACACCGTTACGCTGCGGGGCTGGATCGATACCGGTGCTGCCCGCATTGACCTGGGTGAAGCCCGCGGACAGGTTGTTGGCTGATGCCGTCGCAGACTGACCTTTCTCCGGCTTATTTTTGTTCTTCCGGTGTACTGTTATTACTACCTTATGAAAACCATCAAACCTGCCGATATTCCACATCCTGACTTTCACCGGCTTATGATCGGTGCCATTGGCCCCCGGCCGATTGCCTTTGCCAGCACCGTCGACGAAGCAGGCAAGGTTAATCTGAGTCCGTTCAGCTTTTTCAACATGATAGGCTCTAAACCGCCAACCGTCGTGTTTGCAACAACCATTAACCGGCACTTACAGAAAAAGCATACATTGCTGAATATTGAAGAAATACCGGAAGTAGTTATTAACATCGTCAACTACGCGATGGTCGAGCAAATGTCGCTGTCCAGTGCCGAATTTGAGCGTGGCGTTAATGAATTCGACAAGGCCGGGTTCACGCCGGTAGCCTCCACGCTGGTGCTTCCGCCCCGCGTTGCCGAATCACCGGTGGCTTTTGAATGCCGCGTTAAGCAGGTCATTCCGATTGGCGAGGGGGCGGGCAGCAGTCACCTGATTGTGGCCGGGATTGTGCTGGCGCATGTCAGGGAAGAGATCCTGGACGACCACGGCACCATTGATCCCGCTAAAATTGACCTCATCGGCCGGATGGGTGGCAACTGGTATGCACGGGCCAACGGAGAGGCGTTGTTCGAAGTAGCACGTCCGCAGCGGGGCATTGGCTTCGATCAGCTACCACGGAGCGTGCGGGAAAGCCGGATATTGTCGGGCAACGACCTGGGAAAGCTGGCCGCCATACCGGAGCTACCGGTAGCAGAAGACGTACTGGCCTACCGGCAGTCCGGAAAACTAACCGAACTTTTTGATGAAGCACAGGCTGGTTGCGCGTACCTGCCGGATCTGCTGCATAGCCGGGCAAAACACCTGCTACAGGCGAATCAGGTCACCGAAGCATGGTTAGTATTGTTACAAACCAGCCTTGGTTAACCGGACATTTTCACTTTTTAAGCCTATTTTTTTGGACATACACTTGGTATTATGTGAATAATCAATGGAATTACTATATTCGCCCAGTTCCAAAACCGCAGAGTTACCATGACCCTTTCTACCGAAGCCTTTTTAGAATCGTACAAACCTGAAGTCCGGGATTTAGCCTTACGCATACGGAACGTCGTCCGCGAAGTTCTGCACGATACCGGCGAAACGGTGAATCCGGCGTACAAAACCATTATCTATGGAGCAGGTCCTCACATGTCCGATGAGATCTGTTACATAGCACCATTGACAACCAGTGTCAATCTTGGATTTCCCTTTGGAACGAAACTGCCGGATCCGGAAGGATTACTGAAAGGAACCGGTAAACTAATGAGGCATATTAAGTTTGAAGGAGAAGCGGACGTTGATACCCCGGCTATCCGTGCGATTCTGACCGCCGCCAAAACCCACGGAAGCTTCTGAATAAATGAATAATGTACAATGGATAATGGGGTTCAGGCCTGCTACGTCACATTATTCATTGTACATTACTCGTTATTCATTTTTAAAACCCTACTGCTGTATTGTCTGCTCTCGGGTCAGAAGCTCCCTCGTAAGAGCCGTCCGGCCGCACCAGAACGCAGTCCATCCGGCCAAGGGTGTTGGTCAGTTGCTCCAATATGTATCCCCGGCCTTGTAGCGCCTTAATTGTTCCTTCTGTAAAGGCTCCGTTTTCGAATGTTGTTTTGTCGGGCAACCACTGATGGTGAAATTTCAGGGCATTTACCGACTGTTGCATCGTCATGCCATGCTCAATCACGTTCAGAATCGTCTGGAAAACCGACGTAATGATGGTTGAGCCGCCCGGCGTTCCGACCACCATGAACAACTTTCCGTCTTTTTCAATGATGGTCGGTGTCATCGACGAAAGCATCCGTTTGCCCGGCGCAATCGCATTGGCCTGGTTACCGATCAGCCCGAACATGTTCGGCACGCCCGGTTTAATGCTGAAATCATCCATCTCGTTGTTCATGAAGAACCCGCCCCCGCCAACTACCACCCGGCTGCCGTAGCCACCGTTCAGGGTCGTAGTAATCGAAACCGCATTACCGTCTTTATCAACAATGGAAAAGTGCGTCGTTTCGAGGCTTTCGTAGCCTGGAATGGCTCCCCCTTTAACAGCCTTGCTATCAGTGGCCTTTGCAAATGAGAAATCGGTCCAGCGGTCTTTCAGATACGCCCGGTCGATCAGTTGGTTCACCGGCACCTTCACAAAGTCAGGATCACCAAGGAACTTGGCGCGGTCAGCATATACGCGGCGTTCGGCCTCGATCATAACCTGCACCGTAGAGTCGCGGTTCCAGCCCCAGCGGCGCAGCGGATACGGTTCCACAAAACGCAGCAACTGTAGCAACGCCACCCCGCCACTCGAGGTCGGCGGCATGGTAATGATGTTATATTCCTTGTAGGACGCCTTGATCGGGTCCCGCCAGACAGAATGGTAGTTTCTGAGGTCTTCGGCCGTAATCAGGCCCTTGCCTTGCTCCATCTCTGATACCAGTAGCCGGGCGGTCTCGCCTTCGTAGAAACCGGCACGGCCCTGACTCTGAATCCGGCGCAGCACTGCCGCCAGATCTTTCTGAATCAGCACCTCTCCCTTCGTCCAGGCCGTAGTGTCGCCGGGTGTCTGGTTGGCTTTCATAAAATAGGTTTTTCCCGGATTGATCCGCATCAGGTCTTTTTTCACGCGGTTCAGGCCGTTGGCTTCCCGCTCGGTCAGGACTACTCCCTTTTCGGCCAGATCAATGGCCGGTTGCAGAACCTGCGCCCAACTCAGTTTACCAAACCGCTTGTGGGCTTCAACCATCCCGTCAACCGAACCCGGCACACCGCTTGCCAGATGCCCGCTGATGCTCAGCCCCTGAATCACGTTACCCGCCCCATCCAGGTACATGTTCTGATGGGCTTTACCCGGTGCTTTCTCGCGGAAGTCGAGCGTGTAGGCACCACCTTTTGCATCGCGGAACACCATAAAGCCTCCGCCACCAATGTTGCCGGCCGCCGGATACACAACGGCAAGGGCAAACTGTACCGCTACGGCCGCATCAACGGCATTACCACCCGCCTTCAGAATGTCTGCACCGACGCGGCTGGCATCCGGATGCGCCGATGCCACAACGCCGTTCCGGGCAATGACGCCCTGACGATCAGAGTAAAACGGTTTAACCGACGGATCTTCGTTGGAATATTGATAGACACCCTGGCTTTTGGCAACGCCGGGTTGTTGCTGTGTTGCAGACGATACCGGTCGGTTGGTTTTGCAGGCTACAAAGGCCAGTGCAAGAAGCAGCGCATACGTGTTCGCGTGCAGAACTTTTTTCAGCATAATTCAGGAGGCAGGTAGTTGTTGAATCCTCTAATCTACAAATAAAACCCGGATTCGGTACCTGCATCCGGTAAACAAACCCGGAGCTTCCTGCGGTAAAGGTTTCTATTTGTCCCCCATTTTTGCCAGTTTTACAGAAAAATAGAATCCGGCCTGCTCTGCTTGCCGATTTCCGGTATCGGAAATCAATCAACGGCCCTTTTGAATTACTACTATGGCGATGACAGCAAAGCCTCTATATAAACACCTCTCTCAGCAAATTACCGCCTATGCGCCCGAAGAAGCCCGGGAAATGGCGTTTATGTTACTTGATCATTATTTTGGCCTGCGCAAGACGGATGTATTGTCTGACAAAACCCTGCCCGCCAACCGGACGGAGCCGGACTGGAATCAGATTATCAGCCGCCTGAATAACCAGGAGCCAATTCAGCACGTGATCGGCACAACGATTTTTTGCGGTCTGGAGTTTGAAGTGTCACCGGATGTGTTGATACCACGGCCGGAGACCGAAGACCTGGTCCGGCTGATCATGCACGATTTTTCGGATCGTGCCGATCCAATTGAAGCCGGTCCGGTGCAGGTACTGGATATGGGTACCGGCAGCGGTTGTCTGGCAGTAACACTTGCCCGGTTCCTGCCTACGTCGATTGTAACGGCCTGGGATGTCTCGGAGAAAGCCCTGTCAATGGCCAGACGCAATGCCGAAAACCTGAATGCAGACGTCACCTTCGAAAATCAGGATCTGCTCAATATTCCGGCCACCGATACCCGTAAATTCGATTGCATCGTCAGCAACCCGCCTTACGTTACCCGTTCAGAAGCCGCCCGGATGGACCGGAATGTGCTGGATTACGAACCGGATGTAGCCCTGTTTGTTGAAGACAGTGACCCACTGATTTTCTATAAAGCCGTGGCCGATTACAGCAAGGCCCATCTGAATGCCGACGGTGCCTGCTACGTTGAAATCAACGAACGGTTTGGCGAAGCAACGCGGCAGGTATTTGAGGAGCGTGGTTTCCGTCAGATTCAGGTCTACCGGGATATCCATGGCAAAGACCGCAGTATCCGGGCTACGTTTTAACAGCCGCTAACGGGTAGTGACCGGGACGGGTCCGGCTGTCACTCCCTTCAGGCCCTCATCAACCGCTATGCAACCAACGTCGTTTACCTATCACGCTAAAATAAAGGAAGTTACGTCTGAAATCAGTAAAATTGTCGTCGGACAGGACCGCCTGATAGACCGGCTGCTCGTAGGTCTTTTTACCGGCGGACATATTCTGCTGGAAGGCGTTCCGGGATTGGCCAAAACCCTGACAATCAACACGCTGGCTAAAGTTCTGCAACTTGATTTTCAACGTATCCAGTTTACGCCCGATCTGCTGCCTGCCGATTTGATCGGCACGATGATTTACAACCAGAAAACAGGTGATTTTGAGGTCAAGCAAGGTCCGATTTTTGCGAACCTGATTCTGGCTGACGAAATTAACCGGTCTCCGGCAAAAGTGCAGTCGGCTCTGCTGGAAGCCATGCAGGAGAAGCAGGTAACCATCGGCGAAGAGACGTTTATTCTCAATCCGCCCTTTCTGGTACTGGCCACGCAAAACCCTGTCGAGCAGGAAGGTACCTACCCACTGCCGGAAGCCCAGGTGGACCGGTTTATGATGAAGGTATTCGTCGATTACCTGAGCAGGGAAGACGAACTTCAGGTCATGCGGAGGATGTCGAACATGAACTTCAACTACGAAGTACAGCCGATTCTGGACAACGACGACATTACGGCCATCCGGAATGAGATCAACAACGTAAATATATCCGAGTCGCTGGAGCAGTACATCATTGAACTGGTATTTGCCACCCGCCGGCCGCTCGAATACAACCTGCGCGATGAAGCCCGGTATATTCAGTTCGGGGTATCGCCCCGGGCAAGTATCAACCTGAACCTGGCCGCCAAGGCCATTGCCTATTTCGATCAGCGCGATTACGTGTTGCCCGAAGACATCAAAGAAGTCATGCCCGACGTGTTCAATCACCGGATCATGCTGAATTACGAAGCCGAGGCCGACGGCGTCAACACCCTTCAGGTCATCGACTCCATCCTCCGCAAAGTTGCGATCGGACGATAAACTTAAAGAGTGAATGTGTTAAAGAGCGAAAGAGCGTCAGGTTATATTACCCTGTCGTTTTCACGCTTTGCCGCACAGTGGCCACTCTTTCACTCTTTCACTCTTTCGCTCTTTAGCTTATGTACGTAAAACCAAAGAAACACCTCGGGCAGCATTTTCTTGATGATCAGCGCATTGCCCAGAATATAGCCGATTTGTTGACCGGTCACAACGGGTATAAATATGTGCTCGAAATCGGTCCCGGAACCGGCGTGCTGACCCAGTATTTACTGCCTAAATCAGAATACGAAACCTATGTTGTCGAAATTGACACCGAGTCGGTTACGTACCTGAAAAAATACTTTCTGCCGCTTAAGGGCCGGATTTTTGAAGGTGACTTCCTGACGATGGATCCCCGGACATTTACGTTTGGCGAAGAAGGCAGCGAGCCCCCGTTTGCGGTCATCGGTAACTTCCCGTATAATATTTCGTCGCAGATTTTCTTTAAGATTCTGGAAATCAAAGACCGTGTACCCGAAGTGGTGTGTATGCTTCAGCGGGAGGTAGCCCAGCGGCTAGCGGCTCCGGCCGGCAAAAAAGACTATGGCCTGCTGAGCGTATTTTTACAGGCATGGTACGACATTACGTATGAATTTACCGTTGACCCGGACGTATTTATTCCGCCACCGAAAGTCCATTCGGGTGTTATCCGGCTGAAACGCAATCAGGTAACTGAACTGGGCTGTGACGAACGCAAGTTTATCCAGGTCGTAAAAGCCGGATTTAACCAGCGCCGGAAAACGCTGCGGAATGCCCTCAAACCATTGGGTATCACTGAAGCGGCGGCGGCCAGCCATTTCATGGACAAGCGCGCCGAACAGCTGAGTGTCGCCGATTTTGTTACGCTCACCTTACTGATGAGCGACAAATCGGTCAAGGCTGCCGGCAACGAATAAACCGCAGACGTAAAGTTGCCTCTAACAAACGGGCGCACCCGTACGTTTTACCTGCAACCGAAATTCTACCGTACTGACTAATGACATTCGAGCTTACCAAAGAATACCTTGAACATATTCAGCTGGCGATTGAAGAGCGCGACGAAGCGACACTCAGAGCTGATATGGAAGAGCTGTACCCGGCCGATATTTCAGGTATTTTATTTGAACTCGAACCTGACCGGGCCCATTATCTGCTTAGTTTACTGAACCAGCAGGTGGGTGCCGATATTCTGGCGAATCTCGACCCTGCCGTCCGGCTGGACCTGCTCGAAACCTTTTCGTCAGCTGACCTCGCACCGCTGATCAACGAAATGGACTCCGACGATGCCGTTGATATTCTGAACGAACAGCCCATCCGCATCCGTGAAGAAGTCATTGCCTTGCTCGAAGACCGCGAACAGGCCCGCTTTATTCTCGACCTGCTGCATTACGATGAAGACGTGGCCGGCGGACTCATGCAGAAGGAGCTGGTTAAAATCAATGTCAACCTGACCGTAAACGCCTGTATCGAGGAAATCCGTGACCAGACTGAAGATGTGGAAAAGGTGTATTCTGTCTATGTGGTCGACGATGCCGATGTACTGCTGGGGCTGGTATCGCTGAAGCGGATTGTACTGGCCCGCCGTAACGCGAAAATCGCCGACATTTATACACAGGACATTCTGTTTGTGGAGACCTACCGGCCGGTCGAAGAAGTGGCCGAGATCATGCAGCGCTATGACCTTGATGCCATTCCGGTTGTAAACGTGCAGGGGAGGCTACTCGGGCAAATCACCATTGATGATGTAGTTGACGTAATCACCGAACAGGCCGATGAGGATATCCAGGCCATTTCGGGTCTCTCGGGCGAAGTCGAAGAAGATGATAACATCTGGGCACGGTCGCGGGTGCAGCTGCCATGGCTGGTTGCCGGGGCGGTGGGCAGTTTACTGGCGGCTACGGTTATCAACGGCTTTCAGAGCCAGCTGAGTAAGATTGCCGCACTGGCTGCGTTCATTCCCATCATTGGTTCTACGGGCGGTAACGTCGGGATTCAGACCGCCTCGCTGATTGTCCAGAGTCTGGCCGATACGTCGGGGCTAAGTACGACCCTGTCCCAACGGCTGCTGCGGGCCTTTCTGGTAGCGATCATCAACGGACTGGTGGTCGGTCTAATGGCGGGCACCTATACCTTTCTGATCGGCGAACCCCGTCTGTTCTGGGTTGTCGGCTTGTCGTTGCTGGCGGTGGTGATGCTGGCTTCGTTTATGGGTACAATTACCCCGCTGCTGCTCAACCGCATCGGAATAAATCCGGCGGTGGCGTCAGGACCGTTTATTACAACCGCCAACGACCTCATCGGTATCGGGGTCTACTTTACCATTGCCGAACTGCTGCTTGCAGAGGTTTAAGTGGTTATTCAGGCTAATTTCGTTACATTAGCACCGGTTTTACCCGTCTTTTACTCCGTTATGATCCGATACGCAACACTTCTTTTTCCGGTACTTGCCTTGGCTGTTGGCTGTCAGCAAACTGATAAACAGCAGCAGACTGATTCGTCTGCGACTAATAAACCGGCAACCGCCTGCTACCAGCTGATGACGGCTCAGGATACCGTATCCATGCAGTTAACGACCAAAGGCGATGAGGCAACCGGATCGCTGACTTATAATTTCTACGAAAAGGACCGTAACCAGGGCACTTTTACCGGCACCTTTCACGGAGACACGCTCTTTGCGGAGTATACGTTTCAGTCAGAAGGTACGCAGTCGATCCGGGAAGTGGCGTTTTTGCGGCAGGGCGGGGAGCTGGTGGAAGGCTACAGCGATATGGAGGACCAGAACGGCCGGTTTGTCTTTACCGACAAACACACGCTTAACTTTACCGAAGGCATCCGGCTGAAAAAAGGAACGTGTCAGTGAAGCCGCTTTGTTCAAACGAATCTTCCGGCCCGCACCCCCTCGGCATTTGGCAGGTTTTGGGTAATTTTGGCCTTTATTTGCCTGAAGGACTTTATGATCGCCGTAATTCAGCGTGTTTCGCAAGCCTCCGTTACCATCGACGGACAAGTTAAAGGGGAAATTGGTACCGGGTTTATGATCCTGCTCGGAATTACCCATACCGATACTAAAGAAGATATTGACTGGCTCAGTAAAAAGATCGTGGGCATGCGCATCTTCAATGATGAAGAGGGCAAAATGAATCTCGATCTGAAAACCGTCGGCGGCAGCATCCTGCTGATCAGCCAGTTTACGCTCCACGCCTCAACGAAAAAGGGTAATCGTCCCAGCTTCCTAGACGCCGCTAAACCCGACATTGCCATCCCGCTTTACGAACAGATGATCGCGCAGCTTTCGGCTGACCTGGGTCACCCTGTTGAAACCGGTGAGTTCGGTGCCGACATGAAAGTTTCGCTGCTCAACGACGGACCGGTAACGATAATTATTGATACCAAAAATCGTATTTAACTCGCTTTTACGTTAATTTTACCAGACTCCCCCTGCTCATTACCACGCAGGATGTAAACTGAATGGATTTTTTTCCGGCCGAATTAACTGATTACGTTGAAAGCCATACGTCGCCTGAAAGTGATGTTTTACAACGGCTTAACCGCAATACACACGCTCACGTCCTTCGCCCGCGCATGTTGTCGGGGCATTTACAGGGACGCTTGCTGTCCATGTTGTCGCACATGCTTCGTCCGCGGCGCATTCTTGAACTCGGTACCTATACCGGCTATTCGGCCCTTTGCCTGGCCGAAGGACTAGCTGATGACGGTTTCCTGATTACCATCGACAACAATGAAGAACTGGAAGATTTTGCCCGCTCCTACTGGCAGCAAAGCCCGTATGCCGGTAAAATCGACTTCCGGCTGGGCGATGCGGCCCAGATCATCAACAGCCTGGATGAAACATTTGATCTGGTTTTTATTGATGCCGACAAGCGCAACAACGGTACTTATTTTGACCTGATCATCGACAAAGTACGCCCCGGCGGTATTATTCTCGCCGATAATGTACTCTGGAGCGGCAAGGTAGTCGGCCCCGTTAAGGCGTCCGATAAGGATACACACGCGGTTTTAGCCTTTAATGATAAAATAAATGCGGATCCGCGCGTTGAGAATATATTGCTGCCGATCCGCGACGGGTTGATGATGATGCGCAAGAAGTGATTACCTGTATTGATTAACACTGTTAACGAATAACCCATGAATAGACCGTACACCCTGACCTGCCTCTTCCTGCTCATCAGCTGGTTGACACTGGCCCAGCCTGTACCGACTCCACCCATACCGGCTCAGGTCAGCTTCGCCGGTATTTCTGTGAATTTCGACGATGGTGCCCGTAACATCATTCAGCAGGATGTCCGTGCCCTGTTGTCGAACCGGCAGTTCTGGCAAGCCAAGCTTGATCGTGTCGTGCTGTATTTCCCGACCATAGAAGCCATCCTGACCGATGAAGAAGTACCGACCGATTTCAAATACCTGGCCGTTCAGGAAAGCTCGCTGCTGCCCGACGCGATTTCGTCGTCACAGGCAGTCGGCTTCTGGCAGTTCAAGGAAGGTACCGCCATCGATCACGGCATGCGGGTTGACAGTGAGGTTGACGAACGCCGGAGCATCAATGCCTCAACCCACGGTGCAGCTAAATACCTTAAACGCAGCAACGGCATTTATAACAACTGGGTATCCGCCCTGTATTCGTATTATCTCGGTACCGGAGGCATTAGTAAGCTGATTTCGCCGGACTGGGCCTATGCGAAGGAAATCTATCTGGATGGTCAGACCGACCGCTACATGCTTCGGTTCTTTGCTCACAAAATTGCGATTGAAAGCGCGATTGCCAATCACCAGACGGCGAATACCATTGCACTGGTTGAATACCCGAAGGCAAGCGGCAAGGCCCTGAATCAGGTGGCCGAAGAGGTTGGCGTTGATCCGTCGGAACTCCGGAAATACAACCGCTGGGTACTGGCCGACAACATCCCGAATGATAAGGCGTACTCACTGATGGTACCGACGCCGACCAACCAGATCAATGATGTAAGGCAAAAAATTGGCCAGGCTACCGACCGGCCGACGGCCGATTTCAGCCAGAACGATATTGGTTTTCCTGTTCTGCGTAAAATCACAACCGGCGTTCAGAGCAAAAACGATCCGATCCTGTACGAAATTAACGGGCTGCCCGGTATTCAGGCCCAGGCCGGTGATAATGCCGGTTCGCTGGCCCGTAAGGCGCGTGTGAGTCTGTCAAGCTTTCTGCGGTATAACGAGTTAGGCGAGCTGGATCCGATTGTGCCGGGCGAAGTATACTACCTGGCCAAAAAGCGTAAGAAAGCCCTCGTACCGTACCATACCGTCCGCGAAGACGAAACGATCCGCAGTATTGCCCAGCGCTATGGTATCCGGACAAAGTTCATCATGCGCTACAACCGGCTCGACCGCGTCCAGAAACTTCAGGTTGGCCGTGTGATGTGGCTGCGTGAAAAACGGCCGAGAGACCGCCCTGTCGAGGTGATCAACTCGCCGACACCACCGGTCTACGACCGGACTCCGTCGATTCCGTCAAACCAGCCGGGGGTAAACCGGGCTACCGCTTCAACACCTGCTGATCAGCCGGCGGATGGCAACCCGACCCGCAGCAGCGATTACCCGAAAACCGCCGCCGACCGCAAGGTATATACCCCGAAACTGGCTGGTACCCCAATCGACGAACCGGCTACGAAACCGGCACCGACAACACCGGCCCCTGTACCGGCCAACCCCGCACCGGTAAATACACCGGCCCGCACATCGTCAGCTCCGTCACGGTCAGCCGATAACCCGGCCGGTACCCAGCGGGTAGTCATTGTCCGGGATGGCAGCGGCACATCGACAACAACGACACCGGTCGGTACACCGGCCACGTCGACACGGCAGCCGGCAGGCATCGACGAAAGCAGCATTCCGACCGACGATAAGCCACCGATTAGCGTACCAACCAAACCATCCGGCAACGGCGGGTTTGAGGTAACCGGCAACCCGTCAACGGCCGGCCGCGCGACCGGTACGAAGGCTAAACCATTCACGCCATCAGCCGGCAACAACAGCACGCCGAAAACCGAACCGGTAACGGCACCGGCCAAAACACCGGCCATCACAACGCCGAAAGGGGCCCGTTCGATGACGCACACCGTGCAGGGCGGACAGACGTATTACAGCATTTCTAAAATTTACGGTGTCAGTATCGACGATCTGCTGGCCTGGAATAGCCTGACCCTTGAGGACCGGCTGTCAGTTGGTCAGCAGCTCAGCATCCGGAATGTACCGGCCGGTTTTCCGGTAGGTCAGGAAGTGCGTCCATCCACCGGCAGCAGCCAGCCAAAAGAAGACGTTGTTTACCATACCGTGCAAAAAGGTGAAACCATGTTCCGGATTTCCAAACAATACAACGTCAGTGTTGAGCAGATTCAGCAATGGAATGGGCTGACGGATGTGACGGTGAAAGAAGGACAAAAAATAAAGATCATTAAGTAACCATGATATTAATCGATAACACCTGCATCAGTGATGACGTTGCTGACAAGTTTTTTGTCTGCAACCTGGACAAATGCAAAGGTGCCTGCTGTGTAGAAGGCGATATGGGCGCTCCGCTGGAGGCCGGTGAGCCCGAAATGCTCAAAAAGATTTACCCGAAAATCAAATCGTACCTTTCTCCTGCCGGCATCAAAGCCATTGAAGAGCAGGGGCTGTATGAGCAGGATGTCGACGGCGATTATGTGACCACGACGGTTGGCGGGCGTGAATGCGTTTATGCCATTTACGACGACAAAGGCATCCTGAAATGCGGCATCGAAGAAGCCTACAACGATGGCGTGGTTGACTGGAAGAAACCGGTTTCCTGCCACCTCTATCCGATCCGCGTGACCAAATACGAAGCCTATCATGCCCTGAATTACGACCGCTGGCCGATTTGCAGCCCGGCCTGTAGTTTCGGCGAACAATTGCAGGTACCGGTCTACAAGTTTGTCCGCGAGGCACTCGTCCGTGCCTACGGCCAGGAATGGTACGACAAACTGGTCACCGCCATCGAGACAAAAGAATAGATGTAAACCACGCAAAAGCTCCGCAAGGGGCTTTTGCCCGTTAAGGTCATGCGCGATTATTTTCAGGATGTCTATGACGTTGTCCGGCAGATTCCGGAAGGTAGGGTAACGACCTACGGAGCCATTGCCCGGTACCTGAGCCTGCGGGCGGGTGCCCGCATGGTTGGTTGGGCCATGAACGGCTCCCATACACAGCCGGGTATTCCGGCCCACCGCGTGGTGAACCGACTGGGCGTCCTTTCCGGAAAACACTTTTTTGGCTCCCCTACTGCCATGCAGGAACGCCTCGAAGCCGAAGGCGTCCGCGTTGACAATGATAAGGTAGTCGACTTCGACACGCTGCTCTGGGACCCGGCAACCGAACTGGCACTCTAAAGATTTTTGAGGTATTTCTGCCCGCCCAGCGCCCGCATCTGCCGCGAAATCTGCCGGGTCCCGGCGCAGGATGTAGCTCGACGGATGTTCAATGGAAAATTTGATCGGGTTTGGTAATACAGCCGCGATCCGGGCCGCCTCATCGCGAGACAGTAGCTTGGCCGTGTGCCCGTAGTATCGCTGCGAAGCTGCTTCAACCCCGAACGTCAGCGGGCCGGTTTCGGCCACATTCAGGTAAACCTCCAGAATGCGCTTTTTGCCCCAAATCAGCTCGATCAACACCGTAAAATATACCTCCAGCCCTTTACGGATATAACTCCGCCCGTTCCAGAGAAAAACATTTTTAGCCACCTGCTGCGAAATCGTACTGGCTCCGCGCGGCCGTTTGCGGGTTTTATTTTCCTTGATGGCATCCTGAATCTCGTCAAAGTCGAAACCCCAGTGCACCGGAAACTGCTGGTCTTCCGAAGCCACAACGGCCAGTGCGGCTTCCTTACTGATTTCGTCGAGTGAGCGCCATTTTTTATAGACTTTAGCCGACTTGTCATCGCCCATCGCATCCAGTTTGCGGCTTACGACCAGTGGCGTTACCCAGACCGGAATGTATTTCAGGATTATTACCCAGCCAATTGACCCCAGAAAGAGCCAGATAAACACCCGGATGCTGTACAAATAGATGGTATTCAGGAGCGGATACCGGCGGATAGCGGTCCGGATTTGCCGCAACAGATCCGGCGGTTCGTTTGCCGGCGGTTCAGGACGCGTATAGTTGCCCGCCGGCTTAGGGCCTGACCCATCGGCCGGGCGGTTGTCTACCGTTTGCCGGGGGCGGTTGCGAAACGTGTTACGCGGAATATTCTGGTTGTTTGGTTGCATAGGTGGCTGACTTCAGTGCGAAAATACAACTACGCAAACAATTCGGAAGCGACCCGGTCCGCGAAAAGTTTACCAGCTTCAGTTAATATTAACACATCGCCCTGAATAGTTACCCAGCCAGCCTGCTGTAATTGAGCCAACGGTTTCTGCTGCACCCGCAGGAAGTCATTTTCAAGCAGTTTGTTCAGCTCCGTAACGGAACACCCCCAGATCGTTCGCAGACCCGTCAGCAGGTATTCATTGACTTGATCAGCGGCGGAAAGCGCTTCCACCGTAGCCGGAACGTCATTTTCTGCCAATGCTTTGATATACTTGCTGTTATTCGCCACGTTCCACTGCCGCTCGCGGCCATTATAGGAATGCGCACTCGGTCCCACTCCCAGATACGGACGACGTTTCCAGTACGCCGAATTATGCCGGGCAAACTGACCGGGCAACGCAAAATTGGAGATTTCATAATGCACATACCCGGCACCGGTCAGTTCTGCAACGAGTTCTTCAAACTGTCCGGCGGCAAGCACTTCATCGACAGGTGTCAGTTTGCCTTTCTGCTGCCATCGCCCGAATGCCGTGTCCGGCTCAATCGTCAGGGCATAGGCAGATACGTGTGGTACCTGTAGGGCCAGGGCTTTGGCCAGATCCCGTTTCCAGACCTCGGATTTGATACCATAAATCAGATCAATGCTGATGTTGCTGAAACCAAGCTCACGGGCCAGCTGCACACAGTGTTCGGCCTCGGCGGCGGTATGTGCCCGGTTCATCCACCGGAGTGTTTCTTCGTCAAATGTCTGAATCCCGATGCTTAACCGATTGACAAACCGGTGAAAAACAGACAGGTTGTCGGCCGTGAGATCATCGGGATTGGCTTCGAGTGTAATTTCAGGGTCCTGTATAACGGAAAACTGCTGATAAATGGTCTCGAAAATCTGCGTCAGTTCCGCTTCACTGAGCAAGGACGGCGTTCCTCCCCCGAAATAAATGGTTTCCAGCGGCAGATCGGGCAGATACGCTTTCTGCAACCGGATTTCCTGACAAATTGCATCCACCATAGCCGGTTTCTGCTTCAGGCTGGTACTGAAATGAAAGTCGCAGTAGTGGCAGGCCTGCTTACAAAACGGAATATGTAGGTAAAGATGCATTACAGTTTCTTTTCCAACACAATGATCAGTCCGTATGTTCCTTCCTGAGTACCGATGATATCAAAGCCTTGCCGGATGTTGAGCAGCAGCATGGAACGCCACTGGTTGTAGGTTTGGGTACGGACCGCCCGGTAGCCATTGTGCCGGCACCAGTCATGTTGCTGCTGCATGAGTTGTGTCGCAATGCCATGTCCGCGCCACGCCGGATCGACGCAGCCCAGCCAACTGTAAAAATGGCCTTCTTTGCGCTCGTAGCCCATTTTATAGCCAATCACACGGTCCTGGCTACGCGCCAGCCAAACCGTCAGCCGCCGGTTTTGGTAGTAGCGCATCTCGGCCAGCACTTCTTCCCGCATCTGATCCGGAAAAACCGTCAGATGTAAATCCAGTAACGATTGCAGCAACATGGCAGATGGCAGGCCGGTTACCATCTCATAATGGATCTCTGCGGGCGGATATGTAGCGTTTTTTGTCACGGGCAATACGGTTTTGTCCCGCGAAAATAAGGCCAAATCCGTTGAAATTTATCGCTTTAGCGATCAGGGCATTTCTTGCAACGTTTGCCCTTCTTGTACTTTTTGCAGCATTTTTTCAATACACACTCATCCAGCACCCGCGATTTTTCCATGATGCTGAGCCGCATACCTGCATCCGGCAAGCTATTCATCAACACATCCTCCTGCTCCATCTGCTCATTTAGTTTATACAAAACTATTTATTATTTATAATTAATCCAAATAAATAACTTATTCTTATACAACCGGCGACTTCGGTAATTGACATTTTTTATACCTTTAACAAAGTACTTCACCAGCCCCATTCCTGACAGGTCATGCAACTACAAATCAGAGGTTTACAACGCTTCAAGGGATACGCCCCTTTTTTATTACGGGTAGTTTGTGCCTGGAAATTATACGATGCAGCCGGCATACCGCTTTGCATCCCGCCGAGGGAATTCCAGGGTATGCCGACTGGCTGACGACCCTCCACTTCCCGTTCCCGACCATTGCTGCTGTTCTGTCGGCCTATACTGAATTTCTGGGGGCCATCAGCTTGTTACTTGGCTGGAAAGCAAGGTGGTTTTGTATCCCGTTAGCCATAAATTTTATCCTTGCGGTAATAGCCGGACATTGGGCAATCGGTGATAGTTTTACGAATACCTTCCCGGCTCTGATACTATTGGCAACAAGCCTGTTTTTGTTCATCAATGGTCCGGGTAAACCGTCAATAGACGAAGGTATCTGATCATCAACCAGTAACGCGTAACGTGAAGCACTTTTTCCTCTTTTGCACGCTTTTTAGTACCATCATCGCACACGGACAAGCCGTGACCGACACAACCCTTACCGGAATTACCCGCAGCAAACTTACCCCGCTATATTACGGTCTGGGTACCGACCGGCTCGGCGGTGCCCGTATGGAAACGCTGGACTCAGCCGTTGTGCTCCGAATCTCCGGTATTGATACCACACGGCGTTACTGGCGCGTTCGGCTGGCTCCTTCCCTGTCGGCCTATGTACCGGTTGAGCAGGTACAGACAGATACCCTGCTCCGGTTTCCGTCTCAGGCGCTGACCGGCTCCTGGCGGACATGGGGTGATACCACCAACGGCCCCATTCCGGGGCGTTTCGATTACCTAGCCGTATCACTCCCGGCCCGCCTGCCGTACCGGAGCCGTCAGGAAGTGAACCCCAACCGGATTGTACTGGACCTGTTCGGGGTTACGAGCAATACCAACTGGATTACGCAGATGCGGACAACCAAAGGCGTTAAAAATGTCTGGTTTGAGCAGGTTGCCGATGAACAGTTACGGGTCTATATCGAATTAAACCAACCGACACACTGGGGGTATTCCGTTTATTACCAGCGCAATACGCTGATTATCCGCATCCGGCGCGGGCCGGGTACCAAAAAACTGAAGGGATTGATTATTGCCGTTGATGCCGGGCATGGCGGCAGTAATACCGGTGCACGCGGCGAGCAGTCTAAACGGCTTGAAAAGGAATTTACGCTGGATGTGGCGCAGAAACTTAAACGGGAACTCGAACGGTCGGGAGCGCTCGTAGTACTGACCCGGAATAAAGATACGAACATTGGTCCGACCGACCGGATTAAGGCCATGCGGCAGCTCCTGCCCGACCTGCTGGTCAGCATTCACTTCAATGCCTCGGGAAATACCGGAGTGCGGGGCTTCAGTACCTACTACAAACACCTCGGTTTCCGGTCGCTGAGTCAGGCCGTTTTGCAGGAACTGCTGACCGTAGACGCCCATGAGTTCGG
>CBDFHU010000162.1:0-45039 GCA_965247375.1 Arsenicibacter sp.
TTGGTTCCGGCCTGTCGGCAAGCCCGCTGGATAAAACCGGTACGTTTACAACCTATGCTATTTATAATCCTGAAAATGCCGAACGTCTGGTGAAATCCTTGCGCGAGGAACTTGAAAAGGTTCAGAAAGAAGGTTTTACTGCTGATGAAATTAAAGCGGCTAAGTCGGGCCTGCTGCAGTCACGGCAGGTATTGCGGGCACAGGACCCATCACTGGCGGCTACACTGAACAGCTACCTTTACCTGAACCGGACAATGGCATGGGATGCTGATTTCGACAAGGCAGCTAGGAAAACTGCTGATAAACAGCCGGCTTCGTCGGTGAGTGGCAGTAAAAACTAGTTTTTTAATCCCACGTTTCCGGACAATAGCCCGGCGGTTTTTTGACCGCTGAATTATTGTCCGGATTTTTTTATGCGTATTAACTATATTTTTCGTTAATTCACTAAAAAATACGTTTAACTATGAGAACGCTCTTGTTTTTACTGGTAGTCGTGATGGGATTTGCGCCGGCAAGTGCGCAGGTGAAAGTTATTTTAGTAAAGGATACGGCAAAATATGAGGTAACACCTACACGGTTGAAGAAGGACTATCCACCAATGTGGGGGGCGGAAAGCCCTTTTAAAGGCAAAGGGAAGTCAGTATTAGATTCGATAAACCGCTGGCAGGCCAGGACAAAGCTGTTTGAGTTGTTAACTACGGAGGCCGGTAAGGTCGGCTTGAAATCCGGTTCATTATTCATGGATGAGTTTGTGGGCCCATCCGGCAAATTTGATTATGTATTTTTCTCGATCGTAGCCAAATCTGTATCCGGGGAGCAGGAGCAGGCACTTACTGAGTTCCTGCAAAAACACTATGAGGCAAATCCGTTCCCAATTACTACCCCAAAGGGTATTTATAAAATGAGTGCTCTGTCAGTTGGCGGGGGCTATGCGAAGCGTACAGTCCGGAAGGGCCCCGGCATTATTTCGTCCCTGGATGATGCGCGGAAAACAACACGCCGGGATACCGTTAAAATTCTGTTACTGAATCAGCTGGAACTGACCGGTATCCCGCAGGAAGTATACCTGTTCCCGAAACTTGAGGAGCTTGACTTGTCAAAAAACAGTATCCGGCACATTCCGGCAGAACTGACCGGCAGGATTCCGACCTTGTTGCGGCTGAGTCTTCTGCAAAATGCCCTGTCGCCGGACAGCATTTTTATGACCCGTAACAAACATTTGCTGGCGCTGAATATTCAGGGAAATAAGTTACCCGATATTCCCAAAGCTGTCCGCAAAAACCGGCGGCTGGCAAGTTTATGGGTGGGTAATAATGCACTGGACAAAAAGCTGGCTAACCGGTCTTTCCGCGGGCTGCGCCGTCTGAACGATCTGAACCTGTATAATGCCGGACTCAGCGAATTACCGCGCCGGATTGCCCGTCTGAAGCGTTTACAGATTCTGGATTTGTATTACAACAACTTTACGGAACTGCCGGCAACAATCGGCCGGCTGAAAAAACCTGACGCAACTGGCGGTATCGCATAATAAGCTGAAATCACTGCCGGCCACGATAAACCGCAATAAGCAGCTGGAGATCTTGTATGCTCACCACAATCAGCTGAGCGAGCTGCCGGAAACCATTACCGGGTTGAAATCCCTGCGGGTACTGGACATTGGTTATAACTGGTTCAGTCAGTTCCCGACACAGATTCCTGACCTGGCGAATCTGGAAAACCTGGACATGAGTAACAATAACCTGACCAGATTACCAACGGAACTCAGCAAGCTGACAAAGCTGAAAACGTTCCATCTGCGGCAGAATCCGCTGACCCGGCAAGAAGGAAAGCCGACCGACTATGCAGCACTGATTGATCAGCTGGAAGCTAATAAAACAGAAGTATTTTATTAATACCTGTGATCAAAGTACTCTGTAGAGAAATAATATGATTTATTGACTAAGTTATATCTATATCCACACCATTCTAAAAATAAGGCAGTTAGCGGGAGAAAAATCCTGTTTTTACGTGTTGTCTTTCCGTACAGCAAAACAGAATTATGGTTACGTCTACTGCCTCTGCTTCTCCAAACCGGATGACGTTGTGGCTTGCCCTGACGTCGGTTTACATTCTCTGGGGATCGACCTACTTATTTATTCACTTCATGACCGAGCACATGCCACCGTTATACATGGCATCGATCCGGTTTCTGGTAGCGGGTTCGCTGCTGTATTCTTACGCGCGGCTGACGGGCACACCCCGCCCTTCGCGGGAACAGGTTTTATCCGCCGGCGCTATCGGCGTGTTATTGCTGACCATTGCCAACGGCTGTCTGGCCATGGCGCTTCAATACATTCCGACCGGTGTAGCAGCCCTCATCACCAGCACACTCCCTATTTTTCTGCTGACGATGAATTGGGTCTCGTTCGGTAAAACGCGTCCGTCGAATCTGGCGCTGGGGGGCTTGCTGCTTGGCCTGCTGGGCATCTTTTTTCTGATTAAGCCCGGTAATTTTCAGGGTGTCGGCAGTGCCAATGCCAGCCTGATCGGGGCGGGATTTATCATGATCGGTAATACGTCGTGGGCCATTGGTACCCTGTTGTCGCCGCGTCTGGTGCTGCCTGCACAGATTATGTCGAGTGGCATTCAAATGCTGGCCGGAGGCGTGGTACTGATGTTGATCAGCTTTTTTATAGAACCTGTTTCGCTCGATACGATTATGGTTGCTCCGCCGAAAGCACTCGGCGCGCTGGTATATCTGGTCCTGTTCGGATCCATTATCGGTTTTTCTTCTTACACGTGGCTGGCCCGCAATGCGTCGCCGCAGCTGCTGTCAACGTACGCTTACGTTAATCCGGTGGTTGCGATGCTGCTGGGCGCGCTTTTTGCCGGTGAATCGTTATCGCCGGCGTCGTTGGTCGGGGCCGGGATTGTGGTGGCCGGTGTGGTGCTGATCACACTGGGTCGTAACCGATAATTACGTTTAATAAATGTGGACAGATGAATTGTCATTGTTTCGATAAATAATGTTAATTTATCGTTTCATTCATCTATACCACAAAATGACCACCTACACACCGGAACAATGGATCCGGCGGCGATTGCATGCCGGCGACATCCTTACCATTGAGGCAATCAAAGAGGCTACAGGCGTTACACCGCGCCACATACGCCGCTTGTTTCAGGACCTCAGAAAAGAGGGCCTTACGGTTATTGAACGCCGGCAAGGCCCTGTTAAAGTCTTCTCGTTGCCCGCCCATCAGCAGCAGGTCACGCTGTCGGACCTGGCGTTTGATGCCGACGAACTGCGGGCACTGACCATTGCGACCAAAGCCAGCCGGTCGGTGTTGCTGGATACTCCGCATGCACAGGCCCTTCATCGCGCCTTTACTAAACTGCTCGAACGGGTGCGGCCGGTTTCCTATGTATTTGATGTGGATGAGCCGTTGCAGGAATGGCATTTCGACGAGCAGGCGACTGATCAGATTGCGGCTGTCTGCTTCCGGCAGCTCGAAGCGGCCATGGACGAACGGCAGTCGGTTCTGGTTGACTATCAGCGGGGCAAAGACGGGCATGTTTCTGTGGGCCGCCGGTTAGATCCGTATTGTTTTGCCAAGCGGCATCGTGCGTGGATGCTGCTGGCCTATTGCCATCAGCGCCGGATGGTGCGGACGTTTGCCCTGTCGCGGATCAGCCGCGTTGAGTCCTGTCCGGACTGTTATTTTGACCTGCCCGAAAACTTTGTTCCCGATCTGTATTTCCGGTCATCGCTGGGGGCCATCACGGCCGGTGAATGTTATGACCTGCGGTTACTAGTTGAGCCTGAAAAGGCCTTGTTTTTCAGGCAGCGGACCTACCATCCGACCCAGCTCATTAGAAGAAGAACGCCCCGACGGGCGGCTGGTCGTGTCGTTTGAACTGGAAGGCCTGGAAGAGATGCGGGCGTTTTGCCAGAGCTGGGGGACGGGCCTTACTGTACTGTCGCCGGCCGTGCTGCGGGAACGGTTGCTGGCTGATGCCCGGACATTACTTGCCCGGTATTCCGGATAAAAATCCGTGAGCGGACGCGCAGATGTCCGGTCCGGCTACCGGCTGTTTTTATCTTCACCCTACGAATAAAAAAAGCGCCAAAAACGACTTACCTTTTTGACGTTCATCCGATAAATACCTGTATGCGATTTAAACTAACCCTGACACCCGCCCCACCCCGCGAACGATTGTTCCCTTCAATTATGCCTACCGTCTGACCGGCTGGTTATACGGCCTGTTACATGACGCGGAGCCTGCCTACGCGCAGTTTCTGCACGAGCGGGGTTATGTTGTCAGCACGACCAAGCGGTTCAAACTGTTTACGTTTTCTGACTTACAGTTTTCGAAGTTCACCGTCCGGCAGGATCTGGGGGGGATTGAGGTGGGGTCGCCGGTGGTGGTCTGGTACGTGTGTTTTCAGGTCGAGCGGGCGGCAGAGCATTTTCTGATGGGGCTTTTTCAGAATCAGGACATTACCATTGCGAGTCCGCGCCATCGGGCCGATCTGCTGATTGAGCGGGTGGAGTCGTTACCGGACGTGTTGGGGCAATGGCCGGTCGGGGAGCCGTTGCCATTGCGGACGCTGTCGCCGATGGTCGTGGCTGAGAAAGATGCGGCGGGTATGGATCAGTACCTGCATCCGTCGGAGCCGTTGTTCGGGCAGCTGCTGATTCAGAACCTGATCGACAAATACCGGAGCATTCAGCTGGATGTGCGGCCGTACGATCCCGGCGAGTTTGCCTTTGAGCTGTTGCCGGTTCGTGAGCCCCGGTCACGGCTAATGACGATTAAAGAAGGTTCGCGCGCGCAGACGCAGGTACGCGGCTGGTACGACTTCAATTTTACGTTGTCCGGTCCCGCGCGAGGTACTGGCCGTGGGGTTGAACGCAGGGTTAGGGCGGTATAATGCGGAGGGGTGCGGGTGTGTCACGCCTGAGCTTTTGCCCGTACGTTCAGCTTCTTGAGCAACGCAATGAGCGGTTCGTTCTTAGCTTTCGCTGCTTCTTCGGCAGTAGCGTATTTGCCGAGTGGGGAAGGTTTATGGACTGTATTTTTTCCTGATGCCATGAGCGTAATGAGATTTTAGACGGTTAAGCAAATTTATGAGTGACGTAAGTCCTATAGTAAATTTCTTTAGAATTAGGGCGCTCATTTTAAGAAGGTTACTGCTGGAGTACTTACTCTCCAGTAACTATAAAAAAGCGGCTATGGATCTGATTATGAGTAGGTTTTAATTTCATGGCTCTATAATTCTTAATTATGTATACGCTTAGTTGCAGCAATAGGTTTTCACTTCAAAACATCGCTAAAGGAGATGTTTCAATTCCATATACTTATGATTTCAATCCTTCTTTTTTGTACCTTTGTTGTAGGAAAATAACCTCCTTTTTTGACGCAAACAGCTATACTTCTAAGCTTGAAAGTAGTTGTATAGGGTTCGAGAATAGGATAATAATAAAACGGGGCAGCCTCATGGCCGCCCCGTCTAGGGTTAAGCTGTCGTTACTTCTTTTTCACGAAGAAGTGAAACAGCTTACCTTTTCGGGGATAGATTTTCTTGCCCTTTCTCACAATGTAGCGGCAGAAAATTTCATCCTCTTCGGGCTTTTTGCTATCCATAGCTCGAAACTGGTTTGTGGTGAAATAATTCCCGTAATTCAAGGCACCCGGACCACCTATAGGCCTGACTGTTGGCGCAGTCAGGCCTATTTTTTTGATTCCTGCTACTTGGTACGATTATTTAGGACGCTACTCCTGATAGTCAATTTCAATGCCTTTGAGCAAGATACTAATACAAAACAATAGGATTCTGCGGACTATTACAAAATCTGACTCTATTTTTTTTGCAAGTATTTATAACGCAGAAGCTACACCTAATAGTCACGGTTATTTTTTATTTTAGCGACACAAGGTATTAATTACACAAGGTGTTATGGATATTCATTTATGATGCATGATCTATTAACTACTCCAACAGGTGACCCTTTCGCCGACGTAGGCGGGTATGTCATCGAAACGCTTTGGGAAGACCCCAAGCTAAAAGATAAGGCTATTCTACAGTTGATTGAATATGTAGCCAATATTTATATCAACCAATGGAATGCCAATCTGCATGCCTTCTTTCTTAATTCGAAAATTACTCAGCCTGCTTTTGATAGTAAGCGTAAGCTCGCTGAAACAATGGCGTACTACCAGAGTATAATCAACGAAACGGCTCACTCTCAGATTGGATACTGTCGAATTTCCGGTCAGAAGACTAAGCTGTTTGCTGCCGGGCGAGATAATCACATACTTTCGGGTTCAAGTACATTTATCAACTTCCATCATGGATTTGAGAGTGGACTATATCTATCCAAGGAGATCATTATCCGGTTCTTTTTTGTTCCATTGGGCGTCACTCAACTTGGTGACAAGATTGGGCTAATTAGCAGTAATAATAGCGTCGTTGCAAAATATTATGTGCAACAGTTAATAAACGGTCCTGACGGTCACCTGACAGCTCTCGGGCGTGGGCTAGCCAGTGGCGTAGCTCGTTCGGATTACGGAATTGTAGCCAATGCACTCTTTTCGTTTGCGGATTCCTGTATTAAAAATATCAGAACAGCCGTCTTTGCGAGGTTTGATGAAAACGTTGTTGAAGTTCGCGATACTACGTTGAGCTTATATCACTTTACCAATTTTGGCGCTAAGCCGGAAGTGATCATGTATCAACTACCTGCCACAGTTTTCGGTTTTTTATGCACTTTGCCAAACTGTAGTTTATGCTGCGCATTGGCGTCCATTCGTTTCAGCTCACTACCGCAATTCGAAATATAAAGATGCCAGGTATAATCAAGACTCAAATACATGGGTGTCCGCGAAAGAGGAGCTGGCTTATGATTCGTACAGTACCTGGCGAAACGTCATTTTAGATCGGTTGCTGAATGGTGAAACCTTGGTGCCTTATTTCAAAAGTTGGATTCAAAGACACAGATTTCCCTTTCAGATAGTTGAGAACTACCTTTTTTACGTAAAAAATATGGATAAACGAACCCTGCAAAAGATCAAAGATGTCGTAGGCTTTATTGTGAGCCGTGATGAGGACAGTATCAAAAAGGCCATCCTCAGACTTAACCGGGCAAAGTATGCTCAGGAGGTAAGACAGTACCTGTTGAAATTGATTGATGACAATTACAAGGCTAATCCTGCTACGCCACTGATTCGCTTGGATGATGTTGAGTATCTGTTTCCGGAAACGGTTAGCTGGCGCGAAATCAGGGATTTACTCCTGATCGCGGTTTACGAGAAACTTCATGATAATCACATGATTGTACCAACAGAAATAGAAGAAAAAGAAGTAGAAACCTCTGAAAACGAATAGCGATGAATCTGAAAACCCAAGGTTTTTGTCCTCCTGGACGTTGACGTTGTTGCTCTGAACAACGCAGGAAAAAGTAGTAGCAGCAATTTTGAAAATGCTGTAGCAACTAAAAAAATAACAAAAAACGGTCGTACGCATACGTATGTATCGGGGCAGGCATGGCGGTACTGGTGGCGGGAAGCCCTGCAACGCAACGTAGGCTGGTCTTTGTCGCCGATTACCCGTGAAAACAAAATTGCTTTCACCGAAGCAAATCCTTTTTTATATCCCGATGATGATGTTTTCGGATATATGAAAGCTGTAAAGGAGGATGTAATCGATGAAAAAGGAAAAACGAAAAAGGTCGATGCTACTGTAACCCGTGTATCTCCGTTAAAAAATTCGGCTATTGTTTCGGTTGGGTCGGCAAGGACAGTTGAGAACTGGTCAAGCATGGCCCGCCAGGATGGAGATTCTGTACCATACAGCAAGGAAGAGTACAGCGCTATAATGAAAGGTATGTTTTCACTGGATCTGGCTCAGCTTGGTACCTTCGCAAACTATAATAAAACCGGCTTTAAAAATATCACGCAGAAGCTGCGGAGTGAAGCACTTAGTCAGGGAGCAACAGAAATAAATGACCCATATGTTAAAGATGGAAAAGGCAATCCGCAAAAGCTGGTTCAATTAACCAGAGAGGTTCGTTTTACAGCGGGCGAAAGATACAATTCTGGCGTTGAAAACGATTTCTGGCGGAGCTATGCAAACCAACAATATGGGTGACGTAACGCCTAAGTTCATTGTACTGGCAACTACCAGCAGTGGTAATCATCCTTTCTCGCACATCGTTACGAGCGAGGGCATAAATAATGACAAGGTTACGCTGAATCTGGAAGGATTAAAGGAAGTTTTGAAGGAGTACAAAGAACAATTTATCGGTACGGTTTTTATTGGAAAGCGAAATGGCTTTCTGAATGATTACAACGATGAATTGAAGGAGCTACTTACACTTGGTGATGGTTATCCGACTGTATTAATCGGGGCTGTCAATGAAATGATTGATGCATATTGCGATCAACTCGAAAACCAGATATCCTGATGCAGGTTCATGTTGTGGACATAAGCAGCTGGACGGCCAGTTTTCGATATCCTAACCTTATTAGTGGCGTTCAACCTACGCTGGAAGTGCCGCCGGTCAGTACTGTATTGGGGTTAATCAATGCTGCCGCAGGGCAGTATTTGAACCATAAAAACCTCGAGTTAGGCTACTATTTTCAGTTCGATGCAAAAGCGTCTGACCTGGAAACTATCTATCAGATTGACAGTAATAATGGTAAACCGACAAACAATGCTAAGTCAAACATTATCCGGCGAGAGTTCCTGTATAATACAAAACTTAAAATCTATCTGACAGATAAGCGTCTGGCTGATTTCTTCCGACAACCCTACTATCCTCTGGTACTTGGGCGAATGAATGATTTGGCAACGATAGAGCGGATAAAAACTGTCGATTTGCCGGAAGTATCCTATTCTGCCCGTATAGCTGGTCAGGTCATCCCGTTCAAGGAGAACTATCTGGCAGGTCAAATTCAGGCGTTGCCTAAATACTTTACGGATACGTTCCCCCGGCAGAACGTTGGAACAGAGCCCTATTCGGTTATCAGCTATCTCACACCAGTAAAGGGGAATCTATCAGCTATTCATGACGCGGGGGTAGGAAAAGAAGGAGTTGATATTTATTTGCATCAGTTAGATTTTTCAGCGTACGATAAAGCCATATGATGAAATCCTGGCAAAATCAGAGCCGAGGCTCACGTTGAAAGAACATGTTGACGATTGCTTGCTGATTTGGGAAAGATTGCAGACTGTTTTTCCGCAAATCAGCAAGCTGCAACTATCGTATGATTTCTGGCGGGTGCTACGTCTGGCTATCGTTTGCCACGACTTGGGAAAAGGACATGTTGATTTTCAGAAGCTGCTACGTGGAGAATCGAACCAATGGCGCAAACAGCGCCACGAGTTATTCTCACTCCCATTCATTGATGGTCTGGATGAGGATAAGCATATCCAGGAGTTAATCCGATTGGTTGTGGCAGGACACCACAAAGATTATGAACAACTTTGGCTGAAATATATCTGCGATTTTTACGAGTCAGAAGAAGATGCCTTTGGATTACCGGGAGTAAGCGGGAGGCTTGATTATGAAACTGAATTTCGCAAGAATGTCCATGACAAACAATTGATTCAGTTTGCTGCTGAAGAGTACGATGTCAGGCTTGGCAAGTTTGTGATTTCGCACCCTGAACGGATTTTCCTGTGTTATCAGGGGCAAATCAAAAAAATGAATACGTCCAATCCCGCGTATTTTGATTTGCTGCTATTGTTTGGCGGGCTAAAACATTGCGATCATTTGGGTTCTGCACGAGTTCAGGAATTGTTACACATTTCTGATGAGCAGTTCTGCTTTCTGGATCATAAGCGCGTTAGCCTTCAAGCTTTAGGGGCTGATTTCTATGATCACCAATTAGCCTGTGCAAACGTTACAGGTAATTTAATTCTTACTTCTCCGACCGGTTCAGGAAAGACAGAAAGTGCTATTATCTGGCTAAGGCAGCAAATGAAGCATTTCGGACAAGGACGGGTTTACTATATTCTACCTTTTACTGCTTCCATTAATGCAATGTATGAGCGGTTAGGAAGCGAAATGGGACAGTCGTATGTTGGGATGTTGCATGGTAAGCTGAGTGACTATTTATATGAGTATTTCGACGATTTTCAATATTCTTTAAGTCAGAAGAAAGAGAAAATTGACGAGTTAAAGGATAAGTTCAGAACCCTGGTTACACCTGTAAAAGTTGTGACGCCTTTTCAGTTACTGAAGCATTTGTTCGGACTGAAAGGCTTTGAGCAAGGCATGTTTGAAATGGTGGGCAGCTACTTCATTTTTGATGAGATTCATGCCTACAGCCCTGATGTATTTGCCCAGATCAAGGTTTTGCTTCAATATGCGGTAAAGCATCTGCGTGTAAATGTAATGGTGATGACAGCAACTATGCCGACCTTTCTGAAAAAAGAACTGGAAGAAGCTATTGGTGAATTTACGGAGATTCAAGCATCGGATAGTCTATATCGTCAATTTATCCGACATCAGCTCCTGTTGCAGGATGGTCTCTTGACAGAAAATCTGGAACTAATTCGTCAGGCGTTGAACGATAATAAAAAGGTACTGTGCGTTTGTAATACTGTTAAAAACGCACAGTTAGTTTTTAATGAACTAAACGGCGAAGTAGAAAATGCGGTTTTGCTACATAGTGCTTTTAATGGGCAAGACCGGAACGAGCATGAATTGCAGTTAAAGAATGGAGAGGTAGATCAGTCAATAAGGCTTCTGGTTGGTACACAGGCAATTGAGGTAAGTCTTGATATTGATTATGATATCATTTTTACGGAGCCGGCTCCGATAGATGCCCTGATTCAGCGGTTTGGCCGCGTAAACAGAAAGAGAAAGAAAGGCCGGAGCCCGGTTGTTGTATTCTGTGAATCTAATCCCACTGACCAGTATATCTATCCCGCTGAAATTGTGGCGCGTACAATCAACGCTTTTGAGGAAATTATCGCTGAAAGTAACGGTATCATAGAAGAAGGAAAGTTACAACACTACATTGATTTCGTTTACCCGGACTGGCAGCCGAAGCAAAAAGAACAGTTCGATTTAATTTATAACAGATTAGCTGTGTCGGCTAACTGCCTTGTTCCTATGTATCGTTCTAAGCTGGGTGAAGAAGACTTCTACAGGCAATTTGACGGAATTAAAGTTTTGCCGGTTATTTTACAGGAAGCGTTTATTGAGCGATTAAGCCGGTTCGATTTTATTGGCGCCGAAAGCCTTAAGGTTCAGATTCGTAAGAATAAGTTTGCTCAGTTAATGCAGGAGAGCGATCAGAATCTTCAGGCAAGAACGTATACAATAGAAAAGAAAGATGGCAGCATTCTGGAAATAAAGTATTTTATCTTGACCAAGCGGTATGATGAAATTCTGGGATTACTATACGAGCAACAGGAAGAATGGAATGACACATCTAGCTTTGACTTTGACTCATGAACGTTACCGGTACCTACATCAAATACTACATGGTTTGCCACCGGAAAACATGGCTGTTCCATCATCGGATTGAGATGGAGCATACATCGGAACTGGTAGCGGAAGGCACACTGATAGGCGAACGCACTTACCCCCAGCGCGCCGAACGCTTCCGCGAAATTGAGCTGGAGGGCTCAAAAATCGACTTTTACGATCCACACAACAAGGTCGTTCACGAGATTAAGAAGTCCGACAAATTTGAGCATTCACACATTGCACAGGTCAAGTTTTACCTGTATCTGCTCCGGCGCAACGGCGTTGAGGGGGCTACCGGCGTTATTGAATATCCGAAACTGCGACAAACCGAACGCGTTGAACTGACCGACGGGGAGGTGCCGCAAATTGAGCAGTGGGTACAGGACATTCAACGTATAGTGGCTGACGAACAGATTCCGGAACGACTCAAAAAGTCGAAATGCCGGTCGTGCAGCTACTTTGACTTTTGTTACGTAGGCGAGTAATGTCACACAGAATGCCGTTCCGTGCGACAGGTTCTGGAAAACCCTTAAAAATGAAACGGAATAACATTCCGTTGTACATGCCATGAAAAAGACTTTTTTATCTCTTTAATCCGGGGCGGCTGGCCCGCAAGGACAATACGCTGAAATTTACGCCCGTCGATGAAGACACGGGGCAGGAGGGGCAGACGCGTTATCTCCCCGTCGAAGATGTTGAGAATCTGTATGTGTTCGGGAGCCTGGACGTAAATTCGTCGTTGCTCAATTTTCTGGGTAAGTCGGGCGTTTCGGCTCATTTCTTTGATTATTACGAGCATTATACCGGTTCGTTTTATCCGAAGGAATACCTGCTGGCGGGCAAGATGCAGGTTTGAACAGACGCGCCATTACCTGAGTCCGAAAAAGCGGATACTGGTGGCGCAGCGTCTGCTGGAAGGGGCGGCTTTCAACATGGTGAAGAACCTGCGCTACTATCAGAACCGGGGCAAGGAGCTGGACGATGATATTTGTCAGATCGAAGTACTGGCCGGCCGAATTGCGGAAACGACGCAGGTGGATGAACTGATGGGCGTAGAGGGGAATATCCGGCAGGTGTATTATGGTTGTTTCGACCGGATTGTGCCGGGGTACGCGATGGGTAACCGCACGAAACAACCGCCTAACAATGAGCTGAATGCGCTGGTGTCGTTCGGTAACATGATGTGTTATACGGTCTGTCTGGATGCGATTTACCACACGCAGCTGAATCCGACGATCAGCTTTCTGCATGAGCCGGGTGCCCGCCGGTACTCACTGGCGCTCGATCTGGCGGAGGTGTTTAAGCCATTGCTGGTCGACCGGACGATTTTCCGGATGCTGAACAAGAAAGAGTTACAGCCTTCGGATTTTGTGACGGAGCTGAACCGGTGTACGCTGAAGGAGCGAGGCCGCAAGGCATTTGTGCAGGTGTTTGAGGACCGGTTGCGTGAAACGATTCAGCACCGGAGTCTGGGCCGGAGTGTGAGTTACAAGTACCTCGTCCGCCTGGAGTGCTACAAACTCGCCAAACACCTGATCGGCGCCGACGAGTATAAACCGTTTAAAATGTGGTGGTAAGTTTTAAAGAGTGAAAGAGCGGCCGCGGTGCGGCGAAGAGCGAAAGAGTGGAAACATGTTATCGCTCTTTCGCTCTTTCACCATTCACTCTTTACGTTATGTACGTCATTCTGGTTTACGATGTGGGGCAGAAGCGGGTGGGGAAGATGCTGAAACTTTGCCGCCGTTATCTGCATTGGGTACAGAATTCGGTGTTTGAAGGGGAGATTACGGAGGTGAAACTGAAGGAACTGGTTTATGAGGCAAAGCGCATTATGGACGAAGATCAGGACAGCCTGATTTTGTTTAAAAACCGTGATGCGAAGTGGATGGACAAGCAGATTATCGGGCAAGAGCGTTCGCCGACCGATCAGTTTTTGTAACGTGTTGAGTCGTCGGTGGCGGAAATAGTGTTCTTTGACATCCTGAGAATAATGTGTTAATACAGATGTTTTGAGGGGAAAGTGCTGATTATCAGATGTCGTCGGTGGGCGGGTATTTTTGTACGATTGCCGACCGACGACTTTTTACGTCAAATTGCCGGAATAAAACCGCGAAACTGGCTTGGAAAAGCCTTTTTTTCTGCCAAACTTCACGGCCCGTTAATCGAACCTGTGTGGAATTGAAATAAAACAGTAGAAACCATGCCAACCATGAACTTACGCCCGTTAATCGAACCTGTGTGGAATTGAAATCTGACTTCAATCCGTTCCCAAAGATAGTACCAAACCGTTAATCGAACCTGTGTGGAATTGAAATTGCCAACGAGAACAACGTCTACACGGCCAATACGAACCGTTAATCGAACCTGTGTGGAATTGAAATTAGTAGTAGAGTCCGGCCGGAAAGTGATGGCGCAGGTCCGTTAATCGAACCTGTGTGGAATTGAAATTGATCTGGAAAAGAAGCTTCAGGATCAGACGAAGGACCGTTAATCGAACCTGTGTGGAATTGAAATGGCCCTTCTGTTGATCTTCTTATTGTCAGCTGTAATACCGTTAATCGAACCTGTGTGGAATTGAAATTTGCACGTTTCTGGCCTTTGTTGATCACTTTGGCTTCCGTTAATCGAACCTGTGTGGAATTGAAATTTGAATCCGATCTCGATACGATCACCTTCGTACTCAGCCGTTAATCGAACCTGTGTGGAATTGAAATATAACCGGCCATCAGATCCGTGTAGATCCGCTGCACCGTTAATCGAACCTGTGTGGAATTGAAATTCCCGACCTTCTCTGAGACAGCATCCAGCTTTTCAACCGTTAATCGAACCTGTGTGGAATTGAAATTCGCCTAGCACCGTCGGATTGGGTCGTACCGGCGAACCGTTAATCGAACCTGTGTGGAATTGAAATAAGTTCTCACTATCTGGGCGGAGAGCTTCGGGCTGAACCGTTAATCGAACCTGTGTGGAATTGAAATGCTATAAAAAATGGCGGGTATACTCGGCAACCTACACCGTTAATCGAACCTGTGTGGAATTGAAATGTGATTGATAAGCTGCTGATGACGCCCAATACGGAGCCGTTAATCGAACCTGTGTGGAATTGAAATGAATAACTTAGGGCTAGGTACTTCAGCTGTATTAGACCGTTAATCGAACCTGTGTGGAATTGAAATTAATACTCCTTTCTTAATTCCTCTAAAAAAGAAAGGCCGTTAATCGAACCTGTGTGGAATTGAAATTAAAAAGTATGAGCCTTGTCCCCCGCACTGTCCTGCACCGTTAATCGAACCTGTGTGGAATTGAAATCAGATATACGAACAGCGCAAGGGCGGGGCGGCCTTCCCGTTAATCGAACCTGTGTGGAATTGAAATTTTTCGGTATGAAAGGCCGCTTTGGCGGGGTCATAGTCCGTTAATCGAACCTGTGTGGAATTGAAATCAGAGTCCGGCGATTGGCGATAAGTATAAATTCAAACCGTTAATCGAACCTGTGTGGAATTGAAATAACGTCGATGCTACCAATGCAGCGAATATCAGCACCCGTTAATCGAACCTGTGTGGAATTGACCATATCTGAATCAGGTAGATTGGTTTGCCGGAATGGCTGTATTTCATGGTTTTCCATGATTTCAGGATGAACCGATAAATGCTACTTTTGGGCAAAGACTTCAGCACTATGGCAACCCCGAAAATCGTGATATTCGGAGCCACCGGCGGCACCGGACTGGCATTAACCGATCAGGCCCTGCAACGGGGCTATCTCGTAACCGCGTTCGTGCGCGATCCTGCCCGCCTGCCTATCCAACATGACCGGCTACGGGTGGTACAGGGCGATGTCCTGAAACCGGATACATTGACAGCGGCCATTCATGGTCAGGATGTGGTTCTGTGTGCACTCGGCCGGAAACCGTTCGTCAGCAAACCGGTTTGCTCGGCCGGTACGAAACATATTCTGGACGAAATGACACGGCAGGGCATCCGCCGGATTCTGGTCGAAACAGCAATTGGGGTGGGCGATGACATTAAACGCTGTAGTGGACTTCAGAAACTGTTTTTCCGGACGTTCCTGCGCACGTATTTTGCCGATAAGCTATTGCAGGAAGCATACGTGAAGGAAAGCCAGACTGACTGGACGATTTTCCGGCCGGTCGGATTGACCAACGGCCCCGGCACGCTTTGGGCCCGCGCCAGTCTCGATGTGACATTCAGCGGGTTTGCCATGCCAACGATCAGCCGGACCGATGTCGCCAGGCTGATGCTGGATCAGCTGGAGAACTCCATGTTTGTGCATCAATCGCCGGTATTGTACTAAAAAGAGACGCAGTAGCTGCGTTTTCGTGCGTTAGTTTTGTAAGGCTTCCAGCTCTTTTCCGGTAACCGGCAGAACCGTTCCGTGCCGGGTGCCCTTCGGAAACGAAATCTTATCCGATACATCGGTCCAGGTCTTCAGATCTTCGGAGGCAACGGCGCCATAGGTGTGGTCGCGGTATTTATCGAAATAAACAACCCACTGCTTCCCGACTTTAGTAACCGTCGGCCCTTCGGCCCAGTAATTGCCGGTAATGGGGGCACCGGCTTTGGTATAGGGCCCCGTGATCTGATCGGCAAAGGCCAGCTTCAGGTTCTTTTGCGGGGGCGTGCGGGTTTCATCTTTCAGGAACATGACGTACTGCTTCCCGGCTTTCTGAATCGTGGCGTCGATGACGTTAAAGCCTGGTTCATACAGTAGTTTTGTCTCGCTGAAGGTGTTGAAGTCCTTCGTTGTGACGTAATACATCCGGTGATTATAGGCGTTTTCCTCGGTGCTCTGTGTTTCCGGAAATTTACCCTTAATTGTAGTGGCCCAGTAGATCATGTACTGCTTCGTGGCTTTGTCATAGAAAATTTCGGGAGCCCAGGTGTTCCGGGCGCCGGCTTCATGCTCCATGACTGGAATGTACTGCTGCTCCGACCAGTGGATGAGGTCTTTCGAGGAGGCATAGCCGATGCCTTTTTCGTTCCAGCTGACGGTCCAGACCATGTGGAAAAGCCCGTCCGGCCCTTTGATCAGACACGGGTCACGCATGAGTTTGTCTTTACCGACTTTCGGGGTCAGAAACGACGCATCATTTTTCAGGGTTTCAAACCGGTAGCCATCGGTGCTGTAGGCCAGATGCAGCCCGTCTTCCCCGTTGCCTTTAAAGTACGTAAACAGGTAATACGTATCGGTTTTCTGCCCGGATGCATAGCCGGAAAAGGCCAGCAGGGCGATCAGGAAATAAATCGTTTTCATACCCGTAAAGAACGGTTATTGCCTATTAATTACCTTACTATGGTGAAGTTTGGCCTGATATTGGTTAAAATCTACTCAACAGGCGGGGGGCTGACACTGGTCCAGCCACCATCTACGACCAGGCTCTGACCGGTGATGTGCCGCGAGGCCGGTGAAACCAGAAACAAGGCGGCATTAGTAATGTCATCGACCGTTGCGGGACGGCCCATCGGCGTAATCCGCGACCAGATCGGAATATAGGTGGGATCGTTGAGGGTCCGTTCGGTCTGGGTCGCGCCCGGCGCAACCGCGTTGATGGTGATGCCCAGCGGCGACAGGTCCAGCACCAGGTTTTTGGCCAGCATTTCGAGCGCTGCCTTGGTCATGCTGTAGGCCGCCAGACCGGGGTGCGCCTGATGACCCACTACCGACGACATTAGTAAAATGCTACCGCCCTGCCCTTGCTTACGCATTTGCCGGGCCGATGCCTGCGTCAGAAAGAAACTGCCGCGCAGGTTCAGATCCAGTACCTGTTGCAGGTGTTCGGGCGGGTAGTCCAGAAAATCGCCGAAGATGGTAATACCGGCGTTGGCAATGGTAATGGTGAGTTTGCCAAATGTCTCTACGGCCCGGTCAACCAGCTGGCGGATGAATTCGACATCGGAGGCATCGCCTGACATCGCCACGCACCGGTTTGGCCCCAATGCGGCCACATCTTCCTGAATCCGTTCGGCGGCCTGCTGCGTGAGTTCAGCATCAAGATCGTTGAGAACGACGGTCGCTCCGGCTTTGGCCAGGGCACGGGCAATGGCAAAACCGATCCCCTGACCGGCACCGGTGACAATAGCTGTCTGGTCGTGAAAATGATTCATGGTAACACAGTAGAGACGCAACATCTTGCGTCTCAATCAATGACAGGTTATTCCGTTTCGGCGATAAGCGTCAGCAGCTCGGCAATCATCATGGCAGTAGCGCCCCAGACCCGGTGGTTTTCAATCTGGTAAAAGGGCGCATCAATGGTGATGCCGCGCACATCAATCTGCGTATCGCCCACGATTGTTTCATCCAGAAGTACTTCAAGCGGCACTTCTACTACTGCTTCAACCTCACGCGGGTCGGGATAAAAGTCGGGCGCGTGAGCAATGGTGCCGACAACGGGCAGTACGTAGAAGTTACTGGGCGGAATAAAGATTTCGGTCAGGTGGCCGAGTACTTTCACATCGTTGACGCGGATTCCGATTTCTTCCTGGGCTTCGCGCAGGGCCGTCCGGATCAGGTTTTCGTCGGTCCGCTCCATACGGCCGCCGGGAAACGCCATCTGACCGGCATGGACGCCGTCGTATTGCGGCCGCAGAATCAGCGGAAGGTAAATCGAACCGTGATAGGGGTAGAACAGGATCAGAACCGCGCTGCGACGGGTGCGTTCATTGGGCTTTGCCGAAAGCCGCAACCGCGACGAAGAAGCCATTTTGCGATGGGCTTCTTCGCCGGGCAGGGGCTTTTCCAGCCTTTTTTGAAGGGCATCTATAAAGGAGTGGTAATTCGTCGCAGGCATTCCGTATGTTAAGGCATCATTATTTTTCAAATGTAAGGATAAAAAATACAGAACCCGCGCTTAACATAGGGTTAATCGACAACTACCTCGTCAATGGCAATGGTGGTAGGGCGTCCGGCATACGGATGCCCCTGCGGGGTTGGACCAGGGTTTTTCGCCTTCACCCGGATGTAGCGGGCACGGGCCGTTTTGAAGTCGGCAACAGCCGGTAAAATTTCCCATGACCCTTCAACACTATATTTCACCGGCTGCGCAATGGCGTCTTTAAAGTCATTACCATCGCGCGAAAGGGAGATTTCTACCGAGGTCGGCGGCAGAATCGAGTTCATTGCTTTTTTCAGGAAATTGGCCGAAACCTTGGTCACCGGACGTACTTCGCCGAGGTCAATGGTCAGCTCGAGGTCCTTACCGCTCACGCGTACCCATTCGGCATCGTTGCGGGGGCTTTGCGCTACCTGCCCGTCGGTCAGGCGTTTGTGTTCGGGGTCGGCTTTGTCAAGCGAGGCATCGCTGAATGTGTACGGTTTCCCTTTGGCGCGGTGGATGAAAAAGGTTTCTTCAAACTTTGCACCGGCCGTGGTGATGGCTTTTACCGTGGTTGTATTCTTTAGCGTTATCGGCGTAATGTACTCAGTCGATGACGTATTGGGTTCCTTGCCGTTGAGGGTATAGTAAATCTTGCTGTCGGAGTCGATCTTATCCAGTTTTACCTGCAACTGACCTTCGTTGTTGAACTGCGTGGTTGCCCGTACGTCCAGGAAACGTTTTGAATAATTAACGTCTTTGTAGTCAAGGCGCTTCAGGTGTTCTTTCAGGCGAACGGCAAAGTCTTCGAAATTGCGCGGTCCCTGTGGAATCCAGCCCAGTTCGGCAACGGCGATGGCGCGTGGATAGGTCATGTATTCGGCTTGTGCCGGTGTCGGGATGTATTCTGTCCAGACGTTAGCCTGTACGCCCTGGATGTATTTCTGCTCGTCCGGCGACAGTTCCGACGGTGTTGGTTCGTAGCTGTAGACCTTCTCCAGTGGCAGGTAGCCGCCAATGGCCAGTGGTTCTTTCGCCGGATTGCCCTGGTAATAGTCCAGATACACATACGTGTTCGGGGTCATAATCACGTTGTGCTTTTGTTTGGCCGCTTCGATACCACCCTGCGTACCCCGCCAGCTCATAACGGTGGCGTTCGGTGCCAGCCCGCCTTCCAGAATTTCGTCCCAGCCGATAATGGCGCGGCCTTTGCTGTTCAGGAATTTTTCGATCCGGCGGATGAAGTAGCTCTGTAACTCGTGCTCGTCTTTCAGCTTGAGCTTTTTGATCAGATCCTGGCAGAACGCGCTGTTTTTCCAGGCCGTCTTCGGGCATTCATCGCCACCGATATGGATGTACTTGCCCGGGAAAAGGGTCATGACTTCCGTTAACACATCCTGCAAAAACGTAAATGTTTTCTCCGACGGGCAGAACACGTCTTCCTTCACGCCCCAGGTGGTCGCCACGGCGTGCGGCGCATCCGGCGTGCAGGACAGTTCGGGGTAAGCGGCGATGGCAGCCATCGCGTGGCCCGGCATTTCGATTTCGGGGATGATGGTAATGTGGCGGGCAGCCGCATATTTCACAATGTCCTTGATTTCGGCCTGCGTATAGAACCCACCGTATTCCTGACCGTCGAACTGCTGCGGGTAGTTCTGGTTGTTGTGGCCGGTAACGGTTTCTTTGCGTTTTGACCCGACCTGCGTCAGTTTAGGGTATTTTTTGATTTCAATCCGCCAACCCTGATCTTCGGTCAGGTGCCAGTGGAAGGTATTCATTTTGTGCAGGGCCATGAGGTCAATGTACCGTTTGATAAACGGCGCCGGCATAAAGTAGCGGCCCACGTCGAGCATCAGGCCACGGTAGCCGTAGCGGGGGCGGTCGAGGATGTCGCAGGCGGGCATCGACCACGACACGTTCTCCACCTTTTTGGCGCTGAACACCTCCGTTGGCAGTAACTGAAGCAGCGTCTGTGCGGCGTAGAAATAGCCTTTCGGTGTCTCGGCCTCAACCGTTACGCGGTCAGGCGTTACCTTCACAATATAGCCTTCCGGACCACATTTGCCGGCTTTATGAGCCTGAAAAAAGATGTTTTTACCCTTGGCCACAGCCGGTGATGCAGAAGCCACCGCTACCGGCAGGCCACTGGCTGTTTTAAGCTGACCGGCCACCAACTGAGCCGCCGCCAGTTGTCCGGCATCTTTCGGGGTCGTGATAACACGGGTCGCCGCCGAGACCGTAAACCGGCCGTCAGTACCATTAAAGCGAGCCGGAAAGGGGATAAGGTTGTACGTGTTTTCCTGCGCCAACGAAGCCGTCGTAACAAACAGGAGCAGAAGAAGAGAACAAAAACGATGCATGTAAACAGGACAGAATGGATTTCCGGAAAACTGTACGGGCGACCCCACATGGTCGCCCAACATGTGAACACCCAGGGCAGAACACCTACGTGGGGTAGCCCGTACGTTGATTTAGGCAAATGTAATGAATTGTCGTCGGGTGTTATACCATTTCCCCCGTCTTATCCGCCCGGCGGTCGGCACGTATTTCGGGAATGGTATCAGGATCGATCAGGCCGAGGGCGGCAGCGTGTTCGGCAGCGGCCAGCGTATCGGGTACCAGCAGCATCGGCACGTTAAAGGTGGCGGCGGTCTGTATCAGTTCGCGGACCGCCTCGTCGCGCCGGTCTTCCGATACGTCGCGGATGTAAATGGCCAGAATACGGCCCGGATTTTCGCGCAGCACCTGCGAATAGATTTCAGGGTCGTGCTGGCCGCTGTCGCCGATGAGCACAAACGGCAGCTGCGGGTTAACATCGAGCACCTTCCGGATCATGCCCAGCTTATGATCAAAGTGCGAGCTTTTAATAAACTGCGTGGGCGTCAGGCCGATGTCACGGAGCAGAATCGGGCCTTTGGGAACGCCCTGTATCCGGAAAAAATCGACCAGCAGATCGTATAGATTCCACGGGCTGCTCGACACAAAGTAAATCGGGTTGAATAACGTGGTGACGGGGCCGCTCTGCAAGGCGCGGTAAAAGGCGGCAACTCCCGCAAACGGCAGTCGTGTGTAGGCATTGCCGAGAAACGTCAGCCGTGCCGACTGAAGCAGGCTGGTGGCATCGGTTTGTAATACCGTATCGTCGATATCAGAAATAATACCGAACTGGCTGAATGGCGGTGAGATCATCAGGTGCCCGTGCTTTTCGACCGGCTCGCCGGTGTCAGGCTGGGTGATGCCGTCGAGGCTATACCGGATCGGGAACCACACCCGTCCCGGCGGCAGGTCATTGGGCGGGTTAATCGTAAACTCAAAATAGCCTTCCTCGTCGGCTACGGTTGTATGGCTTTGCCCGAATGCTTCGATCCGGACGGTCACGCGGGGTACTTCGTCGCTTTCAAAACGCTGGTAGGTAGCCAGCAGGTTATGCCAGAATGTGTCACGGTCGCTGGGCGTCGGCAGGTCGCGTTGCCGCAAGACCCGCCCTTTGAGCCATACTGCCGACGGACTGCCGAAACCGCGGTAATACACGATCTGGTACGGTTTACCGGCGTCGAGGCGGCTGAATAGCCGGTCTTTGAGCCGGTCGAATTTATCTTCGGCGACAACAGCCGCACTCAGTAGTCGTTCTTTCAGGGTCATGATGTTTTCCGTAAATACACAGATTGAACAAGGTGAATTGATACTGTGTGATAGTAAACGCAAAAAACATCGTTACCGTTAAAAATTATACTGACATAAGGTTTTATGATCAAAAAATACAGTGATTAATAGTCTTACCACATAGCCACATCAGAAAACATAGTTTTATTCTCTTTGCTTTCTGATGTGGCTATGTGGTGAATGAAATCAGTCGGTGTAGCAGCGCACTTCCATAAGTGCGGCTGGGACGGTGGGGTTGGGGTGTTTCAGGTGAATCGTCAGGCTTTGCGTATGGATTGGCCCGGCAAACGTGATCGTGTTCTGAGACAGGTGGTTGGCTGTTTCGTGGTGAATGCGCTCGCGCCGGTCGTTGCAGATAATGTATTCGGCCACACAGAACGGAGACGCCGTTTCCGGGTGCGTCATCAATACCGTTTCCAGCGGATGGTCAAAGTCAGAATCAAAACTCAGAACGACCCGTTTGATGATCTGTGCCGATGGCCACGACAGCGTTACGGTCGGGTCGTTATCGGTCAGCTGCGCCACGAAACCGTTGGGTTGGCTGGTCGGGCGCTGAAGGCCATTGGTGAGGTTCCCCGGCCCGAAAACCGGTATGCCCCGATTGAGGCGGAACGCCAGATTATGGCCTTTGGGCCGCCGTTCAGGGGTCCAGAATTCAAACGCATCGACGCCGATGTCTTCCGTTGGTTCCTGTTTCCCGTAGTTGGATACCGCCGCATTTACTTTGTTAAAGACCGACAGCACACCCGTTACGCGGACCGCGCTGTACTGGAGCCGGATATGGTCGTTTTTCATCAGCAGTACGAACACATAGCAGGCTTCGGGCACCGTAGCGGCAAACGGAAGCGTTAACTCCTGCTGCCCTTTCCGGACGGGCAGGGTCAGAGTTTGCAGCGTTACGTCGGGCGTATGGTTACCTGCCTTGCTGCTGCGGCGCAGGTCAACCGTCATCGTCGTGTCCTGATCGGCCGTGACATAGATAGTCATGGCCGGAACGGGCCCTGCCGGTAGCGGAATCATCTGCCCAGCCGAGGCCGATAACGGCAGGAGCGGGCCGTTGGGCGGCAGCTCCGTGAGCACATATTCCGACGAAGCAGACAAGGTAGCCTGCCGGGTAAGGTCTTCGGCATCGGTCAGTTGCAGGCCGGGAATATGCTGTCCGGTTTTTAAAAGTTCCGTCTGCAAACCAGCTACGTCCAGATCGCGTGGCAGAACTGCATGTTGCGTACACAGGGCAGCCGCCATACCGACAGCCTGGGCACCGTGTGCGCTCGTACCCATCACCCGCGATGAGGCAAAGGCAACGTGGGTGGTACTGATAATCCGGCCCGCCAGAAACAGGTTGCTGACGTTACGGCTGTAGAAGCAACGGTACGGAAGCTGATAGACGCCTTTGCTGTGCCACTGATTACAGCCCGGTTTTTCGCTGAATACACCGTCGGCCGGGTGTAGGTCAATAGACCAGCCGCCAAAGGCCACCGCGTCGGGATGCTCCCGCTGTTCGACCACGTCCTGTTGGGTCAGGATATAATCGCCCTCAAACCGGCGGCTTTCCCGTTTGCCCGGAATCTGCCCGACCCATTCGAGCGTCATCGTCTCGGCTTCCGGAAACTGACCCGAGTTTTTGATGTGGTTCCAGACCCCGTAAATCACCTTCCAGAGCTCCCACTTGATGGTTTCTGTGTCGTGGACGGTGTCGAGGCGGCCGCCGTATTCGATCCACCATAACTGGCAACCATGTTCTTTGGCGTTGAAGCGGCGGTAGCGCGGTATTTGGGTAATATCCTGCAAGGCGTAGGCCGGCGGCACAAACCGGACCGGCTTGCCGGTGTCTTTGGTATAGAAATACAGCGAATGCCCGAGCAACTCGCCGTAATCGGCCGAGGGCGCAAACTTTTCGCCGAATTCCTCTTTTGATTCAGCACCCATCCGGAAGGCGGCACCGGCCTGAAAGGCGACAATTCCGTCGCCCGACGCATCGCAGAAGAGCGGGGCGGTGAGTTCGTAGGCGGTACTGTTCTGCGAACAAAACGCCCGGACCGACCGGATTTTATCCCCCGCATTACCTTCTGTTTTTTCGACCTCGTAAACGGCGGTATTCAGCAGCAGGGTAATATTGGGCTCCAGCTTGATTTTTTCGAGCAGGATGGTATCATAAATCAGCGGGTTGCCTTCCGGGTTCCGGTACAGGTTTTCGAGCAGAATCTCATCAACTACCCCGCCTTCGCGGGCCCAGCGGTTGTTGTTGCCCATGTGCGACGTGGCCCCCAGCACCCATAGCCGGACTTCGCTGGATGAATTGCCGCCCAGGACCGGCCGGTCCTGCACCAGCACCACGCGGGTACCGGCCCGTGCGGCCGTAATGGCGCAGCATACGCCGGAAAGTCCGCCGCCTATTACTATCAAATCGCCCTCATAACGGACTGTCTTCAGGCTGCGTTTATCGGTTGCTTGTTCGCGTATCATTCGTTAAATCAACTTGTTGTGACAGGATGTGGAAGCCTGTCGGTTTAATGATATCAATGGTTAGCGTTTTGTCAAATCCCTGTACCGGCAGGACCAGCTCAATACGCTGACCGGGTTGCAGGTCGGGGAGGATTACGTCGCCGGTCATGCGGTTACGGGCCGAAGGCTGAGCCGCGATATCGGCCGCCTGGCCGCTCCGGAGCCGGTAGCCTTTGAGGGCATAGGCCGGAAAGTCGTTGCGGGCCGTGATCCGCAGCACCAGTTTATGAACGCCTTCCGGCCCCTGCTCAAACCGCATTTTTTCGACTGTCAGCGGAGCCATGCCGGTCTGATGGGCTTTGTACAGCGGCCGGAGTTCGCGCTCCGGTCCGACCAGCCCCCACGGGCGGTAACCGTTTGGATTCGTGCCGTGATGGCGGCTCTGGTAATCGTTGAACGACCACCACGACGCCCCGATCACATAGGGCAATTGCCGGACATCCGACAGAAACTTGTCGAGATGGGTCACCTGTCCTGCTTCGCCGTTAGGTCCGTCGGCGCGGGTGCCGTATTCGCTGATGAAAATCGGTTTGTCGGGATACAGGGAGTGAATATGTTTCAGGATGTTCAGGTGATTGCCGTAGGTGTTGGTCGACACAAAATCGCAGTACTGGCTGGCTTCGTCTTCCGGTTTTTTGGGCAGGATATTCAGCCGCATCGACGCAAAGGTGTACAGCCGGGTCGGGTCGAGTTCGCGGGCAAACGCGATCATGTCTTTGGTCCAGCGCTGTCCCGCTGGTTGTTCCGACAGGTACTCGTTGCCAACGCTGTAGGCAATGACGCAGGGGTGATTCCAGTCCCGTTCGGCCATTTCGCGGAATTGCTGCCGGAATTTAGCGCGGATGGTGTCGTTGTCCATCTGCCGCGGGGTCAGCTGCCAGTTACCGGCTTCAGTAATGATCAGCATGCCGTTTTCGTCGGCCCAGTCGTAGATGCTTTCCGACGGCGTGTAATGGGTCAGCCGGTGCAGTTCCATCCCGGCTTCCTTCATCAGCCGGAAGTCTTTTTCGACCAGCCATTCGGGTTCCAGCGAGCCAAGGCCCGGATAATCGACGACACGGTTACCGCCTGCCGCCTTGATGGGCTGGCCGTTGAGCAGTAGCTGCACCCCTTTGACCTCCACTTTCCGGATGCCGAACCGCGTCCGGAGCGTATCGCCGGTAATGGCCGCGGTCAGGTTATAGAGGTTAGGCGTATCAAGCCCCCAGAGCTTTACGTCGGCAGCCTTGAGCACGGTTTCGGCATCCACCACCGCCGTTTGTCCGGCAGGAACCGACACTGCGCTGTTTTTCCAGGCAGCGGCCACGGTCCGGCCCTGCTGCGTCAGATTAATGGCCAGCTTCGGCGAAACGGCCTGACCCGATGCATTCCGGATACGGGCCCGCACACGGACAGTCGCCGTCCCTTTGGTCAGATCCGGCATCGTTTCCACTTTCAGGTTTTCGAGGTAGGTCTCCGCTTCGGTAGTCAGGTAAACCGGCCGGATAAGGCCACCGTAATTGATCCAGCCCATAAACGGATCGTTGACCTGGTTGTTATCCTTCGATCCCGGGATTGATCCGGGTTTCCACGTATTGTTGTCGACCGCAACGACCAGCAGGTTATCACCGGCTTTCAGGTAGCTGGTGATATCGATATGAAACGGCGTATAGCCCCCCTCGTGCGTTCCAACCGGCTGGTTGTTGAGGTAGATGGTTGTGGCATAAAACGACGCGTCGAAGTGGAGCAATACCCGTTTGTTGCCCGTTGGCTGCCACGGAAATGTCCGCCGGTACCAGACTTTACCGGTATAGAACTGATACCGCCGGTCGACCGAAAAGCAGTGGGGCACTGTAACCTTATCCCAACGGTTGGTCGGTTGGTTGTCGGCAAACCACTTGCCGGTTTCGCCCATGTTGGCGGGGTCAAGGGCAAAGAGCCATTCGCTGTGCAGCGGAATCGCGTTTGGTTGCCGGATGGCATACTGGGCACGGAGGGACCAACTGCTCACAAAGACCAGTAGTATGGTTAATCTAAACAGGTTCATTGATGCGTGAGCCGTGACAAAAGAGCTTGCCTTTTTGTTATATTTGTAAAAAGTCATACAGATATGGGTGTTTCGCAGCAACAACATAATCGCTTAAGTAACCTTCAGCTGGAACTACTGAAGTTGTACTCTTACAATGTATCTGACGAGGAATTGAAAGATATCCGCCGTTTGCTGGCTGATTATTTTGCCAAAAAGATTGATCAGGAAATGGACAGTCTTTGGGAGGCAAAGGAGTGGAATGAACAGACCATTGAATCCTGGAAAAACGAACATTTACGCAGTAGTACTCATTGATTATGCGTGTCGTTCTGGATATTAATGTGCTGCTTATTTCACTGCCTGTTGCATCACCATACCGTCCTGTATTTGATGCACTCAAAGCCGGCCGGTTCGGGTTGGTTCTCAGTAATGACATTTTGTTTGAGTACCACGAAAAACTAACAGAAAAAACGTCAGTATCAGTGGCTGACAATGTTGTTAAACTGCTTTTAACGCTGGAAAACTGTACGCTCCAATCCATCTATTTTAGTTGGGAATTGATGTATAACGATCCTGACGATAACAAATATGTTGATTGTGCACTGGTTGCAAATGCCGACTATCTGGTTTCTGAGGACAGACATTTTTCTATACTCCAGCATATAGGTTTTCCGTCCGTATCAGTCATTCGGGTTGACGATTTCCTGAGGTTGATAATGAGCTGAGGATTCGTCGGTTTTGCATGCGGCCCGCCACGGAATCAGGGCGGCGATGAGCACCACAACCGCAATCGTGGCCGTAATACCGGCACCCTGTGTTGTCAGAAAACTTAGGCCAAACAACATCAGGGCCGTAAAAACCAGCGATCCGGCAATGACGCGCAGTCCGAACCGGTTCTGATCCCGGATGGCCTGTGCTTCTTCGGGATCTTCAGCCGCGCGGGCAGCGGTCTGCTTTTGTTCGCGGGCCATCCGGTAGCGCAGGTATTCGCGGGCGGTTTCCCCGCGTTGGGCGGCCCATAACTCGTAGGCGAGCAGGAGCAATAACGGCAAACCCACGCCGATCACGGTTTCTGTGGCGCGGCTGAGTTTATAGTCCAGCAGCCAGGGAGACAGGACTTTGAAAAACAGGTTGACCGTCAGGCCGATACCCGTAATCCAGAGCGTGACCCGGCTGGTAAGGCGTTTAGAGAACAACGCCCACAGGGGTGGCGCCAGCAAAGGTCCACCCGAAATCGCCGAAATACTCAGGACAACTTCCACGATACCACCAGCGGCTGGTACGAGCAGGGCAATCACGATCATTCCCAGCCCGAAGAACCACGAGGAGCCGCGTGCGACCCGGATCAGCTGTTTGTCGGAGGCACCGGGGTTGATCAGCCCCTTGTAAATATCATTCGTGAACACGGCCGACACCACGTTCAGGGCCGTGTTGGCGCTGGCTGAGGTAGAGAAATACATACCGGTCAGCATCAGACCCAGCAACCCCGGCGGCAGTACCAGCTGACAGATTTTCAGGTAGGCATTTTCGGTATCAAGGCCGGTCAGCGACGGATCAATGGCTTTGTAAATCATCGGAGGCAGCATCCAGATGATGGGACTGATCAGGTACAGACCTGCAAACAGAAAGGCGACTTTCCGCGCTGATTTCGGGCTGTCGACACTGGTGTACCGTTGCACAAACGTCCAGTTGCCGCCGATGTAGGCAATGTGGTAGAAGATGAACGCCATCACAAACCCGAAGGTGTAGTCACCGTTGAGCAGGTTGAAAAAGTCGTCGGGGACTTTCTGTGTAAACGAATCGAACCCGCCGACTTTATCAAACGACAGGGGCAGCAGGATGAATACGGCGGCGGATAAGACCACAAATTGCAGAATGTCGGTCACCATCACCGCCCATAGCCCGCCGACAGCCGTGTAGGCAATCATGAAAATACCAAGCCCGATGGTGCAGGGAATGAGCGGCAGGTTGAGCGATGAGCTCACCAGTTTGGCCACCGGATACAGCACCGACCCTTTGATAAAGACGCTGACGAGCGTGAAAATAAAGATGTACGCTTTCTGGACGGTGGTGCCCAGCCGCTCACGGATGAACTCAGCGGCGGTGAGTACACCGGTCCGGTTCCAGCGGGGGGCCAGAAAAAGCCCCGTTACCAGCGCACCGATGCACATGGTCCACTGGATAGTGATGGCCACCCAGCCGTGTTTGTAGGCGATACTACCCCACGCCACAAAGGTACCTGCCGAGAAAAAACTCATGAACAGGGAAAGGCCGCCGATAAACCACGGCACGGCCTCCCCGCCGGCAAAAAACGATTTCAGATTGCGTCCTGTCCGGGCAAATAACAGTCCGATTCCCAGCACAAAAGCGGAGAAAATGACGATGACGGCGGTATCTATGGATGTATTCAAGATTGTTTCAGGTTTAATTAATCGCTTATCACTCGTTTACCGTCATCACCTCAATGCCGAAGGCCGGTAACTGCTTCGCCGCCGCCTTTTTGCCGTTTACCGTTACCGCATACGTGCTGACAACGGCGCTGTTGTTGAGCAGGATAACGAACAATTTTTTGCCTTCAGTACCCTGCGCCAGCAGATAGTCTACCGAGGGGTTATCGACCTGAACCAGTTTTTCGTTAATCACCAGACTGGCCTTTTCACCGTTAACCATACCCGGCGCAAACCCGTAGGTCTGGTGGGGGCCGACTTTCGGCGTCACAAAGCCACGAGGGAATGTCACCTGTCCGTTTGACCGCAATTCGGCTTCGGCCAGCAGGTAGTCGGTAATCCAGCCGATCTGCCACCACGCATGGTGCGGATACGGTCCTGCCCCCTTATTCATCGCCTGCCAATAGTAAGAGGCTACGCTCGTTTTTGGGTCCACAAACGCATCCCGGCCAATGGCTGCCGCCCGTGCCATATCGGCAAACAGCGGTTCTTTCGTCAGGTGGTACATCCGGATGAACATCCCGGCGTGGCTCGCCAGCTGGATAGGCCCGTGGCGTGTGGCCGACCCGAAAATGCCGCCGTGCTCAAAACTCAGCCCCGTCTGACTGATTTCCCAGTCTTCGCGGGCAATCCCGTTGACGGTTTTGGGGGCGTGGCTGGCAATCGGATGGGTATAGATGGACAGTGTATAGGCTTTGGCAGCGGCGATGGCGGCGTCCTTGTACCGGTTGTCTTTGGTGAGGTCATACAGGTCGAGCATTGCCTGAGCGGTCTGGCCGGTGGCAAAGTCCGGTGCGTAACGGGCATCTCCGCAAACGCCCAGGTAGCTGCCGGTTTTTACGGCGTTCTGAATAATCCAGTCGGCCCCTTTCCGGGCGGCTTTGAGGTATTTCGGATCGTTGAGCAGGCGGTAAGCGACGATCATGCCGTAGAACGTTGGCCGGAGATCTTTCACATCCCTGAAAATTTCGCTTTCTGTGTGGCGGTCATAGGCCACGGCCCAGCTGCCGTCGGGTTTCTGCCAGGTCAGCAGGCGCTCGGCACCCAGCAGGAGTCGTTTCCGGAGTTCCTGATCCGCAGGATCAAAGAGAAGCATGTTGCCGATGTCGAGCATCGTGTAATAGGTCAGGCCGATGGGCTCAACTACCTCACCCCATTCTTCGACAAACTTTTTCGATTTCGCCAGATAATACTGGCCTATAGCCGCGCCCTTGAAAAAGCCGTCGGCAGTCTGTTGCTGTTTGAGCTTGAAGTTCTCGGCGTAAGGCAGTACATTTTCGGTCAGGAGCGGGTCTTTGGTCGAGTTGGCGAGCATCCACATGGCGCCATAGTCCGAGTTTTTCATCGCATCCTTGTTCGAACCAACTACCCCGCCGAGATACGACTGAGCCCCGATCTTTACCCCGTCAAACGGTTCAATGTTCCACATCGACGTTTGCGGATCGGTCAGGTAATGGTGCATTTTCTGGATACGGTCGGTCAGCGACTGCTTGCTGCGGCGGATGGCCAGTGATTCTTTGAACCGGTATACATCGTAAATGGCGTGTTTCAGGGCCTTGAACCAGTCACCGTCGGTGAGGCTGTAGCGGAACGTATAGGTCAGGGTTTCGCCGGCTTTCATGCCTGACTTCGGCTCGCCGAGGACGGGGTAATAGAGCGTTGGCGTGAGCCGGGCCTTGCGGTTCATGTGCGAGAGGCCGATGTTCCAGTCGATCTGCGTGATTTTGTCCTTTGCCCACGGGTCGCGGGCGAGGCCGGGTTCGGGAATAACCGACAGCGTCAGGCCGTCGCGGGTAGTGATTAGCGGCGACAGGGTACTGGCACAACGTTCGCGGTACACCACCGGTAGATTGGGAATGCCGTGACCATAGGCATAGGCGAGGGCAAAATTGGGCTGTATCTGATTCCCCAGAAAATAACCCGGTACACTTGCCCACGCCAGTTGCTGTGCCGATACCGTCGACAGTGTCGGGGTGGCGAGCGAAAAATAGCCGTTTTTACGGGCCGTCAGGGTTTGCTTAACAAGGATGTCGTTCGGAAAAGCTGGATCAAGCGACCATTCTGTTTTGATGGTTGCGGCCTCCGTCTCGTGCTGAAACGATAGCTGCGATGTACCGGTCTGTTTCCCCGACTTCGGGAAAAAATGGATGGCCTCGCCGGCCGTATTGAGTGACACCGGATTGGTACTTTCGGCCCACTGTACCTGCTGGTAATGGTACTTTTCGGTGGGGAACTCCTCGCCGGTAATGGTTTTGAAGGTTTGCGATGGTTTCTCCGACGGTTTTTCGGCCGCATACAACAAGGTGTTTTCGCCCGAAGGCGTGGCCAGACTGACCCATTTGGCTCCCTTTTTTACGGCAACCCGCTGAATTTGCCAGCCTGACCCCGTAGCCGACCAGGTTACGTTGATCCGGTCGTTGGCCAGTGAGAGAGCCTGGCCGTTTGCGGGCGAAAGCCCGTTCAGTACGTACAGAAGCGCTACCAGACCCGGTAGCCGATAATTCAGTATTGTCATAAGTCAGGTAATCCTTTTGTCGAAAAGCGTTTCAGCTGCCCGCTCTCATCGGTATAGAGGAGATAAGCATCCAGATCCGCCCGTTGATTGAGAAACTGCTGCGTGGCCTCAAGACCCATCACGATAAAGGCGGTGGCCAGGGCATCGGCAGTGGCGGCATCACCGGCAAATACCGTGGCACTCACCAATTCATTCTGCTCCTGCTGCGATAAGCCGGGCTGCGAAAAGCCGGTTTTCGGGTTAATGATGTGGCCCATGACCAGCCCGTTTACCTCCCTGCGGTTGCGGTAATTGCCGGACGTGGCCATGGACCGGTCACGCATTCGTAACGTTGTGTAAATCAGACCTCGCTGGAATGGATGTTCAATGCCGATGGTCCAGAGTTGGTGTGGCCCTTTTTCGCCTTTGGCCCGGATTTCTCCGCCGATTTCGACGAGGTAGTGGCGGATGCCCTGCTGTTCCAGAAACCGGGCAACCACATCGACACTATACCCCTGAGCAATGGCATTCAGATCGAGACGCACACCGGCCGACTGCCTCCGCAGGGTGGTGGCATCAAACGAAAGTTTGTCAAAACCAATATATTGCAACAGCGAGTCAACATTGACCGGACCGGCCGTTGGCTGCGGCCTGGCGCTGAACCCGTACGCGTCAACTAACGGCATAATGGTGGGGTCAAACGCACCGGCCGTCAGTTGGTAGATCGCCCGTGCTTGGGTCAGCACTGCCGGAAAATGAGGAGAAACAAACGTGTGCTGCCCGGACCGGTTAAACTGCATAATCTCCGAATCGGGCCGGTACGTCGACAGACAACGGTCAATATCGGCCAGCAATGAATCGGTCTGCCGCTTAAATTGCCGGTGGCCTGCGTCCTGATAGCTGATGTGATAGGTAGTACCCTGGGCCTCACCCGAAAAACTGACCAGTGGTTCGTCTGCCCGCACTGCTTCCTGTCCCTGACCTGATGCGGGCAGGAGTAAAAGAAGTGTAAACAGACGGTTCAGTTTCATGTTGTATCAGGTTTTGAGTCTTCCGGAGAGTCAGGTTTCCACCCGCTCCCTACTTCCTCGCTTCAGGCGCATTAGTAGCCGGTACGTCGTCGCGGACGATGCCCATCAATTCGGGTAAATAGCTCTGATAGACTCCGCGCGGCGAGGTGTTGTGCTTTTTCGCTACGTAAGCGGCAAAACCGACCACTTCGCCCATCATGCCGCAGGTCCGCATGACCCGTGTACTGCCGAAGGCTACGTGGGTTGTGCTGATGTTACGACCGGCCATAAACAGATTGCTGATATTTTTCGAATACAGGCAGCGGTAGGGAATGGTGTACGGAGCCACTTTAATGTGTTTGGTACCCGCAAAAAACTCCTGACCATCAAAGTATTGTTTGTTTTTTTCGTCAGGGAAATGCAGGTCGATGGTCCACGTAGCGGTTACAGTGCCGTCGGGATATTGCTTGCCTTCCTGAATGTCCATCTGATTCAGTACGTGGTCGCCGATTAGCCGGCGCGACTCACGTTTACCGCCGATGTAGGCCACCCACGCCAGTTCTTTTTTGCCGTATTTAGCCTGCTTGTGATGCTTCAGGTACGACCAGTTGCCATAGATCGCGCGCAGGTTGTGGTCACGGATTTTTTCGGCGTCGGTGATGGTGTTGAAATTACCGAAACCGGTTTCCCACTGCCAGTCAGAGCGGGCCTCGTCGATGTGGTATTCGTCGGAAAAGGGAAGAGCCCACGGCGTTTCGGGGAAGGCGGACAGCGTATCGCGGTCGAGCGATGCCCAGAGGTTGGAGGTGCCCAGGGTAAAGTCGTCGGATTTGTCGGCCGCCAGTGATTCGCCGGTTTCGGTTTTGCTTTCACGGCCCATCCGGAATTCGGCGCCTGCCAGCGCCCCGATGGTTCCGTCGCCCGTGCAGTCGGAGAAGTAGGTACCCGTGAAACGGGTTTCCTTGTTGGTAGCAATGTCGCGGCCCGTTACCGCCACAATTTTATCACCTTGTTTTTCGACCTGATCCACATGGGTATTCAGAAACAGGGTCAGATTTCGCTCGCCTTTGACAATAGCAATTTTGCGTGCATCGCCGTATTCCTGCGCATCAGGGTGTCCGTTGCCGGGGTCACCGTTGTCCATCTCACGGACAATACGGCCCAGTTTCGGATAATGATTTTTATCGACATCGCCCCGTAAATGGACGCGCACCTCTGAACTGTTGTTGCCGCCCAGCATCGGCCGGTCCTGAATCAGGGCCACTTTCAGCCCCATCCGTGCCCCTGAAATGGCGGCGCAGGTACCGGCAATACCACCGCCTACCACGACCAGATCGAAGTTGCCGGCCTCTGCCGGTTTATCGGTCAGGTTCAGCATTTTTTTGCGGAAGGCCGACAGCGCATCGGGGGCATTTGGCGGTGTAAACTTAGGCACGCTGGTAAACAGTATGGCGTCGCAGCGGCCGTTGAAGCCGGTCAGGTCGTGCAGCGAAACGGTAAGCCGGTCGGTCTGAACATCGGTCTCGCCGCCGTAATACCATTTCCATTCGTCGGAACCGCTTTCACCGAAAACCGTCTTCAGCGGCTTGCCGTCGAGCACTACCTGAAACTTGCCGGGCCCTTTCGGGAACGGTGCCCAGTCTTTGGTCCGGACCCAGATCTGGTATTTCCCTTTTTTCGGGAAAATGACGGAGGTAGTTGCATCCTTCACGGGCCGCCCCATGCCGTGCGCCATCAGGTACGACGACCCCATCACCACAAATGACTGCTGGTCAATCACCCAGCCGCCCTTATCGGTGAAGGATTCGGTTTCGACAAACAGGTGTTCCTGTGCGAACGCAGACAGCGTCAGCAGAAGGAGCATAAAAGTCTTTAGAAAAGGTTTCATGGCATTATCGGGTTTGGTTGAGCGTTTGGGCATAGTCCGTTAATCGCTGTCTGACGAGCCGGTTTGCCGGTTTTTTCGCATTGAGTAAATCGTAAATCCGCGTGGCCGTTTTCGGGTCGGGGGCCTTGTGCAGAAAGTCAGCCACAATCAGCTGGGCTTCTTCGGTCAGCGCGGGCTGGCGTTCGAGCAGGGTTACCAGCAATCCTGTTTGTTCGGGGTTAACCTGTGCGAGTTGCCGTGCCGCCTGCGTAATCAGCCACGGTGATGCGGGGAACGCCGGTAACTGCTTCAGTACCGCAATCTGGAGTGTGTAGGGCGCCTGCCGGTACGTTTCCCAAAGCCAGCGCTGCCGTTCATCAGATTGCCAGAATGCCGGCTGGATGTGTTGCAGGGCATACCGGGCCGTAAAAATGTTTTTACCCCGCAGCAGCCGCAGCAGGTCATCGCTGAATGCCGGCCGGACAGCGCCGTCTTTACCGATGACTTTATCCATTGCCCAATACTGGTAATGGTAGTTGGTGCTGCCCAGAAACCGGTGCAGATGGCTATCGTCCGACATCGACTCCGTAACCTGACGCATGGTCGTAACGACCTTGCCGTGTGCAATGTGCCAGAGCGTGTAGCAGGTATAGACCGCCCCGTCGATTACCTCGTTTTTCACCGTTTTCAGGGTAGCCCCCGCTTTCGCATCGACCGAGTCTGCCAGATTTTCGGTGCCTTTACTGACCAGGTCGCTCATCGACACGTCTTTCAGTAGTGACTGGGTATTGGCCAGAATCGCCTGAAGCTTGTCGTAATCTTCCTGTTTAAAGGGCTTGTGGTCCATTTTCGTCAGTTCTTCGCCTGCCGGAAAATCAAAGCGGGTATAATTGCCGAGCAGGTCCCAGTACAGGTTGATGTACACCGGTTTGCACTCGCCCGTCAGGCAGACCGGCGTAAAGACGTTGCAGTAAAAATAGTCCGGCCGGTTTTGCGGGTCCCTGGCCAGCTTCAGGGTATAGGTGGTTGTGTCGTTGATCACAACCGGATACTCATTCAGGGTAGCCGTTTGTGCAGATACCTGTTGACCAGCCACATAGGCACACAGCACCGCTAGCTTCTTCAGCCATCCTGCGACCGACAGAAATAAGCCTTCTTTGTTTTCTATGTGCCTATGTGGTTGAATCATCATAAATTACTTCCAGTCAGCGTTTTGCTCCATTTTCGGGTTGGCATTCAGCTCATCCTGCGGAATCGGGAAATACTTGTGCTTTGGCAGCACCGGCCGCGATGGATAAACACTGTTCACCGCCTTCGGAATCACGGTCAGGAATTTGCCGGTCCGGGTCAGGTCATACCAACGGTCGCCTTCGGCAAAAAACTCCCACGCCCGTTCCTGAATCACCGCGTCGATAAAGGCATCCTTGCTGAGGCCTGTTTGCAGGTCAGGCAGACCGGCCCGGCGGCGAACCGTGTTGATGTAGCCATAAGCCGCCGCTGAGGCTCCGTTCAGGCGCGCTTCGGCTTCGGCGGCAATCAGGTAAACATCGGCCAGCCGCAGAATCGGGATGTTTGCAATGGTGTTGATTGTCGATACCGGGTCCTGGTATTTCTTGATCAGGACACCGTCGGCCGTAATCGGCGTAATGTTTTTCTGGGCCACAATCTTACCCGCCTTGTCAACATAGTTAGTGTCGAGCAATAACCGGCGTTTGTCGGCCGGATTAAATGAGCGGTAAAACGACATGTAGGCAAACATTGACCCGAACGTCGTTTTACCATATTCAGACCCGGCACTACCCGGAGGGCCGCAAAGACCGACCATCTGGTGCGAGCGGCCCGGCGAAATCGGATCTACTTCGTAGGCCCACATGTTTTCAATACGAGCGGCATCTTCCTGATCGTATTTGTAGACGTTGCGGACGTCAGGCATCAGGGAGTATTTGCCCGACGTAATGACGGACTGGGCTTTTTCCAGCGCCTTGGCCCAGTCTTCGTTATACAGGGCGGCCTTGGCATACAGCGCATTGACGACCTCTTTCGATGGCCGGCCTTTATCTACGTTCGGATACGACGGCAGACCGGCCGCAAAGGCCTGATCAAGGTCGCTGTAGATTTGCTTGTACACATCGGCCTTCGTGCTCTTACCGACTACCGCTGCGGCTTCCGACACGCTGGCCTGCGTTTTAATCGCTACATCGCCGAAATTCTTGGTGAGTGCCCACATATAGAAGGCCCGCAGGAAGTAGGCTTCGCCGATGATCTGTTTTTTGCGGGTTTCATCCATAGTTGCTGCCGGTACCTTCTCGATAATCCAGTTGGTTTTTTCGACACCGTCATAACCCGACGCCCAGATTTGCTGCGGCGACTCGTTGACGCGGCCGTTGCTTTTCTGGACGGTATAGTTCACGTCGTACGAGAACAGCGTCAGCGTGTTCCGGCCAACTACCCCGCGCGGATACGTCTGGTCGTCGCTGAAATCGGCGACGAGCGTCATCGCCGGACCCGAATACAGGTCACCGATCGGGTCATAGGCCGCAATCAGTCCTTTTTCGGCATCTGCCGCCGTTTTGTAAAAGGCTTCCGTATAAATCGACGAATAGATGGTTTCGTCAAGCTCACAAGCCGTCAGCGCCATGAGCGGGATAAGGTATAGGAGTTTTTTCGATTTCATGTTTTCAAAGAGTGAAAGACAGAAAGAGTGAAAGAGCGGCCGTTGGTTGGCGAGAGAGTGAGTCGTTGGGTTTGATTTCCTGTGACACACTCTTTCGCTCTTTCATTCTTTCGCTCATTAATTAAAACGTCACCTGTAATCCGCCGAGGAACGATTTGGCTTGCGGGTAAACAAGGTTGTCAATACCGATGGCGGTGTTCGAGCCGGCATAGGTGTTTACCTCCGGATCAAATCCGCTGTATTTCGTGACAGTCAGCAGGTTGTTGGCACTGACATACACACGGATTTGCTGAATGCCTTTGATGCGGGGCAGCGTATAACCCAGTGTCACGTTTTTGAGGCGCATATACGAGCCGTCTTCCACGACGTAGTTCGTAATCGGCAGACGACCGCCCTGAGCCGCACTCACATACTGATTGCTCGGGTTGGTGGCCGACCAGCGGTTAACAAGGCCTTTCAGCATGTTCCGCTGACCGAGCGGCATCTCAAACGACAGGCGGCTGGCGTTGTAGATGTCGTTGCCCTGCGATCCCGACAGGAACAGGCTCAGATCGAAGCCCTTATATGAGGCGTTGGTCGAGAAACCGTAAATGAATTTCGGGTTCGGGTTGCCGGTAACTACCTGATCGGCAGCCGTAATGGTGCCGTCGCCGTTGATGTCCTTTACCTTGTGGCCACCTAACCGGCCGTCGTAGCCGGGCAGGATGGTTTCGCCGGTCTGGTTGATGCCGTCAAACACGTAGGTTTTGAACAGACCCAGCGGACTGCCAACGCGCAGGATAGTGTAGGTAGTAATGAACCGTTCCTGTGTCGTACCACCGTCAAGATCAAGGACTTTGTTGCGGTTGAACGTCATATTGGCTGACGCATTCCACTTAACCGCACCGTCGAGAATCCGGGCGTTGGCGGCCAGTTCCAGCCCCTTGTTTTCGAGGGCCGCAAAGTTGCCGGTGATGGTGCTGTAACCCGAACTCAGCGGCAGCGACTTCACGTACAACAAGTCACGGGTTGTTTTCTGGTACACATCGACAATGAAGCTGAACCGGTTGCGCAGTACGCTGATGTCGAGGCCGATGTCTGCCTGGGCCGAACGCTCCCAGCGCAGGTCCGGGTTGGCGATGCCCGACGGGTTAATGCCGGTCACATACGTATGGTTGATGTTGTAGTCGCTACCCGATGCCGACACCGTGGCGAGGGACTGGTACGGGCTGATACCGGCCGCATTCCCCGTGATACCGTAGCTGGCCCGCAGTTTCAGGTCGGTCAGCCACGTCAGCGACTTCATAAACGGTTCTTCGATGATCCGCCAGCCGGCCGATGCCGCCGGGAACAGCCCGTATTTATGGTTGGCTCCGAAACGGCTTGAGCCATCAACGCGGGCGGTCAGGTCGATAAAGTATTTGTCTTTATAACCGTAGTTGACGCGGGCCAGGTATGAGTCCAGGCGTTGGCTCGTCCGGCTTGAACTGATGGTCCGGTTCAGGGCCAGTTGCAGGGCTTCGTTCTGCGTGGCGTCATTCGGGAAGCCCGTGGCATTGAGGCTGTTCGAGTTGGCCAGTTCTGACTGCGTGGCAAATACGGCCGTAGCCTTCAGTGAGTGCACATCCGCAAAATTGTGATTGTAGGTCAAAATGCTTTCGTGCAGCAGCGCCAGGTAGTTGGAGTTGGTTTTCGATCCGGAACCCGAGTTATCGTTCAGGTCGTTTTTCGCCACAATCGACCGCGGCGAGTAGGTGTCGCGGAGGCTGTTCTGCATGTCAACGTTGAACGATGCGCGGTAGGTCAGGCCTTTCAGCAGCGTGGCTTCACCGTAGAGGTTGGCCAGCGTCCGGCGCAGGTCTGTCCGGTTCAGGGTAGACGCAAAGTTCAGCGGGTTTACCACTTCGCGATACTGGCCGTTGGCTTGTTCGCCGAATGGGAAAAGGCTGCCGTCGGTGCGGTATGGTTGCAGGGTAGGCGGTGCACCAACGGCCGCGCCAAGGATCGAAGCCGTGATTACGGCGGCATCGCCGATGGTAGTCGAACCGGTTGTGATGCCGTTATTCACGTTGTAACTGCCCAGAATGCTGGTCCCTACTTTCAGCCAGTTGCTCACCTTATGATCCACGTTCAGGCGGTAGGAGTACCGCTTGAAGTTCGAGTTGATAATAATCCCGTCCTGATTGAAATAATTGGCCGACAGTGCCAGTTGTGTTTTCTCCGTACCGCCGTTGATTGACAGCTGATGGCTTTGAATCGGGGCTTCGCGGAAAATAACGTTCTGCCAGTTCACGCCTTCGCCCAGTGAAGCAGGATTCTGGTAGTAGTTGTTTTTAAACACTTCATTTTCCAGCTGCCCGAATTCGGCTGCGTTCAGCACCGGTAGTGTTTTGTTCACCTTCTGCACGCCATAATAGCTGTCGAGTGTGATGCGGGTCGCACCGGATTTACCGCGTTTGGTGGTGATCAGGACCACACCATTGGCCGCCCGTGAGCCGTAAATAGCCGATGCCGAAGCGTCTTTCAGGATTTCAACCGACTCGATGTCGTTCGGGTTGATGGTCGATAACGGACTGACATCGTTAATGCCGCCACCGTTCGAAATCTGGATACCATCCACCACATAGAGTGGTTCTGAGTTTCCGTTGATGGAATTGGTTCCCCTAACCCGGACGCTGATGTTACCACCCGGCGCACCCGTATTCTGGCTTACCTGCACCCCCGCTACCCGCGCCTGCAACCCCTGGGCCACGTTAGCAACCGGCGTCTGCACCAGATCGGTAGCTTTCACAGACGCAATGGCACCGGTGGTTTCGATTTTCCGCTGCGTACCGTAGCCCACAACCACGACCTCACTCAGTGAGCGGTCGTCGGCCTGGAGGCGTACTTCCATATTCGTTTGATTACCGGCCGCAACCTCCTGAGTCAGGTAACCGATATACGAAAACGTTAACGTGACGGCCCCGTTCGGGATTGAGAGTGTGAACCGGCCATCGGCATTCGTGGTGGTACCCTGCTGGGTGCCTTTAATAACCACATTGACGCCCGGTAATGGTATACCGGCATCCTCCGCAATGACACGACCGCTGACAGAGCGGCTTTGCGCCAGCACTGGCTTAAGCGAACTCAGCAGCATTAGCAAGCTGACTGCTAAACATTGTACAATCTTTGTCATAAAACTTGGGTAGGAATAGTTCAATTTTTACCTGGTTTGATACTTGTTTTAGCGCTATTAGAAAATTTGTCTATAACTGGCTGTTTTTCAGTTGTTTGTTGTTTGCTGTCCGCAGCCTTTCTATTAATTTACCGGTACCTGTGACTGATAACAAGAAATATTTTCATTATTTTTTTGGGAACATTCCCAAAAGCTTTTGGGAATGTTCCCAAAATGAAAGGCCAGCTATACAGGCAGAAATAGCAGAAACCGGTTAATTATTAGAAAAATACAAATGCATCAGCCTACTATTATTGATATCGCCCGACAGCTGGGTATTTCCAAGTCAACCGTTTCCCGTGCGCTGACAGCGCACCCGAATGTAAATGCAAAGACGCGGCAGCAGGTGCTGGAGCTGGCTGAGAAACTGGACTACCAGCGTAATCAGCTGGCGATTTCATTGCTGACCAACCAGACCCGCACCATCGGGATTATGGTACCGGAGTTCATCAGCTTCTTTTTTCCGAAAGTGATTATCGGTGCGCAGGAGGAGCTGGCGAAAGCGGGGTATAATGTGGTGATCTGCCATTCAAATGAATCCTATGAGATCGAAGTGACGAGTGCCCGGTCGCTGTTTGCCAGTCGCGTAGATGGATTGATTGTATCGCATACGAAAGAAACGCGGAATTTTGACCACTTCCGGACTTTTACCCGGAAAGGTATTCCAGTGGTGTTTTTCAACCGTGTCTGGGAAAATGAAGAAGTTTCTAAAGTAGTGGTAGATGACTACACGGGAGCCTATCAGGCGGTCGAGCACCTGATTCAGACCGGTCGCCGGCGGATTGCCCATTTGTCTGGCCCCGATACATTACCTAACAGCCGGAGCCGCCTGAACGGCTACCTGGATGCCCTGAAGCACTATGAGGTTCCCGTCGATCCGTCGCTGGTAATATCCTATGACCTGACGCTGGAGAAAGCCAATATTTACGTGAATCACCTGCTGAATCTGCCCGAGCCGCCGGATGCCTTATTTGCCATTAACGACCCGACGGCCATCGAGGCGTTGAAGGTGGTCAAAAGTCGTGGGCTGCGGGTGCCGGATGACCTTGCGATTGTCGGGTTCAGCGATGATCCGATTTCGGCGCTGATTGAGCCCGGGCTGACGAGTGTGGCGCAACCGGTCAGCGAAATCGGTCAGGAGGCCGCGCGGCTGTTACTGGCGCAGCTGACCGCTTCGCCCGATCAGCCGGTTTCGCCCACAACCGTAACCTTGCCAACGCGTCTGGTAGTACGCGGGTCAACGGGGAATTAAGCGGCTATGAAGTATAATTAGCCCATTAGTCAATATTGCTCAGGGAACAAAAAATATATGCTGATCCGGATGATTCCAGTGCTTGTTTCTAAACTGTGAATCAACGGACCGGCGAAGCCCCGCGGAAGTTAACGGCTATAATAAACCACCGCCCGTACGGGCGAACCGGTTTTTTACGAAGATAATGTCATGTTCGTCGGGCATCGGTGGTTTGATTGCTACCTTTGCAGAATAATTCATCAGTAAGCCATTCACGCGGGCAGGGGCAGTTGTCCCGGCCTTTGTGGCTACAAAAGCAAAAAACAATGTCAAAGCAAATTGTTCATACAGAAGAGGCACCGGCGGCGATCGGTCCTTACAGCCAGGCGGTGAAGGCCAACGGCTTTTTGTTTGTTTCCGGTCAGATTGCGCTCGACGTAGCGGCCTCAGGCGATATCAAAGCCGAAACGCAGAAAGTGATGGAAAACATCGGTGCCATTCTGAAAGCGGCCGGTTTGGAGTACACAAACATTGTTAAATCAAGCATCTTTGTCAAAGATCTTAACAATTTCGTCGCGATCAACGAGGTATACGGAAGTTTCTTCACCAGCGAGCCGCCGGCCCGCGAAACCGTTGAAGTAGCCCGCCTGCCTAAAGATGTAAACGTCGAAATTTCGGTGATAGCGGTGGGGTAAAGAGTGAAAGAGCGGCCGCCGCGCGGCGAAAGAGCGAAAGAGCGGTTTGTGCCCTTGATCGCTTTCATTGCGTTAGCTGTCACTCTTTCGCTCTTTGGCGGCGTATGCCGCCCACTCTTTCACTCTTTAATACAGAATATCATGCAAGATACAGTACGTGTTCGTTTTGCCCCCAGCCCGACGGGGCCGCTGCATATCGGTGGGGTACGGACCGCCCTCTATAACTACTTATTTGCCCGTAAAAACGGCGGGAAAATGCTGCTCCGGATCGAGGATACCGACCAGAACCGGTTTGTGCCGGGGGCAGAAGACTACATCATTGAGGCACTGTCGTGGATCGGCATTCAGATCGATGAAGGACAGGGTGTCGGCGGTCCGCACGGTCCGTACCGGCAGTCAGAACGCGCCGCCATTTACCGGGCGGAAGCGCTTCGGCTGGTCGAAGAAGGCAAGGCGTATTATGCATTCGATACGGCCGAAGAACTGGACGAGATGCGGAAACGGCTCGAAGCAGCCAATGCACCGGCTGCCCAGTACAACGCCATTACGCGGATGCAGATGAAAAACTCGCTGACGCTGTCAGCCGATGAGGTACAGACCCGGATCGACAGCGGAGCACCGTATGTGATCCGCCTGAAAACGCCGCGCAAAGAAGAAGTACGGCTCAATGACCTGATCCGTGGTTGGGTAAACGTTCATTCGTCGGCGATTGATGATAAAGTACTGCTCAAGTCAGACGGGTTACCGACCTATCACCTGGCCAACGTGGTCGACGATCACCTGATGGGCATTACCCACGTGATCCGGGGCGAAGAATGGCTGCCGTCGGCGCCGCTGCACGTGTTATTATACCGGTATCTGGGCTGGGAAGATACCATGCCGCGTTTTGCGCACCTGCCGCTGCTGCTGAAGCCGGAAGGCAACGGTAAGCTGAGCAAGCGGGACGCCGAACTGGGTGGGTTCCCGGTATTCCCGCTCCGGTGGCAGGATCCGTTTACGGGCAATGTCGCCCGTGGTTTCCGCGAAGACGGCTACCTGCCGGAGGCGCTCGTGAACTTCCTTGCCTTCCTGGGCTGGAATCCGGGTACTGAGCAGGAGTTGTTCACAATGGACGAACTGATTGAAGCGTTCGACATCGAACAGATTCACAAAGCCGGGGCGCGGTTCGATATTGTCAAGGCGACCTGGTTCAACCACCAGTACCTGCGTCAGCAAACGAACGCAGAACTGGCTTCGGCCGTCATGGAACAGGCAGCGGCCGCAGGGCTGACGTGCCCGGCCGAAAAGGCGGAGAAGGTAGCCGGTTTGCTGAAAGAGCGCGTCAACTTTGCTCACGAGCTGTTTAGGGAAGGCTACACGTTGTTCTACACTCCTGAAAGCTACGATCAGGCTGTTGCAACGGCAAAATGGAACGACGATGCCCGCAAGGCCGCAACCGTTTTCCCGCGACGCCCTGCTGACCTTCGACGGCGCGTTTGAGGCCGATGCCATTAAACATACCTTGTCGGATGCATTGCAGCAGGCGGGCATCAAACAGGGAAAAGTGATGCAGGCGATGCGTTTGGCCCTGACCGGTGTGGGTGCCGGCCCTGACCTGATGATGACCATGGAAATCATTGGCCGCGACGAGGTACTCCACCGCCTGAATCTGGCGCTGGAAAAGCTGTAGTCAGTCAGTTTTGCCACAAAGGCACGACGTTATAAAGGAGCACAAAGTTTAAATAGTTACTATTGTTTAAACTTTCGTGCTCCTTTCCGGCTTCACGTCTTTGTGGTGAGTGTACCTGTAGAGGTTTGGCCACCTTATCTTTGTAGCAACGTTCAACTAGTAAAAGTTATGGCTAAGAAGAAACCCAACTCAGAAAACCCGCAAAGCGACAAACCACGGGTACATAAAGACCTTGAGGGATTTGATATCCAGATCAATTCGTTCGGCGAGATTGTGACCAGTTTTGAAATCGATAAAATCAACCAGTTTCTGAACAAAACGGTTGATGACAAAAAACTGCGGCACCGCAAAGACCTTGACGAACTGAAAGGCGAACGCAGCGGCGATGAGTTTGACGAAGAGGAAGAAAAAGACGATGACGACCGCCTCGATCTGAGTGCGGATCTCGACGAAGACGACGAGCGTTTCTAACCGTCAGCACATATATCCGTTAAAACGGCCGTTCTTCTGCCCGAAACAGCAGTCTATCCCGGTCAATTAGTCCGCTAACGCGAAAGTCCTTTACATTTGCGACATGTTTTTGTAAGTTCAGACTAAACGTTTAATCTGCATGTATTCTCACGAAATCGATTACCGCATTATAGGCGAAGACATTCAAATTGTCGAGATCGAACTGGATCCGAACGAGACCGTTATTGCCGAAGCCGGCGCCATGTTGTACATGGAAGACGGGATTACGTTTGAAACCAAAATGGGCGACGGCTCACAGCCGGATCAGGGCTTTATGGGCAAGCTGTTTCAGGCTGGTTCACGACTGCTGACGGGTGAGTCGCTGTTCATGACCCACTTTACTAACCGGGGTGTCGGAAAACGTAAAGTTGCCTTTTCGGCACCATATCCGGGTACCGTAATGCCGATTAATCTCAGTAATATTTATGGCAACCAGCTGATTGTACAGAAAGATGCCTTTTTGTGTGCGGCTATGGGTACGCGCCTGAATATCCACTTTAACCAGCGCATTGGTACGGGCCTGTTTGGCGGTGAAGGATTTATACTACAGAAATTACAGGGAGATGGCCTTGCCTTTATCCATGCGGGAGGCGTCGTGATTGAGCGGCAACTGAACAACGAAACCCTGCGTGTCGATACCGGTTGTGTAGTTGGTTTCGAGCCACAGATCGGCTTTGACATTCAGCGGGCCGGTGGGCTGCGGAGCATGGTATTCGGCGGCGAAGGCTTATTCCTGGCCACGTTGCGCGGAACGGGCCGTGTCTGGATTCAGTCG
>CBDFHU010000163.1:0-50300 GCA_965247375.1 Arsenicibacter sp.
GAAAAACGATTTTTTACAATGACCACCGTTGCCTGATCCGGACCTTTGTGCCATCATCAGGGCGCAATCCTGCCCCCGAATCAAACAGAACCCCGTTCAGACAATGTTTACGATCGACCAAATCAAACAGGCACACAGCAAGGTAACATCCGGTGCTGACTTTCCAGCTTATATTCAGGGAATCAAGCAACTGGGCGTAATGTATTATGAAACGTTTGTGGCCGACGGCCATGCCCGTTATTACGGTACAGCAGATTACCAGACTTCATCTCCCGCAAAATACGAACCCCTGTTTGTTGCCAATACCTGCGATGCGGCTCAATTCAAAGCCGATCTGATTACGCATCAGCAAGGCCAATCCGACTACGGTACGATTTGCCGGCAAGCTGCCGCCTCCGGCATTGAAAAATGGACCGTATCCATGAGCCTCATGACCTGCACGTATTACGACAAGGCCGGCAACGAAATACTGGTTGAAACCATTCCATCCGTGTAGAGACGCAATATGTTGCGTCTCATTAACCGGCAGGGTGCACATACCTTAGAATCGTTTACACAAAACGAGACGCAATATTTTGCGTCTCTACAAAACGGCGGGTAACCACAGCAGGCTATTTTTCGTCACAATACAAACAAATCATGCCGGTAATACGATGCTGCGACGGAAATTCATCAAACACACCATGGCGGGGTTGCCGATAGCCGCTTCGTTTTTATCAGATGCCTGTAGCCCCAAGGAGCGGATTGACCCTAAGACTAAATCAGTAATTGTGGTCGGGGCGGGCATATCAGGCCTTGCTGCTGCCCGGCAGTTACACGAGCAGGGCTTTACCGTAATAGTACTGGAGGCACAGGATCGGGTTGGCGGCCGGCTGCGGACCAACCGGTCTGCCAGTGTCGCCTTTGATGAGGGAGCCAGCTGGATTCATGGCATCGACGGCAACCCGATCACGGCGCTGGCACAACAGGCCGGTATGCAGACGGCATGGACCGATGACGAAAGCCGGAAATCTTACGACCACGGCGGCATCGTCCGGAAAGCGGCCGTCTATGATGCGGCCGAGGAAGAACTGTATACCATTCTGGACTCCCTTATGAAACGGGGTAGCAGCAGCCAAAGCTTCGAAACGGTGTTCATGGCCGCCTACCCGGCAAAAACCGGTGACCGGCTCTGGACTTTTTTTCTCTCCACCAACCTTACCTTCGACACAGGCGACCTCAACAATCTGTCGTCGCTGCTCTATAACGAAGGTGAAGAGTACGCTGGTGTCGAACGGATTGCCGTAAACGGTTATGATACCATCCCGGCTTATCTGGCGAATGGCCTGCCGGTCTTGCTGAACCAGCGGGTTACGGCGATTGATTACCGCACGTCAACGGTGCAGGTCACCCATAACGGGACCGTCAGCGAAGCCGATTTTGTCATTGTCACCGTACCGCTGGGCGTTTTAAAAGGCGAACCGCATTGCGTTTACCCCTCTCCTGCCTGCCGCCAAACAAGAGGCCATCCGCAGCATTGGCATGAACTGCGTCAACAAGTTTCTGCTTATCTGGGACAAAGCCTTCTGGGACGATGTGCAGTACATTTCGTACACGCCGGACGTGCGCGACAAATTCAACTACTTTGTCAATGTGCGTAAATACCAGCCAGCTCTCAATGCCCTGATGACCTTTGCCTATGCCGGTTACGGGCGGCAAACCGAAACCATGACCGATCAACAGGTTATTGCCGCCATCATGGCTCATCTAAGGGATATATACGGCAATGCCATTCCGGAGCCGGTTACCATGCTGCGCACTAAATGGCAGACGAATGAATTCACCCTTGGCGCATACAGCTACACCGCCGTAGACACCCGCATGAGCCACTTTGATGATCTCGCCGAATCTGTCAGTGACCGACTGTTTTTTGCCGGAGAGCATACCCACATTGATTATTTTTCTACCGCCCACGGCGCCTGGCTCAGCGGCCTGCGGGAGGCCGGAAAAATTATGGATCTGCCGTAAGCTATGTCGTTTCCCTCTCATTTACGTCTCTTGAACCAAAATCGCTATTTACTGAACGCTTACCGTGATATCAATTGTACAATTAATTCTGACCTTTGCCCTATACGAATTATTTGCCGATCGCTATGAGTAACCCAACTACCCTTTTCGACAAAGTGTGGGATGCACACGTTGTCCGAAAAATCGAAGACGGACCAGACGTCCTGTTCATCGACCGTCACTTTATTCATGAAGTTACCAGCCCTGTTGCTTTCCTCGGTCTTGAGAGCCGGGGTATCGGTGTACTCTATCCGGAACGGACGTTTGCAACAGCCGACCACAATACACCGACGATCAACCAGCATTTGCCGGTAGCAGATCCGCTTTCGGCTAATCAGCTGGCGGCACTGGAAAAAAATTCAGCAAAGTACAACATCTCCCACTGGGGTCTGGGTCATCAGAAGAACGGTATCGTTCACGTAGTCGGACCGGAAAACGGCATTACCCTGCCGGGCATGACGATCGTGTGTGGTGACTCACACACGTCTACTCACGGCGCTTTCGGTGCGATTGCCTTTGGTATCGGTACGTCGGAAGTTGAAATGGTGCTGGCATCGCAGTGTATCATGCAGCCAAAACCAAAGAAAATGCGCATCAACGTAAACGGAACCCTGCAAAAAGGCGTGGTTGCGAAAGACGTGGTGCTTTATATCATCTCGCAGATTTCGGCCAGCGGGGCGACCGGTTACTTCGTCGAGTTTGCCGGTGATGTGTTCCGCAACCTGACAATGGAAGGCCGGATGACTGTATGCAACATGAGTATCGAAATGGGTGCACGTGGTGGCATGATTGCTCCGGACGAAAAAACATTTGCTTACCTCGAAGGCCGCGAACAGGCTCCGAAAGGCGAAGCATGGGACAAGGCCGTAGCCTACTGGCAGACGCTGAAAACCGACGAAGGCGCCACTTTTGATCTGGAATATACCTACGCTGCTGCTGACATTGAACCGCAGATCACGTACGGCACGAACCCGGGACTGGGCACTGGCATTACCCGTCAGATTCCGACGGCCGGTCAGGTACTCGACGGCGCGGCTTCTTACGCCAAATCACTGACTTACATGGGATTCGCCGAAAACGAGTCAATCGTCGGCAAACCAATCGATTACGTATTCCTCGGTAGCTGCACCAACGGCCGGATCGAAGATTTCCGCGCGTTTGCCTCAATCGTGAAGGGCCGTAAGAAAGCCGACAACGTAACCGCATGGCTCGTACCAGGCTCACACATCGTTGAAGCGCAGATTAAAGAAGAAGGTATTCTGGACATCCTGACCGATGCCGGTTTCCAGCTCCGTCAGCCGGGCTGTTCGGCGTGTCTGGCCATGAACGATGACAAAATCCCGGCCGGAAAATATGCCGTCAGTACCTCAAACCGGAATTTCGAAGGCCGTCAGGGACCGGGCGCCCGCACGTTGCTGGCCAGTCCGCTGGTAGCCGCTGCTGCCGCCGTTACCGGTGTCGTAACGGACCCGCGGGAACTGATTGCTGACTAATGAACAATGTATAATGGTGATTGTATAAGGTCAGGCAACGAACTGCCATCTGCTCCTTATACAAATCCATTTCGTTCACGCTCATTATTCATCGTACCTTTTTCATTATTCATTCTATCATGGCTTACGATAAATTCACCATATTGACAAGCACGGCGGTGCCGATGCCGATCGAAAACGTTGATACTGACCAGATTATTCCGGCCCGCTTCCTGAAAGCAACAGAGCGTAAGGGGTTTGGCGACAACCTGTTCCGTGACTGGCGCTACAATGCCGACGGAACGCCGAAAGAAGATTTCATCCTGAACAACCCGATTTACAGCGGTCAGATTCTGGTGGGCGGCAAAAACTTCGGCAGCGGATCAAGCCGCGAGCATGCGGCCTGGGCCATCTACGACTACGGATTCCGGTGCGTAGTATCGAGCTTCTTCGCCGATATCTTCAAGAACAACTCCCTGAACGTCGGCATTTTGCCGGTACAGGTGACCCCTGAGTTTCTGGACAAAATTTTCCTTGCCATTGAAGCCGACCCGAAGGCCAAACTGGAAGTAAACCTGCCCGAACAAACGATTACGATTGTCTCAACCGGCGAACAGGAGTCATTTGCGATCAATGGCTACAAAAAGCACAACATGATTAATGGTTTCGATGATATCGACTACCTGCGGTCGCTCCAGGAAGATATTGCTGTTTTCGAAGCCGCAAGGCCGTACTAATGAGTGAAAGAGCGAAAGAGATAAAGAGCGATACAAATCACGCATTATCTCTTTCGCTTTTCCGCTCTTTCGCTCTTTATTAATGAGTCGTCTTATCGAAATTATGGATACGACACTTCGCGATGGTGAACAAACCTCGGGAGTGTCTTTTTCTGCTTCTGAAAAGCTGACAATTGCTCAGTTGTTACTGAAAGAAGTGAAGGTTGACCGGCTGGAAGTAGCCTCGGCCCGCGTGTCGGACGGTGAATTTCAGGCGGTTAAGAAAATTACTGCCTGGGCGCAGGAGAACGGCTGTATCGACAAAATTGAGGTGCTGACCTTTGTGGACGGCGATACATCGGTAAACTGGATGCTCGACGCCGGTGCGAAAGTGATGAACCTGCTCACCAAAGGGTCGATGAATCACCTGACGCATCAGCTCAAGAAAACGCCGGAACAACATTTTCAGGAAATTGAACAGGTCATTAATCTGGCCCGCTCAAAAGATATCCGTTGTAACGTATACCTGGAAGATTGGAGTAACGGCATGCGGCATTCTCCGGAATACGTGTTTCAGTTTCTGGATTTCCTGACCCGGCAACCGGTCGACCGCGTGTTGCTGCCCGACACACTCGGGGTGCTAACGCCGCACGAAACCTACGGCTTCATTAAATCAATTGTTGACCGGTATCCGGACAGCCACTTTGATTTTCACGCCCATAACGACTACGATCTGAGCATTGCCAATGTGATGGAAGCCGTGCGGGCGGGCGCACACGGACTGCACCTGACCGTCAACGGCATGGGCGAACGGGCCGGTAATGCGCCGTTAGCGTCAGCCATTGCCGCCATGAACGACTTTATGCCGGAGGTAAAAACGTCGGTGGTGGAGACGTCGCTGTATTCGGTCAGCAAGCTGGTTGAAACCTTTACCGGGTTCCGGATTCCGGCCAACAAGCCGGTTGTCGGCGAAAACGTCTTTACCCAGACAGCCGGTATTCACGCGGATGGTGATAACAAGAATAACCTGTATTTCAATGACCTGATGCCGGAACGGTTCGGCCGTACGCGCAAATATGCGCTGGGCAAAACATCCGGAAAGGCAAACATTGAAAAGAATTTGCAGGAGCTTGGTATTAAGCTGTCGGCCGCGGATCTGAAAAAGGTCACCCAACGGATCATCGAACTGGGCGACCGTAAGGAAATGGTTACGCGGGAAGACCTGCCGTACATTATTTCTGATATCCTCGACAGTAATGCGATAGAGGAAAATGTGGTGGTGGTCAACTACGTACTCACCCACTCAAAAGGATTGCGGCCCTCGGCTACCTTGCAGGTGCAGATTCAAGGACAGTTGTATGAGGAAAACGCCCAGGGCGATGGTCAGTACGATGCCTTTATGAATGCACTGAAAAAGATTTATCACAAGCGGAAAATCGAGCTGCCGATGCTGACCGACTATGCAGTCCGGATTCCGCCCGGTGGTAAAACCGACGCCCTTTGTGAAACCATTATTACCTGGAGTATCAACGATAAAGAAATGAAAACACGCGGTCTTGATTCCGATCAGACTGTATCGGCCATCAAGGCTACGCAAAAAATGCTGAACCTGCTGACGGTTTAGGCGAGTAATTCCCCTATCCCCGACCAACACGCTTATTTTACCGACCAATGCCCGAAAAGCAGTTTCAAGCTGCCTTCGGGCGTTGGTCGTTTTTTTGGCGGGTTGGCCGGTTATACCCGGCAGTTGGTCGAATTGATTCGTTGAGTGCGGAAAGGAGACTGCAACTTTACACCATCAAAGCACAACGCATAAAACGAAACGGCCATGAAAACGCTCATTACCTCCCTGCTTCTGACAGTCACTACCTTGCTCTCCTTTGCCCAGCCGGCCAAACCTGTCGAAGTTTTTCTGATTGGCACTTCACACAGTTACTATACACAATATGAGAAGTTTGACCCGGTTATTGAAACCGTAGTCGCCTATAAGCCTGACCTGATCTTTTCGGAAACCCTGTCGCCGGCCGATTATGATAAACTGACCGACTACTGGAATCAGAAAGGCATTGATAAAATCATGAATAACCTGAAAAAGGCAGGTTATCCCGCTCCGAAAAACCTGGATGCGTTCATCAAAAAGCAATATGCGGTGCTGGCCAAAAATCCGAACTATCACCAGGACCGGATGAAACTGGCGCATGCGCTCTTCTATAAACATGACTTCGGCAATGCCAATTACCAGCTTTACCTCCTGAACCAGGCAAAACCGGCTTTTGGCGCCGAAGAACTGGCCGCCTGCAATCAGATTCTGGGACCGGTTGATTCACTCAAAAACCTTGGCCTGCGTGCCAACAGTGAGTACACTACCATTTTCTACCCCGCCGCCCGGCAGCTGGGTATTCAGAAAATGACGCCCATGGACTGCCAGACCTACAACACGCCGTGGGACAAAGCCTGGAACTTATCCGACTCGCTTTTCCGCAAATTTGAGAAAAGCCTGACGGCGTTAGACACAAACAGTGCAACCATTGGCGGCTACAAAAAAATGATAAGCCGCTACATGGAACTTGATAAGAAAGAAACCGAAATCGGTAAACAGGGCCTGTTAACCAATTACCTGAATACACCGGAAGGTGACGAATTACTGCATCTGGCCAACTTTTACGGTGGTAAATATATGCTCAGTGTGCCTGGCTATCCGGCTAAGGAAGTAAGCGAGATGCTGCACTTCTGGCAACTCCGGAACGAAGGTATGTGCCGCAACATCGTTACCCGCGCCCGTGAGGCCGGCGCCAGCCGGGTAGTCGTTGCCGTGGGAGCCAATCACCGCCGGATTATGCTCGACATTCTGGCTGGTATGCCCCAAGTAACGGTAAAATCGCTGAATAATCAATAAAAAGAAAAGCGCGGCCTCTTACCAGGTAAGAAGCCGCGCAGCTTTATCCGATAAATGTTCACAATCCGTCGCTTTTCGTTTCTGCGAAAGCGATTCCTTTTTTTCGGGGACTGTTTCCTCTCAGTTTAAAAATGTTGTTCAGCGGTGCATAGCGCTGGGCATAGACAAAGCGCAGCGAAATCCCGAAGCTGTATCCCTGTCCGTCGCCTTTTACAAGTGACGTCTGTGTTGAACGACCGTTATCCAGGTACGTTAAATCCGTAGTAACGGCATTGCCGATTCCCCAGACTCTGCGACCATAAACACTGACATACCACTGGTCACTCAGGCGGGCATTGTATTCCAGCCCCAGCTGAACGGTTGCCGTCGGGCGCAGGTTCGTAGACGTAATGCTGCGGATAATAACCGTATCGGGCGAAGTCTGAAAATCGCGGTAACGCAGCCCGTCGACCAGAAAACGGTCTACTGAGCGGCCACGGTTCGGCATCAGCCACGCATCAGCTGTCAGCCACAGACCTGACCGCAGGCCGACTTTGCTGGTTGGTAACAGCATACGTTTACCACGCACCATAAAGTTGAACTTATCACTGTCATAGCGCAGGCTGATCGGAAACGGATGCCGGTTGATGACAAATGTATTATGTACCGGCGAACTGACAAATCCGCCCTCAACAGCCCATTTTTGCTGGTATATATAGCCGATATGCAGCCCCCAGCCGACCTGACTTATGGTACGTGGAGTTAGTATACCGCCGAATGTATTAGTGACACTACTCCGGTCGGTACGGATGAAGCTCTCCGTACCAATATACCATTCGTCTGTCCGCGGTGCATATTTAGCGACTAATTTTTCGTAAATATGCCGGCGTTGGGGTGCCGGAAAGTAATCTGACGTACTCTGTCCCTGTCCCGGCAAGGCGAATCCCGATAAAAGCAGAACGTAAAGGATTTTCTTCATAGGCCGACTGGATGTCTGTACTTGGTAAATATAACACTTTCAGGTAATTATTGTTCTTTACGCCAAAAAAATGAGCCAAAGGACGTTTTAACAAAAAAAGCGCAACAGATCAGGTCTGTTGCGCTCCGGTAAAAAGCATGTATACTTAGTTTTTCGTCAGTACCGAATCCGGCAGGAACGTTACGTCGATACCGGTCTGACGTTTCAGGTTTGCATGGTTGTTTTTACCATCCTGATACGCCGGATTCACCTGCATCGACCGGTTGTAGTAGTAAGATGCCAGTTGCAGCTTGCCTTCGTTCTGGTAAATTACCCCGAGATTGTTGTAAGCCGGAGCATAGGCATTGGCCGCACGGATCGTTTGTTTGTAGTAATAAACAGCTGAATCGCGGTTAGGCGTAATTCTCTGGAATACATAAGCCATTGAGAAGAAGGCTTCCCCGAAGCCAGGGTAAATCTGGGTGGCTTCTTTCAGGTGGTCAAGCGCCCAGCGTGCGTGCTGGTTCGCCCATTTCTGGTTGGTATCCACCAGCGCCTGTGCCTTGCGGATCACCTGATCACGGGTCTGGCCCTTCGTCAGTTTCAGCACAGAGTCAAGCTTTGCCTGGTTGTTGACAATCGCCGCTACCGAGTCAATTTTCGCGCGGTCTTTCACTCCTTTTTCAATCCACTCGTTAGCCACGTGGCGCTGCACCTGGCAACTGCTCGGTGCGTACGGTAAGGCTGAGTTAAAGAGCACAAAGTTATTTTTCCAGTCGCGGTTCCGTTCAACGGTTTTAAACGAATACAACCCGGCTACTACCGCCAGTAAGGCAACGAGCGGCGCATATTGTACCAGAAACGGTTTCTTCGCAGTTTCCTCGCCGGCAGGTTGTTCTTTTACCAGCAGTTTCTGCAATCCCCATACGGCCACAAACGCAAAGCCCATAACCGCCGCGTACAGGAAACGTTCGGCAAGGATACCACCCCGCATGAAGATAAAGCCTAAGCCCGGCGCCATCGTTACGAAGAACCAGAAGAGGCCAAAACCCCAGAGTGTCCGCTTGACAAAGCCTTTCCACGCCAGCCATACCAGCGCCAGGAATGACAGGAAGCCCAGCCATACCAGCAAATCACCGCCACGGCCCGATGGAATTACGTTGTACGAGTAATCATACACCAGCGGATGCGGCAGCACCAGCAGTTTCAGATAATACATCAGGAACTTAAAGGTAGTGGCACCCTGCGTTTTTTCAATGGCGTACGGATAGTTGGCCCAATCGACCGGTGGCGTACCACTCAGGGTACCGATCATGGCTTTTTTCTGGTAGAAGAACAAGGCTGCTACAATCAGGAACGGCCACAGGCCGGCCAGTGACTGAATCACATTACGACGGGCAAACCAGTATTGCTGGGCCGGAATCAGCCCCAAACTCACGATAGAGGATTCTTTTGACAGGAACGCCAGGTACAGCGAAATACCGGCAGCCACAATCCAGCCCCATTGTTTGGTTTCCAGATACCGGAAATGGGCCAGCAACATCAGCGAGATAAACAGGAAGCTCAGTACCTCGTCACGGCCTTTGATATTGGCGACAATCTCGGTATGAATCGGGTGCGCTATGAAAATCAGACCGATCAGAAACGCCATCAAAACCTCAGACTGACGCTTCGAACCGCTGACATCCGACGATTTCGGTGAAACCAGCCACTTTTGCAGCAGGATACCGATTACCAGACCGGTCAGGGCATACAAACCAGTATTGATCTGATGGCTGATCCCCGGATTATCTTTGAAATACTCCTGCTCAATGGCAAACGTAATCAGGGATAACGGACGGTAGTAACCAAGGGAGATGTTACTGAAGTGCCAGAATTCAGTACGCAACAGGTCGGGAATCCCTTTCAGACCTGATTTAACGAACAGGTTCTGGCTGATAGCCGCGATATCGTCAAGTGCGTATCCGTGGCCGAATGTGTTAATGTATAGTACGAAACCGACGATTGCCAGAATCAGCGGAGGCCACCACGTTACCGGTCTTTTCTCAATAGGTAACTCAACCGATGTCGAAACCGTACGGTTAGACCGGCTGGCGCTTATTTGTGGTCGGGATACTGGTCTTGGAGGTGTTGGGGTCGGTGTAACCGCGCGTCCGCCCGTATTTGCGGGTCGGCTACTTTGTGCAGCCTGTATAGTAGGTTTGGGCGCTGCCGGTTGTTTTTTTTTCGACATACAAAAAGTATAAATACAGTTATTTTACAAAAAATCTGATTCCGGAGTACCATTTTTGCCAGGTCCGGTTAATTCCATCGTAAAGTTCACGAAGTATGCTTAGAAAGTCAACAAATTGCCCGCTGCGTTGGTCAACGTTTTGTTTTTTCGTCGTTTTTTCGGTCTATCTGCAAGGTTGCCTGCCGGGCAAGCCCACAACAACGGTCAACAATACCACCCCGACCAGAGATGATAACCTCACGCTCGGTAACCCGAGTCAGGCCGGCACCGGCGATCCGGATAACTACCTCATTTCCAAACCAGCCTACACGCTTTCGTATAACCGCAGGCGCGCCAACGCCAACTGGGTCAGCTGGCACCTGAGTACTGCCTGGAAAGGCGATATCAAACGCGGCAACGACTTCCGGCCCGATCCTGATTTACCATCGGGTTGGTATGCCGTTAAAACCTCTGATTACACAAATTCGGGCTTTGACCGCGGACATCTCTGTCCGTCTGACGACCGCGACGGGTCGGCCACTGACAACAGTGCTACCTTCCTGATGACAAACATCGTGCCGGAAGCCCCCCGCCACAACCGTGAAGTATGGAAAAGCCTGGAGGACTATTCGCGCCAGCTGGTCAGTGCCGGAAACGAACTATACATCATCGCCGGTACGGATGGAACCGGTGGTACGGGAGAAGGCGGACAAACAGCTAAAATTGCCGGTGGTAAAATAACGGTGCCGGCCTCGCTCTGGAAAATTATTGTTGTATTACCGGTCGGCTCCGACGATATTAACCGGATTTCGACTAACACCCGCATTATTGCCGTGAATATTCCCAACCGGCAAACGGCCGCCGACAAGCCCTGGACGGCGTATCTGACCAGTGTAAAGGAAATTGAACGCATGACCGGCTACGATTTTCTGTCGGCAGTCTCTAAAGATTTACAACGTGTGCTGGAAGCACGCGTTGATACAAACCTGTAAACAAATAAGACTATGAGCGGATTTCTTGGTCTGAGGACCACCATTTATGCAGCCCCTGATCTGGAGATGGCCAAAGCCTGGTACACAGAGGTACTCGGCATTGCCCCTTATTTTGACGAACCGTTTTACGTCGGCTTTTCCGTCGGCGGTTTTGAGCTGGGGCTTGACCCGGATTTAGCCCCGGGTACCGGTACGCCGGTAGCTTACTGGGGTGTGAGCCACATCGAAGACATGTGGAACCGGCTACTGGCATTGGGAGCCACAGAACACCAGCCGGTGCAGGACGTAGGAGGCGGAATCAAGGTGGCCGTTGTTATCGACCCGATGGGTAATCTGCTGGGTATTATCGAAAATCCGCATTTTCAGATTGCCTGAAAACAACAAGGGCCGGTTTTACACCGGCCCTTGTCAGCGCTTATAACTGTGGAATCCGCAATACCTGACCCGGATAAATCAGGTCCGGACTTTTCAGCATCGGTTTATTCGCTTCGAAAATGATACCATATTTCATCGGATCACCGTATACTTTTTTGGCAATAGCAGACAGTGTATCACCCGACTCAACCGTATGGAACTGGCCTTTTGGCTGGTCCGGTTCAGCAACGTCAAGCTGATTGTCTACTACGTGTACCCCTTCTACGTTACCAACCGCCAATGCGATTTTTTCCGCATCTTCATTAGACTTTACTTCACCTTCCAGTGTAACGGTATCGCCTTTTGTTTTGATAGTCAGCTTATTGTACGCAAGACCTAACTGCTTTACGTGTGCCAGCAGTGCGCTGGCCCGCAGTGGCTCAACCTCGGCTTGCTTTGCCGGCTCAGCTGCCGGAGCCTCATGTTCTTTGTTAAAGATTTTTTCGCCTACGCCTTTAAAGAAATTGAGCAGACCCATACGTTGTCTATTTAAGTGAATAACTGGTTAACTGAAGCAAAAATGTAAAAAGCCTGTCAAAAGTCAATCATCATCTGTACACAGAATCAGGCTTTTTTAGCGTATGACACATGAATTTCGGTAGCTTCGGCATTAGGCTATTCAATAAGTTAACAAAATCTCTATTACAGAAAACCTGTTATTACCTACCAAGCCAAATTTAGTACTTATGAAAACCTTTTTCTGGATTCCCTGCGTATTGATCGGTGGCCTGCTGACCCAGGCATCCGCGCAGGCACAACGAGTTTTTGGCGTAAAAGCCGGCGGTACATTTACGCACGGGGCTACCAATATTCCGGCCCAGCCTATTTCAACCGGCCTTCAGATTCCTGAAATCAACAACAAGAATAATGGAATCGGTACAGGCTATTCGGCCGGTATCTGGGGCAGACAAAACTTCGGCAACTTTTTTTTACAGGCAGAAGTCACTTATAACCGGTTCGTTTTAAAACAGAAAACGGATCTGACGCTTGATGTCAACGCGCTGGCTGTACTCGCACGGCAGCAATTTCCGGTACAGATTCCGAATGGTCTGGTTACGGGGACACTGCACAGCGACTCAGAATCGAGCCTGAATTCGGTAAACGTACCGATACTAATCGGTAAACGCTTTGCCAATCAGAAAGTGCGGGTCTTTGCCGGCCCGAATTTCATTTTTGTAGCGAAAGCTGAAGGTAAACAGAAAATCACCGGACAGGTCAATGGTAACCCGTCGATCGGTGTTCCGACGCTCCCGGTGTCAACCGAACGCACGACCGACCTCCTCAGCAGTGATGCCGGTATTCTTCAGGTGAAACCGTTTACGTTTGCCCTGGAAGCAGGAGTAGGTGTCAATCCGTTGCCCAAACTGGAAGTCGATCTTCGTTACGCCGTTCCGGTCGGCGGAGTCTACAACGATAAAGGCATCACGGGTTATCTGGGTATCGCCACGGTGACCGTCGGCTATCAGCTATTCTGATTTCCGGACTGAGTCTGCTGATCCGGCAGGCTCAGTCTTTTCCTTCCGGCTTCAGTATAAACTGTTCACCGGCAGACGCAAGCCGGTACCGGATCGTACGCATCCCGCCCGATGGCTGCGCATTGGCATCACCCGGCCGGTAAACCGGAAACCGGCGGCATAAAACCCCTGCATCAATCCAGAGGCTGTCATGACCCATATAAGCGGCATCGTTCAATTGCCAGCCCTCTGCTTTAATATCGGCCCTGCGCTGACTCAGAAACTGCCAGGCCATTACCCGCCCGAATGAACCGCTGCCATCGCTGCTCAGAAACAGATAGAGTTCAGGAAAGTGGTTTGCATCCAGATCGGCCACACGAGCATCAATAACCGGCCGGTCAATCGGTAGATGAAAAGCGGTCAATAAGGTATTGCCTCTTACGGCATGTATCTGCAATAAGCGTTTTATATCTCCGCCGGTTGCATCAACCTGAAAACGGTAACCTCCAAACGTCAGCGTTCGTGAAAACGGACCACGCTCCGAACGAATCACATCTTTGCCGGCAACAACTACAGTCAGCAGGCAAAGACCGGTAATAATTCGTAACGTATGCCGCATTTCCCGCATAAAATAAAAGTCGTTGGTTCTACAGTACATGTAGAACGCAACGACAATCAAATTAGTTGAAAAGGGAATACCGGAACCGGTCTAATTCATGAATGTTTCGCCAATATCACGCAGCTTAAGAAGCTGAGGCAAGACAGCTAATCCTTTCTGTGTCAGCCGGTATTCTACGCGCGGCGGTACTTCATTATAGGATTGTTTTTCAACAACACCTATTTCAATCAGTGCTTTCAGTTCCTGAATCAGGACCTTTTCGCTCACGTCCGGAATAGATTTACGGAGCTCCCCGTAGCGCCGGGTTTGATCGTTTAAATGCAGTAAAATGAACAGCCTCCATTTACCACATATTACTTCAAGCGTTTTCCGCAAAACACGAATTTCGTGCTCATTCATTAGCTGCTGAGAAACATTCTCCTTCATGTAAACTTTATTTTTTTCTAACCCCAGGGTAGGTAACTTACTGACTTGTAGGCAATTGTAACCTCAACAGCAAAGGTAGCTACTTATTTTCGACATTTCCCAAAAATACCTAAATACTTTCAGATGGCCCAACAAATGTTACCTTATTTTTATTTTAATAAAATAAATTCAATGACAACTCAGCTATGCCCATGCCTCCGGAAACGCCTTTCAAGCCTAAAAAGTGTATTTTAGCGTAGCAAACACCTTAATCAATATACGAACCCATTTGTCTCAATTTAGTTACTTAGTTTATTATTCGTGAACAAAACCGTATTAGTGATTGCAGGGCCGACTGCTGTCGGCAAAACAGATTTTTGTGTACAGGCAGCCCGGCATTTACAGACCGAAATTATTTCAGCCGACTCGCGTCAGCTTTATAAAGAACTATCCATTGGCACAGCAAAACCGACTGCCGGCGAGATGGGTGGTGTACCCCATCATTTTATTGACTCCCACTCCGTAACGGAGCTTGTCAGTGCCGGACAGTTTGAGCGGGAAGCACTGGCCTTGCTGGATCAGTTGTTTCGGCGGCTGGATCTTGTGGTAGTTACCGGTGGCACCGGTTTATACATTCAGGCACTGTGTTCCGGTCTGGATGACATTCCGCTGCCGGAAAGTACGACCAGAGATACACTCATGCAACGGCTGGAGACAGAAGGGTTACCGGCCTTACAGGTTCAGCTTACGGCTCTGGACCCGGACTATGCCAGAGAGGCAGATATGCAGAACTGGCAGCGGGTCGTCCGTGCGCTGGAAGTTTGTCTGACAACCGGTAAACCCTATTCCTCTTTCCGGCAACGATCAGTTAAGAACCGGCCCTTCACAACGATTTACTGTGCGCTGGAACGCCCGCGCGAAGAGCTTTACCAACGGATTGACCGGCGAATGGATCAAATGCTGGCGGCGGGCCTGGTAGATGAAGTACGGTCGCTTACTGCTTACCGACAACACAATGCTTTACAAACGGTAGGATACAAAGAGGTGTTTGAGTACCTGGACGGGACTTATGACTACAAAACTATGGTCGATCTGCTGAAACGGAATTCGCGGCGGTATGCTAAACGCCAGCTGACCTGGTTCAGGCATCAGGGAAATTATACCTGGTTTGCCGCCAATGACCTGGACGGACTGCTTCGATGGGTCGCAGCACAGCGCCGGTAAGCGCTGTGCTGCGGCAGATCATTTACAGGGCACGGTAGGCCAGAATGCCACCTGTCACGTTACGAACGTTATTAAAACCGTTTTCTTCGAGCAGTTGCTGGGCACGGCCACTGCGGGCGCCCGAACGGCAATGTACAATGACTTCTTCATCCTGAAGCCCGTCCAGCTCATCAACACGATAAGGCAGTTCACCGAGCGGGATAAGGGTGGCTCCAAGATTATCTTCTGCGTACTCGTTTGGCTCCCGTACATCGAAGAAGTTCAGCTTCTCCCCTTTTTCGAGCCGCTCTTTCAATTCGCTAACTGAAATATCCATAATCTGTATCGTAAATTATCTGATTGCTTTTCCTTATAACCGGCTGAGCGTTGTGTAATTGTGAATGCCTACAAGTTTCCACGGCAGCATCGTCATCCGCCCGTCCAGCTTTTTAATTTCCTGCCGGGCAAGGTCCTTTTCTCCGGTTCTAATGAGCAGCAAGGCAAAATAGTTCCGGACAATATAGGTTTGCAGACCGGCATCCTGTGGGTCTGTATACGCCTTGAATAACAAGCGTACCGTCTCTTTACGCGCCTCGTCGTCAAAATACGTCCGGAAGGCTTCCTCCTTCCCGTCAAAATTGAGTTGTATCCACTTCTCCAGCATAGCCGACAGGTGAACGCCGGTCAGCAGCGGCCATGTGTTGACATCGCAGTACGTCGTCAGAAAATCATCCATCTGTCCGGTACTGCCGCCCCATTTCGGGGTCAGGGCGTTTAGCATGGCCATGTGGGCGCCCAGATGATCAGGTACCAGCGCTTTTGCCTGCCCGAAATACGTCATCAGCACCTCATCCTCTTCTTCCAGACCCATCAGCACCGGTAACATCCGCGAAAAGCATTGCGGGTCGTTTCCGTTACGCTCAATCGCACCCAGAAAAGCGGCACGGGCACTGTTCAGTAAATCAACAAAGACTTTTGTCTGCTCAAGACTTACATCTTTTGCGAGTTTTGAACTCCGGGCGTCCCAGGCTTCTTTGGTCAGAATCATACCTGTCAGTAAAAACGGCAGGTGGGCAGCAGGCCGGCGGGCAATCCAGCTTTCCAGCGGTGCGGCAGATGAAGTAAGCTGATTAACAAGCCCTTCGGTAACCAGGGCCTGCTCGTGCCAGGGAGCCGCCTGATATGCCTCTTCCAGCGCCGGAAAATCCCCGGCGGCCAGCATACCGGTGAACAATGGCATCTGCTCAAAACCGAGTGTATTGTCAGGTTGATCCGATTCAGGAACCGACACAGCCTTCGGTGAAAAAAGGCGCTTAAAAAATGACATAGGTACGATTAGTTAATCAATAGCCGCTGGACAACCGACCGCTGGCTATTACTCATCCGGATCAGATACATACCCGTCGGGAGGCCGGGTAAATCGGCCGTTTGCTGTCCCGACGCCGGTGTAATCACATGAATCGGCCGACCGCTGAGGTCAAACAGTTCCAGCTTTTTAACAGCGGGATGTTTCCAGGCAATCCGGCCGGAGGTCGGATTCGGATAAACCTTCATGTCTTCCGCTTCTTCTTCCGGATTGGCCAGTACAACCTCAGCCCCCTTGCCTCCCATGATCGGCCGGATCATAAACGCACCGGGAAGTGAGAGCTGCGGCGTTTTCAGGTTTTGTATCCAGTCGGTTCCGGGTCCGGCGCGGTAAAAAAGCTCTGACCCGAACGGACTGTTTTTATCCAGACCAAGCCGGAGTTTAGATAACTCGTCTTCACTGATCTGCTGATAGCCGACAAAAAAAGTATCGGTAAGCGCCACCTGCCGGTCGAATTTAAACTCGACAAACCCGTTACGCCCCGGCGGATACTGCATCGCAAACGTTTTGTAGTACAGCTCAGTACCGGGCTTACCCTTGTCATTGGCATACACGCGGATGGTAAACTGCTGCCCTGTCTGATCAACGTTAAACGGCATAATGTAGGCGTAAACACCGGACATGAGGTCTGCCTTGTTCAGCACAAAACGAACCGCCCAGCGCTCCAGCCGGCCGATCTGGGTAGCACTTTCAGCACTGCCATCATCATACGCGTAATAATTATCCAGTACCGTAACACCCGAGATGGTGTCATTACGGCGCAGGTTGACCGTTGGAATCGACGGGTTCTGATCATCGGTGGTCAGTACGTCAAAGGTATGTTTCAGGACCACTCTTCCCGCCGGGAACGTGCCGGTAGCCGGTGTCAGCCGTGCGCTCAGCACCTGCGAGCTCAGCGACGGAATCAGTTTTGACTGCGTCTGCGTATCCTGAATTAACCGGCCGGATACCAGCTCACGGGTCGTAAAGCGGAAACTGGTGAAGTTAAAGTTATTGAACAGGTTGACAATATCGGTCCGGATGGAATCAGCCGTTTCAGCCGCCGGATTAATCAGGTACTGATTCAGCGGCATAGCCGTATACCGTTTCAGAAATGACGGGCCAACCGCCTGCCGCGTGGCAATATCCCTGATATACCGGTCGGTCAATGACCGTTTGCTGTTCAGGTAAATGTAATCGATATTCCAGGTGTCGTAGGCTCCCGATGACCGGCCAATGGCGCGGAAACGGAACTGGAAGGTACCATACAGAAACTTCGTTGCCCGGATGCTGACAAACGCCTGCCGGAAGTTATTGTCGGGACGGCCGCCAGCCTGATACCAGACAGTCTCCCACAAACCGAGGTTATTCCGCATTTCGAGCTTAAGGGTATCGTCCTCATCCGGCAATTCGCCGAGACCGCGAATCTGCCAATAAAAGCTCAGATACACCGAATCGGCAGGTGCCAGCCCGCCCAGATTGATTGGCTGGGATTGCAGCGTGTCATTGCTGCCGGCAGCAAACCGGTCGGTCAGGGTATAGGGTAACCCATTGGGTGCCAGCCCATCGAAAGTGGCTACATTCACCGAGGGGTGATTAATCCCCATCGTATTGTTGATGTAAACGCTGCTCGACTGCCAGAGTTTCGGGTCGGGGCGGTTATTGACGACCGTTGAGAAGTCATCAAAAAAAGGAAGCTGGACAACTTGTCCGGATGTTTGTGCGTGAGACAGTGTGGTCGCTACCGCGAATAAACAAACAAAGAAACCTTGTCCGGCCCAACGGCGGACAAGGTTACCTAAAAAAGCAGAATGCGTTAAATGTTCGATCATTGGTCAGGAGACTCTTCTTGGGATTCTTCAACCGGCCCGACAACCCACAGGTCAATTGTTTCACCCACCCGTATGCGTTCGCCCGAATTGGCGGCCGGCCGCTGTTTGATCACCGTGCCGACTTCTTTTTCCGGATCATCAACAGAAATTTTCGTGCCAACCCGCAGGTTTGATCCTTTAATCAGATTGATGGCCTCATCGAGTGGCATACCTACAACGTTGGGAACCTCAAATTTTGTATTTCCCAACCCGTCGCCGACCTCCAGATCAATTTTTGATCCTTTCGGGACCGGCATTCCCGGCTGAATTTCCTGTCCGTTATAGAACTGCCGGAGTACGGAATTTTTGGCCAGGTCCGGTACATACCGCTTTTCACCAACCACAAGCCCTACGGACTGCAACGATAATTCGGCACTGCGGAAGGTCAGATCGACCAGTTTCGGCATCGGTACCGTCGGAGCCACCCGCTTGTTGATGGTCAGGTAAATTTTCCGGCCTTCCTTTACCTTCGCACCGGCTTTAGGATATTGCGCATGAACGGTCAGCGGTTCCTGGCCGGCCACAAACGTACAGTCATTGACTACATACCGGAGATTCCGGTCTTCGAGCATGGTTTCCAGCTCATCAATCGACATTTTTGACAGGTCCGGAACCGTAATCGTTTCTCCGTGATTGGTCGAGAACGGCAGATAAACCAGAAAAAAACCAAGAAATAAAACTAACAGGAGGGCTGCGATAATGCCAATATGAATCAGCAGGTCGGATTTGCTACTGGTGCTGATTTTAGCCATTCAGAAACGGAGGGAGTTTTAATTTGTTACGTTAATAGTGACTGCATCCCGGTACGATCACCTCGGTTACAACCGGAACTACAGACAAAATTAGTGGATTGGCTTGGCTTACCGATACCCCGCCAACATTTTTTTGATGTACTTACCGACAATATCGAACTCAAGGTTAATCACATCCCCTGCTTTCAGGTCACGGAACGTCGTGTGCTCAAAGGTGTACGGAATGATGGTGACCCGGAAACGGTCATCTTCTGAGTTAAAAACCGTCAGGCTGACGCCGTTGATACAGACCGAGCCCTTTTCGACCGTTACATTCCCCTGCGCCGGATCATACTGAAAGTCAAACAGCCAGCTGCCGTCCATATCCTGCACCTTTGTACAGATACCGGTCTGATCAACGTGGCCCTGTACAATATGTCCGTCGAACCGTCCGTTGGCCGGCATACACCGTTCCAGATTGACGCGGTCACCTACCTTAAGCTGGCCCAGATTAGTTTTTTTTAGTGTTTCATCAACCGCCGTTACGGTGTACCGGTCCCCCGTAATGCCCGTTACCGTCAGACACACACCGTTATGGCTCACACTCTGATCAATAGTCAGCTCATGGGCAATCGGTGCGGCCAGTGTAAATGTAAGATTAGACCCTTCGGCTTCAATGGCTTCAACAAGGCCGGTGGTTTCAACAATACCTGTAAACATATTCGTTAGTTTGTCTTCGTTAATACCAGGAACAACGAACTACCGAAAGGCGTTCGGGGAAGCGCTGCGCGTTCGAGGCGGACCAGCCCATACAGCACTTTATTGATCCATTCGCCAGGCATGTAAACATCCGAACCCTGCGCTTCCGGTTGTGCACCCAGACGCAGCTTCAGGGCCTGAATTTGCCGGATGGTCAGAATTAACGGCGATAATAACAAGCTCCAGTATGTCGAAAACTGAATGGTTACTCCGGTTCCGGGCAATAAGCGGACGAAATCCTGCCGGACAAACCGCCGTTTACTACCAACGGCCAGGTCATGACTTCCCCAAAACACATTAAATGCATTATTATTCGAAATCAGCAGGCCATCCGGTTTCAGCCGTTTGCCCAGTTCCCGGATCAGTTTGGTAAGCTGATGGTCATCAAAGTAGCAGAACACATCGTCACAAACCACCACATCAAACTGACCGATCGTGTCGGCGGGTCGGTAGTTACTGAGTTGCGTCAGGTCGAGCAGGTCAACGTTCAGCGCCCGTTCGCGGCAAAACGCCACGCCATCGGCCGAGCCGTCTACGCCCTGAAGATGCGTGTAGCCTTGTTTTTTCAGAAAATGCAGCAGTCCGCCGGTTCCGCAACCCGCATCAAAAATCCGGATATCGCGCCGGTCGCCAAACCGCTGCCGGATAGCTTTCAGTACGCTTTCATGCAGAATGCGGTACCACCACAGCTGTTCTTCGAGCCGGAACATTTTTTCGTACTCTTCACTACGTCCGATCAACTTTCCCCGTGTTTTGGCATGGACTTGTGGCCGCTGCCGTTGAGATGATATTTAATGACAAACGGTGGCTGGCCGCTGTGCGCCAGAAAGAGTTTCCCGAGGTATTCGCCCAGAATCCCGAGTACAATCAGCTGACAACCCGCCAGGAACAATACAACCCAGATAACAATCAACCAGACAGGAACGGCCAGCCAACCGGTCAATCCACCGATAACCAGCAGCAATCCAAGCAATACCGACGCGCCGAAAATACCTGCTCCCAACCCCAGCAGCAGCCGCAGCGGCAACGCCGAATAGCCAAAGAAAACATTCAGGGTCAGGGAAATGAGCTTACGCCACGTGTAATTTGACTGCCCTTCCTCACGGGAATGGTGCGGTACCACCACACTGGTCACCGACCGGGTTACACGGAAAATCAGTCCGTCTATGTAGGGATAAGGCCCGTCATATTTGGTGATTTCATCGATGACCTCACGCCGGATCAGCTTAAAACTCGACAGGTACAGGTCTTTAGGTTTGTCAAGCAGCCATGTGGTACAATAGTTCAGAAACTGACTGCCCAGATTCCGGTACAAGGCGTGCTTTTTCTCGGCATACCGGCTGTAGACCACATCCGCACCCGTCTGTTCTGCCGTTGCCAGCAGCGTCAGAATAGCCTCAGGCGGATTCTGAAAATCATCATCGATGATTACGGCAAAATTGCCGTTTGCCAGCGTCAGTCCGCACAGTACGGCATTAAACTCCCCGAAATTCCGCCGTAGCGAGGCAAACTGTACATTCGCAAATTCTCCGGCGAGACTGCGACACACCGCTTCGGAGTTATCAGGACTGCCGTCGTTTACCAGCACCACTTCAAAAGCCAGCTGTGCCAGCCAGACCTGTAGCTGGCCGACCAGCCGCCGGATGGTGGTTTCGCTTTTATAAACCGGAATAACCACACTCAGGTATGGTTTCATACGGGGGCCTGATTAATTATCTGGATGATATAGGTCTGCTGTGCTTCGGTCAAGGCAGGATTCAGGGGCAAACTTACCACTTCCTGATGCAGCTTTTCGGCAACAGGCAGGCTCAGCTGCCTGAATTCCGGATAAGCCTCCTGCCGGTGCGGCGGCGTCGGATAGTGCACGTCTGTCTGGATTCCCTTTTCCAGCAGGTATGCCCGGAAGCGATCCCGGTCCGGATGCGTCACCACAAACAAATGCCAGACATCGTCGTGAATGCGGTCGGTTGGCGGCAGACCCAGAACAGGGTGTTTAATATCGGAAAGATAACGTTCGGCCAGTTGACGCCGGTAGGTATTCTCAGCCTCCAGAAACGCCAGTTTTGTGGTCAGGATAGCGGCCTGCATTTCGTCCAGGCGGCTGTTATGGCCTTTGTATTGATTAACGTACTTTTGTTTTGAACCGTAGTTCCGCCAGTAGAAGAGCTTATCGGCCAGATTCGCGTCGTTGGTGGTAATGGCACCGGCATCACCCAGTGCACCCAGATTCTTGGTCGGGTAAAAGCTGAAACCGGCAGCATGGCCTAAATTTCCGGCCCGTTTTCCCTGATACAAAGCACCGTGTGCCTGCGCCGCATCTTCCAGCACCAGCAGGCCTGCTTCTTCCGCAACTTCATTTATGGCGGCCATATCACAACAGCGGCCATACAGATGAACGGGCAGAATGGCTCTGGTTTTCGGGGTCAGAGCAGCCCGTAACTGTCCGGCATCCAGTGTATACGTCTTCGGGTCAGGTTCAACCAGAACCGGCGTTAACCCCGCCTGCGTAATTGCCAGTATCGAAGCGATATAGGCATTTGAAGCAACCAATACTTCGCTCCCCGCCGGAAAATCCCAGGCTTTCAGCACGAGCACCAGTGCTTCCAGTCCGTTGGCTACGCCGATGGCATAACCCGTCTGACAATAAGCAGCAAAGGCCGCCTCAAAAGCGGCCAGTTCTTTACCTAAAATATACCAGCCAGACTGTATAACACGAGTAGCTGCCTGCTGAAGGGCCTCACTATAGCGCTCGTTTAAACGCATTAAATCCAGAAAAGGAATCATGCCAGCGCCGGCTGTGTTTTAGTGCCGGAATACGGTTCGTAAATGTAATCGTCCTTGTCGTACAGTTCATTGGCCAGTACCAGCAGAATGGCATCATCCGAAAAATGATCCATGGTATGCCAGTCCTGCGGCTCTAGTATCAGGCATTGGTCCGGTTTATCAAGAACAAAAATCTCCTCTTCAATACCATTATTTGAGTAAACCCGGCAACTCCCGGCAATGCAGATCAGGGCACACCATGTCCGGACATGCCGGTGGCCTGCCCGGGTCGCATCACCTGCACCATAGATGTAAAATACCCGCCTGATTTCTCCGGGAATGATATTTTCAAAAACGGTTAGATTACCTTTATCGGAAGAAAACGTTTGTAGCTGTAATACTTTGGGCATACGAACCGGATTAAAAACGTATTAAAATTCACTAAGCAAATTTATCGGATATTTGCTCAAAAGACCACAATTCAACACAATATGACAAGAAAAGGCCTTATTTTCCTAACGATTGGCATCTTTTCAGCGGCGTTAGTGTACTTTTTACTCATTAAAGGCACAAAGACATCAGCGGATGAAATCTCCCCGGAAGCCTACGCGCAACAAATTAAAACCGAACGCGCCGAAAAAGATTCCTTCTTTAAAACAAATTCAGAATCGCCCTTTACGGATAAAACCCAGTTCAAAGGTCTATCTTACTTCCCGGCTGACCTGGCTTACCGTGTAGAAGCACGGCTAGAACCGTTTGCTGACAAAACACAGAAGATGGTCGTTCAGCTTAGCGACGGCAGTGAAGAAGTCTATGAAAAATACGCCCACGCCGTGTTCAGTCTGGGCGGTGACATTCACAGACTCCTGATTGTCAAGCAAAAAGAAAATTATTCTATTTTATTCAAAGACGCCACGTCGGGGCACGAAACGTATGGAGGCGGCCGGTACATTGACCTTGTTTCTGCTGAAATGACCGGCAGTCAGGTCATTATCGACTTTAATGCGGCCTACAATCCGTATTGCGCCTATAATCCGAATTATGCCTGTCCGCTGCCGCCTGCTGAAAATACATTATCAATTCCGGTGAAGGCGGGTGAACGGTATGTAGAACATTAATCTTATTTTTGCTTTTTCATTGAATTTGTCCTTGCATGAATATTTCGTATAAATGGCTGCAACAGTTCATCGATCTGCCCGAATCACCGGAGGAAACAGGTCGCCGGTTGACCGGAACGGGACTGGAAGTAGAAGGAATTGAAACGATTGAGACGATTCGCGGTGGTCTGGCCGGTGTCGTTGTCGGTGAGGTGCTGACGTGTGAAAAACACCCTGACGCCGATAAATTAAGTGTTACTACGGTTGATGCCGGCACCGGACAACCACTGAATATTGTCTGCGGTGCACCAAACGTGCGCGCCGGTCAGAAAGTAATTGTTGCCCTGGTTGGTGCCACTCTTTATCCGGCCAGCGGTGAACCGTTTACCATCAAAAAAGCCAAAATCCGCGGTTCTGCTTCCGAAGGTATGATCTGCGCCGAAGATGAAATCGGCCTCGGTGAGTCACACGCCGGTATTATGGTGCTGGATACGGATCTGCCAAACGGTACGCCGGCGGCCCGGTATTTCGGTCTGGAACCAGACTACCAGATTGTAATCGGTCTGACACCGAACCGCGTCGACGCAGCTTCACACTGGGGGGTTGCCCGCGATCTGAAAGCCGCGCTGAACCGCCCGCTGACACTGCCGTCGGTTGATGCCTTTGCCGTTGATAACACAAACCTGACGCTCGGCGTACGGGTAGAAGCCACTGAAGCCTGCCCGCGTTACGCCGGCCTGACCATTTCGGGTCTGACCGTCAGCGAATCGCCGGACTGGCTGAAAAAACGCCTGATCAGCATTGGTCTGAATCCGATCAATAACGTGGTTGACGTAACCAACTACGTCTGCCACGAGCTGGGCCAGCCGTTACATGCCTTTGACGCCGATCAGATTACCGGCGGTCAGGTGGTGGTGAAAACCCTGCCGGAAGGCACTCCGTTTGTAACGCTTGACGGTGTTGAGCGTAAACTGGCAGCTACTGATCTGATGATCTGCAATGGGTCGGATAACGACGCGGAAGCAGGTATGTGTATCGCGGGAGTATTCGGAGGAACCAAATCAGGCGTTAGCACAGCTACAACCCGTATTTTCCTCGAATCGGCCTATTTCTCACCGGCTAGTGTCCGTAAAACGGTACAGTTGCATGGCCTGAAAACCGATGCGGCCTTCCGCTTTGAGCGCGGTACTGACCCCAACCTGCCGGTGTTTGCCCTGAAACGGGCCGCCCTGTTGATTCAGGAAGTGGCCGGTGGTGTCGTCAGTTCAGACATTACCGACCTGTATCCGGAGCCAATCGCCGACTTCCGGGTGCTGGTTCGTTACCGGAACATTGACCGGCTGATTGGTATCAAACTGGAACAGGAACGCATTCATCAGATTCTGGAGAGTCTGGATATTCGTGCCGATGAGCGGACGGCTGATCAGTTTATTGCCGTTGTACCACCTTACCGCGTTGACGTAACGCGCGAGGCCGATGTGATTGAAGAAATCCTGCGGATTCACGGCTTCGAAAACGTGCCGTTGTCCGAAAACCTGAGAGCCGATTCGTTATCGGAATTCCCGGCCATCGACAGCAATCAGCTACAATCGCGGATCAGCGCCATGCTGGCCTCAAACGGCTTTGTTGAAACCCTGACGCTGTCCCTGACCCGTCCTTCGTACCACGAAGCGATCCGGTCAACTCTGCCGGGTACCGATGTTACGTTGCTGAATCCGTTGAGCGAAGAATTATCGGTAATGCGCCAGAGCATGCTGTTCTCGTCGCTTGAAACGCTGGTCTATAACCTGAACCGCCGTCAGAAAGATCTGAAGATTTTTGAATTCGGGAAGGTATACCACCGCAAGGATACCGACAACGGCCGGAAATATATCGAAACGCCGCGGCTGAGCCTGTCTCTGGCCGGCAGTCAGCAGGGAGAAAGCTGGATTCAGAAGAGCCAGCCGGTAAGTTTTCAGGATCTGGCGGCAGCCGTTCAGCGCGTACTCAGTTCGCTGCGGATTAAGCCCCAGGATCAGCAACCGGCCGACACGGCGATTTTCCAGTATGGTCTGACATATCTGGTCAATAAAAAGCCGGTTGTCAGCTTTGGTCAGGTACAACCGAAACTGACGAAGCTGGTTGACATTAAACAGCCGGTTTTCTACGCCGATTTCGACTGGCAGGCACTGGTAAAACTGTATTCGGGGAAAGCGCTGTACGAGGAAGTATCTAAATTCCCTGAAGTACGCCGCGACCTGTCACTGGTGCTGGACAAGGCCATAACGTTTGCTGAAATCAAGCGGATTGCCGCCCAGACAGAAAAAAAATTACTCCGTTCAATAAATGTTTTTGACGTATACGAAGGCGATAAACTGGAGGCCGGCAAGAAATCCTACTCAGTCAGCTTCACGCTTCAGGATCCGTCTCAGACGTTAAATGACGCCGTTATTGATAAAACAATGCAGCGGCTCATGAGCGCATTTGAACGGGACCTGGGAGCCATCATCCGGAAATAATTTTCCTTCAGGTAAGGCGTGATAATTGAAATTATATGGTTTTACGCTAATTTCATCACATCATTGCCTTACCGTTTGCCGTTACTTCCCAAACACTTTGTATGGTTACCGAAGTTCAGCTTGTTGCATTTGTCGAGTCGTTCGAGCATAAAGTTGCCCGATTGGCCGATCATGCCGAACGGCTTTCGGAACGTATCAAAGATCTGGAAGATGAAAACAAACGCCTGGCACGAGTTAATCGTGAACAGGATAAACTGATAAAACAGTTACAGAAAAAACAACCAAGTGCACAACCGCATTTTCCAAATTCAAAAGATTTTGGTAAGATTGTAGTTAACAACCTGGCTGATACAGCAGCAAGCGCGGAATTCAAAAAACGACTTGATGAGTATATCCGGGAGATCGAACGGTGTATAGAACACCTGAGTAATATGTCATAAACCTTAAAGTGCTCTGCGTCAAAAACATAAGACTCAGCGCCTTTGCAGCCTATAAAGCGATGGAAGACCAGCTATCTATCCGCATAAAAATTGCCGACAGAGATTACAGGTTGAAATCGCAACCGGGAGAAGAAGCCTATGTTCGTAAGGCTGAAAAAATACTTGAGGAGCGGATTGAACATTACCGCAAATTAGGAGCCCGTGACACGCAGGACATCCTGGCGATGATCGCCGTCGATTGTCTGGTTGCCCGTCAGAAAGGTGAAGAACAGATGCAACGGCTGCAGCGGCTGGTCGTTGATCGCATTACTCAGTTGGATCAGATTATCACACCGGCACTCGTGCCATAGTAGTGGAGTAAAAGGTAATTATTATCATTCCGTTTAATAAAGAAATTTATTGTTGTACAGAATTATACTCAATTGCATTAATTACCGGAACACTCCTTCATTTACGCATAAACGCTGTATCTCTCTCTGCTTATTCCGGTCTGACTATTGGCCGCTCCTACGCTGATTCGGTCGGGTAAACCTAACTATATGGTTCAACCTAAATTGCATAGAGCAAATGGAGAACACAACATTTTGGCTCGCCATACTTCTTGATAATGCGCTGATCCTGGCGATCGGCCTTTATTTCGGGCAAAAACGACTAAACAAGGCACTCAGCAAACGGCAACAGGATGCTGAGGAACGCGCCGAATCCATCGTTAAAAATGCCGAAGTTCAGGCAGAAAACATCAAGAAAGACCGGATTCTGGAAGCCAAAGAAAAGTACCTGAAACTCAAAGCCGAATTCGAAGAAGAAAGTAACCGGAAAAAGCAGATCCTGCTGCAGAATGAAAACAAGCTGAAACAGCGTGAGCAGCAGCTCAACCAGATGCTGGATCAGAATAAACGCCGGGAAACCGAACTCGACCAGCAGAAAAATCAGCTTACCCAACAAGCTGAAAGCCTGACGAAGAAGAAAGAAGAAGTTGAAAAAATGCGGACCCAGCAGATCGAGCAACTGGAGAAAATTGCCAATCTGACATCCGATCAGGCCCGCGATCAACTGGTCAGCAATATGAAAGCCGAAGCGGATTCGCGCGCGGCTTCGTACATCAAAAACATTGTTGAAGAAGCCAAACTGACGGCGACTAAAGAAGCCAAGAAGGTCGTTATTGAGACAATCCAGCGGACGGCTACCGAACACGCAATTGAGAACTGCGTATCGGTCTTCAACATCGAATCGGATGACGTAAAAGGCAAAATCATTGGTCGCGAAGGCCGGAATATCCGGGCGCTCGAAGCCGCTACCGGTGTCGAAATCATCGTGGATGATACGCCGGAAGCCATCATTATTTCAGGCTTTGATCCTGTCCGCCGCGAAATTGCCCGTCTGTCGCTCCACCGTCTGGTGCAGGACGGCCGTATTCACCCGGCCCGGATCGAAGAAATTGTGGCCAAAACCCGCAAAAACATCGAGGACGAAATCGTCGAAATCGGTGAACGTACCGTCATTGACCTCGGTATCCACGGGCTACACCCTGAACTGATTAAGATGGTGGGCCGGATGCGCTTCCGGTCGAGCTACGGGCAGAACCTGCTACAGCACTCGCGCGAGGTAGCTAAACTCTGTGCGACTATGGCGGCTGAGCTCGGGCTGAATGCCAAACTGGCAAAACGGGCCGGTCTGCTGCACGACATCGGTAAGGTATGGCACGAAGAACAGGAATTGCCGCACGCGATTCTGGGTATGGAGCTTGCCAAGAAATACAAGGAAAACGCCGAAGTCTGCAATGCCATCGGGGCGCACCACGATGAAATTGAGATGACCACCATGATTTCGCCGATCGTTCAGGTCTGTGATGCCGTGTCGGGTTCCCGTCCGGGCGCACGCCGCGAAATGATGGAGTCGTATATCAAGCGGCTGAAAGAACTCGAAGAACTGGCTACCAACTTCCAGGGCGTTACGAAGTGTTATGCGATTCAGGCCGGACGTGAACTACGCGTGCTGGTAGATGCAGAACGCGTCAGCGACGAACGGGCAAGTACGCTTTCATTCGATATTTCGCAGAAAATTGAGAAAGAAATGCAGTATCCGGGTCAGATCAAAGTTACCGTGATCCGGGAAATGCGTTCGGTTGCCTACGCCAAGTAAGTTTAGTAAGTTTAACGGCCCATACAGGTTTTTCGAACAGCTTGTATGGGCCGTTTTTGCGTTTATAGAGTAGTACAAAACCACGTGAAATGGATTTTCTAAGTACCTTTTTAATCCTGCTGACCGGCACAGGGGTCGGTTTTGCCATCGCCAGTGCACGGCGAGGAGAGGCGGCTGTCCGCGAGAAACGCAGCGAAGTCACTCTCTTGCTCGAACGCATCGAAAAGGTATTCAAGGTGGTGATGGCAGAGGGCTATTTTTCCGAGATTTATAACTATCAGGATCAGAAATCGATTCTGTATATGTTCAACGACCCCAAGAAAGCCATGCTGATTGCGAAGGCGAAAGTATTGGTCGGGTATGATTTTAGTAAAGTCCGGTTCCGGCATATCGACCATGTGCATAACAATCCGGGTGAGAAAAAACTGATCATCGAGTATTTTCCCGAGCCGGAAGTGCTATCAATCGACACCGATTACCAGTTTTATGACATCCGGGCAGGTTGGCTGAATCATTTCAGTAGTGAGGACTACACCAGGATTCTGGACGAGGCCAAAAAAGCGATGAATGACAGGGCGATGCAGAGCGATTTGCCGCGCATTGCCAACAACCAGATTCAGTACATGATGTACCAGCTCGCGGCTTCCATGGGCTGGCAGCTGCAATTGCCCGAAACCGAACAGCGCAAACTGGAGGAGCTTACCCAGCATTACGACGAGGTCAGGGCGCAGCCAAAGCGGCTGGATTCGGGCCTTCAGCCATGAGAAACCACAATATGAACAGCAATCAACAACTACTGACAACCTTATTTTATCTCCTGCTCCTTACCCTTCCACTTACCGGTAATGGACAGGTATCCCACCCCTGCGCCACAGCCAAAGCCGAACGCTATGCCCGCTATTTCGGTGATCCACAGGGACGTTTGGCGGCCATTGCCTATCCCGGCGACAGCCGCATCGACATTACCTACTACGGCCTTGATCTCAACCTGACCCACACCCCCGCCTACCTGCGCGGGGCCGTTACTGTCGGGCTTAAAAGCGTCGCCCAACCTGACCAGTTTTGACCTTGACCTCACCACGCGGCTAACTGTTGATTCGGTAAAGGCAGCAGGCCGCAAACTGACATTTACACACGCTCAGAACCGCCTAACCGTTACGCCTCCATCGCCGCTTACGGCCGGTCAACTGTTCACGCTTACCGTTTATTATCAGGGGAACCCTGCCAGTACAAGCGGTTTCGGCACGTTTTCCTTCGCCACCCACGGTACTGCCCGCTCACCGGTTATCTGGAGCCTGAGTGAGCCCTACGGCTCAAGCGACTGGTTCCCCTGCAAGGATACGCCCGCCGATAAAGCTGACTCCTCGGCGGTGTCGATTACCGCTCCCAAGGTCTTTGTATCGGTCTCTAACGGAACGCTGCAATCGGTGCGCGATAATCCGGACAGCACACGGACCTATCAATGGCGCAACCGATACCCTATTGCCCAGTACCTGATTTCGCTGGCTATGAGTAACTATTCCCGCTACGATACGCCTTTTACCTATCAGGGACGCGACGGGGTGCCGCAGAATATGCCCATCACCCATTACCTTTACCCCGAATCGCTGGCCAACAATAAAAACAATCTGGATCAAACGCCTGTAATCATGCGGCTCTTTACCGACACATTCGGCACGTATCCGTTTATTCAGGAAAAATACGGCCACGCTGAATGCGGGTTTTCAGGGGGGATGGAACACCAGACAATTTCGTCAATGGGTACGTTTGATGTGAGTATTATTGCCCATGAACTGGCCCACCAATGGTTCGGCGACAAAATCACCTGCCGCGACTGGCAGAATATCTGGCTTAACGAAGGTTTTGCAACCTATGCGGAGCAATTATACGCTGAGTCGGTTGGCGGAACGACCCGTTACCGAAGCGCCATGAGCAGTCTCATGCAGACCGCTAAACAGGCAAGAGGCAGCCTGTATGTGCAGGATATCAGTACCTCAGACAACATTTTTAACTATGCCCGTACGTACGCCAAAGGGGGTACAGTGTTGCACATGCTGCGCGGCATTGTCGGGGATAACCCTTTTTTTACGATCCTGAAAACGTATGCCAACACCCCGACCCTGATTTACAACACGGCGGTAACCGAGGATTTTCAGGCGGTAGCGGAGCAGGTTTCGGGTAAAAAGCTGGATTATTTCTTTCGGCAGTGGGTGTATGGTGTTAACTATCCAGTCTATACAAGTACCTGGAAAACCTTGGCTGACAACGCAAAATACAGCGTTCAGCTTCAGCTTGACCAATCCGTAAATACGACACCGGCTTCATTTACGATGCCTGTACAGGTACTGGTGCAGTCGGCGGCGGGTGATACGCTGGTCACAGTATTTAATGATCAGCCTTCGCAAACGTTTACCCTGCCAGCCAAAGGACAGCCGACGGGCCTGGTCCTCGACCCGAATAACTGGATTCTGAAATCGGTTCAGCAAACCAACCCGATACTCAGCCTTCCGGAGCCAGGCACTGCGACTGTACAGCTGGTCCCGAACCCGGCCAACGAAACTGTCAGCATCCGGTTTCCAATGCAAACCGCCGGTACAGCCACCATCAGTGTTTACAGCCTGCTCGGTGTTCCGGTCATGGCAAATACGGTCGACGGGCTTAGGAGCGGTGATCAACAGCTTTCTTTTCCAACACGTCAGCTTCCTGCCGGCCGTTATATACTTTCAGTCGATACACCGGCGGGCCGTCAAACGGCTCCGCTGCTGATCAACCGGTAAAGCAAACGATTTTTGACCTTCCTGGAACAGGGCCGCCTGGCGGTTTTGACCTTCCTGGAAGGTCAAAACCGTCAATCACCCATATTCAGGCATCCGGTAACGCTTACTCTTTTGTCCAGACTTCAGCAACCCGTCCACCGGTCGAGCTCTGACCGGTATGGAACCATTGCGTACCAGCCTCCGGTGATTTTTTTACCTCGCAGTTGAAAGTCAGCGACCGGCCGACACGTGAGTTATCGCGGGAAAAATAGTCGATTTTCTCCGTGTACTTTCCGTCTTTCACCGTATAGGTTCCGCCGCCGGTACCGAAAAACTGTTTCGTCTCGGTATTAATGGCAGCCCACTGGAAACGGGTTCCAGTCAGTAGCTTCACGGTTTTGCGGGGACCACGCTGCATGGCCGTCACTTCGCCACTTTCGTTCAGACGACCTGTAATACGCCACAAACCGGCCATTTGGCCACCGGCATCATCAATACGGTCATATACCTGCTGCTGTTTCTGGCTGTTGGTAATCGTCAGATTTTTGTTGGTTACCTTGATGTGGTAGTTCTCCGACTGACCGACATTCGTGCTGTCCTGCGTATCAAATTCGACGGTAAACCGGACGGTATCGCCATCCATCCGCCATTTGCCGCCGAACGTATTAAGGTATTTATCGGCTTCATAAGCTGTAACCATAGCATAGTTTCCCGACACCAGAAACGAGATGGTTTTCGTATCGGCTTTCATGCGCCATGCCCCCATCATACTGGGTGCCATCGGGCGGAATGCAACAGCCAGCCCCGCCGCAACTAATAACGTTAAGATAATTCTCATGCAATTACGTGATGTTGTCTATGTCAAAAGGAAGACAGGATGTTTTCCCGGTCACTTAAAAGATACGGTAACGGGAAAACACAAAGGAGTGTTATTTAGGCATTTTAAATTTACTCTCGTCGACTACCGGATTAACCTCCAGCTTGTCCACTTTCATTTTCATCGTGCCAAACTGCGGGTGCGTCATCTGGGTTACAAACGGGAACTTAATTCCGTCAACCGGCCGGTAGTCACTGAACATGGTCTCGTTTTCGTTTTTCTGCCCGCCTGCTTCAATAACGGCAATTGTTTTACGGTTCAGGTAGGTTGCAGCATCAAGGTACTGCGTTTCCGTAAGGCCGTTTTTACGCGTAATTTTTACTTTATACACGTCAGTACCGTCCAGTTTTTCCTTGCCCAGTAACTCAATGGTATTCCCTTTTTCCTTGTAGTTATAATACGGCCCGGTAATATCCAGCTGCACATCCATTGACGGATTCAATTCGGCCGGCGTCGCTTCCGCCGCCGTAGTGCCCTGCATCGGGTTAATCATCCACCCCTGCTGTCCGTCGTAGCCCTGCGAAATTGTTGCCCCCATTACTGTAACATCCGAGCGCATACCTTTTCCCAATGCAATCACTGAGGTTGTAGGTAATGATTGGCCCATGAGTTCGGTTGATGTCTGCATCCGGATGGCTTTCAGGTTTTTGTATTTCTCCGCTCCTCCCATCGCCTCTACATGTTTATTCACAATGTCGTCTACACTTTGTGCCTGAATCGCCAGTGCGCTTAAAAAGAACGCACCAATTAGCATTACTTTCTTCATAAAAGGAGTTTGGTTTGCTCAAAAATAGCAAAATCCTCCGCCCGGGCCAATAAAAAACCCACAACCTAACCAGGGTTGTGGGTTCACTGATATTGTCATGACCATACCGGCCGTTGGCCGGCAGGCTAGTGTAACCGATTAATTTGCCAGCGCTTCGGCACCACCAACGATTTCGAGGATCTCTTTCGTAATGGCAGCCTGACGGGTCCGGTTGTAAACCAGTTTCAGTTCACGGAGAAGATCACCGGCATTTTCCGTTGCCTTATCCATCGCAGTCATCCGCGCGCCATGTTCCGAAGCGTTCGATTCAAGAACAGCTTTGTACAACTGGATTTTCAGCGTTTTAGGAATCAGCTCAGCGATGATTTCTTCTTCTGAAGGCTCAAAAATGTAGTTTACATTGCTCGCCTTCGTGGTTGTTTCAGCCGGAGCCGACACGATTGGCAGCATTTGTTCAGTACGGATAATCTGTGTAGCTACGTTTTTGAACTCGTTATAGACGAGTTCAACTACATCAAACTGTCCTTTTTCGAACGCGGTCATAACCTCTTCGGCAGCGGCGCGAACGGTATTGAAGCTCAGTTTTGTAAACGTTTCAACGTAGGTTGCATTAACCTTAAAGCCACGGCGGACAAAGGCTTCTGCTCCTTTCTTACCGATGGCCAGAATCTCAACCTGACCACGGCGGGCCTGATCACTATACGCCTCGTTGATACGGGCCATAGCGGCTTTCACCACGTTTGTGTTGAAGGCGCCGCACAAGCCCCGGTCAGAGGTCACAACGATCAACAATACCCGTTCAACAGACCGTACCTGTTTGTACGGGCTATCGCCGGCCAGCTCAGCGCCCGCAGACACCGTACCAAGCATTTCGCTCAGCTTCCGGGCATACGGACGCATCTGTATAATATTGTCCTGTGCACGGCGCAGCTTGGCCGCGGCCACCATTTTCATGGCTTTCGTAATTTGCTGCGTCGAGTTAACCGAAGTGATCCGGTTACGGACTTCTTTTAGTGATGCCATTGTTTAGAGTGAAAGTTAGAGTCTTATAGCTCAGCTGTCCGGCTGTTTACGAACCGGACAACTGCTATCCGAACTATGCGTAACGGGCTGCTAATTCAGATGCGACCTTTTTAACGGCAGCAACAGCTTCGTCAGACATTTTGCCGGCGCGGAAATCAGCCAGCGCACCTTTGTGCTGTGCATCAAGAAGCAGGGCAAACTCGCTCTCAAACTCTTTCACTTTATTAACAGGCACTTTATCGAGCAGACCGTTAATCGATGCATAAATAATGGCTACCTGCTGTTCAACGGCCACAGGGGCATATTGACCTTGTTTCAGGATTTCCTGGTTACGACGGCCGCGTTCGATAGTCAGTTTGGTAGACGCATCAAGGTCAGAACCGAATTTCGCAAACGCTTCCAGTTCACGGAACTGAGCCTGATCGAGCTTCAGCGTACCAGAAACCTTTTTCATTGACTTGATCTGGGCATTACCACCTACCCGCGATACCGAGATACCCACGTTGATCGCAGGACGGATACCCGAGTTGAACAGGTTAGACTCGAGGAAGATCTGGCCATCCGTGATCGAAATTACGTTCGTAGGGATGTAGGCAGATACGTCACCAGCCTGTGTTTCAATGATTGGTAAGGCTGTTAATGAACCACCACCTTTTACCTTGCCTTTCAGCGATGGCGGCAGGTCGTTCATTGTCGCAGCAATGGCGTCGTTGTTTACCACCTTGGCGGCACGCTCCAGTAAGCGGCTGTGCAGGTAGAATACGTCACCAGGATACGCTTCACGTCCCGGAGGGCGGCGCAGCAGCAGCGATACCTCACGGTAAGCTACGGCCTGCTTTGACAAGTCATCATACACCACCAGGGCCGGACGACCGGTATCCCGGAAGTACTCACCGATGGCGGCACCGGTAAACGGTGCAAAGAACTGCATTGGCGACGGATCAGAAGCGGCTGCCGAAACAACGACCGTGTAGGCCATAGCACCTGCCTTGCGTAATGTAGCTTCTACCTGCTTTACGGTTGAGGCCTTCTGGCCGCAGGCAACGTAAATACAGAATACCGGCTCACCTTTGTCGTAGAATTCCTTCTGGTTAATGATCGTATCGATCGCCACGGCAGTCTTACCTGTCTGACGGTCACCGATGATTAACTCGCGCTGACCCCGTCCGATCGGGATCATGGCATCAATTGCTTTGATACCAGTCTGAAGCGGTTCGTTTACGGGCTGACGGAAAATAACACCAGGGGCTTTACGCTCCAGCGGCATTTCGTACGTCTCACCCTGAATCGGGCCCATACCGTCGATAGGCTCACCCAGCGTGTTGACAACACGTCCAAGGATACCTTCGCCGACACGTACGTAAGCGATCTGGTTTGTCCGTTTTACTGTAGCGCCTTCTTTGATCTCAGAATAGTCGCCCAGCAATACGGCACCGACGTTATCTTCTTCGAGGTTCAGGGCTAACGCCTGCAAACCATTCTCGAACGTCAACAATTCTCCGGCCTGCACCTTTGACAAGCCGTAGATACGTGCTACGCCGTCGCCGATTTGCAGCACCGTACCGACTTCTTCGAGTTCTGCTTCTGTGCGCGCTCCTGAAAGCTGCTCACGGAGTATGGCGGATACCTCGTCGGGTCTTACGGATACCATATAGTTATCGTGGAAAATTAGAAAGTTATGGAAGATTTTTCGGCCGCAAAGGTAGCATTAAAATTTAATAAAAGCTTGTGGGACGAATAAAAAACATAGCGGAATGTTATACTTTTCTAATAACCGCCCCGTTTAATATACGTTTTAAGAGCTTCCATTTACCTGCCACTGGCCCCGGCATTTTTACCGTTCACCGGAAATTGCTTGCATTGGCCGGTACTTTTTTATCTATTTCCGGTCTGATTAGCTATATTTACTCAGTTACAGGTAATTAGCTACATTTGTAGTCAAGCCTTCTTAATTATTGTCAAAATCTTTATTTTGCCAAACTTTTACCAGGCAATTTTACGTTTAATTATTAACCTCTAAGGGTTTTAACAACCTGTTTTTTCACTTTTCATGAAAGTAACTCAGTGGACGTTGGCCGGTCTTGTTTCGGCCCTCTTTTTTAGTGGTAACGTTTTTGCTCAGACCGGAGCCGCCAAAAAACCTGTACCTGCCAAAAAACCTGTAACTACCAGCAAACCACAGCCTGCCGCCGGCGGTGCTCTTAAACTTGCCTCTAATGCTGATTCGATCAGTTATAGTATTGGTATGAACATTGCCCAGAGCCTGAAACAGCAGGGTATGAACAATGTGAATACGGCCGCGCTTGCCAGTGCTCTTGAAGCGACTCTGAAAGAAAAACCTACTGTACTGTCGCCGGAAATGGCTAATCAGGTGCTTGGCCTGTATATGCAGAAGCAGTATGAGCAACGTGCTGCCGAATCTAAAAAGGTCTCCGACGTTAACAAAAAGGAAGGAGAAGCGTTTTTAACAGAAAATAAAACCAAGCCGGGTATCGTTACCACTGCCAGCGGGTTACAATATCAGGTTGTCAAGGAAGGAACCGGTGCCAAACCGACTCCGAATGATAAAGTGAAGGTGCACTATACCGGCCGTCTCATTAACGGTCAGGTGTTTGACAGCTCAGTTGAGCGTGGCCAGCCTGCCGAATTCGGTGTTACACAGGTAATTGCCGGCTGGACCGAAGCCCTGCAGCTGATGCCTGTCGGCTCAAAATGGAAACTTTTTATTCCATCAGCCCTGGCTTATGGTGATCGTGGTGCAGGTGCCGATATCGGCCCTGGTGCTACTCTGATTTTTGATGTTGAGTTATTAGACATTGTTAAATAGTGATTGAGTGATTGAGTGGTTGAATGATTTGTTTACGGCATTCAATCACTCAATCACTCAATCACTCAACGTAAAATATGAAAAAATACCTGATAACCCTGGTTCCCGTGCTGATGCTAGGCTTTCAGCCGGATGCTCCTTCTGCGGGCACACCTCGCAGCGAAGGTGGCCGGTCAACGGTTTCGGTGGCTTCGGCTGAAGACCTGAAACCAACCGTATCGCAGGAGCGCGTTGAGCAGCTAGTCGCCCAGCTCCTGACCCGCTACCACTACCGTAAAGTGAAGCTGAACGACTCGTTGTCATCGGTTGTCTGGGATAATTATCTGAAAGAAGTCGATAACAGCAAGAGCTACCTGCTGGCCTCTGATGTCGCTGCCTTTGAGAAATACCGCACCACTATTGACGAATCATTGGTAAACGGTGACCTGACCGCGGCCTATGACCTGTATAATGTGTTCCGTACGCGTTATCAGGAGCGGAGTTCCTATGTCCAGGAGCTGCTGAAAAAGCCGTTTAACTTTACCGTAGACGAGACGTTCAACACGAACCGCGAAAAAGCGGCGTGGGCCAAAAACGGCGAAGAGCTGAATGACCTGTGGCGTAAAATGGTAAAAAACCAGGCTCTGGAGCTTAAACTGGCCGGCCAGAAAGACAGCGCGATTACCAATACGCTGACGCAACGCTATAAAAATCTTGACCGTGCCGTCGGCCGCATCCGGGCAGAAGATGTGTTCCAGATGTATATGAACTCGTTTGCCGAGGCGCTTGACCCGCATACCAATTATCTCTCGCCAACCAATGCTGACCGATTCAATCAGGAAATGAGCCAGTCGCTGGAAGGGATTGGTGCCCTATTGCAGGAGGACGGCGAGTATATCAAAATCAGCAGCGTATTGCCGGGCGGCCCTGCCATTAAGAGCAAGGCGCTCAGTGCCAATGATAAGATTGTCGGTGTTGCCCAGGGCGATAACGGCCCGATGGTCAGCATCATCGGCTACCGTGTCGACGATGCGGTGAAACTGATCAAGGGTGCCAAAGGGACCATTGTTCGTCTGCAGATCCGGCAGGCAGATGCCCTTGCCGGTGCACCGCCAAAAGAAGTACGTCTCGTACGTGAAAAAATTAAGCTCGAAGAGCAGCGCGCCAAAAAAGAAGTGATTGAACTGACAGAGAACGGTAAGCCTTACAAAATCGGGGTTATTAACATCCCGATGTTCTACCGCGACTTTGAAGGAGCCAGGAAGAAAGAAGAAGGCTTCAGTTCTACCACAACTGACGTCCAGAAGCTGTTGAACGAGCTGAAGGCGGAGAAAGTTGACGGCGTGGTTATCGACCTGCGTGATAACGGCGGCGGTGCCTTAACCGAAGCGATCAACCTGACCGGTCTGTTTATCGAAAAAGGACCGGTTGTCCAGGTGAAAGAGTCAAACGGTGAAACCGAAGTATACAGCGATCCGGATCCGAATACGACCTACGACGGTCCGCTGGCGGTATTGGTAAACCGGTTCAGTGCGTCGGCATCCGAAATCTTTGCCGCCGCTATTCAGGACTACAAACGCGGTATTATTGTAGGTGGTCAGACATTCGGGAAAGGTACTGTCCAGACCCTGATCGACCTGAACCAATGGTTACCGAAAGAGCCGGATAAAGTGGGTCAGGTAAAAATGACGATCCAGAAATTTTACCGGATCAACGGCAGCAGCACACAGCACAAAGGCGTAACACCGGACATTGAACTGCCACAGCGTTTCAGTGCCTCTGATTTCGGTGAAAGCTCGCAGCCAAGTGCATTGCCGTGGGATCAGATTAACTCAACCCGCTACGACGTAACCCGTGCGCTGGATGACAAGTTACTGACCCGCCTGCGTGACAAGTTTGATCAGCGTCTGAAGTCTGACAACGACCTGAAGCAACTGGCTCAGGACCTGGCTGACTTTAAGAAAGCGAAAGAAAACACAGTGGTTTCGTTACAGGAAGCGAAGCGCCGCAAAGAGCGCGACGAAGCCGAGAAAAAACGGGCAGCCGTAAATAAAGCGGCGAAGGATGATGAGCCGGAAGACGGTGAAGCGCCTAAGACAGCTGCCGATGCTACTGCAAAGAAGAAAAAAGACGTCTATCTGACGGAAACCGGCCGTATCCTGGCGGATATGATTGTCTTCCAGCAACGGCAACCGTAAGTAGTAAATGCCCGTGCCGTGCCGCTTAGCGGCTTATGCAGGCTCTGTCAACTTTTTATAAAACCAGAACAGGTTTCAGGAAAAAGGGTTCGCCCGTCACCTGAAACCTGTTTTTTTGTCCTTATCAACGAATGTGGTATTTCCGGGTAAAGCAGGAAGCGTTGCGACGACCAACCTACCAGCAGTTACAAAAGCTGGCGACATTGACCGAAGTGGAGATTTTTAACGAGCCTTACCATAACTGGTGCATCTTTCAGGTTGAGCGCGATCAGTATGTGATGTTTACCGAAACACTGGACAGCGAAGGCATTGCTTACGAAGCGACCACCGAACGGCCGCTCCGCGAAGATATCCTGGCCGGCATGCGTTAACGCAACGCACCTAACCCAACGCCCCTTCCCCCACGCTGACCACTCCCTGCCACCGGCGGATGAGCCGGAAAAAACGGGCGGTCAGCAAAACAGCGGCCAGGGTTAAGCCGGTCAGCAGGCCGATCCAGACCCCTTCGACATTCATGCCCATCGTAAACGCAAAGAAATAACTCGTTGGCAATGCTACAATCCAGTATGAAAACAACGTGATCCAGGTCGGCACGTTGACGTCAGCGATACCCCGCAGCGAGCCGATGCCCACCACCTGAATGCCATCGGAAAGCTGGAAAAAGCCGGCCATGATCAGTAAGGAAGCCGCTACCGAACTAACTGCCGGATTGTCGCGGATATACAAATCAACCAGCCAGTTATTAGCCGTCAGGAAAAGCGTGGCAAACGCCCCCATGAGAACGATTGAGAGAATAAAAGCTGCCACACCGGCCCGCCGGATACCGTTCTGGCTCCCCCGCCCGACCGCCGCGCCGACACGAATAGCCGCAGCCGACGAAATACCGGTTGCCATCATGTAGGTCGTCGAGGCCATGTTCAGGGCTATCTGGTGCGCCGCCAGCTGTACATCGCCCAGCCAGCCAACCATAACCTGCGCCAGCGAAAAGGTAGCGACCTCAAAGAAAAAAGTCATACCGCCCGGTAACCCAAGCCGCAGAATGTTTTTTACTTCGGCCTGTACCGGTAAGGCATTAAACGCAGGTTGCAGGTACGTGGTGAACAAACCCGACTTATACACGTAAAGCAACATGGCAACCGCCATATAGATCCGTGACAGCAGCGTCGCGGTGGCCGATCCCTGTAAGCCCATCTCCGGAAACGGACCGACGCCTTTGATCAGCACATAATTAAAGAGCGCATTCAGGGCCAGTGCCGACATGGTGATAAACATCGCCACGCGGGGATAGCGGAGGCCATCGCATAATTGCCGCGCCCCGACAAACACCAGCAACGGGAGAATGGACGCGCTCAGAACAAGCATAAAATTCCGGGCCAGCCGGGTAACCTCGGCACTTTGCCCGAAGATATCGAAGAAAAAGGCCATCAGCACCGACAGCAGCCCCAGTACGATACTCAGCAATTCGGCGACCCGCAAACCGGCCCGGAACAATTTATTGATATCGGCCTCCTCATTCCTGCCTTTCGCCTGCGACACCAGGGCCGCTACTACAGACAGGCCGCCGACACCGATACTGGTTACCAGAAACGACAGGGAATTAGACAGTCCGGCCGCTCCCAGCGGAACAGCCCCGAGCAGGCGGCCGACAAAGAGGTTATCCGTCACCCCCATTAAAATAACACCCAGCTGCGCAATCACAATCGGAATGCTCAGCCGGACCGTATCAGCCAGTTCAGGCCGGTACGTTTCCCATTTATTCTGCATAAAAAACGATGATAACAGCAGGAGCGCTTACTTCGCCATCACGGCGACTCCTGCAATTTCGACATTGGCATTGAACGGCAGTTCCTTAACCGCCACACACACACGGGCAGGTAAGGGCTTCTGCCCCGTGAAGTACGTACGGTATCATCATTGATCTTGCCGTAGTTCCGCATATCGGTTAAATAAATGGTTACATTCACGAGTTCATTACAGGTCAGGCCACGCTTTTTCAGAATCTGCTCTACATTTTTCATGACCTGATGCGCTTCAGCTTCAAACGAATCCGTCACAAGCTGACCATTCAGGCGGCCGATTTGTCCGGAAACAAACAAAAGGCCGCTTGCTTCAACGGCATCCGTGTAAGGCGGAACTGACGGGGTCTGGGCATATCCGGCAAGGGCCAGCGAACAAGTGAAGAGTGTAAAAAGAATACGTTTCATGAAAGTTGCTGATTAAAAAGGCAAAGAACGTAAAAGCTAGCCATCTGTACTTTTTTTTAAGTGAATGTTCTTACTTTTGTTGTAACGTCGCACACGTATCTAATACATGCTTTGAAAGAGTACGGAAGCAATATTCAAAAAACTGGTCGACAACATTGTCGCCATTGAAGATCGGGAAAAGCGCACGCGCTATGCTCACATTCTGGTTGAGCTGATGCGCCAGATTCACCCGAACATGAAAGACGGCCAGGACTACTATAACAAGCTCTGGGACGATCTTTATATTATCTCTGGTTTTACCCTGGATGTTGACAGCCCCTATCCGCCGCCGCCGGTTGAGATTTTGGGCCGTAAGCCTCAGCGTGTCCCCTACAATACGCATAATCTGAAGTTTAAACACTTCGGCCGCAATATCGAACTACTGATTGAAAAAGCGCTGACCATCGAGGACCCCGATGAAAAACGGGCGTTTGTATCCTACCTTTACCCGGCTCATGCGGACCCTCTACCAGAGCTGGAACAAGGAATCAGTTGAAGACGAAACCATTTATCAAAGCCTGGTTGACCTCTCGCGGGGACGATTGCTTGACGAAATCGATGCATCCGTAACGGTGGCCTGGTAGAAGGTACGCCGCGCGAACGTACCAGCGACCAGCCGCAGCGGGCCGGTAACAGTGTACGTCCTATACAGGCAGCTATTCCAATCCGTATAATAACGCGGGACGTGAAAACCGGAACACCGGCGGACACCGGGAGAACCGTAACCAAAACCGTAATGACCGCAATGACCGCCGTAACGACAACAACAACAACTCGTTCCGGGGCCGCAACAACAACGATAACCGGGGTCGGCGGCGATAATTCAAAACTAAATGGCTTCATTCAAAATTACCGGTGGCCGGCAGCTTAAAGGTGAGCTGGTCCCTCAGGGTGCTAAAAACGAGGCGCTGCAAATCGTCTGTGCCGTCTTGCTGACCAGCGAACCTGTTACCATTCATAACATTCCTAACATCCGGGACGTAAACCAGCTCATCGACCTGCTCGGCGATATGGGTGTATGGGTAACCCGGATCGGTGAATCATCGTATCGCTTTCAGGCCAGCGATGTCAACCTCGATTACCTCGAAACCGATACATTTAAGCGTAAAGCCGCTGCCCTGCGTGGTTCGGTCATGCTGCTGGGGCCAATGCTGGCCCGCTTCAAAAAAGGGCGTATTCCGCGCCCAGGCGGTGATAAAATCGGCCGCCGCCGGTTAGATACCCACTTCCTCGGCTTCGAAAAACTCGGCGCTGAGTTCCACTTCGACGGTGATTTTTACCGTGTGGAAGGCGAGCACCTGAAAGGTACGTATATGCTGCTCGACGAAGCATCGGTAACCGGCACTGCCAATGTACTGATGGCCGCCGTGATGGCAGAAGGCATTACAACCATTTACAACCGCCGCCTGCGAACCCTACCTGCAACAGCTTTCGAAGATGCTGAATGCAATGGGCGCCAAAATCTCAGGCGTGGGTTCAAACCTGCTGACAATCGAAGGTGTTTCCGAACTGCACGGCACTGACCATACGATGCTGCCGGACATGATCGAAATCGGTTCCTTCATCGGCCTGGCCGCCATGACGCAGTCCGAAATAACGATTAAAAACTGCCGCATTCCGGAGCTGGGCATTATCCCTGACGTATTTAAACGGCTGGGTATCCAGATGGAATTCCGTGGTGATGATATTTACATTCCATCGCAGGATCGCTACCAGGTGGATACCTTCCTGGATGGGGGTATGATGACGATCTCCGATGCACCGTGGCCGGGTTTTACGCCTGACCTCCTGAGCATTGTGCTCGTAACCGCTATCCAGGCCCGGGGAACGGTACTGATTCACCAGAAAATGTTTGAAAGCCGCCTGTTCTTCGTCGACAAACTGATTGAAATGGGCGCACAGATCATTCTTTGTGACCCGCACCGTGCTACGGTGGTCGGTCTGGGGCCGTCAGCAGCAGCTGCGTGGTATCCGGATGACCTCGCCGGATATCCGGGCGGGGGTTTCCCTGCTGATCGCTGCCCTCTCGGCAAGCGGATCGAGCATTATTGACAACATTGAGCAGATTGACCGTGGTTATCAGAACATTGACACGCGTCTGAACGCCATCGGTGCCGAGATTATCCGGCTGTAACGAGTCCGTTCACCCATTTTTAAAGCCGTTTGCAGGACACTGCGACGGCTTTTTTGTTTTATATGTATACACGATGCTTTTTCACTCAACAACCATGAACGATAAACAACGAAACCTGGCCATTGCCGGCGGAATACTGGCAGTGCTGATTATAGCGGGCATTTTTTTATGGCCTACCCTGAATAAACAGAAAGCAGAGCCTAAACAATGGTATGGCGTCAGTCTGCTGCATCAGGCGAACCGCATGGCCGACTCAGTCGGCATCGACACAACCCGCTTTGTGGTCAGGGAAACCGACGACTCGCTGCGGGACCGCGACGCCCGGAAACAACTGACGGCCCTGCTGCTCGAACTGCGCTACGGTAAAACACCGTCTCAGTTTACCTACAACAGCCTGAAGCCGGTGATCGACACCAGCTGGGCCGTTTCGCTCGCCAATCAGGCAGAAAAACAGCCTTCCGGATTCAGCACTTCCGGTTTCGGCGTTCACCCCTTATCAGACGCTGGTTAGCCGGTATCATCAGGCGGCGTAGCCATGTCTCGGCCGATTCGCTGCTGTCATACCGGCAAACGCTGAACTTTTACCGGTATCTGAACCGGTTCCCGATGGATCATTTCGTGGTGGTTAATCTGCCGACCGCTTCACTGACCGTCTTTGACCGGAAAGGAGCCCGTCTGCTGACCTCGGACGTAATTGCCGGAAAGGCCGACAAACAAACGCCCTGCATGGCCACGACTATGAACCAGATTGTAACGTATCCGTACTGGAACGTACCGAAAGGCATCGGTCTGAAGGAGATTCTGCCTAAAGTGCAGCGTAATCCGAACTTCCTGGATTCGCAGAACATGCAGGTTCTCGACGACCGCAATCAGGAAATTGACCCCTCCTCGCTGGACTGGGCCTCGTTTTCGGCTGAGAATTTCCCGTACCGCTTCCGGCAGTCGTCGGGTTGCCACAATTCGCTGGGGCTGCTCAAATTTGACCTGAAGAACCCGTATGCCATTTACCTGCACGATACCAATGGCCGCGACCTGTTTACAGAGTCATCGGACCGGTTCCGGAGCCCACGGGTGTGTGCGGGTGCAGAAGCCGGTTGATCTGGCCAATCTGGTATTGGAAAAGAAAGTATTTGACGATGGATTTATGAACCGGTGTCTGGTAGATCAGACCCCTAAAACACTAAAACTGCCCAAAGAAGTCCCCGTCTTTTATTGTGTATCTGACCACAGACGTAGACCCCTCAGGGCAGGTTGCACACTACCGCGATATTTACGCGATGGTAAAATAAGGCTTAGCCAAGTATAAACGACGATTTTTTCAGGTAGGTCATGTCCGGATAGTACAAAAACAGGCATGACCCGCCTTTAATCGCCTGGATAATAGGCGTTGACATTTCCATAGATACCGCAGGGCAGCCCTGACTGCGGCCCAGGCGGCCGGTTTGTTTGATAATGTCTTCGCATACATAATCCGCCCCGTGCATCACAATAGAGCGGGCGAAGGCGTTATCGTTAAAATCTTTTTCCAGACCGCGCAGTTTAAGAGACAGGCCATGCTTACCCTGATAGGTATTCATGGTCTGATAAAAGCCCAGGCTCGACTGAAATGACGAATTAACGTTTGAGAAGGCTTTTGGCACCAATTCGCCTGAATTGCGGCCGTGCGATACATAGGTATTGAACAGCAGCGTGCGTGTGGTCAGGTCATATAACATAGAGGCGTTTATGGCTCGAAGGCTGGGTAAAATCGACAATGGATAATACCGGCCGGACACCCGGAATCTTGTGCATCCCCCGGAGTGCCAGGTCAAACACATCACGGTTCAGCCCCGAGTCTGCCAGATGGAGTTCATCATAAATGGTATGTACGGTCGGAACGGCCGGTGCGAGTTTTTCACTTGAGGCAACAGGGCGGGTGGACTTTCCCAACGTGGTGATTACTAACAGAGCCAATACGGTCAGCAGTGTTTTTTTCATAAGGTAAATCACTTTACGGCTATGATATTATAACACTAAGATGCAACTTTTAATTCGTTTTTGGTAGTCTTACCGCAAAATCACCAAAAATGCACCGGATGCGTTACCTTTGTTTTTCCGGCATTTTGCTGACCATCTAAAGCTTACATAAAACAGACAGTAAACTTGAATAATACACTGGCACGCATCATTTCCGTTGCGTTTCACCCGTTGCTTATGCCGACCTGGCTTTTCGGCATCCTGTTGTATCAGGTCCCCGTAGTGCTTGGTCTCGATACATTTTCCGTTGAACTCCGCATCCGGTTACTTGTTCTGATCCTGATCGGTACCTTTGCCGTCCCGTCGCTGCTGATTTATTTTCTGTTCAGGAGCGGCTACGTCCGCAGCCTGCACCTCGACGACCGGCTCGACCGGCGTCTCCCCTACCTCATCACCGGCTTTGTCTACTCGTTTCTGACGTTTCTCTTTGCGTTCCGGATGCAGCTCATTTCTGACGTAGCCCCCGAGATCGCCATCATTCTGGGCAGCATTACGATGTCGATTCTGCTGCTGGGGATTATCAGCCTGTTCTGGAAAATCAGTGCCCACGGTGTGCGGGATCGGTGGCAGTCTGGGGGCCGTGGCCGGGATAGTGCTCAAATTCAGCGAAACGGTTCTGGTATACACCCTCGCGCTGCTGATTCTGCTGGCGGGTTATTGTCCTGAGTGCCCGGCTGCAACTGAATGCCCATACACCGTCGCAGGCGAGTGTGGGGCTGTTGCTTGGTCTTGTGGTTAGCCTCACGGCCGTATTTTTGTACGTATAGTTTGAGATGTCCGGAAGATTTGACTCTTTTACGACAAACATCAACGCAACAAAACCAACAGTATGTACGAATTTCTGACCTACGACGTTGACGGGGGCATCTGCCGCATCACCCTTAACCGGCCTGCTGTCTATAATGCTTTAAGTCCCGACCTTATTCTGGAAATTACCAGCGCCATGGAAGCTGCCGGTGCCGATGAGGCAGTGCGGGTTGTTGTGTTGACCGGTGCCGGCGAAAAAGCGTTCTGTTCGGGGGCCGACCTGAAAGCAGGCATGTCGTCGGCCATGACGGGCGGCGGCCTGTCGCTGGGCGATTCGCTGCGGAACACCTACCACCCCATGATCATGGCGATCCGGGAGCTGCCCAAGCCGGTCATTGCCCGCGTAAACGGGGTTGCGGCGGGGGCCGGTTGCTCGCTGGCACTCGCCTGCGACGTAATTGTGATAGCCGACGAGGCGTATTTAAGTCAAATTTTTGTGAATATCGGCCTTATGCCCGACGCAGGGTCAACGTTTTTTCTGCCACGGCTCGTGGGCAGCCTGAAGGCGTTTGAACTTTGCAGCACCGGCCGGAAGGTCTACGGTCCCGAAGCGCAGCAGCTTGGACTGGTGAGCAGTTCGGTTCCGGCCACGCATCTGGACGATGCCGTTGATCAGTTAGTGCAGTATTATGCCGCGGCGCCGACAAAATCGATCGGTGCGATGAAAAAAGTTTTAAATGAGTCGTTATCTTCATCACTGGCCGATCAGTTGGAAAAAGAAGCTGAAAATCAGGAACAATTAGGTAAGTCGATGGATGCGATGGAAGGCATCGGATCCTTCCTGATGAAGCGGAAACCCACTTTTTCCGGAAAATAACAGATTTTTTTGCGCCTGAAATTTGGACTGAATTATTTTTTAGCTACCTTTGCAGTCCCAACACGGGAACACAGCAATACAAAACGCATTCGTAGCTCAATTGGATAGAGCACCTGACTACGGATCAGGAGGTTTGGGGTTCGAATCCCTACGAGTGCACTAGGCCGCTTCATCTGAAGCGGCTTTTTCTTTTAGGGGGTAAAGCTATGATATAATGCCTGTATTGGCAATATGGAGGTTTAGTATCACATCATTTTTTCTACATTCTAATGTAAGCCTTCAGGTCCATAAGTACCTATCGAAAAGCATCACATACGGCTAACCAAAAAATAAATCTCAGTTAATTTACCTGTTGTTAAAAGTGCGTTACCTGATACTGATCTAATCGTCTTATTGCATATATTCCGGAAGTTTACATATCATTCGTCAAAATAGGGCGGCGGACTGTCCGCAAAAAACAAAAACACCCTATCTACCTCACATCCTCGAAGACACCGAAGGATGCGCGGCTTGTTTTATTTGAGTTATGGAACTGCCATATAGCGATAATATTGCTGTCCAAAACCTTTCAAGGGTTTTCAAAGAAACTACTAACTCGTATAAGTTTTACTGGTTTCTGGCTATACTTGACCAACTCCAGAAAACGGGAGAATCACGAATAGCCATGTCGGATTTATCCCTTCAAATGATGGCTTCTGTATGGTATCCGCTTGACTATTACAAACTGTCGTTTGGCTCACAGGACCAATTCAGGGAAATTGCTAAATTCATATCATCCCACCTTGATGTAAACACAAAAAAAAACGCTCCTGACCTTGTACAACAACTACGAACAGGTTTATCGGAAGCAGACCTAACGGTTGTGCACCAACGTGTAAAATCACTACTCCGTTGGGTTCCTTTCCGGTTCATCCGTCCCTTTTTTGAACAGAAGACAGAAGGCCTGCCTGATAGTCATGTCAACAACGAAATTGTCAGATTAGCGGCCCAAAGCTCTAAAGCGCCTTATCGGTTTGATGGGGATTTCATTGTCATTCATGATGTTTGGGAGCATTATTTCCAGCAACACCAGTACATTTTACGGGGTTTTATCCACTGGCATCTGGTACGTTTTTTACAGAAAAACAACCCAAATGTCAGCGCATTATCCGAAAAGCTTGAAAGGCCTGTTGACCGTAATTTTAGAGTAGCGAAACCGTTCTGGACTAAATATCTAACTCAAAACCCTGGCCTGCCTTGTATTTATTCCAACCAGCTTATTACAAAGCAGAATCTTAGCATCGACCATTATCTGCCGTTTTCATTCGTAGCCCATGACCAGCTTTGGAACTTAGTACCAACGACTAAACTAGTGAATTCGGCCAAAAATGACCGGTTACCTGATACCGGCTCATACTTTGAGAAATTTACCCGGCTTCAATTTGATGCCTTTCAGTTTTTCGCCAATACAGGGGATGAAAAGAAGCTGGAAGATTATTCCATTGTCTTTCGGGAGAGTACTGAGACCATAAAACAGTATTCGTTTGAATGGTTTCAGGAGCAGCTAGGCCGTATTATCATGCCCCAATTGCAAACAGCGCAGAATATGGGATTTTCTTATCCATTTATCTATCGCCATTTCTAATCTATGCTGACCGATAAACAAGCACAAACTATCAGCAGGCTCTTAAGCCTTATCCTTCGTCATAAACCTGAAGAAATTGGCATTAAACTGGACGAAAACGGCTGGACAGACGTGTCTGAGCTACTTTCGAAATTAGCTGCCCAAGGCCACCATATTACCCTTGACCAACTCCGGCATATCGTAGAAACCAATAACAAAAAACGGTTCGCGTTTAATCCCGACGAAAGCTGCATTCGGGCCAATCAGGGCCATTCTATCGAGGTTGATCTGGGTTTTATTGCCAAACAACCACCTCAATTGCTGTATCATGGTACTGCTACACGCTTTTTGGATGTTATTATACGGGAAGGCCTGAAAAAGATGAATAGACAGCATGTGCATTTAAGTGCTGATGAACAAACGGCCCGTATGGTAGGTAGTCGTCACGGTAAGCCAGTAATATTATCGGTGAAAGCCGGGACAATGGCTGCTGACGGTCATATTTTTTACCAGTCAACCAATGGCGTTTGGCTAACTGAGTTTGTCCCCGTTTCTTATTTGTTGCATGAGTAACCCGCAAAACCCATACAGCCACCTTACGGCCAAACAGCGTGATACGCCCTCGCTGCCTATTAGAATGTTATTGGAACGAAAACTGATTCAGGGGCGGGTGTTGGATTATGGCTGCGGATTCGGGCAGGATGTACGTTTTTTACGAAGTACAGGAATTGAGGCTACCGGCTACGACCCGCATTATTTTCCCGAACTCCCAACCGAAAAGTTTGACACCATCGTTTGCTTTTATGTTCTAAACGTACTGTTTCCCGACGAGCAAACCGATGTGCTCATCAACGTTTCCAGCCTGCTTAAGCCTACCGGACGAGCGTATTTTGCCGTTCGGCGCGACATTACACGCGATGGTTTCCGAACGCATCAACTACACGGCAAACCTGTCTACCAGTGTGCTGTAAAGCTGCCATTCAAGTCGATTTTTCTAAACGAAAACACAGAGTTTTACGAATATCAACCATTTAATCAACTGGTTGGAGAGCCGACCCGCTGCCCGTTTTGTTCACCCAAACCAACCCTTGACCTATTAACCGAAACCGCTTTGACTTACGCTGTTCTGGATGGCTATCCGGTCAGCAAGGGCCATGCGCTTGTGACGCCTAAACGGCATATTGCCAGCTTCTTTGATCTACCGCTTTCTGAGCAAAACGAATGCTGGCAAGTAGTCAATAA
>CBDFHU010000164.1:0-23643 GCA_965247375.1 Arsenicibacter sp.
ATTATTCAGCATAAGGCGGTAGGGGCGTACCTGCGGCAGTCGATGATGAAAATGGCACCAATGGACATCTCGGATGTGTATTACGACCGGTTCTTAGTTAATGGAAAAGACACCGTGCGTTACCCGGACATCAAAGCGGGCCAAACTGTTCGGCTGCGGGTTATCAACGCCAGTGCGTCCACCTATTTTCACGTCAATTATGCCGGCGGCTCCATGAAACTGATTTCCGCCGATGGCCTTGATGTGCAGCCGCTGGAGGTTGACCGGCGGCTGATTGCCATTGCGGAGACCTACGATTTTATAGTCACTGTACCCAAAGGCGGAGCTTTTGAAGTGCGGGCTACTGCTCAGGATGGGTCTGGCTACGCAACGGCCTTGCTCGGAAATGGCCCGGCGAAGTATGCCCCGACGATTCCCCGCCCCGACCTGTACAAGTTAACAGCCAACATGAGCCAAATGGGAGGCATGGGCATGGGTAGGATGAACATGGGGAAAAGCGACACGACAGCTCAGGCCAATGTGGACATGAACGGCCCCATGATGCACGATATGCCCGGCATGGATTCCAAACCCGGCAAAGCGGAGTCCGCTTCGGGTCAAGTGGACCATAGCCAAATGGCTATGGGACAAGGTAAACCAGCAAAACAAGCCCCTGTTACGCCTAAAAAGCCCGATTCGATGGAGAGCATGGGCAATATGGTGGGTATGGATCACAGCCAGATGAACATGGGCAAACAACCGACGAAGAAAGGGGCGGGTTCGGCTAAAAAAGCCCCTAAGCCAACTAAAGCGACCGGCTCAACGGCGGGTATGAATAGGGGGGACACGAAGATGAATATGGCGGGCATGAACATGGGTAAAGACGGCAAAATGGACATGACGGGGATGAATCACGGGCAAATGGATGATTCATCCATGCCCGGCATGGATCACAGCAATTTGTCCATTAAAATGGACTCAGTGCCCGCTAAAAAAATAGACAGCAAAAAGCCGGATTCGATGGCTGGGATGGATCACAGCCAGATGAATATGGATAGCAAGACCAGTACTATGGCCGGTATGAAGGGAATGGATCATGGAGGAATGGCCGGTATGAGCATGATGGACGAGCAGAATACTATCGACTACAGCATTCTTAAATCCCCAGAACCGATTGTGTTTCCCACTAACCGCCCGATTCGAGAAATACCGCTCACGCTGACGGGGAATATGTTCCGCTACATCTGGGGCTTCAACGGGCAACCCCTATCACGGGCCGATATGATCCAGATCCGGCGGGGTGAAATCGTGCGTATCCGCATGATAAATAACACGATGATGATGCACCCTATTCACCTACACGGGCATTACTTTCGGGTGCTGAACGGGCAGGGGCAGTATTCCCCGTTGAAGCATACGGTGAACGTATCGCCGATGGAAAGCGTCACAATTGAGTTTATGGCCGACGACGAGAAAGACTGGTTTTTTCACTGTCACCTGCTCTACCATATGTTGAGTGGCATGGCCCGCGTAGTGAGCTACGGCGACCAGCCCGACTCCCTCAATTGCCAGTATTCAGAAGCTGCACCTGCGCGACATGCGCGATAACCAGCCCTTTATATGGGGCTACCTGCAACCGGGTTATCCTCTCAACTATTTTGCCCTGAACGTGTCCAATAACAAAAACGCGATTGTGGCCGGGGGGGATCACGACTGGCGCACCAACCGATTCGAGTTCGATCTGGATTACGAACGATATTTTGGCGACTGGTTCCGGGTCTTTGCCGGTATTGACGGAGGCAATGAAGAGTTTCTGCGCCGGGTACGCCCTGAAGATGGGGGACAGCCCGTTAGCAGTCGGCGCATTGTTCGGGCCGTAGCTGGTATCCGCTATATGCTGCCATTTCTAATTCAATCGGAAGTGAAACTCGACACACGCGGCAACGTCCGGTTTCAACTCAACGGGCAGCAGATGTTGTTTCCCCGGTTAGACTTCCAGTATCAGGCGCAGTGGCTGGTGGGTAGCTACGTGCGGGCGCACGTGGAACTGCAATACACAGTAACCAAGAATCTGTTTCTGCACACCGATTACGACACCCGGTATAAGACGTTTGCCGGTGGGTTGGGCTACAACTTTTGAAGCGTTTGGAGGTGACCATACCAACGAAAAAAGACCGCTAACTCAATGATAGCGGTCTTTTTTCGTTGATAGCCGATAGTTAGCTTTTCAGGCTGCTCTCCAGCTTTTTCAACTCGGCCATCTCTTTAGTCTGCATCTTGACAACGTTATTGGCCATTGCCTTCATCTTCTCGGTCTTCCCTTCTTTCAGGAATGCACGGGCCATATCGATGCCCTGCTGATGGTGTTGAGCCATCATGCTGGCAAAATCGTGGTCCACGTTCCCGTTCATTGAGTGGGTTCCACTGTGCATAATCTCCATGCCCTTCTGACCCAGTTTCGACGAAGATAATTGTGGCTTGTGACTGCTCAGGAACTGGTCGAGTTCTTTTATCTCCTTTTGGTTGGAGACTTTGATTTTGCTGGCTAATGCCTTGACCTGCGCGTTTCTGCCTTGCTTAACTTCCATATCAGCCATCTCAACAGCAGACTGATGGTGCATCTTGAGCATCATAGCAAAATCGTGGTCGGGGTCACCAGTCATTTTCATGCTCATCATCTTGTTCATGCCTGACTGCATGGACTTCATCATGGCGTTGCTGGCCGATGTCTGCCCGGTTTGTGCAACAGCCGGTTGAGCTATATACAGGGCTACACTGAGTGCCACCCCATAAAACGGATTAATTTTCATAAAGGAGAACATCGATTAAGCCAGTGTTCGCACTGGCAGGTTAGCGATTAATAATTTTTATTGGTTTTCAGCCAGTCCTGTAGCATTCCAATTTCCTTTTTTTGATCCTCGATGATCTTCGTGGCCATCTGGCGGATTTGGACATCGTCACCATATTTAAGCTCCGACATAGCCATTTCTATGGCACTTTGATGATGATCGATCAAAAGCTGGGCGTAGTCTACATCCGAGTCACCTGTCAGAATACGGATATCCTGCGCCCGCATCATCTTCATCATCGACTCCATTTCTTCCGCGTTGTAAGTCGCACCAGCCGTAATTGGAACAGGCGTATGACTTTGAAGAAATTGATTGAACTGGCTGATTTCCGAAGTCTGAGCGGTGATCACCTGCTGCGCCATCGCTTTCATAGCCTGGTTATCGCCAGATTTAAGTTCTTCGTTCGACATATCAATGGCCCCCTGATGGTGCATCCGCATCATCATTGAGAAATCGTTGTCAGGGTCGTTGGTATCCTTCATTTTGTCCATCTCTGTCATCATACGATGGTTAATTTGTTGATACACGTTGGCATCATGAGCCTGTGGCTGTAAGCCCTCTTTGTTGTCGCAGCCCAGCATGACCCCTGCCAGGAATAAGACAGAAGTTGCCCGTTGAAGTGAATTTTCCATATAGTTGAGTACGCTTATTGCGTCTATGATTAACGGGCGGTTCCCCAAGAGGGTTATTACAAGATTCTCCTTGTAGATTACAGAATTTCCGGGGTTATATAAGTACTTTCATTGCTTGGCAAATCACTGTATATTCCTCAACTTAGCCCTTTATTGGTGTATTCATTGACAATACCTATGCCCGCTACTTCTTTAATTGACCTGATTGACGACTATAAACGAAACCCGGACCTTACGTATCAAAGCTGGTTTCTGCACAACGAAGATCGCCTGAAAGCTTTCCGTTCTATCCGGCGTGGCGTGTTACAGGTTATCAGCGACATCAAAGAAGGTTCTTTTCCCAACGACTTCAAGGGCAGTTCACTCGAATTTGTGCTGAGTTGCATCACCGAGCAGAAGCAGGTTTTTGAGGGAGCATCCCACCCATTTTACTGGAAGCCAAAGCTTCGTATCCCAGATATTTATGAGAATCAGGATCATAAGCGGTATTTCGGTCAGTTTTTAGAATGCTGCCTGAAGGCTACGAAGCCCGAAACGGTTGTGAGCGAAATAAATCGGCTTGATGCGTATAAGATTAAGGGCTTAGGCCCTGCCGTAGCCAGTATCCTCTACTTCCTGCATCCGACCTGGGTGCCACCCTTCAATACGGCCATTATTAATGGTTACAACCGACTTTTTAATGAAAAGCGCAAGTTGGGTTCATGGTTGGAGTACTTAGCCATTCGGGATAAGATGCTGGCAGTGAATGCTGAATACCGACACGTTTTATCGAATGACTTAGGGGCGTTGGCGGGTTTGTTGTTCGAGATTGGGGCAGGTAATCTACTGGTGCCAGGCCTGGCCGATCAACCCCTTGTTGAGCGCGAAAAACTCGAAAAGCAATTATCTAAGCGTCATAAAGAAGTTGTCAATGAACAGCAGGAGGAACAAACGCACAGCGAGATGCAGTATCATTTGCTGACCATTGGGCGGGCATTAGGCTACGATGTCGCGGCTGCCCGGAATGATATGTCCCGGCAATATAATGGCCATTCCTTTTCGTTTCTGAGCCTGCCCAGCCTACCCGCACTGCCCGTTGCGCCCGAAACGGCTCAAACCATTGGCCTGATTGATATTGTATGGCTGGAGAAAGGTACGGGTCGGATTATTTGCGCCTTCGAGGTGGAGAAAAGCACGTCGATCTACTCCGGTATCTTGCGCCTGACCGACCTAACCTGCTCTCTACCCGACCATGCAACAACACTCTATCTGGTAGTTCCCGACAGCCGACGCAAAGAAGTTGAGATGCAGTTAACACGCCCTTCCATCAGACAGACTAATACGCCGATCCGTTATATCCTGACGTCTGAGTTACGCACCCACTGCGACGCATTATGTCGATTTGGGGATAGCCACCGGGTATTGGAGAAAATTGCACGGTCTGTTTGAATGCAACAGCTAATTTGAAGCCGTTATGAACCGAACAAAGTTTGCCACTCGCTATTATAGCCTATACATCTTCAACGGGGAATATTGTACCCGTTCCGCCAGCAGTTACCTCAACGCCGTAGAGGATTTAGAAGATGTAGCCAAACAAGGAGCCGAGCCTTTAGGTATCTATGATTTACACGATTGGCGGTTCGATTGGAAGCTGAAGGATTCGACCCAACAACAGCAATACCAAGATCGTGTTTTAGAAATGACCAACTCGCTACGTCTGAAGCACGGGGAAGCACTTTAGTTTGAGAGACGTAATAGCTTCAAGTATCAGGGCTGTTCGCGAGAAACTTCACGAATTAAGCGGGTTAGGTCTTGCTCTGACATTCTTGCTTTCACACGAATGCGAAGCAGACGTTGGCCTGCCTTAGCCATGATTTTGTCTTTTATTTTATCCTTAGCTTGCTGCTTTTCACTATCATGATATTCGCTGTCAATCTCCAGCATCTTGAATGGCTTAAACGCATTTTCTGCGTCGAAGACAACGCAATCTACTAAGGCTTTGAAAAAGTAATTTCGCTCATGCGGTTCCAAAAAGTGTTTGATCTGCTCAAAATCAACCAGTGCCGAAACCGCTACATTGGGGAAGACGAGGTACGTGCTGTACACCTCCCGAACTGCCCGGTAGAACTCATACTCCTGCTTTGATTTAAATAAGCTAATTGTATGGTTTACAGCTTCTACTTCGCGGTTTACAGTCACGTGAATCGTTCGTTGCTGACTGTGTTCGACTACTTTGGGCTGTGTCCGTTCAAACTCCTGAAGCAATTCAGTACTGGTAGACAGATGCGGATATTTCCTGGCATAAAGCAAAGCTGACTGAACTTGAGTCGAGCGATATCCAAGTATAATTTTTTCTACAAGGCGTTCCACATCTACGGAGGGTAGAACAAAGTGAAAATTAGGCCCTGTGTGAAGCATATGGAACTGCTCTAAATAAAAGAGATAATCAGGGTCTTTGTCAAAGCTACTTCCGTCGATTAGTTCCCGGATGAACTGCGATTCAAGAATACTCCTTGTAATATCGTCCTGCCGAAGTTGGTCATAAATCTTATTATTTTTAAACAACTCGATGAGAGCCATCCAATTACGCTGCTGAAGAAGCTTGAATATGGTTTCGCGGTCGTAGAGCATTTATTATATGAATTGGGCTGTGAAGATAACTGTTTCCCTTCGGTATAAGAATGTAGCATTTTCTTTAGATTCGATACTTAAATGAAAGGATTTCAATTTACCATTCCGTCAGTATTAGACTGTGAAACAGGTGAGGAGGTTTTCGCAGGGCCATTCTTCAACCAAGACGAAGCTGCAATTTTCGAGATACGCAGACAGTTAGAAGATGCTATCCGCAACCGACGCGACCCGAAATACAAATGCTACTACTGCAATCAGCTTATCAAAATTCGGGGTAAAGCCGAAAATGAGACAAAGCTAAAGCGGATGCACTTTGCCCACCAGTGGGACAGTGACGATTGCCCCATAAAGACCAGCCAGGAGTTAACCCAACCACAGATTCGGGCAATTAAATACAATGGGCAGAAAGAAAGCAAGCTGCACGAACGAACAAAGGAGTTAGTAGCAGCCTCTTTGGAGTCCAATCGGTTGACAGGCAAAGGTATAACCGAAGTGGCTACCGAAACGGTTAGACGGGATACCTCTGGACTATTGACCTGGCGTAAGCCCGATGTAAGCGCGGTTTACCAGTCGCGCCAAGTCGTGTTTGAGATTCAGCTTTCAACTACGTTTTTGAGCGTCATTGCAGATCGGGAATACTTCTACCAACAAAACCAAACGTGTATTATCTGGATTTTCAAATTCTTCTCCGAAGAATTCGACAAACAGCGATTCACCGAAAAGGACGTTTTCTACGGAAATAATCAGAACGCGTTTGTTTTTGATGGGGAAGCTATCAGTGAGTCCAAATGCCAACAGGACCTTATCCTCAAATGCCTGTACCGTGAGCCTTACCGATCTGGTCAGCAGATAGCTTACCGATGGCAGGAACGGTTAGTTGGCCTGCACGACTTAACGTTTGATGATAAGACCTACAAAGTGTTCCTGTTTGATGTAGAAGGAGCTACCAACTTGATTAAGCAAGAAATTGAGGACGAGGAACGAGCCGAATGGGTGCGGCAACACGAAATTGAGCAACGTCAACAAGTGTATGAGCAACGCCGACAGGCTTACCAAGAAGAACTTGAAGAAGGCTTCTCCCGCGCCCGCTCGTCGATTCTTCAAATACTTAACGAGATACACGCTTATCCCGAACGAAGAAGCCCTTTACTGAATGAGTTTGCCGCATTTTCGGAGAACACGTACAATCATCTATTTGAACTGTTCTGGCAAGAACAGGGCTACCAAACCACAGAACAGGACCGGGCATTTCTCAAAACCGCTTTTGAGCAGGAACGCACTAAGCGTTCTCATTTGGAACGCAATGATTTATTGACGTGCTTGTGTCTGGCAACTTGTTTGGTAAAACTGAAAAGTCCGCAGAAAGCACACCGGTTAAAGAAGGTGTACGGAACTGTATTTGCCCTCTTATCCTTCAAATTAAACTGTGTGGTCGGTCAGAAATTCACTAAACTTATTCAGGTAGCCCACACAGCTTTCTTTGGCAACTATTCATACCTATTTTTCAGGTTATTAGAAAAATATCCTAATGCCGAGTTCGACCGTCAGGATATTCAATCGGGGGGTAAATTGGCTAAGAAGATAACCGTTTTCCTGGAGAAGAACGTCCCGCCTGACCACAGCTATGACGACGTTTTCAGGGAGTTATTTCCTGAACTTTTCGCACAATAAGCAAATCTAACCGACTTTATTTGTTCCAAGACCTCGGCTTATAACCTACCTCCTGCCATGAGCGTAATAGGCGTTGGTATTTACATCGGCCATAATCCAGAAAAATGCTGTCGGCGGCAACCTCTATAAAGTACAGGTTGTGGGACTTCTGCTTCTGAATACCTAAAATAAAGATTATTTCAGCACATTTTCGCTTTGTTGGTACGTTCCTTACCCTGTAAAGTCGTGTATTGCCGCAGCAAAAAGTGGTATATCACACCCTCACTTATCCGTTGGTTGCTCACAAAAAACCGGTTGAACATCATGTGCAGAAGGGCGCGTAACAAATCGGAAAGGTCGAATGCATCTGCCTGATATTGTACTCGCAGTTGCTGAATTGATTCATCGGGCAACAGCATGTCCACTGACTCCAATTCTGTCTGTTCAAAAGTTGATAACCGCTCCTGCCAAGCCCTGTACTGTGCGTTCAATTCTTTGCGGAGCCGTTCATTGTGTTTGTTCTCGCGCAGAAAACGGGCTTGAAGTTCTTCCGTCAACGCCTGTTTATCACGAACGGATAGACCGAAAGCATCGAGTAACCGATCTGCTCGCTGACAGGCTACCCACCAATAAACATCCTCATTGATGAACGCACTTTGCTCAATCCACTGTAAATTCCACGTACTATCCCACCAAAATATACGCTCAACGAGCGGCATGCTTTGATAGCCATACCGCTCCAGTTCTCGTTGGTACGTATCCACACTTACCGAATGGACAAGGCCAGCCTCCTGCCATGGAGCCAGTTGCCGGGTAAGTTCTGTCAGAAGGAGGTGATAGGTTTCTGCTGAACCATGAAACCGGAGCCGCAGATGAGGCTCAGGATCGTAATACCGTATAAAGAACCAATGGTCAATCCACGCCTGTGCTGTGGCCTGCTGAACCAACGGCCCAACGATCTGAGTCAGCACGTCGTTGGCTGTCAGTTCCCCGACGTACACTTTTACGTATAGCCACTCACTACCCGGCCCAAACGAACGCTGTATAAAGCTGCCACTTGTCTTGAATGGAGAATGTTGGGGGAGAGAAGGAGTCTGCGCTATTCCAAACGGTATGACCAATTCACTCGAATATTGCTGCCCGGCGCGGTGTACCCAACACTGGTCAGGACTGCCAAGCCATTCGACAACCCGGACACTATCTCGCCTGCTTAGTTCTGTAAAAAGTATTTGTTGGCAGGGTGGGCTGCTTAAATCGAGTAGCAATTCATGATCACCCTCCACCAATGTAATCAATTGGGGGACAGAAAGTTTCTGTTGCATGTCGTCGGCCATCGTTGCGGCCGACAGCCAGTTTGCCCGTCTCATAAGGTTCCACTCGGCTCTGGCCACGATCAGGTGCTTGTAAATGATACGAGGCAACCGGGGCTGATTGGCCAACGTGCCCCACGACCAGCGAAGCGAAAACCCTTCGTCCTGATGGCTCAGGTCGGTTAAGAATCGGTAAATGTCGTCCGATTGATGGTAGTTATGCGCGGTGGTGTTACGTGGTATTACGCGACGGTTGTGCTGTTTCGACCAGAGTTCGACTGTCGTTGCGTTCCCGGTTCTTACCCAAAGGTCTTTCAGGGCAATTGTGTGTTCTTCGTCAAGGGCTGATTGTGTGACGTAGGGAATTTCGTATTGCCGCAGCGCGGGGCGACACAGCACATTACCCACACGTCCCGCTGGCAGGTGGACTATCTCGGCCAGCAGGGCATCGGGGTGCTGTTGAGCCTCCCAGGCAGTTAGTTGTTCGAGCTGATGCGTTAACGGCGGGTTATGCGTGCCAAACCGGGCCATCAGGCTGGCACCAGAAGGGCCTGACACACTCTTTACCAGAAATTGGTAGTTTCCTGCGTCGATGGCCGTTCCGTCGGTGCCATATAATTCGCCCAGCACAGCCCAGCTACGAGCCAACGGTTTATCTGGCTCTGTTTGGGCAGCATTATTCAGGTCTTCGTCCGTAATCGGCTGAATCAACCGCCCTGTTTCCAAAAAATGGGTCAGTTTCTCAAGCCGAAATCCGTCCAGTCGGTCGGCTTTTGAAGGGCGAGTGATCTGCTGTTGACTCAACTCGCTCAGTAGGGTCAACTGACCCGCGCGGGGGCCAGAATCACCGTAGCCGATACCCGTTTCGTGGTCGAGCACGGTGAGCAAAGGAACCGCCTGATTTCCATATCGGTCGTGTAAGCGTTGGGCAAAAGCTAATAGGGCAGGGGGCTGATTGTCGCTACGCAGTGGACTCAGTTGCAGCAGTTCCTGACCGATCTGCCGTAATACTGACCGGCTTAGCTCCACTATTTCCGTGGGTCGAAGAAGGTCCACTTGGTACACGCTTTTCTCGGTATAACCGTCGCCAACCAGTGCCCGCATCCGTTGCTCGGTCTGATGCGCCCCCAACGTGGCTAAACAGCCCATCCGAAGCTGTTCCTGAATCTGCGTCAATTCAGCAGTCAGTGCATTAAGTGCAGGTACGTTGGCAACGTGGTGCAGAACCAGCCCTAAAGCGTCGGGGTCGGTTACTGGTAATTCCAGTTCGCTCACCAGGATGTGCGCGTCAATGAGTTCATTTACCAGTTCCTGGGCAGCTTCCGGCTCCTCGTGGAGCGTATCGACGAGAAAACCCACGATAGTCTGTCCTCGTGCTCCTCCAGAGCTAACATCCACAAAGTGCAATACAGCGTCGATGAGATCATCACCTGCCACAGAATTGATATAAAAAGCCCGCTGCCCTGCCTGTAGAGTGTAGTCGGAATAGCGTAACTGACTACCCAATCGGTACAGGCTGTTATTCACCTTGTAGCGGAGTATCGGGCGAGTTTGGGGTTGGGTCAGCAGCTTCTCTGTCAAAACAGATAGCCAGGCTGCATCCGGGCGAATGCATAAACGGTGTACGTCGCTGTCGATGGCTCCGGTGGTCTGTGGGCCTGTAGCGGCAACACTTACACCCGCGAACATCCCGAAAGGCGTACTCCGGCCACTCATCCGTAAGAGATACCGCCACATCGCCAACCGGGCTTCTTCTGACGGCAGTATAGCCCGTTGTTGTCTCCAGCGTAACCACACATCGTATAACGACGGAGAAGCAACCAGTAATGCCTGCGCCACCGTTGGCTGATTCAGCCAGTTCCACAATACCTCATCGGTAGCGGCTTCGATTCGTGGAAGGTGATTAAGCAATGTGCTGATGGGCAGCAGCGGAGAACGGACGAGGGCAAATGGGTGGGTAACTAAAGAGAAACGCATACAATGCCCTGAGGACAACAAGGCCCGCCGGTAGCATACCAGCAGGCCTTGAAGGATTACACGGTGAAAATAATTGTTAAATCAATTGTGGTTGGGTACTTGATGGGCCGGGGCTTTGCGACGGGCATTCGGGTTCCAACCGCCTTTGTTTTCAGGCGTTTTGCTGAAGTTGACATGGGTTAAAAAATTGATAGTGAACAATATAAAAAAACAGGTACTTGTATGATTAAAGGGCACCCCGGATGATGCTGCTTACTACGGATCGGTACGTAGTGCCAACCGGTACGCGCTGTCCGCTCTGCATCTCGATTTGCTGGCCGTCCGTCTGCCGAATCCTCGCCGTATTGACGATGAACGACCGGTTGACACGAACAAAGAGAGGAGCAGGAAGCAGTTTTTCCAGTGCCGAGACGCGCTGATGACTGACCAGTGTGCGGTCAGGTAAGGTGATTTTTACGTAGTCACTCATGGCCTCGATAAGAATAATGTCCTGACAGGCCACGTTCACCATGTTTTTGCCTTCCTTGATAGCTAATTGACCAGATGCTGCGCCGACAGTCGTAGCCCAGGCTGGCCGTTGCTCCACCTGTGTCCAGAGCCTGAATGCGCTCATGCACTTTAGCGATGGCGCGTACAAAACGGCTGAACGTAACGGGCTTGAGCAGAAAATCCACGACGTTATTTTCAAATCCTTCAAAAGCAAACTCCTGATAACCAGACACGGCAATTACCCACGGAGCTTTGCCCGGAAGACTACGCAGGAGTTCGTAGCCGTTCATTCGGGGCAAATTGATGTCCAGCAATAACAGGTCTGGTTTCAACGACTGATACAGCTCAATGGCTTGTAAGGCGTTGCTGGCCACACCAACTATTTCCAAATTAGGAACCTGTGCGATATGGTCAAGGAGCAGTTCTTGAGCCAGGGGTTCATCATCAATTAGCAGACAGCGTAGGTGCGTATTCATAGGTAGGAGTAGTTTCGCCCTTCCTTTTGAGCGGGATAGTCAGCCGGACGGAATACCGCTCGGGCTGGTCTTGTATAATCAGTTCATACTGATGTTCCGGGTATAGCAAGGCTAACCGGCGTCTGACATTCGTCAGCCCAATGCCACTATCGGCGGTATGAGAAGTCGGCGTCTCGCCTTTGTTATTTACTACCGTGAGGATGAGAGTACCGTTCTGACCCAGCTCTGTGGTCAGGCGTATTTGTACCCATCCGCCTTCATAAACGGCGTTCAATCCATGCTTAAACGCATTCTCCACGAACGTAACCAGTAACAGAGGTGGAATCAGCCAGTATTGCATGGCTTCGGTAGGTTCCGGCAGGGAGCAATCGACCGCTTCGGGCGGTGAGTGCCGAATCCGTTCCATGTCGACGTACCCCTGAATAAATAGAAGTTCATCGGGTAGCGGCACAAACTCCTGGCTGGTTCGGTACAGCGTGTAGCGCATCAGCGTAGAAAGGTTGGCCAGCGTCTCGGCTGCCCTGCCATCTTGCCGGTGAATCAGCGCATAGATGTTGTTAAACGCATTGAGCAGGAAATGCGGATTGATCTGTTGTCGCAGAAACTGCAAATCCTTGGTAGCGTTTTCTTTTTCCAGCAGGAGATTGTTCAGTTCCAGTTGCTGCCGTTCCTTTTCAATGGCCAGTTGAGCCTGATTTCGGGCGTACCCATCCCGAATCGCTTTAATCAGCAATGGAATCAGGATGTAGGATATAAACTGCCCGAAAACAAAGAACATAATGGCCGGATCGACGACGTAATCATACCAACGCGCCTGCGCAAACAGGGTAACCCGCCGGGCCAGATATTCCGGTAAAGGCGCGTAGAACCTGTTCACCAACATCAGCAGCCCATACGTATTGACACACATAATGCCGTAGTAGCCGCCGAGTGTAGCCGTGGTCAGTAGCAAACGTTCCGAGAGTCTGCGGTGTCTGTACAGAATACGCGGAATCAACACGTATCCCAACAGGCCAAACGATACTAAGGTCGTCAGGAAATGATGCGTATTGACTACGTGTAGCAAACCCGCGTTGGGTTGACTCGAAAAAGCCCGCCGAAACTGACTGAGCGTGAGAACATAACTCAGACTCCAAAAGACAATGTGCCAAAGCACGCGCTGCCAGGTAATTGGACGCCGGAAGGCAATGGCTTTCCGGGCACCCTTCCGTAACGAAGGTACCACTGGTAAATAGTAAGAAAACAGTTGGTATTAGTTCGCGTTACCCAACTTGCGAATGCCGACTAACAAGACCGCCTGTGCGCCGATCTCTTCATTTTTTCCGGTCTGGTGCTGCGGTTGCTCTGATGGCAATACGATCAGGCTGCTTGCAGTTTACCTCCAGTTTCGCGTAAATGCTCCAGGACTTGTTAGGACCGGCAATCCAGTCCGTAGCCTGCTCAGCTCCTTCTATTGGGAAGGCACTTACCAACGATAAACTGTGCTGCACATACGCGTAGCCCTTAGGGATGTCCACTTCCTTTTCGACCACCACGGTCGGCAGCCTGTCTTTGTTGACTACTGCAATAGGAACCTTCAGCGTGGAATCAGGTGGAGCAAGTCGTTGTTGCGTCGAGTCGTTTTTGGGCGTGTGCGTAATACTGGTTATAAGGCTTGTGGTTGCCAGTACGCTCACCGGCAACGCTACTTTAAAAAACAAGGAAACAAGAGTCATAAAGCACGGCGGGTTTTACTCTATTATCAATACCCACATAATAGAGTAACGTACAACAAACCGTGTATATTGCTCAAATTATTTAATTAATTATCTTTTTTTCGATATTATTGAGTATTAGCAACTTATAAATCAGGCTCTGATGACTAATCAAATAATGACTTTGGAAAATCCTGTTTAGGCTGCGTAACGTCTATTTTCTGTGAAGAAGCAACACTGTTAAGCTCCTCATCAAAGGATTCGGGTGGTTTAGGTCGGGCGTATAACTGCTGCTTGCCTGTCTGGGTGATCAAGCTAAAGTTGTTGAGAAAATTTTCAATCTCCTTGTGCTGGTGCGGATGCTCACGACTAATTTCCCGAGTATCCACAAAAATCAGGTTGTAGCGTTGCTGTGTAATAACACCCTGTCCGTCGCGCTGTGGGTTTAGTAGATGCTCCTGGGCATTGGCGTACTCCTGCTCCGACGTGCGGTATTTGTAATTGAGTGTTACGTATTGGTAATCACGCCGGTAGTTAGAAACAGCAAAATCGTAGTGTTCAAGATTACGCAGAACATCCTGCCATGTCTTTATCTCCTGTTCCATCATCCCAATCATGCCCCGCTCATCAGAGAGGGCGGCTCCTGTCAGTTTGTTAATTTTGTCGAGCTTGATAGCCCGTTTCACGGTGAGTTCGTTGATATAGTTGGTTATCCGTTGCTCTTTATCCTCCCTTGTGAGGTCACTGTTCTTTAGCAAAATGTATTTGTGCTTCTTGAAGAACGTCAGCCGGGTTGCGGGTTTGCCAAAATTTACGAGCTTGATGGTACGGCAGTCGAAATGCTCATACTCAGCAAATAGGGATTGGTCGCGGCTATCGACAAAATAGATGACACCTGTACCGTTCCACTCACCTTCAATGTCCCAGGTGTTGCGATCAGGTTGGAGCTTGTTCACGACTTTCATCAATTGAATAAGCCCCCGGAGTAGGCGGGCGTAGTCGGTGGGTTCGTAGGTTTTACGTTTGCGGGAGATCTTCTGAGCAGCCATCGTTAGCAAAAGAGTACAGGGCGCATAAGTTTACTTTAAAAGTAAACTTAATTTATTCATTTAGCCAAATTCTCTTGATGGCTTCGCACTATTTATTGATTTTTTTAGCAAACCGCTTTCGATGCCCTCGCTCAAAATCAAAAGTTGTATTTTTAAAATTGTTCTGAGATTGATAATAGTAGCTGTGGATAAACTTTTGCTAAACTCCTCTGGATCAGTAATTAGTAGTGTGGATAAGTGGTACATTGGCAATGTATTAGAGTAGTTCGGCAATAGATTAGAGTAAAAGGGCAATAAATAAAAGTCAACATTGGGGGGTAAAGGCAATAGATCTAAGTTGGATCGGCAATGGATTAGAGTCGGAAAGGCAATGAATTAGAGTAGAAGGGCAATGAAATAGAGTAATGGCATAATCAAGCACCAAATACCTGCCAGTGTGAAAGTGTTAAGCAAGAAAAAAACGACATAAATGTTTAATTTTTTAAATATATTTTTAACGCTAAATCACTTAATAATCAATGACTTAACCATGATAAGGCAATAAAAATAAGTAATGAAGCTGATTCCGTCAATTGATCACAGGCAAGGAATTGTCTTCAAAAATTGCTTTTTCTCGCTTTCTTCGTTCTACTTAGGCCCATGAATGATGAAATTGTTATCCGCGAACCCCTAACTCTGTTGCTGGGGCGTTCCGAATTTTCGCTGCATGAACGTCGGCTTTACTGGAACATTCTGAAAGCCCTGAAGGGAGAGCAGACGTTTGATGTGAAATCTTTACCGAGTTGAGGATCGACAATTTCGGATTCACTATTCGGATGTTTTTGTAGGAGAGAACTCACACGCGCAGACCAATGTAATACTTAAAATTCTGGATCGGGTTACTTCGCGCAAGATCAAGATATTCGACCAGGATCGGGGCAAGTACACGTTCATCGTCCCCATTCCGTATATTCACTACGAGTCGCATAAAGGGTATTTCGACATCGTTGTCAACTCGATGGTGCTGCCCTACTTTATCGATCTGAGCAAAGGCTATTCACAATATGAACTGAGCGCGGCCGTATCGCTTAGTAGTGAATACTCCCAACTCCTTTTTCCTCGCCTGACCCGCTTTATCGATACCGGCTTGTGGCGCGTCGAGGTAACCGAACTGCGGGAGCTGCTCAATGCACAGAAGTATGTCCGTTACTCCAACTTCAAGCAAATGGTGCTCTCCAACGCCATTTCGGAGATCAATCGAAAGACGTACCTCGACATTGTCATTACCGAGCAAAAAGAGGGGCGGGCCGTGAAATGGATCAATTTATTATTCGCCGAAAAGGTAAGACCAGTCCCAAAGCGACGTACTACGCGCTCGTCAACAAAGATTTGCAGAAAGCCAGCGAGCTTTCCCTTGCTGACAAGCAGAAGAAGGCGGAAGAATTCCTTTACAATTATCAATTTACCGATAGTCAGAAGAAAACTATTCTTAGTAGCGAGCAGTACCTCAATGAGTTTCTGCGTTTGGATAGTATGGTGACTCACGGAGCGGTTACGGTGGCCACGACGCCCACGCGCTACATAGCTGGTATACTGTTTAAAGACCCGTCAGGCCCTAAATCAAAGAAGCGTAAGAGCAACTAACCCGCTTACCTGCGAAGACTACACGTTAATGGCTTGTAAAATCTGCTCAAACTCATCGTTGGGCAGGTTACGCCAGTCTGGGTTACGGGCCGTGGTGCCATCCCAGGTAAATGTGACGAGGTCGAATGACTCGCCGTAGGGCTTTGGCCGCTGACTTTCTGGATAATGCTCAACGAATAGCAAACGTACTGGATCGAGGTTGCAGCGATTGACTACTTCGGTAGCAATCAACTCTGCTGCGTTGGTCACGCTCATGCCCACGCCCGTCTCGGAAGCGATCACCAACGGAATGTCCCGGTAAACGGTAATGAAGCAGGTGCTGGGAAAGCGGTTGGGTGCTTTGTATTCAAGGGTGAACTGTTCTTTATTCATGTTGCTCGGTGTAAAGCCCTCCGTTAAAGAGAAAAATGGACGTAGCGTTTACATGCCTCAAGATAACCACACGAATTCTTACATACAAGGTATTGGGTAACTTTTACGTCCGATAAACTTTTCTTATCGGACGTAATTATATATCCAGTATCTTACCGGCAAAAACTGGCAATTAGCAATCATGGATGAGCTTGATACTCCAAGAAAATATCCAATTATGAACTGGGGGGCTATACCGGCGTTGAACATGCTTCGGCAACGGTTAGAAGGGTATAATCCGACCTGTCGGATAACCGGATACACGATCCCAACGGCCGACCGGCTGGATGATGACATCGAACTTTATATAAAGGCAGAGACAACCCATCCCTATCTGATTCTGAAAGCGCTGTTCGAGCCGTGGCTGGGTAGGTAATGCGCTGCGCGTAGTCGAGCTATCGGTAGCGTTGGATGAACGGCAGTCTTGCTACATCCTGCTACGTCGTATAGAACCGCAGCAAGTGACTAAGGCGAACAAGAAACGAAAGTAGCTTTCAAATCGTCCTCATTGTCAGATGGCAAATCCAACAAATCCCGATTTGGTATGGTCACCAGCCGCCCGATTGACCTTCGAGCGAATGCCCGCCGACGTGCAGGCCGCGTTGCTTGAGGAACTGCCCTGCATGGCCGAGCGATACCGCCCAATCTACCACCAGAACCGACCCACTCACCTTAACAGCGTGGGAACCATCACGCATATGCAAGTACCGGAGTGGAATTTCTGGTTGCGGATAGATACGGGCTATTTGGAAGACGAGGGCAAACCTGTGCTGTTTATTAACGAGTTAGATGAACTCACCGGGGCTGAGGTGGACTCGTCTGTGGCCGCAGCCAGAGCGGGTACGTTCCGAACCGATACCACTGGCAAATAGCATATGCTACCTAACCTGTAACGATGACTCCAGAATGAGCACCAGCCTTATATCGACTAAAAGCGACTCGACTTCTGTCCACTCACGCCCAACGCAGGAGGAACTGGCCGCCAAGACGGCGACCTTCTTGCAGAAGGGCCTGGAAGGAGCCGCCAATACCCGTAAAGCCTACCGGGCAGACATTGCCGGGCTGGAAAGCTGGCTACAAGAAAACGGCATGGGCGTTCTGCCTATTGGCCCTGCTCCGCTGGCCGCTTACCTGTCTGATCTGGCCGGGCACCAGAAATGGGCAACCATCAGCCGAAAGCTGGCGGCCATCCGCCAAGTGGCACCGGCTACGTAAACACCCCGACCCCGGACACGATGAAGCAGTCCGGTTGGTGATGGAAGGCATCAAACGGAGCATTGGCACCGAGCCGCAGCAGGCTCCTGCTTTTGAAATAGATTCCTATAAACAATCGGTTCGGGCTATACCTCCTACACCGACGGGCCTGCCGCGACCGGGCGATGCTACTGGTCTGTTTTGCCGGCGCCTTTCGCCGGTCGGAGCTGGTCGCTTTGGATATCGAGAGTGTTCAGTTTACCCGGCAGGGAGCGGTGTTGAGCTACCGGGGGAGCAAGACCAATCAACACGGTCACACCGAACAGAAAGCCCTCTTCTTCAGCCCAGACCCGGAGACCTGCCCGGTACGGGCCTTGCAGGATTATCTGTCGTTACTAAGTCGTACGAACGGGTCCGTTGTTTATTCGCATCCGCAAGGGCGAGCAGATTACAGATGAACGACTTTCGGATAAGCAGGTGGCCCGCGTCACGAAACAGTATCTGGGCGAAAACTACTCGGCGCACTCGCACCGGGCCTCGTTCGTCACCATCGCCAAGCTCAACGGGGCCGACGACTCGCAGATTATGCAGCAGACCAAACACCGTACCCGCGCTATGATTGACCGCTACACACGGGTTCAGGAAGTGGTCAAACACAATGCGGCCATGAAGTTAGGATTATAGCTGTCAATGTTTTTTAAGCGAATGACGACAACCGAAACAATGAGCCATGATGAATCGGCACTACCAGGGCTACTGCGACGGATGATCGAAGATATCAAAGAGCCGGATTGCTACTATTGGCTCCACACGAACTACTTCGACATCGTGCAACCCACCGATAGAACCGTAACCCGATGGTGGCAGGCTCCCCTGTTCCTCGACTATGATGCATTATGGCATCCAGCTTTTGAGGAAGATGCCATCCTGATCGACGTTATTTTACGTAATCAGTTACCGGCTATACATGAACGAATCCTGTATCAAATACGGGCAAATCTGGTCGCTGCAACGCTTGTACAAGAGTCAAAGCACATCCTCTGAATCGGAACGGATGCTTTATCATAACTCGGCCCAAATTACGAATGCCGCCTGTAGACGGAGACGACTAACTGGCTTACATCACACTAAAATTTACAACCTAAAAATGTACAAATCTCCCGTAAAACCTATCCCACTTGATGACATCTTTCAATTTATCCAATGCTACAGGGCGTTAGAGCAAATGCCTCTGGAAGACGGCTTTGCTCATTTAAGGGCTATTTCACCTGTTGTATTGGGCGAGGATGAACAGGCCATGAAAGACCTTCGTCAGCATTTTCGTAACCAATGGTATAGCAAACAGCGCCACTTTGGCTCGTTTTACTTAAACCTGCCTCATTATCGCCAAATTAACCTGCTCCATTTTTGGGACATTCGTGATTGGCAGGACGAAGAATACGTGGGTACGGCACTACGAAATCCTGTCTTTCGGCTGACAGGTCGCCCTCCCGCCAAAGCATTGCAACTGCATCAATTGCTTAAATTCTTCGAGAACTACGGCATCAACGAACAACTTACCGAGCAGATAAGATTGACTGAGTTGCCTAACGAGGATAAGAGGTTTGGTAATTCAGCTAATTGGGGCGATTACATCTTGTCGCTGACCAATCCTGAACCTCTACTTCGTCAACTTATTGAGCATGAAGATGAAGCCGGATACGATTTTGGCATACCTCTTTTTTAATTAGAAATAGCAAGATCAATTCAGTATGCGCCATCCTATTGAAAAATACAATCAGATACAGGCCGAGCAATTAGCCCATTTCGCCCCGGAAGAGCGTGAGTTCTGGGCGCGGCAATATCGGATCGGTAACGCAGCCTACTGCTATCAGTATCAATTCAACAACGTAGCTGGCCTAACCGAGCACAGTACCGTCAACGTACCGGAAGATTTGGCCGAATGGCTGGAAGGACAATTGACCGCCAAACAGGAGAGTCGAACAGCAGACGAATTGCTTCAAATCTATTTTGAAGAATATCTGAGTGGTTTACCCAATGAGCGGATTCGCGAGGGCGAACGAACCAGAGGGTTGGGAGAAGCTAAACGAAGCTGGCCGTTCCGGCGGTACGTGTTAGAACGAAATGACTTTGGGATGGACGAGTTTATGCGACTCAACCTGAGCGAGGAGGATTACGCGTATTATAAATGGTCCAGTGAACCACTTTGAGCTATTTAAGGACACTAAGTTCTGTGAAGCATTAGACGAGGTGGTTAAAGTACTCCGCCAACGACAGCTCGAGGTTCCGTCTGGTTATTTTTATCCCTGATAACAAATCGGTCGGTGTATTTACGGCGGAATCAGAGCCTACGAAAGAGCATTAATGTAATTTTACTATTTTAGGTTTTCACTTACTAAACATCCCCCTGCTTGGTAATGGCCCTTAGCTGGACTGAAATTAAAGACCGCGCCCTACGTTTCGCCAACGAATGGAAAACAGAAGCATCAGAAGATGCCGAAGCTAAATCGTTTTGGGACGACTTCTTCAACGTATTCGGCGTATCGCGCCGACGGTTGGCCCAATTTGAAAAAGCAGTCGAGCGGCCGGGTCGGAGCAAAGGCTTCGTCGATCTATTCTGGCCAGGCACATTGGTAGTCGAACACAAGTCGCGGGGACGTAGCTTAGATGATGCATACAAACAAGCGGTCGATTACTTCATCGGGCTGAAAGATCATGAACTGCCTCGTTACGTTCTGGTGTCGGATTTCGCCCGTTTCAGGCTCTACGACCTGGAAGAGAAATCGACAGTGGGTAGTGAACGTACCTACCACGAAATACCACTGGCCGAGCTGCACCAACACGTCAAGGAGTTCGGCTTCATGCTGGGTTATCAGAAACGTACATACAAAGAAGAGGACCCAGTCAACATCAAGGCGGCTCAGATGATGGGTAGCCTGCACGACAAACTTAAAGAGGTTGGTTACGAGGGGCACACGCTCGAAGTGTATCTGGTTCGGTTACTGTTCTGCCTATTTGCCGATGACACCAGTATCTTCGAAAAGGGCATCTTCCAGGACTACCTGGCGCAGAACACCCGCGAAGACGGCTTCGATCTGGGGCAGCAGATGGCTATGATGTTTCAGGTGCTCAACTCGCCCACCGACAAACGGCCAAAGAACTTAGACGATGCCCTGGCGCAGTTTCCTTACGTCAACGGTAAGCTATTCGCGGAGAACCTGACGATTCCTACGTTCGACCGGGAGATGCGGCAAATTCTGCTCGACTGCTGCGGGTTGGATTGGGGACGTATCTCGCCGGCAATCTTCGGTTCGCTGTTCCAGTCGGTCATGAACCCGGTCGAACGGCGCAACCTGGGGGCGCACTATACCTCGGAGAAGAATATCCTCAAGGTTATCAAGCCGCTGTTTCTGGATGAACTGTGGCTGGAGTTCCAAAATGTACAAAATGACCGCAAGAAGCTGACGGCTTTCCACAAGAAATTGTCGGGCCTGCGGTTTCTGGACCCGGCTTGTGGCTGCGGCAACTTCCTAATCATTACGTATCGCGAATTGCGGATGCTGGAAGTCGAGGTTATCAAGGCGTTGCAGAAAGGACAGCAGTACGTGAGCGTTAACGACCTTGTGCTCGTGGACGTGGACCGATTCTACGGCATCGAATACGAGGAATTCCCAGCGCAGATCGCCCAGGTGGCCATGTGGCTCATCGACCACCAGATGAATATGCGGATATCCGAAGAATTCGGGCAATACTACATCCGGCTACCGCTCCGCAAGTCGGCGACCATCGTGCACGGCAACGCCCTCCGCACTGACTGGCAATCACTTCTGCCTGAACCTAAAGAAGGGGAAGAGCCAATCCGTTACAGCTACATCGTGGGGAATCCGCCTTTCATTGGTTCACGTTATACTTCCGATTTGCAAAAACAGGAGCTAAAAGAAATTTTTGTAGGGGTTGATGGGTCCGGAATACTTGACTACGTATCAGGCTGGTATCTGAAAGCAGCGCAATACATTCATCAGATTGAATCAAAAACTGCGTTTGTTTCAACAAACTCGATCACTCAAGGTGAACAAGTTGGAGTATTGTGGGGAGAAATGTTGAGGAAGTATAATATCAAAATTCATTTCGCCCATCAAACATTCAAGTGGAATAATGAGGCTAAAGGTAATGCGGCTGTGTACTGCGTTATCATCGGTTTTGCAGGTTATGACACTACTGTCAAACATCTGTACCACTATGACGATATCAAAGGCGACCCAACAGTACTAACCGTAAAAAATATCAATCCGTATTTGGTTGAGGGAAACGACGTTATCATTTCCCGTCGGCAAAAACCGCTTTGTGCTGTACCTGAAATAGGTATTGGTAATCAGCCAATTGATGGTGGAAACTATCTTTTCACAACCGAAGAAAAGGAACTGTTCATTATACAGGAACCACAATCGAAAAAATGGTTTCGCCGGTGGTTAGGTTCTGATGAGTTTATCAACGGTTATGAGCGATGGTGTCTTTGGTTGGGCGACTGTCCGCCTGGCGAACTCAGACAAATGCCGGAAGCAATGAAACGGGTGCAAGCTGTTCGTTCAATGCGTTCTGCAAGTAGTAGGGCATCTACAAAGAAGCTTGCAAATACACCGACAAGATTTCAAGTAGAAAACATGCCAAAGAGCAGCTACCTAATTGTTCCTGAAGTTTCTTCAGAACGTAGGCGCTATATTCCGATTGGCTACGAAAGCCCCGAAACGCTTTCCAGCAATCTGGTCAAGATTGTACCGAATGCCAGTTTATTTCATTTCGGCGTGCTGACTTCAGAGATGCACATGACGTGGGTACGTTACGTGTGTGGCCGGTTAAAAAGCGACTACCGATACTCAAAAGACATCGTTTACAACAACTTCCCGTGGCCACAGTCGCCGACCGACAAGCAGGTTAAAGACGTAGAAGCAGCCGCGCAGAAGGTACTCGACGTGCGGGCCTCATTTGTTGGCAGTAGCCTGGCCGATCTCTACGATCCGCTGACCATGCCGCCCGCGCTGGTCAAAGCACACCAGGACCTCGACCGGGCCGTCGACCAATGCTACCGCAAGCAAGCTTTCACTAACGAGACCCGCCGGATCGAGTATCTGTTCGAGTTATACGATCAGTATACGGCTCCGCTCGTAGCTGCGGCAGGAGTAGGCGAGAAGAAAAAGTCTAAAACAGTTAAAAGCCTTGTATAAATCAATTAATCCGTAATCAATAAAGCACTATGATTGTTGATCCAAAACTGTTTTTCAAAACTTATCTCAAAAACTACCATAGGCATAAGGCAATTTATTTGAAAGAGCTGCTCGACAACCTGAGCCGGTATGAAGATGCCATATTGACCACCGATCATCTTCATGAAAACCGGGCGGAGTTACAGCTTACGCTCCGTAGCGATCTTCGGCAGACCTACTTCCACGCAATAGAAACCTTTTTTGAATTGTTCTTCGCTCTAAAGCCTATAAACGGCCACCTCCAGGACGACCAATCGGTAATGGTCAGACTCACGAATGCAAAATGGCAGGACAACTATAAAATGATTCGGGATATAGCCGAAAACGACGCTGCTTTGAATTTTCTGGACGAGCAAATCATCTTCCAAGGGCACACAATCAGCGCAGCCCACTATTTATTCTATCCCTGTATCTCCCCAACCAGTAAGTTCCCGGAAGA